>JBLNCT010000028.1:0-64884 GCA_050260915.1 Parcubacteria group bacterium
GCCCTGGTTGGCCGCGACCAGCGCGGCGAGCGCCTCGGGCATGGCTCCGGCGACGTTGTCGGAGGCGAAGTCGTAGCGGGCCATGGGGTACTCACGTCGGTTGGGGGGCAAGCGAACTTGACCGCGCCCACGGCGACCCGCAAGTCAGGACGAACGGGATCGGGGGCGACCATGGCGAACACTTCGGCGGCGGACACGCGCCGCATCCTGGCGGCGAGCCTCGTCGGGACGGCGGTCGAGTTCTACGACTTCTACATCTACGCCACCGCCGCCTCGCTGGTGTTCGGGCCGCTGTTCTTCCCCAAGGCGTCGGCGTCGGCGCAGCTGATGAGCGCCTACGCCACCTTCGCGCTGGCGTTTATCGCCAGGCCCGTGGGTGCGGTGTTCTTCGGCCACTTCGGCGACCGGACCGGGCGCAAGTCGACGCTGGTCGCCTCGCTGCTGCTGATGGGCGGCTCGACGGTGGCCATCGCCTTTCTGCCGACCTACGCCATGGTCGGCTGGGTCGCGCCGCTGCTGCTGTGCATCCTGCGGTTCGGGCAAGGCTTCGGGCTAGGCGGCGAATGGAGCGGGGCGGCGCTGCTGGCGGTCGAGAACGCGCCCGCCAGCCACCGGGCGCGGTACGGCATGTTCCCGCAGCTCGGCGCGCCAGTCGGCTTCATCGCGGCGAACGGGCTGTTCCTGCTGCTCGGCCTGTTCCTGACGCAGGACCAGTTCACGGCCTGGGGTTGGCGCCTGCCGTTCGTGGCCAGCGCGGTACTGGTCGGCGTGGGCCTGTGGGTCCGGCTGAAGCTGACGGAGACACCCGCCTTCCAGGCCGCGCTGGAGAAGGCCGAGCCCTCGCGCGTGCCGCTGGGTGAAGTGCTGAGGCGTCACTGGCAGGAGGTGCTGGGCGGGACCTTCGGCGTCGTCGCCTGCTTCTGCATCTTCTACCTCGCGACCGCCTTCGCGCTCGGCTACGGCGTGACGAAGCTGGGCTACAGCCGTGAGGCCTTCCTGGGCGTCCAGCTCGCCGCCATCCTGTTCATGGCCGCCGGCATCATCTGGGCCGGCTGGTGGTCGGATGCATCGAGCCCTCGGCGCGTCCTGGTGGTCGGCTGTGTGGGCACGGTGCTCGGCGGCTTCCTGTTGGCGCCCATGATGGGCTCAGGCTCGCTGTTTCTGGTCTGGGCCTTCCTTTCGTTGGCGCTGGTGCTGATGGGGCTGGTGTACGGCCCGCTCGGCGCGTGGCTCCCCGGCCTGTTCCCGGCGAGGGTGCGCTACACGGGCTCATCGGTCGCCTTCAACATCGGCGGCGTGATCGGCGGCGGGCTGACGCCGATGATCGCACAGGCGCTTTCGGGGAAAGGGTTGAACCTCGTCGGCGGCTACCTGAGTCTGGCGGGCGCGCTAAGCCTTGCCGCGATCCTGCTGCTCGGCCATCGCGACCGGCACGAAGGCTAACCGGCCTCCCGCCCCCAGGCCCGCACGTCCTCGACGAACAGGTCCGGCTCCTCCATCGCCGCAAAGTGGCCGCCGCGCGGCATGTCGGTCCAGCGCACGATGTTGTAGGCCCGCTCGGCCCAGCTGCGCGGTGGCGCGGTGTAAAGCGGCTCGCCGGGGAAGTTGGCGTAGGCCGTCGGCGTCTCGCACCGCTGTCCTTCGGCCAGGAACACGCGGCCCTCCTCCAGCAGCGCGCGGTAGTACCAGGCGCCGGTCGTGAACGAGCCGGTCATCACATAGATCATGATGTTGGTGAGCAGCCGGTCGAGGGGATAGACCTCCTCGAAGCTCTTCGTGCGCAGGTCCGACCAGTCGTGGAAGCGCTCGGCGATCCAGGCGGCCTGACCCACCGGGTTGCCCGCCGCCAGCCACGCCAGCGACTGCGGCCGCGACACCTGCAGACGGAAATAGGCGCCCAGCACGTCCATCATGCTGGCCGACTGCTGCAGCCACGCGGCCTCGGCGTCCGACTGCGGTCCGCCGAACGGGCGCAGGCCGAACATGTTGAGGTGGATGGCCTTGGCGTGCGCCCCATGCTCAAGCCCCAGGTAAGAGGTGATCAGCCCGCCCCAGTCGCCGCCCTGCGCCAGGTAGGTGTCGTAGCCCAGCACCTGCGTCATCAGCGCATTGAACAGCCGCGCCGTGCCCTTCTGGCCGAAGGGGCGGTCAGGCTTGGACGAGAAGCCGAACCCCGGCAGCGACGGGACCACCACGTCGAACGCGTCGGCCGCATCCCCGCCAAAGCGGCTGGGGAAGGCGAGCTTTTCGATCACCTGCCAGAACTCGTAGTGGCTGCCCGGCCAGCCGTGGCTGATCAGCAGGGGCCGCTTGCCGCCCGCCTCGCCGACCACGTGGACGAAGTGGATGTCGAAATCCTCGACCCGCGCGGCGAACTGCGGGAAACGGTTCAGGTCCGCCATGGCCGCGCGCCAGTCGTAGGCGTCGGTCCAGAAGGCGCAGAGCTTCTTCAGGAACGTTTCGTCCGTCCCGTAGGCCCACTCCCCGCCTGCCGGCGCCGGCGGCCAGGGGTAGGCGCGGACGTGCCGCTTCACCTCTTCAACCTGAGCCTCGCTCCAGGCGACTTCAAAGGGTGTCGGATTGGCCATGGCTGTCTCCCTGCGTCCTTCGACACGGCGCTCCGCGCCTGCTCAGGATGACGAATTCTGTGCAATCGAAAACTCACGTCATCCTGAGCAGCCCGCGTCAGCGGGCATGTCGAAGGACGCGGGGCGTTATTGCAGCGCGCCTTTACCCAGCGACCGTCAAGCCCAGCCCCCGGGCAAGCACGCCCAGGATTTCCCGTCGCAGCTCCGGCGCGCTGTCGGCGGGCAGGTGACCGGCCAGCTGCAGTTCGACGAACCCATGCAGCGCCGCCCACAGGATGAGGCCGATCTTCAGCGGATCGCCCTTCAGCATGCCGGCGTCGATCAGGCTTTCGACATGCGCGGTGAGGGTCTTACGAGCCCGCGTCGCCGCGGCGACCAACTCCGGGTATTCGAGTTGGCTGGAGTGCTGCAGGTCGAACATCAGCTTGTAGGCGTTCGGCTGGGTCAGCGCGAAGTTCACATAGGCCTCGGCCGTGGCGCGCAGCTTGGCCAGCGGCTCCGTCTCGCCGGCGAACGCCTCTTCCAGCGCCTCGGCGAAACGGTTGAAAGCGCCGGCCCGGACGGCCGCCAGGATGGCCTCCTTGTCCTTGAAGTACCGGTACGGAGTCATGGGACTGACACCCAACTCCGCCGCCAGCTGGCGCATGGTCACGCCGTCGGGGCCGTGCTCGGCAAACAGCTTCTCGGCTACCCCGCAGAGGCGCTCGCGGAAGTCGGCGACGTCGGAGTCGGTCAAAACGCGGGGCATCGGCAAATCACCTCTTGACCACAGATATAGCTTACACCATAAATTTACAATGTAAGAACGTCAGGAGGTCGCCATGGACGGCTCGGTTCGCATCAACCCCTTCCTGCAAGGTAACTACGCCCCCGTCCGGTCGGAGGACGACTTCGAGCTGACGGTGACGGGCGATATCCCGGCCGCGCTCGCCGGAACCCTCTACCGCACCGGGCCGAACCCGCAGTTCGAGCCGCGCGACGAGAACCACCACTGGTTCGCGGGCGACGGCATGGTCCACGCCTTCGCGGTCGAGGATGGCCGCGTCCGCTATCGCAACCGCTATGTCCGTACGCCCAAGTGGCAGGCCGAGAACAAGGCTGGGCGGGCGCTGTTCGGCACTTTCGGCAACCCGATGACCACCGACCCCGACTACATCGGCCAGGACTCCGGTGTCGCCAACACCAACATCGTCTTCCACGCTGGCCGCCTGCTGGCGCTGGAGGAGGCTCACCCGCCGTTCGCCATGGAGCCGGGCAGCCTCGCCTCGCGCGGCTACGTCGATTACGGCGGCAAGTTCACCGCCCACCCGAAGTTCGATCCCGAAACGGGGGAGATGGTCTTCTTCTCCTATTCGACGGGCGTGATGCCGTTCACCAACACGGTCAGCTACGGCGTCGTCGACAGGACCGGCCGGCTCACCCGGCGCGAGGATTTCGAGGCGCCCTACTGCTCGATGATCCACGACTTCCTGGTGACGAAGAACCACGTGCTGATCCCGGTGCTGCCGCTGGTCGGCGACCTGCAGCGGGCGATGAGCGGCGGTCCGCCGTTTGCGTGGGAGCCGGACAAGCCCGCGATGGTGGCGGTGATGAGCCGGGCCGAGGGCGTGGCCAGCCTGCGCTGGTTCTCGACCGATCCTGCCTACGTCTTCCACCCGATGAACGCCTACGAGGCGGACGGGAAGATCTACGCCGACGTGATGAAGTACGAGCGCGCGCCGCTCTTTCCCAACGCCGACGGCACGCGTGGCGAGAACGTCGGGGCGTACCTGGTGCGCTGGATTTTCGACCTGTCGGGCGCCACCGACACCATCCGCGAGGAGCCGCTCGACGATCTAGCCGGCGAGTTTCCCCGCTTCGACGAGCGCTTCTCCGGCCTGCCCTACCGCCACGGCTGGTTCGCCGGCCAGACGCGGACCGGCAAGGTCGAGTTCAACGCGCTCGCGCACATCGACCTCACCACCGGAAAGCGCTCGACCTACCTGCTGGCGGAGGGCGACGCGGTTTCAGAGCCGGTGTTCGTGCCCCGCTCAGCAGATGTCGCCGAGGGCGATGGTTGGGTGACGGCGGTCGCCTATCGCGGCGCCGACGACGTCAGCGAGTTCATGGTGTTCGAGGCTCAGGACATGGCGGCGGGCCCGATCGCCACGGCCCGTATGCCCCGCCGGATGCCCTTCGGCTTCCACGGCAACTGGGTAGGCGCGTAGCTCTTCCCCCAGTTCATCTGGGGGAAGTGGCCTGAGACGCGAAGCGGCGAAGGTCGATGGGGGAGTTGTCCCTCGGCTTTTCGTACTCCCCCATCGACCCTCCAGCTATCGCTGTCGGGCCACTTCCCCCACATGCGTGGGGGAAGGGCTTAGCGCCGCGCTTCAAGAGGTAGTTCGGCGAAAAGCAGCGGCTCCTGGCTCACCCGCGCCCGCTCCACATTCAGCAGCCGCATCTTGGTCTCCACGCCGCCCGGCGCGGAGAAGCCGCCGGTCTTGCCGCTCGCCGCCAGGATGCGGTGACAAGGCACAATCGGCGGGAAGGGGTTCAGGCCCAGCGCCCGGCCGACCTCGCGCGCGAGGTTCTTGTCCCCGGCCCGTTCGGCCATCTCGCCGTACGTCAGCACCTCGCCGGGCGGGATGGCGCGGGCGATCTCGTAGATGCGCCGGTGCAGGTCCGAAATGCTGGAGAGGTCCAGCACGATGTGTGACAGGTCCGTCGCGCCTTCCGCCATCAGCGCCTTCACGCCGGCGATAGCTTCAGCGCCAAACCCCGACGGCTCGGCCTCCACCGCCTCCGGACAGCGCCGCGCCACGGACGCGCGCACCGCCGCCTCGCTCGCCACCGGGAGCCAGCCGCGCACGACGCCCGCCTCGCTCCAGGCGAGCGCGCACCAGCCGAGCGCCGTGTCGAACACCGCAAACGAGATCATGCGCAACGATACCACGACTCCGACCACCGGTTGGCGCGAACAGCCATGCTCGTGTAAACCGCAGGCGGCCATGACCGCCGATCCCGCCCTTCGCCGCAAGACCATCGCCCTCGTGGGTCTGATGGGTGTCGGCAAATCCTCCATCGGCCGCCGGCTGGCGCACGCGCTCGACCTGCCGTTCCGCGACGCCGACGCCGAGGTGGAGGCCGCGGCCGGCCGCTCGATCCCCGACATCTTCGCCCGGTACGGCGAGCCCGCCTTCCGTGACGGCGAGCGCAAGGTGATCGCGCGCCTGCTGGACGAGGGCCCGCACGTGCTGGCGACCGGCGGCGGCGCCTTCATGAACGACCAGACCCGCGCGCTTATCAAGGAAAAGGCCGTCTCCGTCTGGTTGAAGGCCGACCTGGAGGTCCTGGCCCGCCGGATCGCGCGGAAGGGCGGCCGCCCCCTTGTCACCGGTAAGGACCCGCTGGACGTGCTGCGCGTCCAGGCCGAGGTCCGGTACCCGGTGTACGCCCAAGCCGATATCACCGTTGAGACCGGCGACACCCCGCACCAGGTGGCGGTCGAGGCCATCCTCGAGGCGCTGAAGCAGCATCTGTCGAAGGTCAGCGCATGACGCGAGCCATTCCCGTGGGCCTGGGCGACCGCGCCTATGAAGTCGTCGTCGGCGCCGGCCTGATCGACCGCTCGGGCGAGTACATCAAGCCCTTCCTGAAGCGCGCCCGCATCGCCGTCGTCACCGACCAGAACGTCGCCGACCACCATGGCGAGCGGCTGGCCGTGGCGCTGGAAAACGCCGGGATCGCCACCGACGTCATCGTCATTCCGCCTGGCGAAGAGACGAAGAGCTGGGAGGGACTGGCCGAACTTTCCGACCAGCTGCTGCAGCTGGAGCTCGACCGCGGCGACATGATCGTGGCGTTCGGCGGTGGGGTTGTGGGCGACCTGACCGGGTTTGCGGCGGCGATCTACAAGCGCGGCATCGACTTCATCCAGATCCCCACGACCCTGCTGGCCCAGGTGGACAGCTCGGTCGGCGGCAAGACGGCCATCGACACCCCGCGCGGCAAGAACCTGATCGGCGCCTTCCACCAGCCCCGGCTGGTGCTGGCCGACCTCGACGTGCTGGCCACCCTGCCCGAGCGCGAGATGCGCTGTGGCTACGCCGAGGTGATCAAGTACGGGATGCTGGGCGACGCCGCCTTCTTCGCCTGGTGCGAGGAGCACGGCTGCAAGGTCCTGCACGCCGACAACGCCGCGCTCGCCCACGCCATCGTGCGCTCCGTCGAGATGAAGGCCGAGATCGTCGAGGCCGACGAGAAGGAGGCCGGCCGTCGCGCTCTGCTGAACCTCGGCCACACCTTCGCCCACGCCCTGGAAGCCGAGAACGGCTACGGCGAGGCGCTGAAGCACGGCGAGGCGGTCGGCGCCGGCTGCGCGCTGGCCTTCCGGTTCTCGGCGCACCTCGGTCACTGTTCGCGCGCCGACGCCGAGCGCGTCGAAGCTGCGCTGCGCAAGGGCGGCCTGCCGACGCGGCTGGCCGACGTGCCGGGCCACCCCTTCGCCGCCAACCGGCTCATCGCCCATATGGCGCAGGACAAGAAGGCGGAGGCCGGCGCGCTCACCTTCGTGCTCGCCCGCGCGATCGGTGACGCTTTCGTCGCCAAGGGCGTACCCGTCGATCCCCTCCGCGCGTTCCTGATCGCGGAAGGAGCTAAGCCGTGATCGTCGCCATTGTCGCAGCGCTCGCGCCGACGCTGATCATCCTGCTGGGGCTTTCGGGCCTGATCTCGGCAGCCGAGACCTCGATGACGGCCGCCAGCCGCGGGCGCATGCACCAGCTGGAGCGCGACGGCGACCACGCCGCCGCCCGCGTCAACGAGATGATCGGCGACCAGGAGCGGATGATCGGCGCCATCCTGCTGGCCAACAACGTCATCAACATCCTGGCCTCGTCGCTGACCACGGCGGTGCTGTCGCACGCCATCCCGGGGGCCCTGGGTGTGGCAATCGCGACCGGCATCATGACGGTGTTGATCGTGGTCTTCGCGGAAATCCTGCCGAAGACGCTGGCCATCACCCGTCCGGAGGACGTGGCGCGGATCATGTCCTGGCCGACCTACGCCGTCGTGAAGGTCTTCGGCCCGATCTCGTTCGCCGCCCAGTACGTGGTGCGCAAGACGCTGGGCCTCTTCGGCATCAAGCTGTCCATGGAGATGGACGTGCTGGCCGCGCACGAAGAGATCCGCGGCTCGGTCGAGTACCACCACGCCGAGGGCCTGGTCGAAGCGCGCGACCGGCGGATGCTGGGCGGGGTGCTGGACCTCTCGGAGATGGACGTCTCCGAGGTGATGGTCCACCGCAAGTCCATTACCCAGCTCGACGCCGACCTGCCGACGAAGGAGCTGATCAAGGCCGCGCTGGACGCCGGGCACTCGCGCATCCCGCTCTACCGCGAGGACCCGGAGAACATCGTCGGCGTCCTGCACGCGAAGGACCTGCTCCGCGCGCTGGCCGAAGCCGACGGCAAGGCGGCGAAGGTCGACATCGGCGCCATCGTCCGCGAGCCCTGGTTCATCCCCGACACCACCAAGCTGAAGGACCAGCTGAACGCCTTCCTGAAGCGCCGCACCCACTTCGCCCTGGTGGTGGACGAGTACGGCGCGCTGCAGGGCCTGATCACGCTGGAGGACATCCTCGAGGAGATCGTCGGCGAGATCGAGGACGAGCACGACGTCGCCATCCAGGGCGTGCGCCGCCAGCCGGACGGCGCGGTCCATGTCGACGGCCAGGTCACCATCCGCGAACTCAACCGCGCCATGGACTGGGACCTGCCCGACGACGAGGCGGTGACCATCGCAGGCCTGGTGCTGCACGAGGCCCAGACCATCCCCGACCCCGGCCAGACCTTCATCTTCCACCGCCACCGGTTCCAGGTGCTGCGGCGGCAGCGGAACCAGATCACGGCGCTTCGGATCAGTCCGCGGCTGGAGGAGGGTGCGTCCTAAACCGGGTGGCGCTGGAGGTAGTCGGACGGCAGTCCGAGCCTGCGGCAGGCCGCAGAGGCGGGCGTCGCCTCTACCACCACAGTATCGGCGATGCGGGCTACGAGGCGGATAAGTCCGGTCTCCCAGGGCCGCAGGCGCCGGTCTTGCAGCCCGAGGGTATCCCGCGTCCAGTCCGGCAGGATCTCCACGGCCGCCCGGATGAACATGGAGCGGAACGGCTTCAGCCCCGGCGGCAGGAAGTCGGTGCGGTGGAGGATGTCGAGGAACTCGAACACGATCTCGGAGCGCTCCAGCTTCGGACGCATGGCGGCGAACTGCGCCTCCAGCTCGGCCAGCGACCCCGGCGCGCCGGTGGCTCCGTAGAGCGCCGCGGCGGCCCTGCCCTCGCCGTAGTAGCGGTCCTTGTCCGCGCGGCTGATGGGCCGCACGAAGGCGCTGTAGGCCTCCAGGAAGCCGTAGGCCGCCGTCGCCTGCACCCAGTCGAGCAGCTCCGGGTCGGAGGCCGCGTAGGCCGCGCCGGCCGGGGTGTGGCCGGCGACCCGCGCATGCATCCGGCCGACCCCGGCGATCATCGCCTCGGCCGTGCTCCGCGCCCCATAGACGGTGACCATCGCCGCCAGCCCGGTCCGCCGCATGCGCCGCAGCGGGTCGGTGCGGGAGGTGGTGTGGTCCCAGACGCCGTGGCGCACGCGGGGTTCGGCGAGCTCCAGCAGCACCGCCGTGATGCCGCCCACGATCAACGCCACCGGATTGCGGAACACCTGCCAGGAGACGCTGTCGGGGCCGACCAGCGCGGGCTCTCCCGCCGGATGCTCGAAGTCCACCCTCGGCCCGCCGGCCTCCAGCAACTCGCGGGCGCCGGTCTCAAGGCGCGCTTGCAGGGGCTGCGGAAGACGAAAGGCGCTCATGCCGGGCTATGTAGGCCCGGCGGCCGCCCCTTTACAGCGTGAGCGGCTGAGGGGCAGGCGCGGCCGCCTCGGCGGCGAGCTCCTCAGGCGCGGGCCGTCGGTCGGGGAGGATCTCGCCGTAGAGGCCCGCTCCACGGCCGGCGTTCAGGTCACGCCAGAACCAGTCCGGATCGGACGCGATCTTCGGTGCGGGATTGTCGGCCATGCTCACCCCCTCCAGCGCTGCTGCCCAGAGCCGCGCCCGAAACGCGCTTCTAGTCCCCTGAGTTCCTCAACACCGCGTTAACCGCGATGGGCCGCCAGGGCGAGTGTCCCCGGAGGCCTCGCGCGGGCGCCAATGCGGGCACAGGCAGGGGCGCCAGCGCAGGGAGGCGCGCGTGATGGGGGACGTGGAGGCGGCGGAGACGATCGAGGCGCTGGTCATCCGCCGATTATGGGGCGGCTGGAGCGGGCGGGGATAAGCAGCGGGGAGGCAGGGGGCGAGTGTATCCAATTGTCTCCGGTCGATATGTCTCGCTTTCATCAAAAGAAAAGGCGGCCGCCGTAACTGGCGACCGCCTTGCAGTGATCCGGGTTCGAAGGGGACCGAAGCCGGAGTTAGAAGCCCTTCTTGATGCTGAGCCCGATCAGCCGCGGGTCGAGCACGAAGACGTTCGTGGTCAGACCCGTGTCGTCAGAGTTGAGGAAGGCGTCGGTGATCGGCGTCTTGTCGAGCAGGTTCTTGGCGTAGAACTCGATCTTCAGATCATCCTCAGGCCGCTCGATCCAGGCCGACAGGTTCACGTTGTACCAGCCGTGGAGCTTGTCATACGGGTTGTCATTGTAGACCCGAGCCCACGACTGAGACTGCCAGTAGGCATCCGCCCGGACCGTGGCCCGCCAGGAGCCGTCGAAGATATCGTGGCCGTACTGGGCGCCCAGCGATACCGTCCAATGCGGCGCGTTGGGGAGCTTGTTGCCGCCCAGATCCGCGTCGAAACCGGCGCTGCCGTTAGGCCAAGTGGATTGGTCGATGTGATAGCCGTATGCCTCTGTCCGCGGCACGGGCCACCCACCCGGGCCCATGGCGAACCAGTTGCCAGGACAAAGCGCTAGAATGTTGCCGTAGTTGCCGTAGATCGCATCATTAACGACAAACGCCTCAACAATTTCGCGCGGTGCGATGCAGTTCGAGGGAAGCTGAACCCAAGGCTTGAGAAGGACCCAATCCGAATTGTTTTGCGTTCGATTCATTAGGTCGATGGAGGCCTCTCCATTGGCAATCGCGCTGTCCTGATATCCGAGACTCGCATTGAAGCGGAGGTCGCGCGCGGGGGTCAACAATGTTTCAAGTTCGAGGCCCCATACTTTGGCGTCGAAATTCTCATTGACTGCGGTACGATCTTTGATTTGCGATACTTGGTAGTCCTTGTAGTCGTAGAAGAAAACGTCGCCATTTAGAGCTAAGGCACCACCCAGTAACGTGTTCTTGCTCCCCACTTCGAAAGCGTTGACGAACTCCGGCTTATAAGTGTCTGGGTAGGGAAGCGTATGGAGGAGCGGGGGCACAGGAAAAGGTAGCACGCCGACAAGCGGCTCCTTTCTAAACCCGACTCCCGGAGGGTTAGCACCCCCGCCCTTGTACCCCCGAGAATAGAATGCGTAGAGCATGGCGTCCCCAAACGCCACGTCGGGATGCCAATCGAGGCCGAGGCGGCCGGTGAATTTACCCCAGGTCTGATGAATCGCTGGCTCTGAGGGATATCCCCGATCGACTGAGCCGCCCCAAAGCAAGTTGGTCGAAAGAAGAAGCTGACTGGGAATGGGCGTGAACTTCTTGTCGTCCTTGGTGTACCTGACGCCTGCCGTGACCTTAAGCGTCGGGGCCGCCTGCCAATATAGCTCACCAAAAGCGGCAGCGGACTGCATGCGGTAGAGATTCTCGCTACGGAAGTAGTTGTGACCTTCTCCAGAAATCGAATCTAGTGGATTCGGATCTATGTAGATACAATAGGGCGTGTCGATCGACGAGCCGATTGGCTTGTTAGGCAGCACGAGACCTTGGTGGCATGTGTATGGATCGGCCGCAACGTTGAGAACCTCTGCAGCCGCCGTGACCAAGTTGAAGAGAACGAAATAGTCCTCCTCCGTGTTGTAGCGGACATAGTTCGCTCCAAGATTGAAGTCTATCGGGCCGTCAAAATCGGATTGGAGGCGAAGCTCCTGAGAAAATTGCCTACTTCTGGCGCGAGAAATATCCATGCCGGCAATCGTGTTAGAGCGCCCAAGTTGTGGGTCGTTGAAATACCCGCCGGGAGCGAAGTTTCTGTAGTCCACGCAGCGGCTAGCAACTATGACACCGCAATCCCAACCCCTATCCCCGAACACAAACGGAACGTCAGTCGGATCCGACGTATTTCTGAAAACTGGGAATGAGTTGAATCGATTGTAATCTTGGGTGGAATATATGGAATCCGTATTATAGGCCGTCTGCGACGAGGCGACCAGGTGCGAGCCAATGTCGACGTCCACGTTCAGCTCAAAGATGTCGGCTTTGGCGCGGTATCGTGGGTCCATGATCGACGCGATCGTGCGGAGATCGGGTGACTGCATGAGGCCGCCGTAAGGGTCGACGGGCCTCACAAGGCTGATTACAGGACCCGGCGACGTCGAGCCCGACATGTACTGGATGAACGGGATAGCGAACCCGTTCGGCGTCCCAAACGCCCCCGCATCGTAGAGCGAGCCCGGCTTGCAGCCCTGACTCATCTTCGCGGCATCGATCGGCGCGAGGTCCACGCCGGCAATGGACGCTATCCCGTCGTCCCGGTGGCAAAGCTGCTTTCCCGTGCGCGAGCGGTCGTCGTCTTCGTTGAACCGCTCCCAAATAAAATTGCTGCGGATGTGTTCGGTGGGATTGAAGCCGATGGTGATCCGGCCCGACCACAGGTCACGGCCGTTGATCTGGTGCTTCGTCACTGTGTTGTAGTCGTAACCCGCGCGGTCGGTCAGCGCCCCTGCAAAGCGGATGGCCAGCTTGTCGTCCACAAGCGGGACGTTGACCATCGCTGATAGGCGCTTGGCGTGATAGTTGCCGACTTCGCCCTTCAGCCAGCCCTTGAAGTCTTGCATGTCAGGCTTGGCGCTGATGACGTTGATCACGCCGGCGGTGGCGTTGCGGCCGTAGAGGGTGCCCTGCGGGCCGCGCAGCACCTCGACCCGCTCCACGTCGAAATATTCCTGCTCGAACAGCCTGTTGCGGATGAGCGCGGTGTTGTTGAACGCGACCGCCACGCCAGGATCTGTCGTGACGGACACGGCCTTTGTCCCGATCCCCCGGATCGAGAAGTTGTAGCTAGAGAAGTTGTTCTTGGAAAAGGTGACGTTCGGAATCGCCTTCAGCAGGTCGAAGCCGCCTTCGATCTTTTGCTCCTGCAGGCTCTTCTCGGTGAACGCGCTGATCGCAATCGGCACGTCCTGAATGTTTTCTTCCTTTTTCTGCGCGGTCACCACCAGCGCCGCGACCGTGCCGGCGTCAGCGCCGTCCCCCGCGGCGCTTCCGGACTGGGGGGCGTCGGCCCTTGTGATGAGGAAGGTGTCGCCGGAGCGCTGGAAGGTCAGGCCCGTGCCGTCCAGGAGCTGGGCGAGCGCGAGTTGCTGGTCGGTGGCGCCGCTCACGCCGCGCGTGGTCTTCGCGGCGGCGAGATCGGGCGTGAACAGGACCTGGTGGCCCGTCTGGCCGCCGAATTCGTACAGCGCGGTGGCCAGCGACTGCGGCGCTATATTGATGGTCGGCGCATCTTCCGCATGCGCGACCCCCGCGCAGGCAATAATGACCGCCGCAGCCACGCCGCACATCAGGCGGGCATGAGTCGTCGTCTTCCGAATGGACATTTCGCTCCCCCTTTATTCTTTGGGAGCGGTCTGCCCCCTGAATACAGGGAGACCAACTCGATGCTTCACCCTAGGTCCTCCGCATCTTTTTTCTTCAATAAGCCACGATCCTGACTTCCCGCTCCGACTCGTTTTCCACCCGCGCGAGCCGGTAATTCTCCAGCGCCACGGCGAAACCGTGCAGGTCGCCGGGCTTGAAGGTGCCGCTGATCGGGGTGGCGGCGAGTTTGGCGCCGGCGACCACCATCTTCTGGTCGGAATAGCGGTTGAGTTCGTCGACCACGGCGCCCAGCGGCTGGTTGTCGAAGATGATCTGGCCGCGGGTCCAGCTGGTCTCGCGCACGGCGTCGGCGCGGGTCAGGCGCCAGTCGGCGTCGTCGGGGGCCACGAGTTCCGAGCCCGCCACCATCTCGGTCGCCTGGCCGGGCGCGGGCCTGGCGGGGGCTGGCGTCTGCGGCGCGGCCTTGCCGGCGGGCGCAGCGGGCGCGGCCGGCGTTTCGACCCGCACCTTGCCCTCCACCAGCACGACCCGCAGCGCGCCGTGGTCGACGCGCACGTCGAAGGCCGTGCCGAGCGCGGTGACGGTGCGCCCGGCGGCCGCCACCACGAACGGGTGGCGCTTGTCGTGGGCGACCTTGAAGAAGGCCTGGCCTTTGTCGAGGTAGACGAGGCGGCGGTCGTGGTCCGCCCTGGTGCGCACCACGGTGTCGGTGTTCAGCGTCACGACCGAGCCGTCGGGAAGGGTCACGGTGGCGCGTTGCCCGACCGCCGTCCGGAAAGCCTGGGTCGCCAGCGGCTTTGGCCCGGTCAGCACCTGAACCCCCGCGACGCCGCCGCCCAGCAGGGCGACCACGAGCGACGCCGCCAGCGCCCGGACGGCGAACGCGCGGCGGCCGCGCGCCTTCAGCAAGGCTTGGCGGCGCGCCATCACGCGCGGGTCGGCGCGCACGGCGGCGGCCCCGCTCCAGGCGCGTTCGATGGCGGCGTAGGCCTGCGCGTGCTCGGGATCGGCGTCGAGCCAGGCGTCCAGCTCCGCCTGGTCGCGGCCGGTGAAGGCGCCGGAGCGGCGGCGCGCGAACCAGTCGGCGGCGATGTCGCGGATGTCGTCGGGGGCGGGCTGGAGGTGGCTCATGCGTCGGCCTCCAGCCGGTCGGAGAGGCGCCGCAGCGCCCGGCGCATCAGGTCCTCGACCGCCTTGACCGACACGCCCATGCGACGCGCGATCGCCTCATAGGTCATGTCCTCGAAGCGGTGCAGGAAGAAGGCCTCGGCGGTGCGGGGCGGCAGGTCGTTCAGCGCGCCGACCAGCCGGTCGACGGCCTGCTTGCCCATCAGCACGCGCTCGGGGGAGAGGTCGTCGCTGGGCTCGGGCGCCTCGTCGAGGGCTGCGTGCCGGTCCCAGTCCCAGCGCTGGCGCTGACGGCGGCGGACCAGCACGTTGGCGGCGGCGCGGAAGAGGTAGCCCTCGATGTTCTCGATCTCCGCGCCCGCGCCGCGCGACTGGACGGAGAGGAAGACGTCCTGCACCAGGTCCTCGGCCTCGGCGGCGCTGACCTTCTTCATGAAGTAGCGGCGGAGCGCGGGGCCGTACTGGACCATCCAGGCGCGCAGCTGCTCAGGCCCGATGGCCGGCGCGGGCGTACTCTCCAGCGGTCTGTTCGGCGGTGACCCCATGCGCGCGCATGCCCCCTGCTCAAGAGTAGAGACCAAAACCGCGCGGCGCCCTAGGTGGGAGCGTGAAAAAAGTTGAGGCGGCGGGTGGTGCGCCCGCCGCCTCAGGGGGAATCCGGGTTCGAAGCGGACCGAAGCCGGGTTAGAAGTCTTTCTTGATCGAAAGCCCGATCAGGCGGGGGTCCAACGTGAAGACGTTGGTGGTGAGCGCCGTGTCGTCGGAGTTGATGAAGGCGTCGGTGATCGGGCTCTTGTCGAGGATGTTCTTCGCATAGAGCTCGATCTTCAGACCGTCGTCGTTTTCGACCCAGAACGACAGATTTGCATTGTACCAACCGTGAAGCTTGTCGTTCACGGCGTTGTATACACGCGCCCAGCTCTGCGACTGCCAGTAGCCGTCAGCGCGGACCGTGGCCTTCCAGCCGCCGTCGAAGTCGTGGCTGTATTGCGCGCCGACGTTCATCGTCCAGTGCGGCGAGTTCGGGAGCTCGTTGCCTTTCAGGTTTTGCGCAATACCGGCGCCGCCGTTGCTCTCGGGATAGTTCCTGGGATCGTACCTCTCGCCAGTCGCGGGATCGATCAGGGGTACGCCGAGTCCGACCGTGACGAAGTTGGTTCCACCGCAGACTTCCGACACCTCAGGAACACCGTATTGGGCGACATAAGGCTCGAGGACGCTCACCGGCACAATGCAGTTGGACGGGAACTGAACCCACGGGCGGGACAATATCCACGCGGGGTTCCCCTGCGTGCGGTTCATCACGTCGATTGAGCGCGCGCCGCTTCCGATCGCGGTGTCGAGGTAACCCAGGTTCGCCAGAAGCCGAAGGTTCTTGGATGGAGTGAAGAGCGCTTCCAGTTCAAGTCCCCAGACGTGGGCGTCAAAGTTCTCGTTAGCGACCGTCCTGTCGACGACTTTCGAGACTTGGTAGTCCTTGTAGTCGTAGAAGAAAACGTCGCCATTCAGCCTGAGCGCGTTTTGAAGGAGCGTGTTTTTGGCGCCGACCTCGAACGCATTCACGAATTCCGGCCGGAACGTGGGGCTGGTATTCTGGGCGATCGGCGTGAACATGGGCCTATCCCACCCGGGGAAATCAGCTCCGAATCCCAGCACCTCGGCGACAGAACGCTTTGTAAAGCCGACCGGAGGCGGGTTGGCGCCGCCGCCCTTGTAGCCGCGCGAGTAAAAGGCATAGAGCATGGTCTCGTCGGTGAAACTCACGTCCGGCTTCCAGTCCACGCCGAGTCGGCCGGTCCACTCGCCCCAATGCTGTTTGATGTCGGGCAACTCGGGATAGCCTCGGCTCACATCGCCGCCGCCAAGAATGGAGGGGCTCAGGAGCAACTGGCTCGGCACAGGCGTGAACGTCTTGTGGTCGTCTGTGTACCTCAACCCCATCGTCAGCTTGGTGGCGGGATTGATTTGCCAATAGAGCTCACCAAACGCGGCGGCGGACTTCAGCTTGTAGGGGTTCTTGCTTCGGAAATAGTTGTGGCCCTCCCCATTTATGCTCTCGATCGGGTTGGGATCGATATAGGGGCAGAAGGATGCGGCCGTCCCATTCTCCACTGGATCGACAAAGATCGGAAAGATGTTTATCGCGGTCAGGTTACACTTCGACGGGTCCGCCTGTCCGTTGAACGGCATGGTCTGCGCGTAGGCGCTCATCAGATTGAAGAAGACGTAGTAGTCCGCGAGCACCTTGAACTGGGTATAGTTCATGCCGGCGCTGAAATTGATTGGGCCGGCGAAGTCGGACTGGAGCCTGAGCTCTTGCAGCCATTGCGTGCTCTTCGCCTTGGAGATGTCGAAACCGGCAATGGTATTGGAACATCCAATCTGAGGGTCACAATAGTACCCTCCGGGCGCCAGGCCCGCCCATTCGCTCGGCGCGGCTGGGTCGCCATTATGGTACCAGGGATAGAACGTATAGAGCGACGAGGTGTCCCGGAACACGGGAACGGTGTTGAACCTGTTGTAGTCCTGGAATGAGTAAACGCTATCCGCGTCGTAGGTCGTTTGCGACGTAAGAGTCAGGCTATCGGTGAGGGAAAAATCCAGGTTGAACTGAACGACGTCGGCCTTGGCTCGATAGACGGGATCCCTGAGGGAATTGAAGGTTCGCAAATCGCGCGACTGGCGCATCTTCCCGTAGGGATCCACGGGATTGATGAAGGTCTGGGCGCCCCAGAAGTCTCCAGGCGACGGCTCCCCCAAGGGGTAGAGAACGGTGTAGCCCTCGTACTCGCCAGCGGCGTAGTTGGTGCCCAGCGCCACGATCCCCCCAATGAACGGGATCGACAGCCCGTTCGGCGTTTCGAACGCCGAGTCGTCGTAGAGAGAGACAGGCAGGCAGCCTTGCGAAAGGAACAGCCCGGCGTTGATTTCGCGCGATACCGGTCCCCAGCCCAAGGACGTGTCCCCCACTTTCTGTGGCCCCGGGTCCCGCTTGCACAACTGCTTGCCGGTGCGGGAACGATTGTCGTCCTCATTGAAGCGTTCCCACACCAGGCTGGTGCGCACGCGCTCTGTCGGATTGAAGCCGATCGAGATCCGTCCGGACCAGAGGTCGCGGCCGTTCACAGCATGGTGGGTCGTCGCGTTGAAATCGTAGCCCGACCGATCGGTCAGGGCTCCTGCAAATCGAACCGCGAGTTTGTCGGTGACGAGCGGTACGTTGATCATCGCCGACAGGCGCTTGGCGTGGTAGTTGCCGACCTCGCCCTTCACCCAGCCGGAGAACTCCTGCAGATTGGGCTTGGCGCTGATCACATTGATGACGCCGGCTGTTGCGTTGCGACCGTAGAGAGTTCCCTGCGGACCGCGCAGCACCTCGACGCGCTCGACATCGAAGTATTCCTGCTCGAACAGGCGGTTCTGGATAAGCGCAGCGTTGTTGAAGGCCACCGCCACCCCGGGGTCCGTGGTGGCGCTCACGGCCTTTGTCCCAATCCCGCGGATCGAGAAGTTGTATCCTGTAAAATTGTTCTTGCTGAACGTAACGTTCGGAATGGCCTTCAGCAGGTCGAAGCCGCCTTCGATCTTCTGCTCCTGGAGCGACTTCTCCGTGAAGGCCGAAATCGCGATCGGCACGTCCTGGATGTTTTCCTCGCGCTTTTGCGCGGTCACTACCAGCGCAGCAACCGTCCCGGAGTCAGCGCCGTCCCCCGCGGCGCTTCCGGACTGGGGGTCGCTGGCGTCTCGCAGGGTGATCATGCCGGCGGTGTCGGAGGTGACGGAGAGGCCAAGGCCGCTGGTCAGCATGGCGAGCGCTTGCTCACGCGTCAGGTCGCCCGCGACCTGCGGGGTCTGGCGGCCCTTTACGTAGTCGTAGGGGAAGACGATCTGCACGCCGGCCTGGCGGGCGTATTCGTTCAGCGCCATCGCCGCGTCCTGCGACGGGATGTTGAAGTGCTGCAGCGCATCGGCCGCCATCGCGGGCGCCGCAAGGATCGCGCTCGCCGCCGCGCCGGCCAGCAACATCGCGGTAAATCGATTGGTCTTCATGACGTCTCCCCCGGTTTTCGGCTGTTCAAGAGCAGCCGTGCGGGTTGAGACGAAGGGCGGGCGGAAATCCGCCAACACCGGTGTAAATAATTTCTACGCCGATGGCCGCGCACGGAGCACGACCTTTCCGCCGTCGAGTTCGGCGACCACGGGGAAGGATTTTTCCAGCGCCCTCGCAAACCCTTCCGGGTCCGTCGCGCGGAAATAGCCGCCGACGTGGATGGCGGCGGTTTGCGGATCGGCGATTTCCACCTTTTCGCGGTTGTAGCGGTTGAGCTCCTCGGCTGCCTGCGCCAGCGTCTCGCCGGCGAAGGCCACCTTGCCGTCGCGCCAGGCGAGTTCGCGGGCGATGCGGGCGCCTTGGTTGGCTTGGTGCGAAACCACCGAGCCGTCCTTGTTCATCGAGAAGGTCTCGCCGGCCGAAACGCGCGCCACCAGAGTCCCCTCGCGGATGATCTCGACCGTGCCTTCCCGCACGGCGACCTCCAGCCCCTTCTCCGTGCAGACGGAAAAGACGGTGCCGGTCGCGCGCACCTCGGCCAGCCGCGTCTTCACGACGAACGGCCGCCTGGCATCGCGCGCCACCTCGAACACCGCCTCGCCGCGCGGCAGGCGCACCTCGCGGGCGTCGGGTTTCAGTTCGACCGCCACCTTGGTCGCGGTGTTGAGCTCCACCAGCGTCCCGTCCGGCAACGCGGCGCGGTACTGCTGGCCGATGTCGGTGGAGAACCGCTCGGTATGCAGCAGGTCGTGCACCGCATAGCTCGCCGGCCAAACCGCCAGCGCCAGCGCCGCCGCGATCCCGGCGGCCGGATAGACCCAGGACCGCCGTGGCCTCACCGGCATGCCGGAAAGCGCCCCCGCCCGGTCCAAGCGAGCGCTGACGGCCTCCAGCCGCACGAAGGCGCCCAGCCGGCGCGGATCGCCGGCGCACCAGTCGTCGAACGCGCGCGCATCGGCCTCGTCCAGCGGCCCCGCGTCGTGGCGGGCCAGCCAGCGGGCGGCGGCGGCCTCGATCCGGTCAGCGGTTTCCACGGGCGGCTCCGTTGCGGGCGTTGCTGTTGGCGGCGCGCATCGCCTCCTCGTCGGTGCGGGTCAGCCAGGCGGCGACCATCCGCATGCCCCGCGCCACGTGCTTTTCGACCGTGCTTTGGGCGAGCCCCAGCCGTTCCGCCGTCTCCGCCTGCGAAACGCCCTCCACCTTGCGCAGCACGAAGACCGCGCGGCACTGCCCCGGCAGGCGGTCGATGGCGGCGCGCAGCTGGTCCAGCTCCTCATGCGCCGTCAGCCGCGCCTCTGCGTCCGGCTGGCCGTCGGTGGCGTTGAGGCGCGAGATGTCCGCCACGCTCCTGATCGAAACGATGCGCTGGCGGCGCAGCTGGTCGGCGGCGACGTTACGGACCGTCGCGAACACATAGGCCGAAGGGTGCGCCACCTCGCCCCCGGCCCAGGCGGCGGCCAGGCGGGCATAGGTCTCCTGCACGAGGTCCTCGACTTCCTCGCGCGTCCAGCCGGCCTTCCGCAGCCAGGCCCGCACTCGCGGCTCCAGCGGCAGGATGTGCTCGGCAAACCACTCGGCGCGGCCGGTGCTCATCGCCTCCCCTCACACGAGGCGAGCCTAACCCACCTCGGCGGCTAAAGACGAACGGCGCCGTAGAATCCGCCAATCCGCGGTGAAGTTTTTTTCAGACTACCCGGCGCAGGCGCGGCCCGCCGACCAGCGCGTCGGTCGTCGTCAGCACCAGGAAGGGGCTGGCCACCCTCTGGCCCAGCACCCCGATGGCGTCGCGGGTCTCGTGGTCCAGCGCTCCGGAGCCGATGGCGTCCTCGACCAGCACCACCGACAGGTCTTCGTCGTAGGCGATCAGCGCCGTGGCCAGGAAGGACTGGGTGACGGAATAGCCGATCACCACCATGTGCGCGGCCCCCGCGGCGTCGACGAGGTCGCGGAAGCTGCGGTTCGAGAAGGGAGACAGGGCGGTGCGGTACAGCACCGGCTCGGTGAGCAGCGGCTCCAGCCCGGCAATCGGGCGCGCCAACGGCGGCTCCGACTTCCGGTGGACGTGCACGATCTGCCACCCTTCGTCGCGGGCGTAGGCCAGAACCCGCCGGCAGTTCACGATGCAGCCATCAGGCCCCTGGCCCTCGGCGACGCTTCCTTGCTGGAGATCCATGCAAACCAGAAGGCGCGGCCTGGCGCCAAAACGCACGCCACCCTGCCACATCAGGCGGCCGCCGCTCTCATGGTCGAAAGATCCAGGACGCCCGGCCGGTCCCACTCGCCCTCGGGCCGCAGGATGACCATCGGATCGCTGTCGATGCTGATCGCGTCCGGCGGCGGATGCAGGTCGAACTCCATCTCGATGTAGTCGTAGTCGGAGAAGTAGAAGGGCTGCCGGTCCTCCCGGGCGCGGGCCTTGAAGTAGCGCCTCCAGAAGGGGATCACGCGCCGCTGCACATGGCCCATCAGTCGCCGGTAGCCCTTGCGCTCGGCCAACGCCACGGCCTCGCGGGCGAGCATCAGCAGACCGGGGCCGCCTCGATACTCCGCCCGGATCGCCAGCCGCTCCAGCTTCACGAAGTCGGAGAACCAGCGAAGGCGCACCACGCCCACCGGCTCGCCGTCGCAGCGCAGGATCAGGTGGGTGGCGCCGCAGAAATCGTTGCCGTCGTATTCCTCGTCATAGGGGCAGGACTGCTCGCCCATGTAGACCAGGGTCCGCACTGCCATGACGTGCATCAGGTCGTTGAGCGTGCGCGCGACGCTGACGGTCAGATGACCGCCGTTCGACCCGTTGGCGCGAGCCGCCGTAAAACGGTTGACGGGCGCGTTCATGCGGCCCTCCGTTGGGACTTCCGCTCGGGCAGCCACAAGAGGCCGTCCGGCGAGTCCGGGTATGGCGTGAAATCCAGCTTCGCGGTCAGCATCCGCAGCCCGGCGGGCGTCGCCGCGCGGGCGTAAACCGGGAAAGGCACATTGGCGATGATGGCGCGGCAGGCTTCGACCACCGTCGCGGCGGCGCTCCGCGTCGCGCCCAGGATGCCCCAGCCGTAGATGGCGACCGGCTCCTCGTGAGCGGCGACCGCATGCTCGAGCGCGGGGTTCAGCGCATCGAACGTCCCGGCCCTCACCGCGGCATGACCCGCCTCGTTCAGCATCACCAGCGCAAGGATGCCGCGCAGCCAGCCTTCTTCGTGGACAAGGTAGACGCCGTAGCCGGTCTTGCCGTGCAGCGCGCGGAGCGCGGGCTCGCTGGCGATATCCGGGCTTATGAGGCCGGCGGCCAGGCGGCGCGCCAGGCCAAGGTCCACATCGCGCGCCTCGGTCAGGCCCAGCGGTTGCAGGATTTCGCGCAGCACCGTCGCGGTGACGCTTTCACGCCCAGATTGTGCTGCAGAATGTCCCATGTGCTGAACCTGCTTGCGGGTTGCACAGGTTTCGTAGAGCGTGCATTGGGGGACTGAGGAGCCGGAAAGGTTGCAACGCAGCCTTGCGGTTCCGGGAGGGCAGCGGTGCCTGAGGTCGTACGGCGCAAGGCGGATTTCACGGACCTACGCCTGTTCTGGGCGGTCGCCGAGGCGGGCAGCTTCGGCGCGGCCGCGCGTGCGCTCGGCGTCAGCGCCTCCACCCTGACCCGCGCCGTCGACAATCTCGAGTCGCGCCTGGCCACGAAGCTGCTGGTGCGAGGCAAGCAGGGCGTCAGCCTGACGCCGGCGGGGACCATCGCCTACCAGCGCGTGCAGGTGATGGAACGCGCCGCCGCGGCGCTGGAGGCGGAACTGGTCGGCCACGACCGCGCGCCTTCCGGCACAGTCAAGGTGAGCGCCCCCGACGGGATCGCCGGCGTCTTCATCACGCCTACCATCACGGAATTCCTGCGGGGCAACCCGGACATCGACCTGGTGCTGGACTGCGGCCTGTGGGCCGACCGCCCTCTCGAAGGCGAGGTCGACGTCGGCCTGACCTTCTCCAAGCCCTCAAGCGAGGACATGGTTGTCCGCCCGCTGGCCTACTTCCACTACGCCCTCTTCGCGGCGCGCAGCCACCTCGACCTCTACGGCATGCCCAAGCACCTGCAGGAGGCGCTGTCGCATCCGTATGTCCACCACGTGGCGCAAGTGCACCAGCGGGACGACAAGAGCGCCGCCTACCAGCTGATGACGCGCCATCGACTGGTCACCAACTCCAGCGCGGTGTCGCTGAACGCCGTGCGCGAGGGCGCGGGGCTCCATGCGCTCCCGACGGCGATCCTCTCGGTCGATCCGACGCTCGTCATGCTGGAAGGGATCATGCATGGACCGGTCACCATGTGGCTCGTCCAGCGCCGGGAGGTGATGCGGTCCTCCAGGGTGAAGAGAGCGGTGGCGTGGCTGGAGGATATCTTCGACCAGGCGACGCAGCCCTGGTACCGCGAAGAGTACGTCCCGCCCGCCGACTTCCAGACGGAACTTGAGCAGCACTTCGCCCGTCGGAAGGGCCGCGCGCCCGAGCCCAGCTCAACGCCGTCCCTCGAACGCGCCTGAGGCGTTGCGACGGCGCAATACGGTATTCCGCTCCCGGCGTCGGGCGCCCGACCGACCGGGCGCGCTTCATCGAATATGTTTGCTCAAACTGGGGCAGAGGGCGCACAAAACAGCCTTCGCCGTTTGGAGTTGGGCTCATTCCAGATGTTCGGGTTCGCGACCGGCCAAAGGGGCTGACGTTCGGCGAAAGCCAGGAACCCCTGCTCGCGCCTGCCCGGGTGTCCCAGCGATTGACGCTTGCCATCGAGGCCACCGGGCTTGGCCTCTGGGAATACGACATCCTCACGGGCGAACTCGCCTGGAACACGCGGCTTCGCGAGATGTACGGCGTTGCGCTGGACGCGCAGGTCGACTTCGAGCTGTTCGTCGATGCGCTGCATCCGGAAGACCGCGACCGGGTGCTGGCCGACTATGAGGCCGCGCTGAAGGCTGGCGGAGGCGACTTCTCCTTCGAACACAGGCTCGTCCAGCCGGGCGGCCAGGTGCGCTGGCTGCTGGCGCACGGGCGTGTGACGCCCGACGGCGAGGGCCGGCCGATCCGCGTGATCGGCACCTCCATGGACATTACCGAGCGCAAGCAGGCCGAGGCCGACAACCGCCTGCTGCTCGACGAGCTGAACCACCGCGTCAAGAACAGCTTCGCCACCGTCGCCGCCCTCCTGCACTTGCGGGCGAAGAAGGCGAAGAGCGATGAGGCCCGCGAGCTGCTGACCGGCGCCGTGAACCAGGTGATGTCCATCGCCCAGGCCTATGCGCACCTCTACGCGGGCGGACAGCCGCGCTCCCTCGACTTCGCCGACTACCTCCGCGATCTCTGCAACGGCCTGGCGCAGGGAATGACCGACGGCGAGCGGGTGCGGCTGGAGGTCGTGGCGCAATCGGCCGTCATGAGCACCGACCAGGCGCTGCCGCTCGGCATGGCGGTGAACGAACTCGTCACCAACGCCGTCAAGCACGCCTTCCCGGACGGTCGTTCAGGCGTGGTGCAGGTGGCGTTCACTCCGGAAGGCGACGGCTGGCGACTTCTGGTCGGCGACGACGGCGTGGGCCTGCCGGACGACTACGGCCGGAGCGGCGGCACCGGCGCGGGGCTGGTGAAGTCCTTCGCGCGTCAGGCCGGCGCACGGCTGAAGATTCTGGACGGACCCGGCGCGCGCTTCGAGATTTCGACCTAGCTCGCCTCGCCGGCCAGCTTGCCCGCGACCCCTTCGACACGCATCAGCAGGCGCTTCAGCGTCTCGACCTCCTCGGCGGTCAGGCCCGACAGGAGCGCGCCCTCGTAGGCCAGGGCGAGGGGCGCGATCTCCGCGTGCAACGCCCGGCCCTGCTCCGTCAGCGCCAGGATGTGCGAGCGTCCGTCGGCCTCGTGCGCGGCGCGGCCGACCAGGTGGCGCGAGACCAGGCCCTGTGCGGCCCGGCTGACGGTCACCTTGTCCATCTGGGTGCGCACGACGATCTGCTGCTGGGTCATCGGCTTTTCCGCCAGCACCGCCATCAGACGCCACTGGGGCACGGTCAGGCCAAAGCGGTCCTCATAAGCGCGCGCGATCAGCTTGGAGACCGCGTTGGACGCGATCGACAGGCGATACGGGATGTAGTCGTCGAGGACGAGCGCCTCGTTCCTGGGTTTGAAGCCCATCACACTGGCGTTCATAGATCGTCCCCCCGGTTGATCTGTCACGGCGCTGCGACTTGTTGCTCAATTGCGCCGAAAATGGAATGGCGGCGCGCGTCGCGCATCTCAATTCGCACCACATCCCCATGGCGAAGGAATGGCGTGACCGGCTTTCCGTTGAGCAGAGTCTCGACCGTCCGCACCTCCGCGATGCAGCTGTAGCCGACGCCGCCCTGCTCGATGGGCTTGCCGGGGCCGCCGTCAGGCCCGCGATTCGATACGGTCCCCGAACCTATGATGGAACCCGCCGAAAGCGCACGGCTCTTCGCCGCGTGGGCGATCAGGGTCCCGAAGTCGAAGGTCATGTCGGTCCCCGCGTCCGCCTGCCCGAACGGCTGGCCGTTCAGCTCGACGTCCATGGCGCCATGCAACCTGCCGTCCCGCCAGCCCTCCAGCGCGTCCGGCGTCACCGCAACCGGCGAGAAGGCGGACGCGGGCTTGGACTGGAAGAAGCCGAACCCCTTGGCGAGTTCGTTCGGGATCAGGTTTCGCAAGGAGACGTCGTTGACCAGCATCACCAGCCGGATCGCCGAGAGCGCCTCCTCGCGGCTCGCGCCCATCGGCACATCGCCGGTGACCACCGCCACCTCGGCCTCCAGATCGCAGCCCCAGCTCTCGTCGGCGAGCGGGATGGGATCGCGGGGGCCCAGGAACCCGTCCGAGCCGCCCTGGTACATGAGCGGATCAGTCCAGAAGCTCTCAGGCATCTCCGCGCCCCGCGCCTTTCGCACCAGCTCGACGTGGTTCACGTAGGCCGACCCGTCCGCCCACTGATAGGCGCGCGGCAGGGGCGAGGTCGCTTCGTGCTCATGGAAGCGCTTGCGGGGCACGGACCCATGCTCAAGGCTTTCGGCCAGCCCCCGCAGCAGCGGCTCGCACTTGCCCCAGTCGTCCAGCGCCGCCTGCAGGGTAGGCGCGACCTGGCGGGCATCCGTGCACCAGGCCAGGTCGTTCGACACCACCACCAGCCGCCCGTCACGGCCATCCTTGAGCGAGGCGAGCTTCATGCGCGTTCCTTGAAAAGCAGCGAGGGATGCGTCACATGTGACGCAGGAGATTCAGTCATGGCTACCAAGCCCAAGCCCGCAGCGTCGCCCAATAAGAATAGCGCGGCCCGCACGCGCGCGTATCGCGAGCGTCTCCGCGCGAAGGGAATGAGGCCGGTGACGGTTTGGACATACGACCGCAAGGATCCGGCCTTCCGCAAGCAGCTGGAGGATGATTTCCGGCGCATCCGGGAAAGCCCGGGCGAAAAGGAGATCATGGACTGGATCGAAGCCGTCCTGGTCGAAGACGGGTATTGGGATTGAAACGCGGCGACGTCGTGCTCGCGGCGGCGAGCGGTGACTACGGGAAGCCGCGCCCTTTCGTAATCGTTCAGGCGAACGATACGATCGACCTGTCGGACAGCGTCGTGCTCTGCCCAATCACCAGCCATCTCACGGAAGCGAAGCTTCGAATCCGTCTTGAGCCCGGCGCCGGCACCGGTCTTAGGGTGGAGTCTGAGGTCATGGCGGAGAAGCTGATAGCGTTGCCCAAGTCGAAGATCCGCTCCGTAATCGGCGGCCTTACCCAGGCGGAACTGAGGGCGGTCAACGCAACCTTGATGATGGTCCTCGATCTGCCCAGCTAACCGCACCGCTACTCCCTCCGGATAACCACGCTCTCGCGCGCGGCCCGGTCATAGAGCACGTCGTTCGGGAAGACCGCCACCTCGCAGAGGATGTCGCCGCCTTCGCCGTCGGCCCAGATGTAGCTGCGTTCGACCTTCACGAACCGGCCGGAGGGTGAGACGCCGTCGTAGGTGTCGCCCCAGGGCACCACCCGCTCCAGGTCGCGCCAGCTGAGCGTCAGCGCGCGGAAAAGTTCGTCGCGCGCCATTTCGGCCAGGTCGGCGTCCTCGCTCACGCGCCCTTCCAGCTGTCGACATAGGCCGGGTTTTCGACCGCCGCGGCGCCCTCGGCGACTTCCAGCGGATCGCGGGCGTCGATCATGACGGCGTACTCGTCGGTGGCGGGCTTCGACTGCTGGAGCATGTTCTTCAGCGCCTTCGGATGCGGACCATGGGTGAAGCCGGACGGGTGGAAGGTCATCATACCGGCTTCGATGTGGTCGCGGCTGAAGAAGTCGCCGGCGTGATAGAACAGCACCTCGTCGTAGTCGTCGTTGTTGTGGAAGAAGGGCACCTTGATCGCGCCGGGGTCGGTTTCGAACGGGCGCGGCGTGAAGGTGCAGACGACGAAGCGGTCGGCGACGAAGGTCGTATGGACGCTCGGCGGCAGGTGATAGCGGTGGCTCATCACGGGCCGGATGTCGCGCACGTTCAGCCGCACGGGCGCGAGCTCCCCGTGCCAGCCCACCGCGTCGAGCGGGTTGTACGGATAGGTCACCACCGACACTTCCCCGCGCTTCTTGATCTCGACGCGGTAGTCGCCGGGCGTGTCCTGATGGGCGCGAAAGGCCTCGTCCATCACGGGCGTGTCCAGCATGGCCGGATCGAACAGCGCGTGACCCCCTAGCATCCCCTTGTCCGGGAGGGTGAAGTGGCTGTTTGTCGCCTGGATGGTCAGGATGGCGGCGGGCTCTGACGGCTCCAGCCGCCACATGGTCCCGCGCGGCAGGTAGATGTAGTCGCCGGGCTCGAAGGCGATCCTGCCGTAGTCGCAGAAGAGGTCGCCGCGGCCCTCGTGGATGAAGAGCAGCTGGTCGCCGTCGGCGTTACGGGCGAGCGCCGGCATCGGGCCTGAGAGCTTCCAGAAGCGCATCTCGCAGGCGGCGTTGTGCAGCACCACCGGCGCATCCCACGGCGAGGGCGCAGGCTCGTTCAGCCGGTTGAGGTCGAAGGCGCGGGGCCGAAGTGGTCCCTCGAAGCTGCTCCAGCCGGTCGGCGGGCGGCGGTGGTAGAGGAAGGCCGCCGGGCCGAAGAAGCCCTCCTTGGAGACCTCGCGCTCATAGGTCCCCTCCGGCAGGTCGGCGTGGGCCTGGCGGCTGTGCTTGCCCTGCGCGCCCCGCACCGGGATCCAGTTCTTCTTTGACATCAGCGCCACTCTCTCCCTTCCCCCTCGAGGGGGGAAGGGCCGGGGATGGGGGTGAGTGCAGAGTAATGACGGATGAGCGCGTGAGGCTCTGAGCCCACCAGCGCTCTTCCCCCCATCTCAGCGGCCACACCCCCATCCCTGCCCTTCCCCCCTCGAGGGGGAAGGGTTCTAAAACACCACATCTAACCCTCCGCCTTCACGACGCCGCGGCGGATCTGGTCGAGTTCGATGGACTCGAACAGGGCCTTGAAGTTGCCCTCGCCGAAGCCCTCGTTGCCCTTGCGCTGGATGATCTCGAAGAAGATCGGGCCGATCATGTTCTCGGTGAAGATCTGCAGCAGCAGCCCCTGACCCTCGGTCGGCGCGCCGTCGAGCAGGATCTTGTCCGCCTGCAGCCGCTGCAGGTTCTCGCCGTGCTCGGGCACGCGGTCGTTCAGCTGCTCGTAGTAGGTGTCCGGCGTCTCCTGGAAGCGGACGCCACGCTCGCGCATCGCCTCGACCGCGTGGAAGATGTCGTCAGTCCCGAAGGCCAGGTGCTGGATGCCCTCGCCCTTGTAGTCGCGCAGGAACTCCTCGATCTGGCTCTGCTCGTCCTGGCTCTCGTTGAGGGGGATGCGGATCTTGCCGTCGGGGCTGGTCATGGCCTTCGAGAACAGGCCCGTCACCTTCCCCTCGATGTCGAAGTAGCGGATTTCGCGGAAGTTGAAGACGCGCTCGTAGAACTCCGCCCACTTGGCCATGTTGCCACGGTGGACGTTGTGGGTGAGGTGGTCGAGATAGGTCAGGCCGACCGAATTCTTCGTCTCCTGCTCCAGCGCGCCTTCGATGGGCTTGAAGTCGACCTCGTAGATGTCGTGCGCGCCGTAGCGGTCGACGAGATAGAGGTGCGAGCCGCCGATCCCCTCGATGGCGGGGATGTTCAGCTCCATCGGCCCGACGCGTCCCTCGACGGGCTTGGCGCCGCGTTCAACCGCGAGCCGGAAGGCCTCCGCCGCATCCCGCACCCGGAAAGCCATCGCGTTAGCTGACGGCCCGTGGGCCTGCCGGAACTCGGCCGCCTGACCGGCCGGGTCCATGTTGAGGATCAGGTTGATGTCGCCCTGCCTAAACCGCAGGACGTTCTTCGAGCGGTGCTTCGAGACCGCCGTAAAGCCCATCAGCTCGAACAGGCCCTTCAGCCGCTCCGGCTCGGGCGAGGTGAACTCGACGAACTCAAAGCCGTCGGTGCCAAGCGGGTTCTCGAACAGGTCCTTCGGCGCATCGAGGTCGCGCGGCTCGTAGTGGTGCGGGTGCGCGTGGGCGGTCATCGGCGGTCCTCCTGCGACATTTCGGCAGGATAGTAACAAACGAAACAATCGCCCGGAAGCGGGGCGAGACATAAACGCCGTCGCCTGCTAACCGGTCCCGACCGCCTGCTTCGGAGAGCGCATGCTTCGCCGTATCTACGACTGGGTGCTGGGGCTCGCCGCCTCGCGCCACGCGCCCGCCGGCCTGTTCGCGGTCGCCTTCGCCGAGAGCTCCTTCTTCCCGATTCCGCCGGACGTGATGCTGGCGCCGATGGTGTTCGCCAAGCCCCAGCGCGCCTTCGTGTTCGCGCTGATCTGCACCTTGGGCTCCGTGTTAGGCGGGATGCTGGGCTACGCCATCGGCTACTACTTGGCGCCGCTCGCCCGTTCGCTGCTGGCGCTGGTCGGCCACAGCGAGGGCCAGCAGGCGTTCGAGCAATGGTTCGCGCAATGGGGCGTGTGGGTGATCCTGATCAAGGGCCTCACCCCCATCCCCTACAAGCTGGTGACCATCGCCTCGGGCCTCGCGCGCTTCAGCTTCCCGATCTTCATCGCGGCCTCCGTGGTGACGCGGGGCGCGCGGTTCTTCCTGGTGGCCGGCCTGTTCAAGTACGGGGGCGCGCCGATGCGGGAGTTCGTGGAGCGGCGCCTGACGCTGGTGACCACCGTGCTGGTCGTCGCCCTCATCGCCATTCTGGTCGGGCTGCATTATTGGATGAAGTGATGGACCGGCTGATCGCCTTCTACCGTCCCTTTCTCCACCGCTGGCCGCTGGTGGCGTTGCTGGCCTCGGCCGCGATGCTGGCGATCGCGCACGCCTTCGAGACCTTCGGCCACCTGCCCCCCTGCAACCTCTGCCTCAAGCAGCGGGAGGTCTATTGGGTGGCCGGGACCGTGGCCCTGGTCGCGCTGGCCCTGCTGCGCACGCCGCTCAGGATAAGGCTGTGGGGGCCGGCCCACGGGCTGCTGGGCTTCATCTTCCTGTTCGGCGCGGGGATCGCCTTCTACCACGCGGGCGTCGAGTGGCATTGGTGGCCGGGGCCGGAGAGCTGCACCGGCACGGGCTCCGCCGCGACGTCGGCCGGCATGGAAGCCCTGCTGCGCGGCGAGAGGATCAACCCACCCGCCTGCGACAAGGTGCTGTGGTCGTTCCTCGGCCTCTCCATGGCCGGGTGGAACATGCTCATCTCCGCGAAGCTCTCCTTCATGAGCTTCTGGGCTTCGAGCGAGCGACCGGCGTGAGCGACAAGCCCGTTCCCCCGCGCCCCGGCGCCTCCGCCCCCCGCCGCCGTCTGGCGGAGATCCTGCGCGTCGATCATGCGGGCGAGCTTGGCGCCGTGCACATCTATCGCGGCCAACGCGCGGTGCTCGACGCCGCGCGGGGCAAGGAGCGCGCGGCGGGCCAGCTCGCGGACATGGAAAGCCATGAGGCCGACCACCTCGCCCGCTTCGATGCGCTGCTGAACGAGCACCAGGTGCGCCCGACCCTGCTCGCCCCGTTCTGGCGCGCGGCCGGGTTCGCGCTCGGCGCCGGCACCGCCCTGCTCGGCGAGAAGGCGGCGCACGCCTGCACCGAAGCGGTCGAGACAGTGATCGAGGAGCACTACGCCGGCCAGATCGCGGAGCTTTCCGCGCGCGACCCCGACCTCGCCGCCGAGCTGACCCAGTTCCGGGACGACGAACTCGCCCACCGCGACATCGCCGTCGCCGAGGGCGCACAGGAGGCTCCCGGCTACGGCCTGCTGTCGGCCGCCATCCGCGCCACCTGTCGGGCCGCCATCAAGATCAGCGAGAAGGTGTAGCGCCGTGGACCCCGCCGCCATCCGCAGGAGCGCCGAACAACCGGTGACAGCGGAAGCGGCCGATCTCTGCGCCGTCGCGCGCGATCTTTCCGGCGCTTTCCACGAGGACCCGCACTTCGACTGGTTCCTGCGCGCCGACGCCCGCCGCGAGGCCGAGCGGCTGCGGTTCTTCGACTACATCCTGCGCAACCTCGCGAAGCCGGCGCGGATCGACCGGCCGGAAGGCGGCGGGGCAGCCGCGGTCTGGATGCCATCGGGCGCTCTCAAGGAGCCGACGTCGCTGATCGACGAACTGAAGCTCGCTCCGCCGATGCTGCGGGCGACAGGCTTCTCGCGCATCGGCCGCCTGCTCCAGATTCGGGTGACCATGGACAAGCGCCACCCCATGGACCGGGAGCACGCCTACCTCTGGTTCCTGGGCGTCACGCCCGCACTGCAAGGGATGGGGATCGGCTCGCGCCTGCTGCGGGCGGGCCTGAACCGCGTCGACGAGGCGGGCCTGCCCGCCTATCTCGAGACCGGCACGACCCGGAACGTCGCCCTCTATCGTCGCCACGGCTTCGAGGTCATCCATGAGGCCCCGCCCGGCAAGGGCGCGCCCACCATGTGGCACATGTGGCGCGAGCCCGAGGCGGGTTAGGAAGCGTCGCCGTTTGGCGCCATCCTCGGTTTATGAGCGACCTGATTCTGGACCGCCGCTGGCGCCTGCGGCAGACGCCCGATTTTCTCCAGCCCGTGGGCGAGCGGGAGCGAAGGCTCGGACGGCTGCTGTTCTTCGTCCTGCTGGGCGGAGCCCTGTTTGTCCTCGCCTCGCTGGTGGCGATCTCGGTCGTCATGACCGCGATGGCGCTCAACGGCCATTCGCTCACCCAGGCCGTCGAGGTGATGTCGAGCGGCAAGCGGCTGGGGCCGGCGCTGTCGAGCTACAACTATGTGCTGGCGATGGCGGGCCTGAGCCTTTTCGCCTCGGCGCTCGCCCTGCTCTGGCTCGCCACGCGCTTCTACCGGCGCCCTATCCGCAGCTTCGTCACCGCCGCGCCGAGGTTTCGCTGGAAGCTGGTGCTGCTCGGCTTTGCGATCACGCTTCCGATCCTGGGCATCGCGGTCGGCCTCCAGCAGGCGTTCAGCGCCGAGGCGCTGCATCCGCCGGTGCTGAGCGCGACGGGCGCGTGGGATCTGGCCGCTTACGTCCTTGCCGCCGTCGTCTTCCTGTTCCTTGCCGCGATGGCGGAGGAGATGATCTTCCGCGGCTGGCTGCTCCAGCAAACGAGCGCGTTCACCCGCTCGATCCCCGTCCTGCTGCTGGTCAATGGCGTGCTGTTCTCCCTGGCCCACGGGGATGTGGACCCCGGCGCCTTCTTCGTGCGGGCGCTGATGGGCGCAAGCTGGGCGTGGATCGCGCTGCGCGTCGGCGGGCTGGAGTTCGGCACGGGCGCGCATCTGGCCAACAACCTGCTGATCGCGCTGTTCATCGAGCCGGTGACGCTCGCCGCTCCGGTCCATGAGCAGGCGGATATCTGGGCGGGCCTCATCCAGCTCGCCATCGTGGGCGCATCTGTCGCGGCGGTCGAGCTTCTGATCCGCTCCGGAAAGCTTGAGCATTCCTTAACAAAATCTTAATGTCGGCATCGCGTTCGGCAGTCGCGCGTTACGGGGCCGAAGCGCAACGCTTCGGAGGCCGTCGATGTCACCCCGTTTCAAGCGGCTCGCGCCCTACTTCGTCCTGGGACCGCTGACCGGTCCCTGCGTCGCGGGCGTCGTTCACAACATCCGCGACGGGCGCCCGGTGCTGGCCGGCCTCTACATGATCGCCCTGCTCGAGACGATTTTCCTCTTCCCGCCGATCGTCGCGATCCTGACCGCGCGCACGGCCGCGCGCCTGCTCCAGTAGCGGCTACGGACGAGGCGCGATCCGCACTTTCGTGCGGAGTAGTTCGAGGGCGGCCAGCAAAATGAGGCTGCCGCCCAGCATCTCCAGGAACTCCTCCAGCGCGACCTGCAACGCGCCGTCATGGATCAGGCCGAAATAGCCCGCGATCTCCGCCGCCACAGCGCCCGACACATAGGCTGCGCAGCCCACGGCGCCGACGATGGCCACCACCCGGTAGCCGCTCCAGAGCCGCAGGAGCTCGCGCCACGTCACCGCCAGCCCCGCCGCGCCGATGACGCCGTAGACCGCCACCCACGCGCCGTGGCCGCCGGGAAACTCCGGCAGCCAGCGGGCGCGATGGCGGGCGATGGCGGTGATGGCCTCGTGGATCGAGATAGTCTCGTCCAGCGACAGGAACGCGAACCCGGCGGCCATCAGCCAGAGGAACCAGGGCCTGGGCGAGCTCGATCTCGGCGCCGCCAGCGCAAAGGCGAGCGCCACGACCAGCAGCTGGGCCGAGGAGAACCACGTGCCGACGCTCTGTTCTCGGTTGAGATCGAACCAGAGCCCGAGCCGGTAGCCGAGCAGGCCCGACGCCCCCAGCAGATGGAGAACCACCAGCAGGACCTCGAGGCCCAGCAGCGGCGCCATCACCTGGACAGTGAACGACGGCGAGGCCGCACGGCCCCGGCCCAGGACGGATTCACTCATCGGCTCAGCTCCCGCGGCCTGCGCGAATACCGAAGATCGATTAATTCCGGCGGCCTAATGCAACAAAACCGCCAAAGAACAGCCCGAACAACCTGGGATTTATAAGTCCTCGCGCGCCCAAAGCGCAGCTCACATCGCCGTGTTTGCTTCGGCGAGGCCCGCCTTAAGCTTCCAGCTCGATGTCCCAGTACAGGAAGTCGAGCCAGCTCTCATGAAGGTGGTTGGGCGGAAAGCGCCGGCCGTGCTCCTGCAGCTCGTACATGGTCGGCCGCCTGGGGTGCCGGTGCGGGTGCATGTGGGCCTCCTTCGGCGTGCGCCCGCCCTTCATCAGGTTGCAGGGCGCACAGGCGGTGACAATGTTCTCCCACGTCGTGCGCCCGCCCTTCGAGCGCGGGATCAGGTGGTCGAAGGTCAGGTCCTCGGCCGCGCCGCAATACTGGCAGCTGAAGGCGTCGCGCAGGAACAGGTTGAACCGGGTGAAGGCCGGCGGCCGGTCCTGGGCGACATAGTGCTTGAGCGACACGACGCTCGGCAGCCGCATCTCGAAGGTCGGGGAATGGATCGTCTTGTCGTAGGTGGAAATCACGTCCACCCGGTCGAGGAACACTGCCTTGACCACCTCCTGCCACGGCCAGAGCGACAGGGGGTAATAGCTGAGCGGGCGATAGTCCGCGTTCAGCACCAGGGCCGGCCAACCCGACGGCGGGCGACTAAGCACCTGCATCGGCGGCCTCCGATATCACGCAAGCGACCGGACTGAAGACGCAGCCTCCTTCCCGAGCGAGCCTCGGGAATCGGCGCATCGATTCCCGACGTCCTTAGAATACGCCTTTAGGTGACGGCTCCAAGACGGTGAGTGCGTCCTTCGACACGGCCGCTGACGCGGCCTGCTCAGGATGACGGATTCTGAGATCGTCATGGCGAGCAGCCCCGCAGGGGCATGTCGAACCACGCAAGGTCACCCCAGCGCGATTTCGCCGCGCTTCACGCCGCCGTAGCAGCGCCAGAGGAGGTGGGCGGCGACGCCTCGGTAGGGGCGCCAGGATTCGGCGCGGGCGTAGGCTTCTTTTTCGGTGGGGCGGGTTTCGGCCTTGTCGGCCCAGCGCATGGCTTCCTGGAGGGCGACGTCGCCGCCGGGGAAGACGTCGAGGCGGCCGTGGCAGAACATGAGGTAGGTCTCGGCGGTCCAGCGCCCGACCCCCTTGATAGCGGTCAGGCGCTGGATGGCCTCGTCGTCGGGGAGGTGGTGGAGGTCGTCGAAATCGACGGCGCCGGACAGGTGCGCGGCGGCGATCTCGCGGGCGTAGCGCGCCTTGGGGCGGGACAGCCCGAAGGCCTTCAGGCCCTCTTCGTCGAATTCCATGATCCGGTGTGGGAGGATTTCGCCGCCCACACCTTCTTCGAAGCGGCGCCAGATGGAGGCTGCCGCGGCGACCGAGACCTGTTGCTCGACCACCATCTTCACCAGGCCCGCAAAGCCCGCGGGCCGCAGGCGCCATTCGAACTCCGGGGTCACCGCATGGAGCGCGGCGAGCGCGGGGTCGGAATTGGCGAGGTGTTCACGCGCCCGGCGGATCAGGTCCGCGTCCGGCGCGTTGGGCTGGGGCGCTGTCACGCCTCAGTTGGACACCGCCCGCCGCCTCATCGCAAGAGGCGGCGGGAGCCGGATATCCTTAGAGGCCGATCAGCGCGGTGGCGCCGGCCGTCGTCAGGCCGAGGAAAAGCAGGAACACGGTCGCCGTGCGGTCGAAGGCGCGTTCGAAACGGGTCAGAGCGTTGGTCATGACACACATCCTTAGTCTGGGCCCCTTGCTCGGAGCCCCATGTTTGCCCCCGGGGGAGCGGGGGATGTCCGATCTGGACGATGCTTAGATAGCACCTATCTGAACGCCGTCAAGATAAATCTTTACACCGTTCGGATATAATTTTATGGTGAGCGCCATCAGAGAAGCTGCAAGCCCTGCGCCCGCGGGGAACAGCCCCAGGAAACGACAGGTCAGGACGCCTATGAACGCCGCAGTGGCAGCCGAATCCCGCCCGTATCACCACGGCGATCTGCGCCGTGCCCTGGTCGACGCTGCCCGCCGCATCCTGGAGAACGAGGGCCCGAACGCCCTTTCCCTGCGCGCGGTCGCGCGTGAGGCGGGGGTCAGCCCGGCGGCGCCCTACCACCACTTCAAGGACAAGGGCGAACTGCTGGACGCGGTCGCCATGGAAGGCTGGGACGCGCTCGGCGAAGCGCTGGCCGCCGCCAAGGCCAAGGCCCACGCCGACGCCATCCTGATCGCCGAGCTGGGCGTCGCCTACGTGTGCTTCGCCCGCGACAACCCCGCCCTCTACCGCGTCATGTACGAGCGCTCGCGCGACAAGGACGCTCTCCCTGAGGACATGCGCGAGAACGACGAGAGCGCCTATTGCCTCGTGCGGGAAACCTTCCGCGAGATCGCCGGGTCCGAGGTTTCGGACATGGACGTGGAGCTGGCCACCATCGCCGCCTGGTGCGCGGCGCACGGGCTCGCCGAAATGTCCGGCTTCGCGCAGTTCGTACCGCTGAAGGCGGAGCTCGGCGGCGAGGAGAACTTCCTGCGCGCCGTGCTGGCCCACCTCGGCATGTTCGCCAGGTTCGCCCGTCCGGAGTAAGAAGCGCCGGTGTTCGTCACCCGCTTCGCGCCTTCCCCCACCGGATACCTGCACAAGGGCCACGCCTTCTCGGCGCTGACCGCTTTTGAGGCCGCGCGCGAGGCGGACGGCCGGTTCATCCTGCGCATCGAGGATATCGACCGGACCCGCTGCCGGCCGGAGTATGAAGCGGCGATCTACGAGGATCTCGCGTGGCTGGGTCTTCAATGGGAAGAGCCCGTCCGCCGCCAGTCCGACCATCTCGCCGACTATGAAGCCGCGCTGGAACGGCTGAAGGCGCGCGGCCTGCTCTACCGCTGTTTTCGCACGCGTAAGGAGTTGGCCGAAATCCAGAGCGCCCCGCACGGCCTGCCGGAGCCCTTCCGCGCCGGCCCGCTGCATCCGAACGAGGAGGAGCGCTGGCTGGAGGAAGGCCGCCCCTACGCCTGGCGGCTGTCGCTCGATGCCGCGCGACAGGTGGTCGGCAACTGGGCGGGGCTGACCTTCCTGGAAGAAGGCAAGGGCGTGGTGCGCGCCCAGCCGGAGCTTGCCGGGGACGTGGTGTTGGCGAGAAAAGACGTCGGCGTCGCCTATCACCTCGCCGTCGTGGTCGACGATGCGCTGCAGGGGATCACCCACGTGATCCGTGGCGAGGACCTGTTCGAGGCCACCCACATCCAGCGCCTGCTGCAGGCGCTGCTCGACCTCCCCACCCCCGTCTACCGCCACCACCGCCTGCTCACCGGCCCCGACGGCAAGCGCTTCGCCAAGCGCGACAGGGCCGAAACGCTGCGCGAGCTGCGGGCGCGGGGTGTGACGGCGGATGACGTGCGGGCGGAGCTTGGCTCTTCCCCCACGCATGTGGGGGAAGACCGTTTCAGCTGAGACTTTCCAAAGCGGGCGGCGCAATCCACAAGAGCGCTATGGACTCCCGCTCGCGCTCGTCTGCGCTCGTAGCTCTGTTCCTCGGCGCCATCGCGCTGGGCTTCACGCCAATCTTCGTGCGCCTGACCGAGACCGGCCCAGCCGCGGCGGGTTTCTGGCGCCTCCTGTTGGCGCTGCCGATGCTGGCGACGTTCGCGTTCAGGGGCGAGGGCGCGAAGGGGCCGGACCGGGTGATCCTGCTGGCCGGCGTGTTCTTCGCGCTGGACCTCGCGTTCTGGCACTACAGCATCGCCTACACCTCGGTGATGAACGCCACGGTCCTGGCGAACCTGACGCCGATTGTGGTGACGGTCGTCGGCTGGTGGCTGTTCCGTGAGCGCCCCGCCCGCGCCTTCGTGATCGGCCTGGCGCTCGGGATTGCGGGCGCGGTCATGGTGGCGCTGGCCCGCCACGCAGGTCCGCAGATCGGGACCAGGCCGGGGCTCGGCGACGCCTTCGCGGCGCTGACGACCTTCTGGTACTCGGGCTACTTCCTCTGCGTGCGGTTCGCGCGCGGCAGCCGGAACACCGGCACGATCATGTTCTGGTCGAGCCTCGTGGGTGTGTTTGCGCTGGCGGCGGTGATGTTCGCCCTGCGCGAGTCAGTGATCCCGACGGGCTGGAGCGGCTGGGGCGCGTGCCTCGGCCTCGCCCTTGTCCACGTGCTGGGCCAGGGCGCCATCGCCTGGGCGCTAGGACGACTGCCCGCCGCGACGGCTGCGGTCGTGGTCCTGATCCAGCCGGTGGTCGCGGCGTTTCTGGGCTGGGTGCTGTTCGGAGAGGCAGTGGGACCGATGCAGGCGGCCGGCGCAGCGCTGGCGCTGGCCGGCGTCGCGATCGCGCAGTGGGCGGCGGCCCGAACGCCCCCTTCTCCCCTTGCGGGAGAAGGTGTCGGCGCAGCCGACGGATGAGGGGTTTCTCAGAACGATCCGCTTCGTAGCAGCGGCGCCGTTTTCGCGGTGGACGGGTCAGTGCGACCCCTCATCCGGCCCTTCGGGCCACCTTCTCCCGCAAGGGGAGAAGGGTTCGAGACTCAAAGCGCCTTCAGGTCCACCGCGGCCGTCTTCCCGCGCTCTTCCTTCAGCTGGTAGCTGACGCGCTGGCCTTCGTTGAGGCCGCGCAGGCCGGCGCGTTCGACCGCGCTGATGTGCACAAAGACGTCCTTGCCGCCGTCTTCAGGTTGGATGAATCCGTAGCCCTTCGTGGTGTTGAACCACTTTACGGTCCCGTTCGACATGGGTCGCTGTCTCCTTAGACAAGCCGTTTCCAGAATGGGCCGGCCTCACAAGGCTGCCCGGTAACAATCGGAGTTCTGGGGGAGTGCGGCTTCTTCGGCCCGGTTCGTGCCGGGGTCGTAGGAAACGTCTGCAGGCCCAACTCTAGGATTGCAGCGTTCAGGGTGAACATGGGCCCGGCGGACGGTCAACGAAAATCCGGCCTTTCAGCCGGCGCGCAAGAGCCGCTCCACCAGCGCCCGCGCTTCAGGGGACGACCAGTCGGCGGCCCCCTCCAGACGCGCGACCTCGCGGCCCTTGCGGTCAAAGACGATGGTCGTGGGGAAGCCCTTCAGCGCCGGCTGCAGGGCGAACGCCATCCTGAACGCGGGGTCGCGGTAGAGCGCCAGCGGCGGGTTGGCGGCGATCATCTCCCGCGCCTTGGGCAGGTCGTCGTCCTTGTCGACACTGAGCGTAACCACCTTCACCGGCTGGGCGGCATAGGCGCCCTGGAGCTTGGCCAGCGTCGGCATCTCCTCCTTGCAGGGCGCGCACCAGCTGGCCCAGACGTTGAGCAACACCACATCGCCCTTGAAGTCGGCCAGCGTCAGGCTCTTGCCGCTCGCGTCGGTGAAGACGACGTCCGGCGCCGGCGCTGGCGTCTTCGTCACGACCAGCTTCTCCAGCCCGCCCTTGCGAAGATCGCTCAGGTCCGCGGGCGTCTTTGGTTTGAAGGAAGCGCTGCCGATGACGTATAGAACCGCCGCCGCGCCAACCAGCACGGCGACCACAAGGGCCCACCGGATCAGGTCGGGCCGCCTCTTCGCCGCCTGGACTTCGCTCATATGACCGACGACGCCTCCAAAAGCTCCGGCAAGAACGCGGGGCAAGCTATGTGGGGCGGGCGCTTTTCAGGCAAGCCCGCCGAGCTGATGCAGGCGATCAACGTCTCCATCGGCTTCGACAAGCGGCTGGCGAAGCAGGACCTCGCCGGGTCGCGAGCGCATGCGGAGATGCTGGCGAAGGTCGGCGTGATTTCGGACGCCGACGAAGGCGCGATCCAGAAGGGGCTCGACCAGATCGAGCGGGAGATCGAGGCGGGGACCTTCCCCTTCCGCGACGAGTACGAAGACATCCACATGAACGTGGAGGCCAGGCTGCGCGAGCTGATCGGCCCGGCGGCGGGGCGGCTGCATACGGCCCGGTCGCGGAACGACCAGGTGGCGCTCGACTTCCGGCTCTGGGTGCGGGAGGCGTGCGACCGCACGGCGGGGCAGATCGAGGCGCTGCAACGGGCGCTGCTGGCCAAGGCCGAGGCGCACACTGACACCATCATGCCCGGCTTCACCCACCTGCAGCCGGCCCAGCCCGTGACCTTCGGCCACCACCTGATGGCCTATGTCGAGATGTTCGCCCGCGACGCCTCGCGGTTCCGGGATGCGCGCGACCGGATGAACCAGTGCCCGCTGGGCGCGGCCGCGCTGGCGGGTTCGCCTTTCCCCATCGACCGGCAGGCGACGGCGGAAGCGCTGGGATTTTACGAACCCACCGCCAATTCGCTGGACAGCGTCTCGGCCCGCGACTTCGCGCTGGAGGCGCTGGCGGCGGCGTCGATCTGCGCCACCCACCTGTCGCGCCTGGCCGAGGAGATTGTGGTCTGGATGACGCCGCAGTTCGGCTTCGTGCAGCTGTCGGACGCCTTCACCACCGGCTCGTCCATCATGCCGCAGAAGAAGAACCCGGACGCCGCCGAGCTGATCCGGGCCAAGGTCGGCCGCATCCTGGGGTCGCTGACCAGCCTGATGGTGGTGATGAAGGGCCTGCCGCTCGCCTATTCGAAGGACATGCAGGAGGACAAGGTCCCAACCTTCGAGGCCTTCGACGCGCTGGAGCTTTCCCTGCTCGCGATGGCCGGCATGGTCGCCGACCTGACGCCCAATGCCGACCGGATGGCCGCGGCGGCGGGCGCCGGTTTCTCGACCGCGACCGACCTCGCCGACTGGCTGGTGCGGGAACTAGGCATGCCCTTCCGCGACGCCCACCACGTCACCGGCGCCGCGGTGAAGCGGTGCGAGGAGCTGGGCTGTGATCTATCCGCCCTGCCCTTGGCGGAGATGAAGAAGCTGGACCCTCGGATCACCGAAGGCGTTTACTCCGTGCTCACCCCGCAGGCGTCGGTCGCAAGCCGCACCAGCTATGGGGGCGCGGCGCCGTCACAGGTTCGGGCCCAGATCGCCCGTTGGAAGGAGATCCTCGGATGAACGGAAAAGTCCTCGCACTTTCGCTCCTTCTGGCAGGCGCGATGCTTGTCGCGGGTTGCGGCAAGACCGGCGAACTGCAGCGGCCGAACCCGCTGTGGAAGGCCTCCACCAACGCCCGCACCGACGCGACCGCCACCGGCCAGCAGAAGAGCGACAACGCCGACCAGAACACCCAGGCCGCCGGCGGCGTGAACCGCCAGAGCGACGTCAACCGCGACATGGACCCGGCGCCGCCGCGCACCCTGCCCATCGGCGGCCAGTCATCGAATCCCGGCCAGACCGCGCCGCAGGGCGTGCTGCCTGATCCCTACGCCAATCCGCAATGAACCACTTCGAGCTCCGGGGGGGCGAGCTCCATTGCGAAGACGTCCCGCTCACCGCCATCGCAGAGGCGGTGGGCACGCCCGTCTATGTCTATTCGACCGCCACGCTGGTGCGGCACTACCAGGTCTTCCGCGCCGCCCTGATCGCGGCGGGGCTCGGCGAGCCGCTGATCGCCTATGCGGTGAAGGCCAACTCCAACGTCTCGGTGCTGAAGGTGCTGGGCAAGCAGGGCGCCGGGGCGGACACCGTCTCCGAAGGCGAGATCCGCCGCGCGCTGGCCGCCGGCATTCCCCCTGAGCGCATCGTCTTCTCCGGCGCCGGCAAGACGGCGGCCGAGATCGAGTTCGCGCTGAAGACCCGCGTTGCCGAGATCAACGTCGAGTCGGAGCCGGAACTCGACCTGATCGACGCAATTGCGGAGAAGCTCGGCGTCGTCGCCACCATCGCCATCCGCGTGAACCCGGACGTCTCGGCCGGCGGTCACTCGAAGATCGCCACCGGCAAGTCCGAGAACAAGTTCGGCGTCTCGATCGCCGAGGCCGAGCGGCTTTACGCCAAGGCCACCGTCTCCAAGAACCTCAACCCGGTCGGCGTCGCCTGCCATATCGGCAGCCAGATCACCGACCTCGCGCCGCTGGAAGCCGCCTTCAGGAAGATGCGGGCGCTGGTCGAGAAGCTGCGCGTCGAGGGCTACACGGTGGAGCGCCTCGACCTCGGCGGCGGCCTCGGCGTTCCCTACTTCAACCAGCCGGAGCCGCCGAGCCCCGTCGACTACGCCGCCATGGTCGGCAAGGTCATGGAAGGCCTCGACATCACCTTCGCTTTCGAGCCCGGCCGCGTGATCGCCGCCAACGCCGGCGTCCTGCTGGCCCGCGTGATCCACCTCCACGCCCGCCCCGAAGGCCGCAAGTTCCTCGTCCTGGACGCGGCCATGAACGACCTTATCCGCCCCGCCATGTACGAGGCCTTCCACGACATCCGCCCGGTTCGCGAAACGACCGGCGCGGCGGAGCCCTACGACGTCGTCGGCCCCATCTGCGAAACCGGCGACACCTTCACCCGCCAGCGCGACCTGCCACCCCTGAAGGCCGGAGACCTCGTCGCCTTCATGTCCGCCGGAGCCTACGGCGCCGCCATGGCCAGCGAATACAACACAAGGCCCCTGGCGCCCGAGGTCCTCGTCGACGGGTCGAAGTGGGCGGTGATACGGGCGCGGCCCACGTATGAGCAGATGCTCGCCATGGAAACCCCCGCGCCGTGGCTTTGAATTCCTTCTCCCCTTGCGGGAGAAGGTGGCGGCCGAAGGCCGACGGATGAGGGGTTGAAGACCCTGTCCGTCGCGAAAGCTGAGCCGCTGCACCGAAGCTGACGGTTCTGAGAAACCCCTCATCCGACCTGCTTCGCAGGCCACCTTCTCCCGCAAGGGGAGAAGGATCAGTCCAGCGCCGCGATGTACGGCAGCGCGCGCATCGAGCCTGCTGAATCCATGCCGTAGCCCACGAGGAACCGCGCGGGCGCTTCCCAGCCGACGAAGTCCGGTTCGATGGCGCGGGCTGAGGGCCACGGCTTTCTCGCGAAGACGGCTGTTAGGACCTCCGAAGCGCCGGCGTCCTTCACGAGGCGGGCGGCTTCGCTGAGGGAGAGGCCGGTGTCGAAGACGTCGTCCACCACCAGCGCCTTCCTGCCGGACAGCGGACGCTGGAGGTCGGCCCGCACTTGGCAACGACCGGAGCTCGCGCGCTCGTCCTTGTAAGAAGAGAGCCACAGGGCGTCGAAGCGCAGGTTCACGCCTAGTCGCCCGAGCGCGCGCGTCAGGTCGGCGGTGAACCAGATGCCGCCGGTGAGCAGGCAGACAGCCACCGTCTCCGCGTCGACGCGCGGCGCAATCGCGCCCGCCAGCGCCTCGACGCGGGCGGCGATCTCCTGCTCCGTCAGAAGGACTTCCATGCGCCGCACTTCTACCCCACAACAGGACGTCACCGTTCGGGGTCGCCGATTTCCGCTCGCATGTCCAGAAACCCGCCTGAGCCGCCGCCTCATGACGGACCGGTCCTGCGGTTCGAGAACGTCGGCCTGCGCTACGGCCACGCGCCGGAGGTGCTGAGCGACATCTCCTTCGAACTGGAGCCTGGCTCGTTCCACTTTGTCACCGGCGCGTCGGGCGCGGGCAAGAGCAGCCTGCTCAAGCTCATCTACCTCGACGAGAAACCCACGAGCGGCCGCATCGAGATGTTCGGCCGCGACCTCGCCCGCCTCTCGCCCGAAGCGCGCACCGCCACGCGCCGCCGCGTCGGCGTGGTGTTCCAGGAGTTTCGCCTGCTCGAACACCTCTCCGCCTTCGATAACGCCGCCCTGCCGCTGCGCATCGCGGGCCAGAAGCCGTCGAGCTACCGCGACGACGTGGCCGAGCTACTGGCCTGGGTGGGCCTGAAGGACCGGATGAATGCCCTGCCCGCCACCCTCTCCGGCGGCGAGAAGCAGCGGCTGGCCATCGCGCGGGCGGTGGTCGCCCGGCCGCAGATCCTGCTGGCGGACGAGCCGACCGGCAACGTCGACAACGAGCTGGCGCTACGCATCCTGCGCCTGTTCATCGAGCTGAACCGGCTTGGCATGACGGTGCTCATCGCTAGCCACGACGAGGACCTCGTCTCGCGCGCCGGCCAGCCGGTGCTGCATCTGGAGGGCGGACGCCTGATCCCCTACGGCGGCACGGGAGCGGAGCTGTGAGCGCCTTCGACCAGAAGCGCTGGAAGCCCGGGCCGCTGCTGCCGAAGGGCGACGTGCGGGATGTCGCGCTGATCTTCGTGGTGGCGGTGCTGGTGTTCCTCGCCTCCATAACCTGCCTTGGAGCCCTGGCGGCCAACCGCGCCGCTCATGGGTGGACGAGCCAACTCCAGGGGTCCGCCACCGTCGTCGTCCGCGCCACCGGGATCGAGAGCGCGGACGCAGCCGCCGCCCGCGCGGCCGAAGCGCTTTCCGGCGTGAAGGGCGTCGCCGAAGCCCGCGCGATGGAGCGGCAGAAGGCCGAGGCGCTGCTCGAACCCTGGCTCGGCAAGGGCGTCATCACCGAGGACCTGCCGGTGCCGCGGCTCGTCACCGTCACCCTGGACCGGAAGAGGCCCGCCACCGCCGCATCCATGACCTCCGCCCTGGGCGCGGCAGGCGCGGACGCCACGGTCGACGACCACCACCTCTGGATCGCCGACATCGAGCGCTCGGCGGCGGTCGCCCGCTGGACCGCCCTCGCCGTCTTCCTGCTGATCGCGGCGGCGGCGGGCGCGGTGATCGCTTTCGCGACCCGTGCGGGCATCGCCGCGCACCACGACACCATCGAGGTGCTGCACCTGTCGGGCGCGAGCCGGGCCTACATCACCAACCTCTTCCAGCTGCGCTTTGGGCGCACGGCCGCGTTGGCGGGCTTGCTGGGGGCGGGAGGGGCCGCCATCATCGGAGCCGTCGCCCGACTCGCTGGAGGGGGAGAGGGCCTGACGCCGGTGCTGCCGGTGGCGTGGAGCGACCTCGTCGCCCTCGTCCCCGCGCCGTTGCTGGCGGCGGGGGTCGCGGCGCTCGCCGTGCGCCAGGCGGCGATCGGGCTCCTGAAGGAGATGGGATGAAGAGCCTCGCCGCTCTGCTGATCGTGGTGATGATCTGGACCGTGGGGCTGCTCGCCTTCGCCACGCGCGTCCAGCACTCCACCCCCGCGCCGGAGCCGCCGGTGGCCGACGGCATCGTGGCGCTGACCGGCGCCTCGGTGATCCGGCTGGAGGCGGCGACCAAGCTGCTGGAGGAAGGCAAGGGCAAGCGCCTGCTGGTTTCCGGCGTCAACCGCCAGGCCAGCCGCGCCGACATCCTCGACGTCACCAAGGCTGGCAAGAAGGTCTACGACTGCTGCGTCGACCTGGGTTTCATGGCCGCCGACACCGTCGGCAACGCCGAGGAAACCGCCGAGTGGGCCCGCACCAAGGGCTACAGGAAACTGATCCTGGTCACCGCCGACTTCCACATGCCGCGCGCGCTGCTGGAACTGCACGCCGCCATGCCGGAAGCCGACATCATCTCCTATCCGGTCGTGACCGAGACCCTCGACACCCCGCGCTGGACGAAGACGAACCGGGGCGTGCGGATCATGGCGCTCGAATACACCAAGTACCTGGCGATCCTGGGCCGGGAGGCGTTCCTGAGCCTTGGGCCGAAGGACAAGCAGACGAACCAAGAGGCCCACGCTTGATCTGGATCCGCTCGCTCCTGTTCACGGCCGTCTTCTACGTCGCCTCCACCATCGCCGCGCTGCTGATGACGCCGCTCTTGCTGGCGCCGCGCCGCTGGACGGTGATCGCCATCGGCGTCTGGGCGCGGTTCGTCACGGTCGCGATGCGGATCATCTGCGGCATCAAGGTCGAGATCCGCGGGCGCGAGCACATGCCGACAGGCTCGGCGCTGATCGGCGCCAAGCACCTTTGCATGTTCGACACCATCGGCCCCTTCGGCTTCCTGCACGACGCCTGTTTCGTGCTGAAGAAGGAGCTGCTCGTGATCCCCTTCTACGGCTGGTACTCGATCAAGGGCGGCATGATCGCCGTCGACCGCGCGGGCCACGCCGCGGCGCTGAAGAAGCTGGTCAAGGACACCCGCGAGCGGCTCTCCGAAGACCGCCAGGTGATCATCTTTCCCGAAGGCACGCGGAAAGACCCCGGCGCCGAGCCCGATTACAAGCCGGGCGTCGCCGCCCTGTACCGAGACCTCGGCCTCCCCTGCACCCCCCTCGCCACCAACTCCGGCGTCCACTGGCCCGCCCACGGCTTCCTGCGGCGGCCGGGCGTGATCGTGTTCGAATTCCTGGAGCCCATTCCGGCGGGTTTGAAACGCGGCGAGTTCATGAAGCAGCTCGAAGACCGCATCGAGACGGCCACGAACGCGCTCTTGGCGGAGGGGCTCTAACCTCCCTTCCCCCTGGAGGGGGGAAGGGTCGGGGATGGGGGTGGCGCCGCTTCAGCTTCCGATGCGGAGGGGAGTGGTCGCGGAGAGTCTCCCACCCCCATCCCAAACCCTTCCCCCCTCCAGGGGGAAGGGCTTTCACGCTCCTCCACCATCGCCAGCAACCGCTCCATCCCGTGTTCCCGCACACCCTCCTCGTGGAGGTGCATGACGAGGTCGCGGAGGTAGTCGATGTTGCGGCCGGACAAGCCCTTGGCGCCGGCGATGAGGTCGGCCTGCTGCTCCAGCGTCAGCGCCCCGGCCCACTGGGGATGCGCTGTGTCGGAGAGGAAGGTCAGCGCCTCCGCCCGGCCGTTCCCGTCGATCCTCACCTCGCGCCAGGCTTCGAAGTAGGTCTCCGTCGGCTGCTCGCGTTCGCGCAGGTAGGCGTAGACGTCCTGCCACTCAGGCTCGGCAACCCGATACGCCGCCCCCCGCACCGATCCGCCCGGCGCCAGGCCAAGGACCAAACCGGGGCGTTCGTACGTTCCGCGGTGATGGACGGAATAGATGCAGAAGGCGCGCCGACGCCCATGGAGTACGGCGGAACGACGTTCTACAAAGGCGAACCCCGGCCGCCACATGAGCGAGCCGTACCCGAACACCCAGCGGTCGCCGCCTGCGCCGTCTTCCATCGCCGATCCTGAAGAACGCCCCACGCAATGACCCTGCACGATAGCGTAGCGCCCCGCAAACACAGCCGACGGGGCCTGTACATTCCCTTCCTGCTGCTGGCGGTCGTGATCGTGGCGTGGACGGCGGCCTGGTTCTGGCTGAAGGGTGAAGCCGAGCGCCGGATGGACGCGGGCGCCGCGGCTCTGCGCGAGGGCGGCTACACCGTCTCCTGGTCCGACCGGAAGCTCGGCGGCTATCCGTTCCGGCTGGACGCGGACTTCACCGATTTCCGCATGGCCGAACCGTCGGGCTGGGGGATCGCGGCTCCGACGCTGAAGGCGGAGGCCTACATCTATGCCTTGAACCACTGGGTGGCGTACGCGCCCACCGGTGTCACGCTGAACCGGCCCATCGGCGGGCCGCTGCTGATCGACGGGCAGGCGTTGCGGGCGAGCGTGGCGGGCATGGACAATGACGTGCCCCGGCTGGCGGTCGAAGGCGCGAACCTGACCTTCACGCCGGCGCCCGGCGCGCAGGACTACCTGCTGCAATCGGCCGAGCGCCTGAACGTCGCCGTCCGCCCCGGTCCGGACGACCAGGGCGCGGTGCTGCTGAACGTGACGGGCGCGAAGGCCCACCTGCCGGGCCTCCTCGCGCGGGTGGCCGCCGACAAGCCGGTCGACATGGACCTGGAAGTGATCCTCTCGAAGATGAGCGCCTTCGCCGGCCCGAACTGGCGCTCGATGGCGCAGAGTTGGGTCGCGAGCGGGGGCGAGGCGCAGGTCCGCAAGGCGAGCCTCGTCGCGGGCGGGGCCGAGCTCGTGGCGCACGGCGACCGCCTGACCGTGGGCCCCGATGGCCGCGTGCAGGGCAAGCTGGACGTCGACCTGCGCAAGGCCGGCGATGCGCTCAGCGACATGAGCGGCGGCGCCATCCCGCCGGAAGCCGGCTTCGGCGGCGCGACGCTGACCTTCAGCAACGGCGAGACCACGCTGGGTCCGCTTCACATCGCGCCGGCGCCGCGGCTGTTCTGACGCACGAATCTTGCGGCGAACGGGCGGCTTGCGCCTCTGCTCGCAATGCTTATGGTCCGCCCGCTCTCGCTCGGGGGATGAAAATGGGCGCCGACGCCCCGTCCGCATCGCCGTCTCTGGATGAGGTCCGCGCGCGCATCGACGCGGTGGACGCCGATCTGCTGCGCCTGATCGACGAGCGCGCCTCGCTGGCGGCGCAGGTCGCGGCGGCCAAGCGCGCGGCGGGCGATGGCGGCAAGTTCGGCCTGCGTCCGGGCCGCGAGGCGCAGGTGCTGCGCCGACTGCTAACCCACACCCGCCTGGCGGCGGACACCGCGCTGGTGGTCCGCATCTGGCGCGAGCTGATGGCCGACAGCCTGTCGCGGCAGGGGCCGTTCCACCTCGCGGTGTGGGGCGGCAAGGCCGAGGCGCGGCTGGTCGAGCTCACCCGTCTGCGTTTCGGCGCGGCGCCGAGGCTTAGCCTGGCCGCCAAGCCCGAGGATGCCCTCGCCGCAGCGAAGGCGCCCGGCGGCGTGGCTGTGCTGGCGCTGGCCCCCGACAGCGCCTGGTGGGGCAAGCTGCTGGCCCAGCCGGCGCTGAAGGTCTTTTCCACCCTGCCCTGTCTCGTGCAATGGGGTCCGCTTTCCGCGCTGGCCGTCGCCGAAGTCGAGGTCGAACCCACAGGCGCCGACATGACCTTCTGGGTCACCGACGCGCCGGGGCCGGCCGGCAAGACGCTCGAGGCGCTCAGCCAGGACGGCGTCGCCGGGCGGTTGCTGACCGAAGCCGGCGGCCTGAAGCTTTTCGCCCTTTCCGGCTTCTATCAGGCCGATGACGAGCGCCTTGCGCGGGCTCCCGGGCGGCTTTCCGGCGTGATCGGGGCTGCGCCGGAGCCATTCGACGTGTAAGAGGCGCACCTTCCCTAAGGTTTCGCTTCAAATGACTGCTTCCCCCGCCGACCGTTTCGCAGCCCCCCGGCCGACCCCTAAAGCCGGCATCCTCGACATCGCCCAGTACGTGGGCGGCAAGTCGAAGGTGGAGGGTGTCGAACACCCGGTGAAGCTGTCCTCCAACGAGAACGTCCTGGGGTCATCGCCCGCCGCGCAGACGGCGTACGCGGAGGCCGCCGGGCGCCTGCAGATGTACCCGGACGGCAAGGCCGGTCCCCTGCGCGCCGCCATCGCGGAGCGCTACGGCCTGGAGCCCGACCGCCTCGTCTTCGGCTGCGGCTCGGACGAAATCTTCGCCATGCTGAACCAGGTCTTCCTGGAGCCCGGCGACAACGTCATCCAGGGCGAGCACGGATTCGCGGCCTACGCCATCGGCGCGCGCGCCTGCCAGGCCGAGGTGCGACTGGCGAAGGAGACCCGCTACACCATCGACATCGACGAGGTGTTGAAGCTGGTCGACGAGCGCACGCGGATCGTCTTCATCGCCAACCCCGCCAACCCGACCGGGACATGGATTTCGGGCGAGGAAGTGCGGCGCCTGCACGCCGGCCTGCCGCCGTCGGTGGTGCTGGTGCTGGACGGCGCCTATGCCGAGTTCGCGACCGATCCGAACTATGAGGACGGCATTGCGCTCGCCCGCGAGAGCGAGAACGTCGTCGTCACGCGGACCTTCTCGAAGATCCATGGGCTGGCGGCGCTGCGCGTGGGCTGGGCTTACGCGCCGCCGCACATCGCCGACGCGCTGGAGCGCATCCGTCCGCCCTTCAACGTCGGCATCCCGGCCATCGAAGCGGCCGTCGCCGCGCTCGCCGACGAGGACTTCCAGCGTCGCTCGCTGGAGCTGGTCGAGCGCTGGCGGCCATACCTCGTGCAGCAGTTGGGCGGCATCGGGCTGGAGCCGGTGCCGAGCGCGGCCAACTTCGTTCTGGTCGGCTTTCCGAAGACGTCGGGCAAGACCGCGGCCGACGCCGAGCCGTTCCTGGCGTCCAAGGGCCTGATCGTGCGGGCGGTCGGCGGCTACAACCTGCCCGACCATCTGCGCATCACCATCGGCCTCGAAGAGCACAACCGCGCCGTGGTCGAGGCGCTGACCGAGTTCATGAGCCGCTGATGGCGAAGATCTACGAACGCATGGCCGTCGTCGGCTGCGGCCTGATCGGCTCGTCGGTCGTGCGCGCCGCGCGCGAGGTGGGCGCCGTGGGCGAGATCGTCGTGTTCGACGCCAGCGAGGCGGTGCGCGAGCGCGTCCGCGAACTGGGCCTTGCGACCCGGGTCGCCGAAAGCCCGGCTGACGCGGTGGAGGGGGCAGACCTCGTCGTCTTCGCCACCCCAGTGCTGGCGGTCGCCGAGGCCGTGGTCGCCGCCGCGCCCGCGCTGGAGCCCGGCGCCACGCTCACCGACGTGGGTTCCGCCAAGGGCGTCATCGCGGACGCCCTGAACGGCTCCGCGCCGAAGGGCGTCTTCGTCATCCCCGGCCACCCGATCGCCGGCACCGAGCACTCCGGCCCCGACGCGGGCCTGGCCGAGCTGTTCGAGAACCGGTGGGTGATCCTGACGCCCAACGACAACACCTCGCCCGACTATCAGGCGGCGGTGGAGCGGCTGTCGGCCTTCTGGCGCGCGCTGGGCGCCCAGGTGGATACCATGGACGTCAAGCACCACGACCTGGTGCTGGCGGTGACCTCACACCTGCCCCACCTGATCGCCTACAACATCGTCGGCACGGCCGCCGACCTGGAGAACGTCACCCAGACCGAGGTGATGAAGTACTCCGCCGGGGGTTTTCGCGACTTCACCCGCATCGCCGCGTCGGACCCGACCATGTGGCGCGACATCTTCCTCGCCAACAAGGACGCGGTGCTGGAAATCCTCGGGCGCTTCACCGAGGACCTGCAGGCGCTTTCGCGCGCCATCCGCTGGAGCGAAGGCGACAAGCTCCACGACATCTTCACGCGCACCCGCGAAATCCGCCGCGGCATCATCGCGCTCGGGCAGGAGTCCCCCGAGCCGAACTTCGGCAGGGACCGGGGCAAGCACTGACGCACGGCAGGTGCTCCCCCTCTGGGGAGCTGTCGCGAAGCGACTGAGAGGCGCGCCTTTATCCGGCCGGCGACATCTGCCCGGTGTTACGGTCGAAGGCCCAGCGCTGGACGAGGTCGCCGTGGGCTTTGGTCACGACCTCGGCGGTGATGGTGTCGCCCGACTGTTGGACACGGCCGACCTTCAGTCGGGTCCCGCCGCCGCGCGACAGCCAGCCCTGCAGGTAGTCGCCAACGTCCTTGGTCGTCAGGGCGAGCTTGCCGGCCGGTCGACCCGCCCATGCGCCCCCGGCGCCCGGACCGTTGCCGCCCATCATCCCATAGCCGGCCCCGCCCATCATGCCGGGGCCCATGCCGTAGCCGCCCATCATGCCGTAGCCGCCCCCGGGGCAGCCCGCCGTCGTCGGTGCGGCGGCGTCGGCGACCGGGTGCGCGGCCACCCCGACCGAACCCGACATCGCAATCGCCGCCCCCAACGCCAGAATTCGCCGAAAAGCCATCGTTCCGCTCCTTCTTCGCGTGGAAGCGGCCAAGGCTAACCCGTCCGGCGGGGCCTGCATTGACACGCGTCAAGCCGATGTTCGGCGCTCTTCGCCCAGCGCCCAGCGGAAGGCGCCCGGCGGCGCGCCGAAAGCTTGCCGGAACGCGCGGCTGAAGTGGGCCTCGCTGACGAAGCCGAGGTCGAAGGCGAGTTCGCCGACCTGCCGGAACTCCGCCGGATCGCCGAGCCGCTCGGAGGCCATGCTGAGACGCCGCTGCAGAATGTAATGACGGACGCCGCCCCTGGACTTGAACAGCCGGTAGAGGGTCGAGCGCGACACGTTCGCCGCGCTGGCCACCGCCTCGGGCGTGAGGTCCCGAGAGGCGAGGTTCTGCTCGATGAAGGCGGTGGCCCGGTTCAGCCGGCGCACGTCGGCCGCACCCGTCTCCGGCAGCGCCGACCAGACGAGCGACCCAATCCGAGCCCCTCTACTTTCGGATGACAGCATATTCATGGCCATCGCCAAATATCCGTTGCCGAGGTAATTTAGTTACTTCGCCAACTAACGGCACTTTACTGCCAAGCAGGGAGAAATGATGATCTCACTTTTCAGTCGAACGCGTGATTCGACGCTACGAATATTGGAACCGCCGGTCAAATCATTGGGACGCTCAGTCAATCACAAAGACGAGCGGCGCGCGTAACGTCCCGATCTTCCTCAGACGCGACCTTGCCCCCCCGCTCAGCAGCGGGACTTCCCCCGGAGTTACGCCATGCGCAAGCTGTTATCGCTTTCGATCTCCGCCGCCATCCTGGCCTGGAGCGGCGCCGCCGTAGCGGGACCGGCAGAGGACCCGGCGCGGAGCGAGGTCGTCTCGCTCGGCGACCTGAACCTGTCGAGCGCGAGCGGGGCGCAGATCGCGCTCGCACGCCTGAACGGCGCCGCCGACCGGGTTTGCGCCAACGGCGCGGGCCCTCGTCAGCTGGCCGCCTGGACCGACTACCGCGCTTGCCGCCGCCACGCGCTGGACGCCAGCGTTTCGCGGCTGGATTCGCCGCTGGTGACCGCCCGTTATTTCAAGAAGCTGCCGGTAGAGAACGCGCTGCTCGCCAGCCGTTGATCGCGCGCTTCTTGTGGCCGCCGCCCTGCTCCCCCGGGGCGGCGGCGCCTTATGCGGGCCTCGGCAACGCCTCACCCGTTTCCAGCAGGCTCTTGAGACTCGACAGGATCTTCGGCCAGCCGTCCGAGACCTTCTCGATGAAGAGCGCGCTGTCGATCTCGTGCGTAACCGTGAGCTTCACCAGCTCACCTTCGGGCTCGATGTCGTAGGTCATCTTCGAATAGCCCGCGGCCTTCAGCTCCGGCATGAACTCGTTGCGCCAGGAGAGCAGGAGGCGCCGCGGAGGATCGGCCTCCAGCACCTCGCCGCTGTCGGTCAGGCCGACGTTCGGCATGACGATCTTCCAGGACGATCCGGCCTTCCAGTCGCTCTCCTGCCGGCAGCCGAACCAGTAGCGCTCGGTCCACTCCGGCTGGGTCAGGGCCTCCCAGAGCTTGGCGGGCGTCGTGCGGATGTAGGTGACATAGACGAAGCGGTTCATCGGTCCTCCTCCAGCTCTTTCCTGAGCGCCACCAGCGCATCGACCCGCGGGCGCTCGAACTTGCCGATCCAGCGGTCGGCGATCTCGGCGATGGGAACGGGGTTCAGGTAGTGCAGCTTCTCGCGCCCCCGCCGATGGGTGGCGACAAGGTTCGCCGCCTCCAGCACCGCCAGATGCTTGGTCACCGCCTGCCGGCTCATCGCCATCCCCTCGGTGAGTTCGCCCAGCGTCTGGCCATTTCGCTCAAACAACCGATCCAGCAATGCGCGGCGGCTCTCATCCGCCAGCGCACGAAAGACGGCGTCCGTATCCATCGGGCGGGATGATATGCAACCACTTGGTTGCGCGTCAATGGCTTAAGGTGCTCCCCCTATGGGGGAGCTGTCAGCGAAGCTGACTGAGGGGGCTCAAGCCCGCTGACTCAGCGGGTGAAGCCCCCATCCCCGGCTTCGCCGGTACTTCCCCCAGAGGGGGAAGACCCGAGAAATTCAGCAGTCGCCTCGATCGCCTCCACGAGGCTGACCCGCTGCAGCTCCACCCCCGCGGGCAACCCGGAGAACAGCCGCGTCGGGGCGGCGGGGTCGAGCATTACGAAGACGCCCTTGTCGTCCTCGCGGCGGATCAGGCGGCCGAAGGCCTGGGCGATGCGGGCTCGCGCAATGGCGTCGTCGTAGGTCTTGCCGCCGAACCGCGCGCGGCGGGCCTTGTGCAGGATGTCCGGGCGAGGCCAGGGCATGCGGTCGAAGACGAGCAGGCGGAGCGACCGTCCCGGCACATCCACCCCGTCGCGCACCGCGTCGGTGCCGAGCAGGCAGGCGTCCTCCTCGGCGCGGAAGATGTCGACCAGCGCGCCGACCTCCAGCGGATCGACGTGCTGGGCGTAAAGCGCGATGCCCTCCTCGGCGAGCGGCGCGGCGATCTTCTCATGCACCGCCTTGAGGCGCCGGATCGCGGTGAAGAGGCCAAGCCCGCCGCCACCCGCCGCCAGGAATAGTTCGCGCATGGCGGCGGCCACCTGGCGCGGGTCCTCGCGCCCGACGTCGGTGACCACGAAGGCGCGGGCGTTCTTCGCGTAGTCGAAGGGCGAGGCGAGCCGCAGGGTCTTCGGCCGATCCGGCAGGCGGGCGGCGCCCGTGCGCATCTCGGCCAGCGCGAACGGGTCCTCCAGCGTGGAGTCGGCCAGCGTCGCGCTCGTCACCAGCACCCCGTGCGAGGGGGCGATGACGGCGGCGGTCAGCGGCTCGGTCGGATCCACCCAGTGGCGGCGGCAGGCGGCGTCGACCACCCGGCCATAGAGGAAGGTGGCGTCGAACCAGTCGACGAAATCGGGGTCGTCCTCAGAGTCCTCATCGATGGCCCGCAGCATCGAGCGCCACGCCGGCAGCGTCATCCGCGCCCGCCGATCCAGCCCGCGCAGCGCCCCTTCGATCCGGGCGCGTTCGGACTGACCGAGCGTATCGGCCTCCTCGTCCAGCACGTCCTCCAGATGCCGCGCCAAGGCGAGCAGCGGCGCCTCGACGGCGGCCAGCGCCTTGGCGGCCTCCGACGCGGTCTGGCGCACGAGATCGGTGGCGGGCCGCGCGGCGCACTCCATCCCGACTTCCGAAGGCGAGGTCCGGGCGCGCAGCTGCTCCAGCACCGCGACGAGGAAGTGCTCGATCGGCCCCATCGGGTTCACTTGCCCGTCCGGCGGCGCGATGCGGCCCGACCAGCCCTCGCCCGGCAGCACCGTCGCGCCTCGCACCGCATCCTGCAGCGCCCGGCGCGCATCCTCGCGGTCGCCGAGCACATCCATGAGGCGCGCTTCCAGCCCCCTGCCCCGCCGCCCGCGCCCTTCCGGGCCACGAATCCAGCGCCGCAGCTCCGCGGCTTCCGCACCGGACAGGGCGGCGGCGAAGGCGCTGTCGGCGGCATCGAAGAGGTGGTGGCCCTCGTCGAAGACGATGCGCTTGAGGCTCGTCGTCTCGATGTCGCCCTTCAGGCCTCGCGCCGCTCGCGCCCCGTCGAAGGCCGCCTGGGTCAGCACCAGCGCGTGGTTGGCGATGACGATGTCGGCGCGGCGCGAACCCCGGATCGCCTTCTCGATGAAGCAGGCGCGGTAGTGGATGCAGCCCGCATGCACGCACTCGCCGCGTCGGTCGACGAGGTTGGCCGGGCTCGCCTGCGCCGCCGGGCTGATGGCGAACAGCCCCGGCAGCCAGGCCGGAAAGTCGCCGCCGGTCATGTCGCCGTCGCGCGTCGCCCGCGCCCACCGCGCCGCCAGCCCGAGCCCGATCAGGTCGCCATTGCCGAGCTGGGCGGCATTCACCTGCTCCTGGAAGTTCAGCAGGCAGAGGTAGTTCTCGCGGCCCTTCCTCACCACCGCCTTGCGCGCCCGGAGCTGCGGGTCGGGGAAGACCGAGTGGCTCTCCCGCTCGATCTGCCGCTGCAGGGCGCGGGTGTAGGTGGAAATCCAGACCGCCGGCCCGTTCGTCTCGGCCCACAGCGAGGCGGGCGCGAGATACCCCAGCGTCTTGCCGGTGCCGGTGCCGGCCTCGGCCAGCATCATGCGCGGCTCGCCCTCGCGGTCGCGCGGCTGGAAGGCGAAGGCGGCCTCGGCGGCGAAGGTCGCCTGCATCGGACGAGCCTCGTCGAGCCCGGAGCGTTGCAGCAGGGTCTTCAGCCGCTCGGCCGCGTCCTCCGCCTCGATGGGCTTGGTCCCAGGCTCCCCCGGCGGTGCGGCATCCTCCCACTCGGGAATACGGCCCCAGACATCGAGCCCCGACCCGCGATGCTCGCGCCGCAGCGGCGCGGAGCGCAGCGCCCCGATAACCGCCGGCCCCCAGGACCAACCGCCTCGCGCCAGCGTCTCCGCCGTCGCCAGCGCCTCCTCACGCGTCGGCCAGGGCTGCTCCGCCAACTCCTTCAGCAGGACCGCGCACACCTCGCGCAACACCGCCGCCTGAGCGACCGCTCCCTTCGGCTCCGGCAACCCGAGCGCCAACGCCAGCCCCGCCGAAGACGGCGCCGCAAACCGCGCCGGCCGCACGAACGCATAGAGCTCCAGCGCATCGAAAATCCGGGCCGAGCGCGGCGGCGCATGCAGCCCCAGCCGCCTCGCCGTCATCGCCGCATGGGCCAACAGCACCGGGCCCTGCTCGATCATGTCGCGGGCATACGGCGCCCGGATCTCCCGCACTCCCTCCCCGTCGGCCACAGCCGCCTTGGGCCCCGGCAACACCACCAGAGCCGCCGCCAGGTCCAGTGTGGGGGCGAGCGCGTTCACACGATTCCACTACCCCGGTTCGAATGGAAACGGAACGGGAACATGCTATAGGCGACAAATGGCCCGCGACGTGTCCCCCGCACTTCTGCCGCCCCGCTTCGCCGAGTGGTTCGCGCGGCGCGGGTGGGAGGCCAGGCCGCACCAGCTGGCCATGGTGGAGAAGGGGCGGCAGGGACGGTCCGCTCTGCTGATCGCGCCGACCGGCGGCGGCAAGACGCTGGCGGGGTTTTTGCCCAGTTTGATCGACCTGTCCGAACGGCCGCCGCCGAACACGCCGCGCGGGGTGCATACGCTCTACATCTCGCCGCTGAAGGCGCTGGCGGTGGATGTCGAGCGCAACCTGATGGCGCCGATCGCCGAAATGGGGCTGAAGGTGACCGCCGAGAGCCGCACGGGCGATACCGGCGTCGCGCGGCGGCAAAGGCAGCGGGTGAAGCCGCCGGACATCCTGCTGACGACCCCGGAGCAACTGGCGCTGTTCTGCGCGTGGGAGGGGGCTCGGGCCTACTTCGAGGACCTGTCGTGCGTGATCCTGGACGAGGTCCATTCGCTGTGGTCGTCGAAACGCGGCGACCTGCTGAGTCTCGATCTGGCGCGGCTGCAGCAGTTCGCGCCGAACCTGCGGCGGGTCGGTCTGAGCGCGACCGTCGATGATCCGGACCTGATCAGAGAATGGCTCTCGCCGTCCGCCGACGCGGGCATCGACCTCGTTCTTGGCCAGGGCGGCGCGCGGCCGGAGGTGGACGTGCTGCTTTCCGAGGGCCGGGTGCCTTGGGCTGGCCACACAGCTCAGCACGCGATGGAGGACGTCTATGACGTCATCAAGCGCAACAAGACGACGCTGATCTTCGTCAACACCCGCTTCCAGGCGGAGTTCGCCTTCCAGGAGCTGTGGCGGCTGAACGAGGACAACCTGCCGATCGCGCTGCACCACGGCAGTCTGGCGGCCGAGCAGCGGCGCCGGGTCGAGGCGGCGATGGCGAAGGGCGAGCTGCGGGCGGTCGTCTGCACCTCGACGCTCGACCTCGGCATCGACTGGGGCGACGTGGACCTCGTCATCCAGTTCGCCGCGCCGAAGGGGGCGAGCCGCATGGTCCAGCGGATCGGCCGCGCCAACCACCGCCTCGACGAGCCCTCCCGCGCCCTCCTCGTCCCCGCCAACCGCTTCGAGATGCTGGAGTGCCAGGCGGCGCGCGAGGCGATCTACGAGAATGCGCTGGACGGCGACCCGCCGCGCGTCGGCGCGCTCGACGTGCTGGCCCAGCACGTCATGGGCTGCGCCTGCTCGGAGCCGTTCGACCCACTCGCCCTCTACGACGAGGTCCGCACCAGCGCGCCGTATCGGAACCTGTCGTGGGAGGACTTCGAGACCGTCGTCGATTTCGTCTCGACCGGCGGCTATGCGCTGAAGACCTACGACCGCTTCCGCCGCATCGTGAAGGGGCAGGACGGCAGGTGGCGGGTGCGCAACCTCCAGACCGCCATGCGCCATCGCCTCAACGTCGGCGCCATCGTGTCGCCGGAGATGCTGAGCGTGCGGATCGCCGGGCGCGCGGGCCGCCCCGGCCGCAAGATCGGCGAGGTCGAGGAGGGCTACCTCGAAATGCTCGACCCCGGCGACACCTTCATCTTCGCCGGCCAGGTCTGGCGCTTGCGCGAGGTGCAGCAGCTGAATGCGCTCGTCACGCCCGCCCCGCACGACGACCCGAAGATGCCAAGCTGGGGCGGCTCGAAGTTCGCGCTCTCGACCTTCCTGGCCAAGCGCGTGCGGCGGATGATGTACGACGAGGCCGCCTGGCCCGCCCTGCCGACCGACGTGCGCGAATGGCTGGAGGTCCAGCGCGACAAGTCGCTGCTGCCCTCCGAGGAGGAGATGCTGCTGGAGACCTTCCCGCGCGGGAAGCGGCATTTCATGATCTGTTACCCCTTCGAGGGGCGGCTTGCGCACACGACGCTGGCGATGCTGCTGACGCGCCGGCTGGAGCGGGCGAAGGTCGGGCCGCTGGGGTTTGTCTGCAACGACTATGCGCTCGCCATCTGGTCGCTGGAGCCGATGGACGGCCTTGATTTCGACCAGCTGTTTGACGAGGACATGCTAGGCGACGACCTCGAAGCCTGGCTGGACGAAAGCTTCATGATGAAGCGCGCCTTCAAGGGCTGCGCCCTCATCGCCGGCCTGATCGAGCGCCGCCATCCGGGCGAGCAGAAGTCCGGCCGCCAGGTGACCTTTTCGACCGACCTGATCTACGACGTGCTCCGCCGCCACCAGCCCGACCACCTGCTTCTCCGCTGCGCGAGAGCCGACGCGGCCACGGGGATGATCGACGTGGCGCGGGTCAGCCAGATGCTGAGCCGCATCAAGGGCAATATCCGCCACGCGAAGGTCGACCACGTCACCCCCTTCGCCGTCCCCATCATGCTGGAGATCGGCAAGGAGCGCGTCGCGGGCGAGGCCGGCGAGATGATCCTGACCGAAGTCGCCGACGAACTGATCGCCGAGGCATTGGCATGATGGGCGCAGCGCCACGGCTCTTCCCCCAGCTTGTCTGGGGGAAGTGGCCTGAGAGGCCGAAGGCCGCGAAGGTCGATGGGGGAGCTTGGACTCTACCCCCATCGACCCTCCGCTGCGCGTTCGGGCCACTTCCCCCAGATGAACTGGGGGAAGGGCGATGAGCGCACTTCCCAGAGCCACCTACGACTTCGCCGTCAGCCCCTGCGGGGGGCTGCGGCTGTTGGTGAACGGCGCGGAGGTGCTGATGCGGCCGTCCGGGGCGGTGTGGCTGGAGAGCCGCCGCGCGCTGATCGTCGCCGACCTGCACTTCGAGAAGGGCTCCAGCTATGCGGCGAGAGGCCAGATGCTGCCGCCCTACGACACGCGCGAGACGGTGAGCCGTCTGGAGGCCGAGGTCGCCGCGACCGATCCGGCCGTGCTGATCTTCCTCGGCGACAGCTTCCACGACGGCAAGGCGGAAACCCGCCTGGACGCCGATGACGCCCGGCGCATCTGCGCGCTCGCAAGCGGACGCACCCTGCTGTGGGTGGTCGGGAACCACGACGCGGACGGGCCCAAGTCCCTGCCGGGCGACGTCATCGACCAACTCACCGTCGAGACCCTGACCCTGCGCCACGAGCCGCAAGCCGGTGCGCAGCCCGGAGAACTCGCGGGCCACCTCCACCCCTCCGCGCGGGTGATGGGTCGGGGACGAACCGTCCGCCGCCGCTGCTTCGTCTCGGACGGCCTGCGCGTGGTGCTGCCGGCGTTCGGCGCCTACGCGGGCGGGCTGAACGTGCGCGACAAGGCCTTCAGCGGCCTCTTCGCCACGCGGCCGTTGGCGGGGGCGCTGGGTGCGGGACGTGTCCACCCGATCGGCTGGACTTCGCTGGCGCCGGACTGATGCCCGCCGAACCCATCATCCGCCTCGCCGCCTTCGGGCTCGTCCTGGCCGGCCTCGTTGGTTGGGAGTTCATCCACCCGAAACGCCCACGCTCGATGCCAAGGCGGTCCCGCTGGCCGGCGAACCTGAGCCTGGTCATCCTCAATACCGCGGCCGTCCGCGTCATCTTCCCATTGGGTGCGGCGGGCGTGGCGCTCTGGGCGAGCGCGCACGGCTTCGGCCTGTTCAACCTGGTCCCGACGCCCGGCGCGCTCGCCCTGGTCGTTTCCCTGCTGACGCTCGATCTCGCGATCTACGCTCAGCACGTCGCCTTCCATCGTGTGCCGCTGCTGTGGCGCCTGCACCGGGTGCACCACGCCGATCTCGATGTCGATGTGACCACGGGCGTGCGCTTCCACCCGCTCGAGATCCTGCTGTCGATGGCGATCAAGGTCGCGCTGGTGGTGCTGCTGGGCGCGCCGGCGCTGGCGGTGGTCGTCTTCGAGATCGTGCTGAACGCCACCTCGATGTTCAACCACGCCAACGTCGGCATCCCCGAGCCTGTCGAGCGCGCGCTGCGCCGAATCGTGGTCACCCCCGACATGCACCGGATCCACCACTCCATCCGGCGCGAGGAGACCGACAGCAACTTCGGGTTCAACCTGTCCTGGTGGGACCGGCTGTTCCGGACCTACCGGCCGCAGCCGCGCGACGGGCAGCAGGGGGCGACGCTCGGGCTGCCGCAGTTCCGCGACGCACGCGCCCTGCGGCTGGACCGCCTCCTCCTGCTGCCCATGCGGTCCGACTAGGGGGTACGGGTCGGATCGTCGGCGGGATTGACGTACGTCAGGCCGAACGGCCCCTCCGCCGTGATCTGCACCACCGCGCCGGAGTCGCTGAAGGCGTAGTGGTTCATCTTCGCCGGCGCGACGACGTAACCACCCTGCTTGAGCGTCGTCGCTCCGGACTTGTCGAGCTTGTCACCCATTCCGAGCGACAGCTTGCCGTCGATGACCGTCACCAGCTCGTCGGTCGGGTGGTTGTGAGCCGGAATGGCGTATCCGGGCGGGAAGCGAAGCCGCACGGTGAACAGGCCGGCCGAACCCGGATCGCCGGACAGCACCGCCATCTGCGCCCCGGTGGGGAAGACGGCCGGCGCCGGTCCCCAGCTGTAGGCATCCTTCGGCGCATCGTGCGCCAGGGCCGCGGTGGCGGCGAAGCTGAGCGCCGCTACGGCTGCAAGTACTGGTCTCATGGTCAAAGCCCCTTGGTGACAGAGAGCTCAGACCCTGCCCCGGCCCGCCCGGCGCCGCTTGACGGAAACCTGGAGATTTCCCGGAGAAATTCGTGAGATAGTCGGCCCATGTACCGGTTCGGGCCATACGTCCTCGATCCCGATCAGTGCGAGCTGAGGCGCGACGGCGTGCGACGGCCGGTCGAGCCGCAGGTTCTCGCCCTCCTTCGTCTGCTGGTCGAGAACCGGGGCCGGGTGGTCTCCAAGGACGAACTCGTCGAGGCCATCTGGGCCGGCCGCATCGTATCCGACGCCGCAATCGCCAGCCGCGTGAAGGCCGCGCGCCAGGCGATCGGCGACGACGGCGCCAGCCAGGGCGCTATCCGCACCGTCCACAAGCTCGGCTTCCGCTTCGTGGCGCCGGTCGAGCTGATGGCTCGCGAAGACGCGGGCGCCCTGCCGGCGATCGGGCGGCCCTCCATAGCGGTGCTGCCGTTCACGCCCATCGGCGCGGCCGCGGCGGAGTCGGTGCTGGGAGACGCCCTGCCGCACGATCTGATCGTCGAGCTGTCCAGGCTGCGCTGGCTGTTCGTGATCGCCCGCGGCTCCTCGTTCCAGTTTCGCGGTCCGGCCGAGCTGGATCGTGTCGCGGCCTCGCTCCGCGCCCGCTACTGCCTCTCCGGCTCCGTTGAGATGGACGGCAGGATCATCGCCGTCAGCGTCGAGCTGGCCGAGACCCGGACCCGCGGCGTCGTCTGGAGCGAGCGCTACCGCTTCCCGGCGGATGGGGTGCACGAGATCCGCCATGAGATCGTGCGCGCCCTGGTCGCGGCTTTGGACCTTCAGATCGCCGCCCACGAGGCCCAGTGCGCGCGGCTGACCGCGCCGGAGAACCTGGACGCCTGGGCCGCCTATCATCTCGGCCTGCAGCACATGTACCGCTTCAGCCGCGAGGGAAATGCGCTGGCCGCCTTGCTCTTCGAGCGCGCCGCGGCCCTGGAGCCCGGTTTTGCCCGGGCGCATGCCGGACTATCCTTCACCCGGTTCGAGGACGCCTTCCTGCAGTTTGCGGGCGACCCCGGCGATGCCGCCATGGAAGCGCAACGCCACGCGGACGCGGCCCTGGAGAGGGAGCCGCTCGATCCCTTCTGCAATCTCGTGAAGGGCCGGGCCTTCTGGCTGCATGGCGATCTCGACGCCAGCCTTCCGTGGCTCGACCGCGCGGCTCAGCTAAGTCCGAACTACGCCCAGGCCAAGTATAGCCAAGGCTGGACCAAGACCCTGATCGGCCAGCCGCGGGACGCACGCGCCAACATCGACGAGGCCCTGTCGCTCAGTCCCCTCGATCCGCTGGCCTACGGCATGATGGGCGTGCGGGCCTTTTCGCACCTCGCGGAGGAGGATTGGTCGGCCGCCGCGGCATGGGGCGAACGCGCCGCACGCGCGCCCGGCGCCCATGCGCTCATCGAGATGATCGCGGCGCTGAGCCACCGGCTGAACGGCGATGCCGCGCGGGCGGACTACTGGCAAAGATCGGCCATGCGCCGCCACCCCGGGCTGAACGCCGAGGTCTTTCTGAAGGCGTTCCCTTTCCGGGACGAGCGCGCGCGTCGGCTGATCGGCGAGGCCTTAGAGGCGACGGCCGCCTACGCGGGATGACGGGACGGCAGGCGGAGCGCTTCCGGCGCTCACATCCGCAGCGCTTTTTCCAGCGCAAACGCCAGCGGGATCACAGCGCCGCCGGTGAGCAAGGTGCGAAGCCTCGGCCGCCACTCCGGCCCCTCGTGGTCGTTCACGTCCCACACCCACTGCAGCAGGAAGGCGAGCAGGAAGCCGGAAATCTGCCAGACTACGTCGAAGCGGATCGAGCCGAGCAGCAGGCCGAACCCTACGAACGGCGCGATGATGGAAAGCCCGATCACATACCAGCGCTGGATGCGCCGGGCGAACTCCAGTCCGCAGCGAACGCCGCCCAGGAAGGCCAGCAGGCCCATCGAATAGGCCAGAAGCGCCAGCAGGCCGGGCCCGGCCATGTTCGCGGGCCCGTAGCAGTAGATGGCCGCCGCGATGAACAGGGGCACGATGGAGAAGACGCCGAAGACCCAGATGACCGGAGGAACCGGCGCGCGCGCGTTCATGTCAGCTCCTGCGATGGTCATGTTTGCGCTCCCTAGAGCGGGACCATAGGACGTGAGACTCCCGCGTCAACGCCGCCCAAAGTCTTCGCCCTGTGGGGGAAGGCCGGGACGGGGGCTCACCCGCACTGAGTCAGCGGGCCTGAGCCCCCTCAGTCGGCCTCGCCGACAGCTCCCCCAGAGGGGGAGCACTTGCGTCATTGGGGGCTGGCCAGCTGCGCCATCCGGTCGGCCGCTGCCTTGGCGTCGGCGTCGCCCGAAGCGGCCGCGAGCGCGTACCAGTGGTAGGCCTGCGCCGGGTCCTTCGGCACGCCGACGCCGTCTTCATAGAGCCGGCCCAGGTTGTACTGGCTGTCGGTCAGGCCCTTTTCGGCGGCGCGGCGGAACCACTCGGCGGCCTTCGCCGGGTCCTTACCGATCCCGACGCCTTGATAGTAGTAGAGAGCGAGGTTGTGCATGGCCTTCGGCTCGCCGCCCATGGCCGCGGCCTGCGTCCAGCGTCGCGCCTCCACCGAGTCCTTCACGATCCCCGGGCCGCCGGTCTCATAGAGCCGCGCCAGGTAGAACTGGGCGGGCGGGTAGCCGAGGTTCGCCGCCTTTCGCAGCTGCTCCGAGCCGTCCCATTTGCCCGCCTTCAGCTGCTTGACGGCCTCCTGGTAGAGGGCCGCGGCCTCGTCCATCTGCGGCTTGGCGGGCGCGGGCGCCGGATCGGCCGGTTGCGGATCGAGGGCGACCGCCAGCCGGGGCTCGCCGGCGACCGGCTGGGCGTCCGAGCCAGGTACGGACACGGTCGACGGAGAAGGCTCCGCCACGCCGAGCATGTAGCTCGCCACCCCGGCGCCCAATGCGGCCGCCGTGCCGGTCACGAACAGCGCCGTCTGCAGGGTGGTCGAAGACTGGCCCTTGCGCTTCTTGCGCAGCGGGAAGAACGGGAAGCCCTCGCTCTTGCGCGCCGCCTTTGGCACGGCGCCCAGGGCCGCCTCGGTACGCGCCTGCTCGATGATCTCGCGCGTGGAGAGCCCCTCCACCTCGGCGAAGCTGGCCGGCTCGTCCAGGGGCGAATCGACTTCGCGGATCACGCCGTCCGCGGGCAGCGGCATCTCGGCGGGCGCGAAGCGGGCGCGGGCGTTGGCGAAGCTCGCCTCGATCTGGGCGCGCGTCTCCTCCAGCATCCGGGCGGTGCGCTCCTCGGCCTGGCGGATGCGGTCGGAGACGTCCTCGGCGGCGCGTTCCTGGCGCTGGTGGATGCGCTCGGCCACGCGGCTGACGTGCTCGCTGACCTCGTCGATGGCCATGGAGCTTCGGCGCTCGGAGTTGGCGATCCGCTCGGCCAGCCGCTCACTGATCCGTGCCACTTCCTCGCCGAGCCGCTCCAGCGCCTGGGCGTGTACGGCGTCGGCCCGGGCGATCTTCCGCTCCAGCGCCTCGGCGAAGGACATCATCTCGGCGCGGACCTGGTCGAGTTCGCCCGCCCCGCCGCTTCGGCCCTCGACCTTCCTGAGGCGCCCGTCCAGCTTCACGAAGCAGGCGCCGAGGTCGCGCAGCATGTCCTGCGTGGTGGACTCGTTGTCGTAGACGTGACCCGCCAGCCGGCTGACCGTCTGCTCCAGCGCCCTGAGCGCCTCGGTCGAGCCGTAGCCCTCGCCGCTCTGCTCCATGCGGCGGATGCGTTCGGCCAGCCGCATCTGGTCGTGGCGCAGCTCCTCGGCCAGACCCTCGAACCGGGCGGCGACGGCGATCTGCTCGCGCTCGGAGCGTTCGACCCGGCCCAGCAGCCCCCGCACGGAAGGCTCCAGCGGGATCGGCTCGTCAGGCTCGGCGCGGGCGTAGCGGCCCGCTTCCGGCTCCGCTTCGCCGCCCTCCTGCTCGACGATCATCTTGTTCAGCCATTCGCCCAGCGTCAGGCCCTCGCGCCGGGCGAGTTCCTTGGCGACCTCGCGGGCCCGGGGATCGATCCCCTTCACGCTCCAGGGCGCCGGCGCGGGCATAAGCGAATCGCCTCCGAACAAAAGCTGAGAGGAGAACGCTAGCACCGACCAGTGGTGTGCACAGCGCCTTTGGACCACAACATCTGGCGCCGGTTGCGATCTTCTGTGGAAAAGCCGGGGAAGCGGTGGCAAGGGGCGCGAGTGGACTATCCGCTCACCTTCTCGCTGCTCGCCGGCTTCGTGGTCATCGCCGCCTTCTGCGGCTGGCGAGGCGCGCTGCCGCCCAATCCGCTGAAGGGGCCGAGGCTGATTCCCTGGCGGCCCCTGATGGTCCTCTCGTCAGCCGGGGCGCTGCTGATGCTGGTGCATCTGGTGAACCTGATGGGGCTGAAGACGGGCAGATGACTCCCTTCCCCCTCGAGGGGGGATGGGTCGGGGATGGGGGTGAGTGCAGAGTACTGACGGATAAGCGCGTGAGGCTCTGAGCCCACCAGCGCTCATCGCCCAATCTCAGCGGGCACACCCTCCACCCTGCCCTCCTCCCCTCGAG
>JBLNCT010000029.1:0-8175 GCA_050260915.1 Parcubacteria group bacterium
GAGCGCCGCAGAACTGATTGAAAAAGAAGAAGATAAACCCAAGCGCCACGCCGGACGCCGCCAGGCTCGCCAGCCCGCCCAACCGGATAAGTCGCAGCGAAAACGCAGCCGCCAGAACCGACATGGCGGCGAACAGCAGCGGGGTGGCCAGCAGCTGCTCGAGCCTCAGCCGGTAGGCCAGCGCGGAGAATCCCGCCTGCTCGGTCGCGCGGATGGTCGCAGGCAGTCGCCAGAAGGCGATCGCCTCGGGGGTCGTGAATCGCTCGACCGCGTCTTCCTCGCTGAGCGTCGAGGGGATGGTCAGGCTTTCGGAGCGCACGGAGGCCGCCCCCGGCGCCGCTTCCCGCACCCCGCTCAGCTGCCAGTAGCCCGGCTTCAGCTGCGCCTCATCGGCCTCGATGCGCCGCTGGAAGGTGAGCGCGCCGTTCTGGGCGATGGAATAGACGAAGAGGGACACGCCCTTCAGCCGGATCGTGCCGTCCGTGCGGTCATGGTCCTGGGCGCGGATGACCATCTGGCTCTGGTCGTTGCCTTCCCGCAGCCACGTCTCTTTGGGCGCGGCGGCGGTGAAGTCCTCCATCAGGTCGGTGCGCGCCTGTTCGAACTTCGCCGTCATCATGGCCGTGACGGGGTTCAGCACGGCCACCGCCACCGCGCCGACCACGAACGCGGCCGCGGCGGCGGGCAGGATGAAGCGCCAGGCGGAGACGCCCGCGGCGCGCATGGCGATCAGCTCGCTACGCCGGTTCAGGCCCACGTAGGCCGCCAGCGTTCCGAACAGGAAGCAGAAGGGCAGCAGCAGCAGGATCGTGGCCGGCGCCTTCAGCAACGTCAGCCACAGCAGCTGCGCAAACCCCGCCTCCGCCCGCCCGCCGACCGTGCGGGAGATGTCCACGAATTCGATCAGCAGCACGACGGAGCCGATCACCGCCAGCGCGGCCGCCACCGACGACATCAGCCCGTTCAGCACGTAGCGCTCGATCCGGCCCAGCCTCATGCGGGCGCTCCGGCAGTCACGGCGCCCCGGGCGCGCTTGGCTTGAACCGGCCGGAAGATGCGCGAGAAGCCCCACCAGGCCCCGGCTATCGGCACGACGTACTGGAAGACGTTGAGCCACGCGCTGTCGTCGCAGGCCGCCTGCACGGCGAATCCCATGATCCGCACCACGGCCGCGATGGCCGCGAAGATCGCGATCCGCCGCCCATAGCCCAGCCGGCTGAAGCCCGCGCCGACCACCGCGCCCAGCGCGATCGCCATGAAGGTCAGGCTGTAGAGGGGAGACGACAGGCGCGAATGTCCTTCCGCCAGGTATTTCAACTGGTTCTTGCGCTCTTCTTCCACGGAAAGGTCGGGGAAGAACAGCTCGTGCAGGTAGCGGTCGGAGGCCTTGTAGCGGATCTTCTGGCCGCTCTGCAGGTAAGGCCCGAGGTCGAAGGCGTACTCCTCGAACGTCAGGAAGTTCAGCACCCCGCGGTTGGAGAACTGCTGCGTCGTGCCCTGCTTCATCACCAGCACCGGCGCGCCGTTCCGGTGCGCGATCCGGCCTTCGCGGGCGGTGTAGGTCGCCGCGTTCCCGCCGCTCATCTGCTGGTGGATGAAGAGGTTATGGATCACGCCGCCCTGGTCGATGGTCTGGCCATAGACGGTCAGCCCCGGCACGGGCTCGGTGAACTCGCCCTCGCGTACGAGGGTGGCGGCAAGGTCGGAGCGCGCTTCGAACAACACCGCGCGCATGGTCCGGTAGCAGAGCGGCTGGACCCACAGGTTCATGACCAGGCCCGCCATGGTCACCAGCACCGCCAGCCGCACGCCGGGCGAGATCAGCTTCCAGCGCGACAGCCCGCCCGCCTGGCAGACCACCAGCTCCTGCTCCGTCTGAAGTCGGTTCAGCGCCACCAGGGCCGCCACGAACACCGCTACCGGCAGGATCATGTTGATCAGCATCGGCAACGCCAGCAGTGTCACCTCGACGAAGATCAAGGCGCTCTGGCGCTGGTTCACGATCAGGTCGAGCGCCGACAGGCTCTGGCTGAGCAGCGCCACGCCGCCGAGCGCCGCCGTCGCCAGCAACGTCGGCCCCAACAGCTGGCGAAAGAGGTAGCGTTCGATCAGGCGCATCGGGGATTTCGGCGGGAGCCCCTGAGCGGGACGGCCCGTTCTACACGCCGCCGGAGGACGGGCACAACCGCCGGAGCTTTCATCGCCGGTGCGGGCAGGCTATGCCCCCAAAAAAGCTTTCAGGAGTGACTAATGCGCATCGAATTCGTCCCCGCCGACGCAGCCCCCGGCGCCGGCGCGGCCATCGCGGTTCTCGCCCATGAGGGCGGCGCGCTGTCGGCGGAAGCCCAGGCGCTGGACGCCGCGACAGGCGGGGCGCTCGCCCGGGCCATCGCGGCCGGCCGTTTCACCGGCGCGAAGGGTCAATCGTTTGAGCTGCTCGCGCCGTCGGGCATCGACGCGGCCCGAGTGGTGGTGGTCGGCGCAGGCAAGCCGGAGGAGTTGGACGCGCAGGGCGTCGAGAACGCCGCCGCGTCTGCCTACCGCGCCGTGCAGGCGTCGGGCGTGAAGGAGCTGCTGATTCGCTTCCCGCGCGATCCCGAGCGCGCCGCCTTCGGCGCCCGACTCGCCAGCTATCGATTCGACCGCTACCGCACGACGGAGAAGGCGGAGAAGAAGCCTTCGGTGGAGACCGTGCGCATCGCCGCCGTAGACGCGGGCGCGGCCCAGACGGCTTTCGAGCCGCTGTCGGGATTGGCGGACGCCATCACCTTCACCCGCGACCTCGTCTCCGAACCCGCCAACATCCTCTTCCCGGCCGAGTTCGCCCGCCGGGTGAAGGAGCTGGAGCGGCTGGGTCTCACCGTCGAAATCCTCGGCGAGAAGGAGATGACCGAGCTCGGCATGGGTTCGCTGCTCGGCGTGGGGCAGGGGAGCGTGCGCGACAGCCAGCTGGTCGTCATCCAGTGGAAGGGCGCGGCCGACTCGAACGCCCAGCCCGTCGCGTTCGTCGGCAAGGGCGTCTGCTTCGACACCGGCGGCATCTCCATCAAGCCGGCCGACGGCATGGAGGACATGAAGTGGGACATGGGCGGCGCGGGCGCGGTCGCCGGCCTCATGTACGCCCTGGCCGCCCGGAAGGCGAAGGTCAACGCCGTCGGCATCCTCGGCCTGGTCGAGAACATGCCCGACGGGGCCGCTCAACGGCCCGGCGACGTGGTCAAGTCGATGTCCGGCCAGACCATCGAGGTCATCAACACCGACGCCGAAGGCCGCCTCGTGCTGGCCGACGCCCTCTGGTACTGCCAGGACCGCTTCAAGCCGAAGTTCATGGTCGATCTGGCGACGCTGACCGGCGCCATCATCATTTCGCTGGGCAACGACTACGCCGGATTGTTCAGCAATAACGATGAGTTGGCGAACAATCTTCTCAAGGCCAGCCAGGCCGAGGGCGAGCCCCTGTGGCGCCTGCCGCTGCCCGACGCCTACAACAAGCAGATCGAAAGCCAGATCGCCGACGTGAAGAACACCGGCGGCCGCCCCGGCGGCTCGATCACCGCCGCGCTGTTCCTGCAGAAGTTCGTCAATGGCCTCCCCTGGGCGCACCTCGACATCGCCTCGACCGCCTGGAAGAAGGGCTCGACCGTCCCGACCATCCCCGAAGGCGCCACCGGCTACGGCGTGCGGCTGCTGAATCGGATGGTGCGGGACGCGTACGAAGGCTAGGTGCGTCCTTCGACACGCGCCTGCGGCGCTGCTCAGGATGACTTAGGTTGGTGGCTGCAAAAAACTTCGTCATCCTGAGCAGGGCGCGTCAGCGCCCGTGTCGAAGGACGCATTGCCGATGACCCAGCCAGCCTGCGAGGTCTGGTTCTATCACCTGGAGCGTTCGTCGCTCGAGCAGGTCCTCCCGGAGCTGCTCGAGCGGACGCTTCAGCGCGGCTGGAAGGCGCTGGTCCGCACAGGGCAGCCCGAGCGGGTCGAGCACCTCGACGGCTGGCTATGGAGCTGGCGCGACGACAGCTTCCTGCCCCACGGCACAGCTGACGAGCCGATGGCCGAGCGCCAGCCCGTGCTGCTGACCACGGCGCTGGAGAACCCCAACGACGCCCAGGCCCTGTTCCTCATCGACGGCGCGGAGCCCGGCGACGTGTCAGCCCACGAACGCTGCATCCTCATCTTCGACGGGCGCGACGACGCCGCCCTCAAGACCGCCCGCGGTCGTTGGAAGGCTTTCAAGGACGCGGGCCTGCCGGTCTCCTACTGGAAACAAGGCCCCGAACGCGGCTGGGAGAAGCAGGGGTAGCGACCCTTCTCCCCTTGCGGGAGAAGGTGGCCCGAAGGGCCGGATGAGGGGTTTCTAAGACGTCGATGAAGCGGCGCTGCTGAATCGCAGCTGAAGCGGTCTTCAACCCCTCACCCCAACCCCTCTCCCGCAAGGGGAGAGGGGCTCTTAGAGCGCCCCCTCGTAAGCCTCGGCCGCCTGCATCCACTTCGCTTCGGCTTCATCCAGCGCCGCCTGCGCCTTCTCCCGCCGCTTGCCGAGGTCGGCGGCCTGGGCGGGGTCTTTCACGTACAGCTGCGGGTCGGCCAGCTCGCGGTCCAGCGCCTCGAGCGTCCGCGTGCAGCGGGCCAGCACCTCTTCGGCGGCTTCCAGGCGGCGCTTGAGCGGCCCGGCTGGCATCGGGCGCGGGGCAGGGGCGGGCGCGGGTTTCGGCTCCTCGCGCGCCACCTGCGTCGGGGCCCGGGCAGCGGCCTTCGCGCGGTCGAGGACGTACTTGGCGTAGTCGTCCATATCCCCGTCGAACGGCTTGATCGTGCCGTCCGCGGCCAGCCACAGGCGATCCGCCACAAGCTCCATCAACGACCGGTCGTGGGTGATCAGGATCACCGCGCCCTCGTAGTCGTTCAGCGCATCCAGCAGCGCCCGGCGCGAGTCGATGTCGAGGTGGTTGGTCGGCTCGTCGAGGATCAGCAGGTGCGGCGCGTCCATCGCGACCAGGTTCAAGAGCAGCCGCGCCCGCTCCCCGCCGGACAGGTTGGCGACGGTGGTGTCGACCTTCTCGTACGGGAAGCCGAACTGGGCGAGTTTCGACCGGCGCTGCGTCTCGGATGCCTCCGGCATGGCGCGGCGGATGATCTCCAGCGGCGTGTCGGTCGGGTCGAGCGCCTCGATCTGGTGCTGGTGGAACCAGCCGACTTTCATGCGCCGGTCGCGGTGCATCTGGCCGTGCTCGATGGCGAGCGCGCCGGCGATCATCTTGGCGAAGGTCGACTTGCCCGCGCCGTTGACGCCCAAGAGGCCGATGCGGTCGTCGAGGTCGAGCCTCAAGGACAGCCTCTTCAGGATCGGCGGCCCGCCGTAACCCACGGCGGCGTCTTCCAGCCGGATCAGCGGCGGGGCCAGCGCCTTCTGCGGCGAGGGCAGGGTGAAGGGCGCGACGCGCTCCTCGAGCGTCATCTCCACGACCGGCAGCTTGGCCAGCTGCTTCAGCCGCGACTGCGCCTGCCGGGCCTTCGACGCCTTGGCGCGGAAGCGGTCGACGAAGGCCTGCATGTGCTCGCGCTTGGCCTGGATCTTGGCCCGCGTACTTTCCGCCAGCCGCGCCTTCAGCGCCCGCTCATGCTCGAAGTCGTCGTAGCCGCCGGTGTAGAGGTCCAGCTTGCCGTTGTTCAGATGCAGGATGTAGCCGACCGAGTTGTTCAACAGCTCCCGGTCGTGGCTGATGATCAGCGCCGTGTGCGGGTACTTCTTCAGCCTAGCTTCCAGCCACAGCGCCCCTTCCAGGTCGAGGTAGTTGGTCGGCTCGTCCAGCAGCAGCAACTCCGGCTCGGCGAACAGCGCCGCCGCCAAGGCCACCCGCATCCTCCAGCCGCCGGAGAACTCCGCCATCGGCCGCGTCAGGTCGGCCTGCGAGAAGCCCAGCCCCGACAGGATCTCCGCCGCGCGGCTCGGCGCCCGGTCGGCGTCGATCTCGATCAGGCGGGCGTAGATTTCGCCGAGGTGCTCCGGATCGGCCGTCTCCAGCTCCGCCGTCAGCCGCGCCCGCTCCACGTCGGCGGCCAGCACGGTGTCGATCAGCGAAACCGGCGTGGCCGGATGCTCCTGATCCACCGAGCCCATCCTGGCGAGCTTCGGCAGGCTGATCTCGCCGCCGCCGTTGGCCAGCTGGTCCTTGATCAGGCCGAACAGGGTGGTCTTGCCGACGCCGTTCCTGCCCACCACGCCGACCTTCGCGCCAGCCGGGATCGTCACGCTCGCTTCGTCGAAGAAGCGGCGGCCCCAGGCGTCGTAGGTGAGGTCGTTGATCTGCAGCATGGCGGGGGTTTGCGGGCGGGAGGGGCCCGGCTATAAGCCCGCGACCTTCCCGACAACAACTTTATGTGTGGGCATCAGCCAAATGACTGAACGTACCTTCTCGATCATCAAGCCGGACGCGACCCGCCGGAACCTGACGGGCAAGATCAACGCGGTGATCGAAGACGCCGGCCTGCGTGTGGTCGCCCAAAAGCGCATCCGCATGAGCCGCGCCCAGGCCGAGAAGTTCTACGACATCCACAAGGAGCGCCCGTTCTTCGGCGAGCTGGTGGACTTCATGATCTCCGAGCCGGTGGTCGTGCAGGTTCTTGAAGGCCCCAACGCCGTGGCCAAGTACCGCGAAGTCATGGGCGCCACCAACCCGAAGGACGCCGCGCCCGGCACCATTCGCGCCCTCTTCGCCGAATCGGTCGGCGAGAACTCGGTCCACGGCTCCGACAGCCTCGACAACGCCAAGATCGAGATCGCCCAGTTCTTCACCGACGCCGAGATCGTCGGCTAAGGGCGCCGTTGCAGCGCTACAGCAAGTCCAGCCTGACTCTGGCAGCGCTCCTTGCCGCGCTGGCCGGTTACGTCGACGCGCTTGGGTTCCTGCAGCTCGGGGGCTTCTTCGTCTCCTTCATGAGCGGCAACTCCACGCGGCTGGGCGTCGGTGCGGCGGCGGGTAACTTCGAGGCCGTCGGCATCGCCGGGGGCCTTGTCGCTGTGTTCGTGGCGGGCGTGGTGGTCGGCGTGCTCGTGGGCCGCGAGGACTGGCGCTGGCGCCGCCCGGCCATCCTGTCGCTGGTTTGCTTCGCGCTGCTCGTTTCAGCGGTGGCTCACGGCGGCGAGCCCCGCTGGGCCATGACCGCGTCCGCCTTCGCCATGGGCGCCCTGAACGCCCTCTTCCAGCGGGAGGGCGACGTCGCCATCGGCGTGACCTACATGACCGGCGCGCTCGTCCGCATGGGCCACCGCATCGCCATGGCCCTGCGCGGCGGCCCGAAGTGGGACTTCCTGCCCTTCCTGATGCTGTGGGTCAGCCTGACGACCGGCGCGACGCTGGGGGCGCTCACGTTCAGACAGATCGGCGTCGGAGGCCTGTGGGTAGCCGCCGCCGTCGCGCTGGCGCTCACAGCCATCGTGGGGGTCAGAGACCGCGAGTCCTGATCAAGTCGGACAGAGCCGCCGGATAGAGCCTGTGCTCCTCCGCCAGCACCCGCTCGGCCAGCGTGTGCTCGTCATCTCCCGGCAGCATCGGAACCCGCGCCTTCCCGAGGATGGGGCCGCAGTCTAGGTCGTTGGTGACGAGGTGGACGGTGCAGCCGGCTTCGGTGTCGCCCGCCTCGATGGCGCGGCGGTGGGTGTCCAGGCCGGGGTATTTGGGCAGGAGGGAAGGGTGGATGTTGACCATCCGGCCTTCCCAGGCGCCCACGAGGAACGGTGTTAGGATGCGCATGTACCCGGCCAAGGCGACGTACTCGACGCCGGCCTTGCGCAGGGCCTCGTCGATGATCCGCTCGTGCGCCTCGCGGTCCTTGCCGTATGGGCGGCGGTCGATGGCCTTGGCCTCGACGCCCAAAGCGCGCGCGCGGTCTAATCCCGGGGCGTCGGGGTTGTCGGACAGGACGAGGACCACCTCATAGGGACAGTCCGGCGCACGGGCGGCTTCGATCAGCGAGACCATGTTGGACCCCCGGCCGGAGATCAGGACGCCGACCCTGGCGCGGCTCATGCCGTCGCGAGCTCGCCGCAGATGAAGGCGTCCTCGCCCGCATTCAGCAAGGCGGCCAACACGGGCTCGGCGTCGGCGGGCGCGCAGATCAGCATGAAACCGACGCCGCAGTTGAAGGTGCGGCGCATCTCGTGGTCGGACACCC
>JBLNCT010000030.1:0-41035 GCA_050260915.1 Parcubacteria group bacterium
TCTTCAAGAGTGCTATATCGCGTGAAATTCGCTCCGGCACTAAAGTTGATGCCGTCCGCGAACGATGACTCAATTCGAACTTCACTCGAGTATTGAGAGCTACGAGCCTTGGATACGTCAAATCCAGCCACCGTATTCGATGGGCCAATCTGGGGGTCCGTAAATACACCTCCCGGGGCCAGCCCGGAGATATCAACGCAGCCACTGTATGATGGAGCGCATTTCCAATCGATGCCGGGCGAGTCCGCATTGTCACTTGTATTATAGAATACCGGTAGCGAATTGAACCTATTATAATCCTGAAAGGAATAAATTCTATCCTTGTTGTATGTGTTTGTAACCGTTAAGATTAAATTGGGAGCGATGTCAACGGTAAAATTGAGTTCAATAACGTCCGCCCGAGCCCGATATACCGGGTCACGCACGGAAGCAATCGTTCTCAAATCTCGGGACTGCATTAACCCTCCGTAAGGGTCCACAGGCCTCATAACCGGCCAGGCCGCTCCAGTGCCTTCGTTACCATTATAGAGCTGGATGAAGGGTATACTCAGGCCGTTCGGAGTACCAAACGCATCGTCATCATATAAAGATCCGGGCTTGCACCCTTGGCTCAATACCCCGGATGTGAGCGGCGAAAGTGGGAAGGGGCCCAAGGTGCTGGGGCCGGCATCCCTATGGCAAAGCTGCTTTCCCGTTCGCGACCTGTCATCATCCTCATTGAAGCGCTCCCAGATCAGATCGGCCCTGACGCGCTCGGTCGGATTGAAGCTAGCCGTGACGCGACCCGACCAAAGGGCGCGGCCATTGATATGGTGCTGGGTAACGGAGTTGTAGTCGTAGCCGGCGCGGTTCGTTAGCGCGCCCGCCAATCGGATAGCCAGCTTCTCTTGGACCAGTGGCACGTTGACCATCGCTGAGATTCGCTTGGTATGGTAGTTGCCGACTTCGCCTCTGAACCAGCCCTTGAACTCGTCCATGTTGGGCTTGGACGATATCACGTTGATCACGCCCGCTGTCGCGTTGCGGCCGTGCAGCGTCCCTTGGGGGCCCCGCAGCACCTCGACGCGTTCGACGTCGAAGTATTCCTGCTCGAACAGGCGGTTGCGGATCAGGGGGGTGGAGTTGAACTCCACGGCTACGCCGGGGTCGGTGGTGACCGACACAGCCTTGGTGCCGATGCCCCGGATGCTGAAGTTGTAGCTGGTGAAGTTGTTCTTGCTGAACGTGACGTTCGGGATCGCCTTCAGGAGGTCGAAGCCGCCTTCTATCTTCTGCTCTTCCAGCGCCTTCTCCGTGAACGCGCTGATAGCAATCGGCACGTCCTGAATATTCTCTTCCTTCTTCTGCGCGGTCACCACCAGGGCCGCGACAGTCCCGTCAGCGCCGTCCCCCGCGGCGCTTCCCGACTGGGGGTCGGCGGACAGCATGACTGTGCGGCCGTCGTCGGAGGCCACGTGCAGGCCCGTGCCGGCGATCAGCATGGCGAGCGCCTGGCGGGTGTCGTAGCTGCCTTCGATCGCGGGCGTCTTCACGCCTTGCAGGCGGTCGGCGGGGGCGACGATCTGGATGCCGGCCTGGCGGGCGAACTCCGGGATGGTGTCGGCGGCGCGGGCCGAGGCGACGTTGAAGGTGCGCTCTTCGGCCGAGGCGTTCGCGGCGCTGGCCAGGATCGCGAGCGCGCATCCGGCCCCCAGCGCCAGCTTCAACTTGGACTTACGGACTTCCATGGTTCCCCCCATTTTCCGCGCCCTTCCCCGGGCGCTTCAGGAGGTGGATGCGTAAGGGCGGCGATTTCCCCCACTGACAGCGGTGAAAATCTTTCAGCCGCTCGCGCCCGCCGTCAACCGCACGCCGTCGGGCACGGTGTCCGCCCGCAGGCCGAAGCTGGTGGCGACCGCCTTCGCGAACCCGGCCGGGTCGTTGGCGACGAAGAGGCCCACGACCGTGCGGCGCGCGACCTCCGGGTCGTCGATGACGATGCGCTGGTCGGAGTAGCGGGCGAACTCGTCGGCCGCCTCGGCCAGGGTTTCGCCGTGGAAGGCGATCATGCCCTCGCGCCAGGCGAGCTTGCGCTGGACGTCGTCGCCGTTGACCGGCTTGGCGGAGACGGGCGCGGCGGGGCGGGCGTAGGCGATGGTGGCCTTCGGCAGGCGGGCGACGTTGGCGCCATCGGCCACATCGACCACGCCATTGCAGACCAGCACCTCGACCTGGCGGCCTTCGTGGCGGCGGATGTTGAAGAGGGCGTCGGAGGCCTTCAGCCGCACGCCGCCGGCCTCGACCTCCAGCGGCCGGGCGCCGCGCGCGACGCTGAACAGCGCCTCGCCCCGCTCCAGGCGCACGTTGCGGCGGCCGTTCACGAAGTCGACGACGACCGTGCTGGCGGTGTTCAGCGTCACCGTCGAGCCGTCCGGCAGGGCGACGCGGCGCATCTCGCCGACCTTCGTCGAATAGCGGCGGAAGACCAGGCTGTAGGTGATCGCGCCCGCTCCGGCGGTGATCGCCACGGTGGCGGCCAGCGCCGACAGCGCGCCCCGGCGGGTCGGCGCAGGCGCGACGGCAGGCTCGAAATCGGGCCCCAGCGCCCTCGCCTTGTCGAAGTGCGCCAGGACGGCCCCGGCGCGCGCATAGGCGCCGAGGTGGCGAGGGTCCTCCGCCAGCCACGCGTTCAGGGCCTCGGCTTCGTGGGGCTCGAGCGCACCGGCGTCGGCGCGCGCGGCCCACTCAGCGGCCGCGTCGTCGATCTCTGCGCTCGAACGGCCCATGGGACCGGCGGCTCCTTTCGGGGTTGCGGGGTGAGGCGGCCATGGCGTCCATCAACAGGCGCACGCCCTTGGCGATGTGTTTTTCGACCGTGCCTTCCGAGACGCCCATGCGCCGCGCGATCTCGCGCTGGCTGAGCCCCTCGACCTTGCGCAGCAGGAAGGCCTCGCGGCATTTCGGCGGCAGGGCGGCGATCAGCATGGCGACCTGGCGAAGCTCCTGGCGATCGGACACGAGCTGCTCTGGCGAGGGCTCGTCATCCAAGATGCTCAGGCGCTCGATTTCCTCCACCGCGTCGATGCGGACGATGGCCGCGCGGCGCAGGCGCTGGAGGATCACGGTCTGGGCGACCTGGAACAGGTAGGCCTTGGGGTTGTGGATCTGCGCAACCGACGGCAGGCCGGCGAGAATGGCGTAGGCCTCCTGCACCACGTCGTCGATCTCGGTCGCGGAGGTGCGGGCCGCCAGCCAGGCGCGCAGGCGCGGCTCGTGCGGCAGGATATTCCCCGCCAACCACTGCGCCCTCCCCTCCGGCAACCCGGCCACGGGTGTCCCTCCCACGTGTGTGCGTACGCGTTTAGGGTCGCGGGGTTGGCGGGGGAGTCAAGCGGGGACAGCCCCTTAGGCTCCCCCAGATCGTCATCCCAGGCCTTGTGCCTGGGACCCCTCGTGCCGCTGCACCGTGGTGGGCGTACTTGCGCCGATCGTGCCGCCGCCAGAGGGGTCCTCCGCCCAAGGCCGAGGCTGACGGGGGATGGAGATGAGGCCCGCGCACAAAAAAAGGCGGCAGGATAACCTGCCGCCTTCCAGTTGATCCGGTTCAGAGGGGACCGAACCCGGAATAACTACCCGCCAAACCCAACGGCGATCTTGAAATACGGCCCATCGATCGTGCGGTCGTAGGACTTGTGCTCCGCGTAGCCGGCGTCGAGAACGTTGAAATAGCGCTCCCAGTGATAGCCGGTGGAGAGCTTGATGCGCTGCACTTCGTAGGAGAGGCCTAGCGAGAGGTCGAGCACGGGAACGGTCGCTGACTTGTCGCGAGGCGCGATGCCCAGCGGCTGCGGGGTTAGCGGGGGACGGGCAGTAGTCGCCGCGACCATGTATTTAATACTGGAATAGTTTTCCGCCTCAACGCCCGTCGCCGTTGCCTTCTGCTTGCCGAACAAAATGCCGCCGGTCACAGACCAGTCGAGGTCAAGGTGGCCTGCTTGCTCACTTCCAAGCAGTTTCTGGGCGGCGTCCCACGACAGGGTCGGTCCGGCGCCCTTGAACGTACGACTGGCGGTGATGTCGGCGCTATACTGGTGCCGGGTGGAGGGATATTTCGCCCAACCGTCGGGTATGTTCCAGTCCGGAATGCCATTCATAGTGGCCCGAGTGGTGGACTCGAGCTTCGCGTAGCGAAGGCCAGCGCTAACAACGGAGTGGCTGTCGTCCAGGATACCCAATCCAAGATCCTTGCCGACTGCGAAGTCCGCAATGAGGTGCTCCTCTTTTTCTCGCGCTGAGGAGTCGGACCAGTCCGTTCCCGTCTTCAGCACACCAACGCCAATCGGGAAGGGCGGCTTGCACAAGCCACCTAATGGCCCGTCGATCAGGACGAGGCACTGTGCCGAACCGGCAGGCTGCTGCTGATGGATCAAAGGCGTAGAGCCGTTGGTCTTTCCAGCTCGAACGCCAGCCATGACGCTCCAGCTTGCAGCCTGCGGCTTGTAGGTGATGCGCACCTCGCGTCCATCTCCCCAGTCGAGGTCGCGGTGCTGCGGCCGGGTAGGATCGAGGGCGGCAGGAAACGAACTCACGAAGGCCGGAGCCACCGTTTCGTTCGGCGCATCGAACCGCTGCACCTGTCCGCCGAGTTCCACCGTCAGCAGATAGGGGCCGGTGTGGTCCGGATCAGCGCCGGTCCACCACGGGCCGCCGCTGAATTCCTTGGTGACCCGCAGTCCATAGAGGCGCGGCTCGTTGAGGAATACGTTAGTCGTAAGGCCCGTATCGTCGGAGTTCAGGAAGGCGCCAGTGATGCTGTCGTGGTCCAGGACGTTCTTGACGTAGGCCATAGCCTTCCAGCCGGCCGCATCATTGATGAAGATCGCGGCCAGGTTGACGTTGGTATAGGCCTTCAGCTTGTCGTAGCCCGGCGTGTTGAAGACACGCGTCCACGCTTCGGACTGGTAGTAGAGGTCGCTATGCAGCGTCATCAGCCAGTCGTTCGGCAGCGGCAGCGTGTAGTCGCCGGTTAGCGTCGCCGTGAAGTGCGGCGCGTTCGGCAACTCGTTCCCAGACAGGTCTTTGTAGAAGCCCGCGCCTCCGTTCACTTCCGGGTGGTCCTGGGCGCTGAAGCCGGGATATCCGGGGTACCTGAAAAACTGCGCCGGATCCCGCCCCAGAACATAGGCGTCTTCGCAAGGACTAAGCAGTCCGCCGCTCGGGCCGCCTTGTACACCGATCACGCCATCTGGAGAGACCACCGTGTACGTCGGAAGGACGCAATTCGAAGCGAAAGTGGGGAAAGGTCCCGTAACGTACCAGTTCGGATTTCCGGCAGTGCGATCGATCATGTCGATCGCGCGCGAGCCGTCAGCCATCCGCGTCATTTCGTAACCGCCCTTGAAGCCGATGGCTAGGTTCTCCAAAGGACGCCAGTTGGCCTCAACTTCCAGGCCCCAAACCTTCGCATCAAAGTTCAGGTTTATCGCCGCACGGTTTACGATCTGAGAAATCTGATATCCTTTGTAGTCGTAGTAGAAGGCAGCAAGATTTAAGGTCACACCCCCATCGAGAAGGGTGTTCTTCGTCCCAATCTCATACGCATTGACGAATTCCGGCTCGAACGTGCGAGGCATGGTCGCCGCCTGTTGCTGTGCGAGCGGTCCGAAATCGGGCGGCACGAGGACCAATGCTCGCATGACAAGACCAGGAGGAGGGGGATTCGCGCCTCCTGCCTTGTAGCCGCGGGCATAGGACGCATAGACAAGCGTTTCATCCGTAAAACCAAGGTCCGGCTTCCAGTCCAGCGCCAGACGGCCCGTGGGTTCACGCCACTCCTGGCGGACGACCGCGGCCACTGGATAACCGACGGAATTCGCGGCAAATATCCAGCTCGGGATCCTGGGCGCTTCCTTCTTGTCAACGGTCCAGCGCAACCCCGCTGTCAGCTTGAGATTTTCGGCGATCTGGTAATACGCCTCACCGAACGCAGCGTAGGAGATAAGCTTGTACGGATTCTTGCTTAAGAAGTAGTTGTGGCCGAGGTCATTTAGACTTCCGATGGTATTCGGATCGGTGTAGACGCACCAAGTAATCTCCTCAAAAGAGCTGGTGTCAGGAACCCTGAATCCCTGTGGCTGACAATTGCTGTTGTCACTTACACCTGGCGTATATGTGTATACTTGATTAGGAAGATTCTGAATTATTGCCGTCAAAGTGAGCGTGTTTGCGAACACGTAATATTTCTCTTGAGTATCGTATCGAAGGAAGTTGGCGCCCAGACTGAAGTTCAACGCCCCTTCGAAATCGGTCGATAGGCGAAATTCCTGGCTGAAATGTCGCGACTTCGCCGTGGATTCATCGACAACCAGCAGGCGATCTGAACATCCCAGCTGCGGGTCACAGAAGACACCGTTATCATCGAGCACGCCGGCAGCGACATACTGGTCGTGAGTTCCAAAAGCGTTGCCAAGGAAGACCCCGCTGCGCGTGCTGAAGCGATTGTAATCCTCTGTCGAGAACACATCATCGCTGAGATAGCCCGTCTCGGAGGTCAGGGTGAGGTGATCTGTGAGATCGATACTGGCCTGCAGTTCGACGGTGTCGGTCTCTGCCCGGTATTTCGGATCGACTGTGGACTCGATGACGCGGAGATCGCGGGACTGAGTCGTGCTTTCGTACGGATCTACCCACCTATAGCCGAGCCCCTCCGGCACAGTGGCGATTGGAAGGCCCAAGCCCCACAGAGAGCCATAGTAAGGCAGCCGCAGCCCGACCGGAGCCTGAAAAGAATCCGGCGAGTAGAGCGAAGCGGCCTCGCAGCCTTGGCTGAAATATTGTGAATAATAGGTGCCGTTATTACCGCCGCGATCCTGGGGCGCCATCTCATCCAAGGGCACCGTCACCCCACCGATCATCGCCGGTAAATGCCGCTTGCAAAGCTGCTTGCCTGAGCGGAGGCGGTCGTCGTCTTCCTGGAAGTGTTCCCAGATCAGGTTGACGTCGATCCGGTCCGTGGGTCGGACCCGCAGCGACAGGCGCGTGGACCAGAGGTCTCGCCCGTCGATCTGGTTGCCGGTGAGTTGGTTGGTGTCGTAGCCGTCGCGCTTGGTCCAGGCTCCGGCCAGTCGCATGGCGACCTTGTCGTCAACCAGCGGCAGGTTGATCATGCCCTCGAAGCGGATGGAGTTGTAGTTGCCGACGTCGCCCGACAGCTTGGCTTGGTAAGCGAATTTCGGCTTGGCTGTGATGATGTTCACCACCCCCGCCGTGGCGTTTCGGCCGTAGAGGGTGCCTTGCGGCCCGCGCAGCACCTCGACCCGCTCCAGGTCGTAGAATTCCTGCTCGAAAAACCTGTTGCGAATGAAAGAGGTGTTGTTCTCGGCCACCGCCACGGCCGCATCCGTCGTGGCCGAGATCGCTTGGGTTCCGATACCGCGAATCTGGATCGAGTAACCGGTGAAGTTCGTTTTCGTGAACGTGAAGTTCGGGACCTGCGTCATCAGGTCCGGACCACCCGCCACCTGCGAACGCGTCAGGTCTTCCTGCGTGAACGCGCTCATCGCAATCGGCACGTCCTGGATGTTTTCTTCCCGCTTCTGGGCCGTCACCACCAGCGCTTGCACAGTCCCAGCGTCAGCGCCGTCCCCCGCGGCGCTGCCGGACTGGGGGTCGGAGGCGCTCACGACCAGGAAGGTGTCGCCGTTGCGGCGGTAGGTTAGGCCGGTGCCGGCGAGCAGCTTCTGCAGGGCCGCTTCGGGCGAGGCCTCGCCGCTGAAGCCGGCGGAGCGTTTGCCAGCGACGGCTTCGTTCGAGAACAGCACCTGCTGGTCGCCCTGGCTGGCGAACTGCTGCAGGGCCGGGCGCAGGTCCTGGGCCTCTACGGCGAACTGTTCCGCGGCCGCCGGGCCGGCGATCAGGGCGCTGACGGCGCAGCTGCCGAGCGCGAGCGACTTCAGTGAAATACGGCGATTGGTCATCGGCTTCCCCCTGGGCCCCTTCGGCCCCGACGCCGCTTTCCCCCGCGGCTGTCATTCGGGAAGACGCCGGCACGCGCGCCCATCCACCTTCACCCCCGCAAATTTTTACGCGGCGGTCAGGGACGCCCCGTCAGAACCGTCTCGCCGCCCGGGGTACGGTGGGCCTCGATCGGGAAGTAGGCAACCACGGCGTTGACGAAGGCGGCGGGCTCGGCGGTGCGGAAGCGGCCGTTGATGCGCAAGTCGCTGAGCGCGTCGTCGCCGACGCTGATCGGGTCGGGCGAGTAGCGGTTGATCTCCGCCACCGCATCGGCGAGCGGGGTGTCGTTGAAGACCACCACGCCCTGGCGCCAGCTGGTCTCGACCGGGATGTTGGCGGTGGCGACCTGCACGACGGGTGAGGTGTTCGAGGCGACCAGTTCCTCGCCCGCGGTGAGGTTCTTTGGCGCCAGCGGCAGGGCGCGCCAGATGGAGCCCTTGGCCGGCTCGACGCGGACCTTGCCCTCGATCAGGGTGACCTTCACCTGCTTGCGGTCGAGGCGGACGTCGAAGGCGGTGCCGACGGCGGTCACCTGGCGCGAGCCGGCGGTGACGACGAACGGGCGGGCGGTGTTGTGCGCCACATGGAACAGCGCCTGGCCGGCGACCAGCGTCACGTCGCGGCGGCCGGGCGTGTAGTTCACGACCAGGCGGCTGCGGGTGTTCAGCGTCACGACCGAACCGTCCGACAGCGTCACGCTCGTCCGCTCGCCCACCGCCGTCTGATAGACGCTGGGCGCGCCGCGCGGCAGCTCCATGGTGGCGAGGCTCGAGCCGCCCTGCCCCTGGTGCGTGTAGACGTAGCCGCCGAGAGCGCCGGCCGCGAGGGTCGCCGCCGCGACGCCCGCCGCCATGCGCCAGGGCTGGGGCGCGGGGCGCAGGCTCCTCGCCTGGTCGCGCATGGCCCGCAGGCGGGGGCTGGTCGCATAGGCGTCCTTCAGCGCCCCGATGCCGAGCTGCAGGCCGTCGAAGGCCTCGGCGTGGGCGGGGTCGGCGGCGCACCAGCGCTCGAACGCTTCCCGGTCGGCCGGCGAGCAGGCGGCCGAGCGCAGGCGGATGTCCCAGTCGGCGGCCTGTTCGGCCAGGGTGCGGGCCTCCACCGCGCTCATGGCTGGCGCTCCAGCATGACGGCGGCGAGGTGGGCGTGGGCCTTGGCCATGTTGTTCTCGACCGTCCGCACCGCGATGCCCAGGCGCCGCGCGATCTCGGCCTGGGGCAGCTGGTCGAAGTGATAGAGCAGGAACACGGCGCGGGTCCTCTCCGGGAGCGCCTCCAGCGCCGCGATCAGCGCGGAGACGGCGTCCTTACCCAGTAGGACGCGTTCGGGCGTGAAATCCACCTCCAGCGGCAGGTCGTCGTCTATCGCGTCGTGGGCGTCGGCGGCGTGGCGCACGCCCCGGCGGCGCCAGTCCTTCAGCACATTCGCGGCGGCCTGGAAGAGGTAGCCCTCCACGTTGGCGATGGCCGTCAGGTCCTGGCGGGCAAGGCGCAGGAACACCTCCTGCACCAGATCCTCGCGGTCGGCGCCGGGCGGCATGCGGCGCTGGAAGAACCGCAGCAGCGCAGGGCGATACCGGCGCGACCACTCCTCCAGCAGCCGCTGCTGGCGCTCGTCTGTCGCAATGTGGGCCGAAGCGCCCGGCATGCCGCCCCTCACGTGTACGTGCGTGTACGCGGAAATTGGGCGGCCGCGTTGACACCGCTGTCAAGCGGGCAACCGGCGGGGCGTCGGCGAGTTGGTTTGGCGAAGGAGAACATGACGATGAACCCTCCCAACCAGCACGGCCCCACCGTCTCCGACAAGGAAGAGGCGAAGAAGCGCGGCGGCGTGAACCCCAAGATGCGCGAAGTCACCGAAGACCAGGCCCGCGAAGGCGACCGAGGCGCCGCAGCCGGCGGCGGCGAGTTCGGCGGCGCGGACGCCGGCGGCGGCGAGTTCGAGGACCTGGGCCGAGGCGGCGACTAGGGGACAGCCCCCTCGCGCGCACGGCCGGACGGAGGCGCGCGCGTATTGCGCACACGCTACGCAGCGCGCAGGCGCGTACGCGTGGGGGGTAATTTCGGCGAGGGGGATAAGTGCGGCGGGTTTCATGGTGCGGAGTATGGGGGTGGCGCGGCGGAGGGGGATTGTTTTGGTTGCCCCCAGCCCCGTCCCCTTCGTCCCCCTACCCGGTCATCCCGCTACCCCGTCATCCCAGGCCTTGTGCCTGGGACCCAGAAACGCCGACGGTCCGAAAGATGTCCCCTGCCGCCCAGCTTCGATCTGAAACCCCGGCGCATCTGGGTCCTCGGCACAAGGCCGAGGATGACGGGGAAAAGAAAAAGGCGGCAGGACTAACCCGCCGCCTCAAGTAAATCCGGTTCAGAGGGGACCGAACCCGGAGTAACTACCCGCCAAACCCAACGGCGATCTTGAAATACGGCCCGTCGATCGTGCGGTCGTAGGACTTGTGCTCGTCGTAGCCGCCGTCGATGGCGTTGAAGTAGCGTTCCCAGCGGTAGCCGGTGCTGATGCTAAACCGATCCACCTCATAGGAAAGCCCCACGGCAAGATCGAGAAGCGGCGCGGTCACGGATTTTGAACGGGACGGCGGGTTGATCAGCGTGACGGTGGAAACATCCGGAGGCGTAAATTCGAAGAGGTACCCGGTGTCGTAGAAGTTGCTGCGCTCGTTCCCCCGCACTGTCGTATTCTGTCTTCCGAATAACACGCCGGCGCCTACCGACCAGTCGATGGTCAAACGACCAGTTTCGGCGCGCCCCCATAACGTCTTGGCGGCATCCCACGAAACGAAGGGGCCTGTTCCTTCAAAGCTGCGGTCGGCTTCAATCGAAGCGATGTCTCGGTGGTGCCTTGCATACTTCAACCCACCCCATTCCAGGGGCAAATCCCAGTCCGGAATACCCTCGATCGAAACCTCGGCTCGCGAATTCAACTGGGCGTATCGTAGGCCAGTGGACACGGCGTTATGCTTCAGCAGTGAGCCCACACCTGCGTCCCTCCCGACCATGAAGTCAACAATCGTATGATCCTCACGCTGCCTGACGTCGGTGCGGCTGTAGTTTGAGGGATACTTCACCGCGACAGGAATCGCTTCGCAGAGCGAGGTGTAAACAAGACATCCGGAGTCGCCCGGCTCCGTCAGCAGAGACTTGTCAGACACGTTCGTCTTACCGAACCGTGCCGCCGCCGACACCTGCCACGCCCCGGGCTGGTAAGTGACTTTGATCTCCCGCCCGTCGCCCCAGTCCAGGTCACCATGTTGAGAGACAAGAGGGTTGATCGCTCCCGAGAAGTCATTGACAAATTCGGGGGTAATTGTGGCGTAGGGCGCATCGTGACGCTGTACGCTGGCGCCCACTTCCACGCGTAGAGGAAAGGGAAGGTTCGGATCGCGCCGAGCTCCGTCACCCCAAACGCCACCACCTCGCCATTCCTTCGTGACACGCAGGCCATAGAGGCGCGGCTCCGTAAGGAAGACATTGGTGGTCAGGCCCGTGTCATCGGAGTTCAGGAAGGCGCCCGTGATGCTGTCACGATCAAAGACGTTCTTGACATAGGCCATCACCCTCCAGCCAGCGTCCTCGTTGGTGAAGATCGCGGCCAGGTTCACATTGGTATAGGCCTTGAGCCTGTCGTAGCCCGGCATGTTGAAGATCCGAGTCCAAGCCTCCGACTGGTAGTAGAGGTCGGTATGGAACGTCGCCAGCCAATCATGCGGCAACGGCAAGGTGTAATCGGCCGTTACCGTGGCGGTGAAATGTGGCGCGTTCGGCAGCTCGTTGCCGCTGAGATCCTTCGAGATGCCCTCGCCGTTGTTGGGCGCCGAGGCAGGGTCAAATCCCGGGTAGCCTTCCCACCCGGGCGGGAGCCCCGAATAAGTAGTGAATCCGTCTGAGTATTGTTGGGGATCTTTCACATAGGGCAGGTTGGTTACGGGGTCGTGCTGGTTGACGTATGCGATGCACGGACCGAAGCCGACGCCGGCATCAGGCGGGAGGTGGATTTGTCCACCCCAGGTCACGATCCAGGTTGGAACAATGCAGTTCGACGGGGTCGTCGGGTACGGCCGCACGAGAACCCAATTGGGATCGCCCGCCGTACGGTCCATCAGGTCGATGGCCTTCATGCCGTCGGCCACCCGGGTGTTTTCATAACCGCCCTTAAAGCCGAGCTTCAGGTTTTCGAGCGGGTTCCAATCCGCCTCCACCTCAAGGCCCCAAACACGGGCATCGAAATTCAGGTTGTTGGCCGATCGGTCGACGATCTGCGAAATCTGATATCCCTTGTAGTCGTAATAGAAGGCGTTTCCGTTAAGGACGAGTCGCCCTTGGGCCATCGTGTTCTTGGAGCCGATTTCGAACGCATCCACGAATTCCGGCTTGAACGTCTTGGGGTGAGTCGCCGTCCCGTTCAGCAGGTCCGCCGCTTGGACTCCGGTCTGGGCGTATTCGATGACCGCTGTCGGGGGCGGGTTGGCGCCGCCCGCCTTATAACCGTGAGAGTAGGATGCATAGAGGAGCGTCTGGTCGGTCCAGCCGAGATCCGGTTTCCAATCCAGGCTCAGCCGCCCGGTCGGTTCGCGCCATTCCTGCTTGATGACCTCATAGACCGGATACCCGATCGTATCGACGGCCAGCAGCCAGCTGGGAATGCGGGGCGCCTCTTTCCTGTCGACAGTGAAGCGCAGCCCGGCGGTCAACTTCAGCTCCGGCGTTACTTCGTAATATGTCTCGCCAAACAGGGCGTAAGAGATGAGCTTGTAAGGATTCTTACTCAGGAAATAGTTGTGGCCCTGGTCGTTCAGGTGATCGATCGGGTTCGGATCGATGTAGAGGCAGCCAGCCATCCGCTGCGACTGCAGCAGGTCGCCGGGTAGCCAGCTGCGCGCCATGCAGGTTCGATTGTCCGAAACACCTGGCTGCCAGGGCGTCGCGACGCCGGGGTAATGCTCGAAGTCGAACCCAAACGCCTGGGAGAGGCCGGTGAGCGTGACGGTGTTCAGGAAGACGTAGTATTTATCTTCAGTGTCGTAGCGCAGGAAATTCGCCCCGAGGCTGAAGTTCGCCGGCCCGTCGAAGTTCGACGACAGCCTCAGCTCCTGTGAGAACTGGCGCGACTTAGCCGTGGCGAGGTCCGCCGCCAGGACGCGGTCCGAGCACCCGACCTGCGGATCGCAAAACACGCCGTTATTGATGACGTTATCGCGCGTGTAGGCATCCGTCGGTATGCGGTCGTTGAGCTCCCTGAAGGCGCCCGGCGTCGTCGTAAAGCGGTTATAATCCTGGGTGGAGAAAATGAAGTCAGTCGAGTAGGCGGTCTCGGAATTCAGCGTCAGTTGATCGGACAGGTCGATCGCGAGCTGAAGTTGCGTTACGTCGGCCTTTGCCCGATAACGAGGTTCGAACGACGACTCGATTACCCGCAGGTCGCGGGACTGGACCGAGTGCAGATACGGGTCGAACCCGATCTGGCTCGGCAACCCGAGCTCTCCCAGAGGAAGGTAGTACGGAAGGGAAAAGCCGTTCGGAGTCTGAAACGATTCGTCGGCGTACATCGATGCCGGTGTGCAGCCTTGGCTGAAGAGCACGGCCTGGCCCGTGAGAGACCACCAACGGAAGTCCAACGGCACGCCGCTAACCTCCGTGGGGCTGTGCTTCTTGCAGAGCTGCTTGCCGCTCCGGAGGCGGTCGTCGTTTTCCTCGAAATGCTCCCACACCAAGTTCGTACTGACTCTGTCGGTCGGCTCAACGCGCAACGACACTCGGGTGGACCAAAGATCGCGACCGTCTATCGGACGGCCCGTCATCTCATTGAATGCGTATCCGTCACGTTTGGTCCAAGCACCGGCGATACGTAGCGCCGCTTTGTCCTCTGCGAGCGGAAGATTGAGCATGCCCTCTATGCGCGTGGAATTATAGTTAGCCACGTCACCAGACAGTTTTCCTTCGTACCTGAATGTGGGCTTGGCCGAGATGATGTTCACCACGCCGGCGGTGGCGTTGCGGCCGTAGAGCGTCCCTTGCGGGCCGCGCAGCACTTCGACGCGCTGAAGGTCGTAGAACTCCTGTTCGAAGAAGTGATTACGAACGAAAGGCGTATTGTTGAAGGCGATGGCCACGGCTGGGTCCGTGGTGGCCGAGATCGCCTGGGTCCCGATGCCACGGATTTGAATCGAATAGCTTGTAAAGTTCGTCTTAGTAAACGTCATGTTCGGGACCTGGGTCATCAGGTCCGGGCCGCCGGCAATCTGAGATCGCTCCAGGGACTCCTGCGTGAACGCGCTCATCGCAATCGGCACGTCCTGGATATTCTCTTCCCGCTTCTGGGCCGTAACGACCAGCGCCGCGACTGTCCCTGCGTCAGCGCCGTCCCCCGCGGCGCTGCCGGACTGGGGGGCGGAGGCGCTCACGATGAGGTAGGTGTCGCCGCTCTTGCGCCAGGTGAGGCCGGTGTCGGCCAGGACGAGGGCCAGGGCCTTTTCGGGGTCGGAGACGTCGGTGACGCCGTGGGTCATCTTCGCGCCCGCGACCTCGGGGGTGAACATCACCGGGCGGCCGCTTTGCTTGGCGAATTCGTTGAGGCCGTCGGCCAGCGGCTGGGCGGCGATGTTGAATTTCGCCTGCTCCGCGTGCGCGCCGGTGGCCAGCAGCAGGGCGATGGCCGCCGTGCCGCAAAGAAGACGCCCGTGTAAACCCCGATCCCGATGCATTGTCGCTCCCCCTTTTTCTTTGGGAGCTCACGGCCCCCAGAACCAAGGAGCCGTTTGCGAAGCTATACCCGTAATCGCGCCGCGAAATTATTTTTCGGGCGCGGCCAATTCGACCTCCCCTTCGTCGTTGGATGTCACGCGCGCGAGGCCATAGTCCTGCACCGCCTTGACGAAGCCGTCGATGTCGCCGGCGCGATAGGTGCCGCTGAGCTGGCGGTCGGCGACGGCGGCGTCGGCGATGACGATCTTCTTTTCCGAGTAGCGGTTCATGTCGGCCACCACTTCCGACAGCGGCGCGGCCTTGTAGACCAGGCGCCCGTTCAGCCAGGCGGTGTCGGCGGCGGGGTCGGCCTCGCGCACGGTCCAGTGGCGGGCGTCGAGCGCGGTGAGCTCCGAGCCCGCCTGCATCTCCGTCGCCTGCACCCGGCCGGTGGGCAGGCCGAGCGGCGTCGCGCGCACGGGCGACTCCACGCGCACCGAGCCTTCGACCAGCACCACGTCGAACACCTTCGGCGCCACGCGGACGGAGAACGCCGTGCCCGTCGCCGTGACGGTGCGGCCGCCGGCGCTGACCACGAAGGGGCGGCTCTTGTCGTGGGCGACCTTGAAGAAGGCCTGGCCGCGGTCGAGGAAGATCAGGCGCCGGTGCTCGGTCTCGCGGGTGCGCAACACGGTGTCGGTGTCGAGGGTGACCAGCGATCCGTCGGGCAGGCGCACGGTGGTGCGCTGGCCGACGCTGGTGCGGAATTCCTGCTGGATCGAGGGGGCGAGCAGCTCCGGCGCGGTGGGCAGGCCGGGGCCGAGCATGCTGGGCAGCGCGACGACGGCGCCGATGCAGGCGGCCGCGGCAACGGGGGCGGCGACCATCCACCAGCGCCGCCGCGCGGTGCGGTTCAGCGCGCGCTCGCGAAGGGCCAGGATGCCGGGGTGCTCGCGGATGTCGTCCAGGCCGCTGGAGGACCAGATCCGGCCGGCGGCGGCGAAGGCCTCGGCGTGGGCCTCGTCCTCGGCAAGCCAGGCGTCGAGGGCCTGCGCCTCGGCGGCGGTCATCTCGCCCGAGCGGCGGCGCGCGAACCAGTCGGTCGCGGTTTCCAGCACGTCGCGCGGGGCCTCGGCGGGAGCCGTCATTGGACGCCCTCCACCTCGAGGATCAGGCGCTTCAACGCAAGCGAGATCAGCTTCTCCACCGTGCGCGGGGAGATGCCCATGCGGCGGCCGATGGCGGGATAGGTCATCTCCTCGAACCGGTGCAGGGCGAAGGCCTCGCCCATGCGGGGCGGCAGGGCCTCGATGGCGGTGAGCAGGCGGGCGACCGATTGCTTGCCGATCAGGGCGCGCTCGGGGGAGATCTCCTCGTGCAGCGCGTCGTCGTCGATGGCGCCCGCGCTGCGCCGCCAGTCCCAGCCGCCCGGGCCATAGCGGCGCGCCAGCACGTGGGCGGCGATGCGGAAGAGGTAACCCTCGACGTTCTCGATGGCCGCGCCGGCGCCGCGGGTGCGCATGGCGAGGAAGACGTCCTGCACCAGGTCCTCCGCCTCGGCGGGCGAGGCCTTCTTCAGGAAATAGCGGCGAAGGGCCGGGCCATACTGGACCATCCAGGCCTGCAGGTCCTCGTCCCTGACCGGCCGGTCGTCCTCGCGCGACGGTGTCGGCGGCGGCGCCATCTCCACCCCTGCCCCTTTCGGTGACGCTTCACTCTAGCCGAACGCGCGCGATGCGCACGCCCGCACAAGGCAAGAGGCGGATTTGCCGCGACACCCGTAATGGGGCGGCGAAAAAAATTGAGGCGGCAGGGGGGGACCTGCCGCCTCGAGTTCACTCACGGTTTCAGAGGGGACCGGAGCGTCAGCCGCCAAACCCGACGGCTATCTTGAAATAGGGCCCGTCGATGGTGCGGTCGTAGGACTTGTGGTCCTGGACGCCGCCGTCGATGGCGTTGAAGTAGCGCTCCCAGCGGTAGCCGGTGGAGAGCTTCAGGCGCTGGATCTCGTAGGAGAGGCCGAGCGAGAGGTCGAGCACGGGGACCGACGCCGAGTTCGAGCGCGCGATCTTGCGATCCACGACATCCATCGGACGGGCCGGCGGAAGGGGCCAGATGTCATGGTAACCTACGTAGTATCCGCCCTGCTCCTGGTCGCTGAGCGCCGCGTGCTGCCGGCCGAACAACACGCCGCCAGTCACTGACCAGTCGACGTTCAGGCGGCCGGTCTGCTCCGTCCCCATCAGAGGAACCCCGGCGTCCCACGAAACCACCGGTCCGGCGCCGCTGAATTCCCGGTTGGCCGAGACGTGGGCCTCATAGCGGCTACGGTTGGAAGTGTAACCCAGCCACCACAGCTTCCATCCTTCCGGATGCTGCTCAGTTCCGGCGTAGAAATCGAATTGGCTGTCCGAGTCGACGTGCGCATAGCGCACGCCCGCCGCGATGTGGCCGTGTGAGCCTTCCGCGCCCAGGCCGACTTCCTTTCCGACCACGAAATCGACGATCTCGTGCTCTTCGTGATTGCGGGCGTTGTTGTCCGACCAGGTCACGGGCGTCAGGAAGTGAGCGGGACTGTAGTATTGGCCGGGAGGACCTCCGAACAGCGAGTAGGTCGGATCACAGTAGGCGTTTCCGATGTAAGCCAAGGGTCCCGATAACGGCGCCGCGCACACCTTGTCGCCCTCGAGTTGCTTGTGCAGGCGGGTGGTAGCGTTGTTGGTCCGGCCGTAGCGATACGCGCCCGAAACGAACCAGCTCGAACCTTGGGGAGCGTAGGTCAGCTTGATCGACCGCTCGTCACCCCAATCCGTCGGGCGGTGCTGTACATCGCTCGGCAAGGGAAGGGCCGAAAGCACGTTAGTCGCCACCTCGGGCACAGCGGCGGTGGAGCGGTCGTCCTGGTGCTGCACTTCGCCGCCGATTTCCACGGTGAACGGATAGGGCGTTCCGGCCGGGTGGTTGCCGTTGGCGCCCGTCCACCAGCCCTCGCCTGTCCAGTTCTTGGTGACGCGCAGCCCGTAGAGACGCGGCTCGTTGAGGAAGATGTTGGTGGTAAGGCCGGTGTCGTCCGAGTTGAGGAACGCGCCGGTGATGTTATCCTTGTCGAACACGTTCTTGACGTAGGCCATCACCTGCCAGCCGGCGTCTTCGTTGGAGAAGATCGCGGCCAGGTTCACGTTCGTATAGGCCTTCAGCTTGTCGTAGCCTGGCGTATTGAAGATCCGGGTCCAGGCTTCCGACTGGTAGTAGAAGTCGCCGTGTAGCGTCATCAACCAGTTGCTTGGCAGCGGGATGGTGTAATCCGCCGTGAAGGTGGCGGTGAAATGCGGCGCGTTCGGCAGTTCGTTTCCGGACAGATCCTTGAAGAATCCGGCGCCGCCGTTCGGCGCAGGCCCATAGTCGTGACCGTTGGCGACGTTCTGGCCGGTGTAGGGATCGCCGGCGGTCCCGGCGAGCGGGTCGAAGCCGACGTAGCCGGGGAAATAATTATGGATATTGAAGTTTCCACGTGTCTGGGTGGGGTTAGGCACGTACTGCAACTGCGAAACCGGATCCAGGCCGAGAACATAGGCGAATTCGCACGGTCCCATCTGCCCGTTCATGTACTCGTTGGGCGCGGCGGTGAGCGCGTTCCCCGTGCCGGCCAGCGTGTACACCGGCACGATGCAGTTTGACGGGAAGGTGGGGAACGGACGCACGACCACCCAGTCGTCATGACCCGCCGTGCGGTCCATGACGTCGACGGCGCGGGTTCCGTCCGCAATGCGGGTATTCTCGTAGCCGCCCTTGAAGCCCAGTCGGAGATTTTCCAGGGGCCGCCAGTCGGCCTCCAGTTCAAGGCCCCAAACGTGCGCGTCGACGTTGTAGTTCGTAGCGGAGCGATCGACGATCTGGGAAATCTGGTATCCCGTGTAGTCGTAGAAGAATGCGTCTCCATTCAGAGTGAGACGCCCGTCGAGAAGCGTGTTCTTCGTGCCGATCTCATAAGCGTTCACGAATTCCGGCCCGAAGGTCTTGGGATGGGTGACGGAATTCGCAACCTGGCCCGTCGCGGTCTCCGTGTTGCATTCGGAGCAGTAGATCACCACGCCGGCCGGCGGCGGGTTGGCGCCGCCCGCCTTGTAGCCGCGGGAATAGGAACCGTAGAGCAGGGTCTGGTCCGTGAACGAGAGGTCAGGCGTCCAATCGATGGCCAAGCGGCCCGTCGGCTCGCGCCATTCCTGGCGCTCGACGCCCGCCACGGGATAGCCGACCGTCTGGGCGGCCAGGAGCCAGCTAGGGATCCTGGGCGCCTCTTTCTTATCCACCGTCCACCGTAAGCCGGCGGTGAGCTTCAGATTGTCGGCGAGCTTATAGTACGCCTCGCCGAAGACGGCATATGAGATCAGCTTGTAGGGGTTCTTGCTGAGGAAATAGTTGTGTCCCTGGTCGTTCAGGCTGCCGATGGGATTGGGGTCGATGTAGACGCATGGGTTGAGATTCTGCGGCTTGGTGAAGTCCGGCAGCTCCATCCCGTGCATCAGGCACTCGTAGTTATCACCTCCGGTCAGCGGCCAGTCGGGATAGATGCCCGTGTTGCTGAAGCTCTGCACTGCACGCAGCGTCACGGTGTTGAGAAAGACGTAATACTTCTCCATCGTGTCATAGCGGACGAAGTTGGCGCCCAGGCTGAAGTTGAATGGCCCGGTGTAGTCGGAGGCGAGGCGCATCTCCTCGCTGAATTGGCGCGAACGAGCGGTGGAGTCGTCGACGACGACGACATGATCGGCGCACCCGACCTGCGGATCGCAGAAGACCGGCCCGTTGGGACCGGGATTCAGGGCGCCCGGCCGCATGTTCGGATTATCGAATGTGCCTGAAGCCGCGTTGAAGCGGTTGTAGTCCTCCGTCGAAAAGATGCTGTCGACGGCGTAGGCGGTCTCGGACGTAAGCGAGAGGCCGCCGCCGAGGTCGATGCCAAGCTGCAGCTCCCCAATATCGTTTTTCGCCCGATACTGCGGATCGACCGTGGATTCGATCACCCGCAGGTCGGACGACTGGGTGCTGCTTGTGTAGACGTTCACCGCGTGCCCGGAGCCGTAAATGTAAGGCAGCGACCAGCCGTTGGGCGTCTGGTATGATTCCGGTCCGTAGAGGGAGGCCGGCAAGCAGCCTTGGCTGAACGGATAGAAGTAGTATGATGTGTTGATGACAGCGGGATATCCGGCGATCTCCGTCCGCGCGTCCGTATGGCAGAGCTGCTTGCCCGAACGCAGGCGGTCGTCGTTCTCCTCGAAATGTTCCCAGATCAGATTGACGTCGATGTTTTCGGTCGGCGTCATGCGCAAAGACAGGCGCGTGGACCAGAGATCGCGCCCGTCTATGCGGCCTCCGGTCAGTTCGTTGACGTCGTAGCCGTCGCGCTTCGTCCAGGCGCCCGCGAGGCGGAGCGCGACCTTGTCCTCAACGAGGGGGACGTTGACCATGCCCTCGAGCCGGCTGGAATTATAGTTCGCCAGGTCGGCCGCCAGTTTGGCCTCGTAGCGGAACTTGGGCTTGGCGGTCAGGATATTGACCACGCCCGCCGTGGCGTTGCGGCCATAGAGCGTGCCCTGCGGCCCGCGCAGCACCTCGACGCGCTCCAGGTCGTAGAATTCCTGCTCGAAGAAGCGGTTACGGATGAACGGCGTGTTGTTTTCCGCCACCGCCACGGCGGCGTCCGTCGTCGCGGACACGGCCTGGGTGCCGATGCCCCGGATCTGGATCGAGTAGCCGGTGAAATTGGTCTTGGTGAAGGTGAAGTTCGGGACCTGGGTCATCAGGTCCGGGCCGCCGGCGACCTGGCTGCGCGTCAGGTCTTCCTGCGTGAACGCGCTCATCGCGATGGGCACGTCCTGGATATTTTCTTCGCGCTTCTGCGCGGTGACGACCAGCGCCTGGACGGTCCCGGAGTCAGCGCCGTCCCCCGCGGCGCTGCCGGACTGGGGGTCGGAGGCCCTCGTGATGACGTAGCCGGTTCCCGACGGGGCGGCGACGAGGCCGGAGCCGGCCAGCAGCGCGCTCATGGCGTCGGCGGTGGTCATCTGGCCGTCCACCTTCGGCGCCACGCGGCCGCGGGTGAGGTCGGTGGAGGCGACGATGTCTACGTCGGCCTGGCGCGACAGCTGCAGCAGGGCGTCGGCCAGCGGCTGGGGCGCGATGGAGAAGGTCTTCGCCGGCTCCTGCGCGCCGGCGCTGGTGGCCATCAGTGCGAGCGCGATGGCGGGCGCGGCGGCGCTGGCGAGAAGCGCGCGGCGGCGCGTTCGGATGTCGGTCTTCATGGCGTCTCCCCCTTGGCGGCGCCCGTCAGAACCGGGCGCTCTCATGGGTGAGACGACGGGGGTACGCGGATCGACACCAAAAAATTCACTCAGGTTTTCAGTTGGGGGTGGACTCGCTTTCCAGCACGATATCACCGTCCGCCTCGCGCGCGGCCTTGACCGGCAGGCCGGCGTCGAGGTTGCGGATCAGCTCGTCCACCGCGCCGGTGCGGAAGGAGACGGTGACGCGCAGGTCGCCGATGTCGCGCGAGGCGAGCCGGATCGGGCGGCTGCTGTAGCGGTTGGCGTCGGCGACCACCTCGCGCAGCGGCGCGTCGGCGTAGAGCAGGCGGCCCTTGCGCCAGCCTTCCGGGTCGGTGGTCAGCGGCGCGGCGGTGGCGACCTCGGCCCCCTGCATCCGCAGCTGCTGGCCGCCGGTCAGGTCGGCCGCGGGCGTCGGCGCGGCGAGCGGCCAGGTGCGGGTGAGCACCTGCACCCTGCCCTCCAGCACGGCGATCTCCAGCCCGTCCGGCGTACAGCGGACGTTGAATTTGGCGCCCGTCGCGCGGATCACGGCGCCCTTCGCCTGGACGGTGAGCGGGCCGTTGGAGGCGTCGAAGAAGGCCTCGCCGTCCTTCAGCGTGGCGGTGCGGGCGCGGACCTCCACGCGCGAGCGGGCGCCGACGTAGATGTGCTCCCCGCCGGGCAGGCTGACCGTGCCCGTTTGCGCTGTGGCGGTGCGCACGCTCTGGTCCGGGCGGGCGAGGAACTGGGGCGCGATCACGGCGGCGACGGCCAGCGAGGCGGCGACGGCGGCGGGCGCGGCCCAGCGGGGCGTGCGGCGGGCGGCGTCCAGACGCCAGCGGCCGTCGCGGGCGTAGCTGGTGCGGCCAAGCGCGGTCCACACGCGTTGCGCCTCTCGGAGGGCCGCTTCGTTGGCGGGGTCGGCGGCGCGCCAGGCGGCGATCGCGCCCGGATCGTTGTCGAGCAGCAGCTCGCGGGCGCGGGTCTCGGCGCTCATCGGGCCCTCCGCTTCATGGCGGCCATGGAGGCGGCGAAGCCCTGCTCCACCAGCTTGCGCGCGCCCGACGGCGACACGCCCATGCGGCGGCCGATCTCGGCGAACGACAGTCCATCCAGGCGGTGCATCAGGAGCGCGGTCCTCTGGCGCGGCCGAAGCTGGGCGAGCGCCGCCTCCAGCCGGGCGAGCTCGTCCCTCGAAACTAGGACGTCTTCGGGGCTGAAATCGCGACCATCATTCGGCGCAAGTTGCGGGTCGGAGGCGGCGGCGCCCGCGCGGATCCGGCTGCGCTGGGCGTCTACCCCGATGTTGTGGGCGGTGCGGAAGAGGAAGGCGCGCGGGTTGGCGACCTCGGTGTTGGCCGGCAGCGCGGCGAAGCGGGCGAAGGTCGCCTGGACGATGTCCTCCGGCTCCGGCGGCCCGGCCCCGAACGTGCGGCGCGCATAGCCGACCAGCTCCGCCCAGTGGCGCCGATACAGCGCCGCCAGCCCGGGACGCATCGGCGCGCCGGGCTCCGGACCAAAAGCGGGCAGCGGATCGGAAATGGGCGCCTCCCCACGCACGTACGCGTATGAGCGTGGCCCGATCTACAGGGGTGTCAAGAAAAAGGCGGCAGGGGGGACCTGCCGCCTTCGAGTTTACTCCCGGATTCAGAGGGGACCGAACCGGTGAGGACCTTGCATCAGCCGCCAAACCCGACGGCGATCTTGAAGTAGGGGCCGTCGATGGTGCGGTCGTAGGACTTGTGCTCGGCATAGCCGCTGTCGATGGCGTTGAAGTACCGCTCCCAGCGGTAGCCGGTGGAGAGCTTTATGCGCTGGATGTCGTAGGAGAGGCCTAGGGAGAGGTCGACGACCGGGACGCTGGCGGATGTTGAGCGCGGCGCTTCGCCGAGATCTACGTACTGCGGATCGCCGTTAGCAATCTTCTTCGGGAAAGTCCGCAGCTTGTAGTAGCGGCTCATCCCTGCCCCTTCGATTGCGACCTTTTGCTTTCCGAAGAGCACCCCTGCGCTAACCGATCCGTCGATGTTCAGGTGGCCGGTGTTGTCGTTACCCAAGAAAGGCGCGCTGCCGTCCCAGTTTACGACTGGCCCCTCGCCGGTGAATTCGCGATGAGCGTTGACCGAACCCTCATAGCGGGTGTGATGCATATACTTCCACCGCCAGCCGTCAGGAATGTATTCGTAGGGTACAGCAGACATATCCGCGAACGTCTCAGCTTTTAGCTGGGCATATCTCACGCCCACGCCCAGCATCGACTTGAACCGCCCCAATCCGACATCGCGCGCAACAGCGAAGTCTACGACGGTGTGCTCCTCACGGCTGTGAGCCTCTGAATCGGACCAACTCTGCGGAGCCTTAACCCAGGTTGACGTATACTTCGGGCTCGTGGGATCGCAGGCTGATCGGCCGGCGGGGCCAAATGGTCCAGTGGTAGGGAGGCCGCAAACTTTTGCTGTTTCGATTTCCGAATGGACCCGCGTTGTTTCGGTGTTGACGCGGCCGTAACGGTAGGCAGCCGCAACCATCCACGGGGACCCATCAGGCTGATAGGTCAGTCTCACTTCTCGCCCGTCGCCCCGATCCATTCTGCGGTGCTGCGACGTCGTCGTATCGAGCTCGGAGGGGAAGTCAGAAAAAAGGGCAGGCGCGAGCGTTTCATAGGCAGCCTTCTGCCGCTGCACCTCCCCTCCGAGTTCGACGGTGAACGCATAAGGCCCCGTGTGGTTCGGGTTGGCGCCGGTCCACCAGGGCCCGCCGGTCCACTCCTTCGTCACCCGCAGGCCATAAAGCCTGGGCTCAGTCAGGAACACGTTGGTCGTCAGGCCGGTGTCATCGGAGTTCAGGAAGGCGCCAGTGATGCTGTCGCGATCAAAGACGTTCTTGACGTAGGCCATGATCTTCCAGCCGGCATCCTCATTGGAGAAAATGGCGGCCAGGTTCACGTTCGTGTAAGCCTTCAGCTTGTCATAGCCGGGCGTGTTGAAGATCCGGGCCCAAGCTTCCGACTGATAGTAGAAGTCGCCGTGTAGCGTCATCAGCCAGTCGCTCGGCAGCGGCAGGGTGTAGTCCGCCGACACCGTTGCGGTGAAGTGCGGGGCGTTAGGCAGTTCATTCCCACCGAGATCCTTGAAGAACCCAGCGCCGTTGTTGGATAGCGCCGCCAGGCACTGCGGGTCCACGCCGGGGTAACTGAGAGTGCCGATCTGCACACCACTCGGCCAGCAAGGGTAGTGAGCGGGGTCAGTGCTCCAGGCAGCGTAGTCTATGCCCGTGCGGAATTCCTCGCCAAGACGAAGCTGCGAGGCCGGCAACCCGTTCGGTCCGTAAGGATCTGGCACGTATGGCATCTTGGTCGCGGGATCGCGCCCGAACACGTACGCTTCTTCGCATCCACTCGGATTTCCGCCGCTCACGCCACCAACGTTGACAGGATCGGGGTTGGCCGTGCTTAGCCAGTCCGGCCAGTTACCGATGAAGAGCCACACTGGCAAAACACAATTCGACGTGTAAGTCGGGAATGGCCTAGCGGCAACCCAATCGGGGTTCCCGGCGGTCCGGTCCATCACGTCGATGGCCCTCATCCCATCCGCCACGCGGGCATTTTCATAGCCGCCCTTAAAACCCACACGGAGGTTCTCGAGCGGATGCCAGTCCGCCTCGAGTTCCACACCCCAGACTCTGGCGTCAAAATTCATGTTGATCGCCGATCGGTCGACGATCTGCGAAATCTGATAGTCTTTGTAGTCGTAATAGAACGCGTCCCCATTCAGCGTGATGCTACCATCCAGAAGCGTATTTTTTGATCCAACTTCGAAGGCATTGACGAATTCTGGATCGAAGGTTGCTGGATGAACGGGCGAATGCTGGGCCAGAACGCCCTGATCATTGGCACACGCGTAGCAAACCACCGCCGCCGGCGGCGGATTTGCACCGCCCGCTTTGTAGCCATGCGCATATGACGCATAGATCAACGTCTCGTCGGAGATGGAAAGATCGGGCTTCCAGTCAATCGCGAGCCGCCCAGTGGGTTCACGCCATTCCTGCTTGGTTACCCCAAGCACCGGATAACCCGTCGAGTTAGGCACAAGTAGCTGGCTGGGGATCAGTGGGGCTTGCTTTTGATCGACAGTCCAACGCAGCCCCGCGGTCAGCTTCAGGTTTTCTTTAATCTTGTAGAATGCCTCTCCAAACAACGCATACGACATCAGATTGTACGGGTTCTTACTTAGAAAGTAGTTATGCCCCTGATCGTTTAGACTCCCAATCGGATTGGGATCTATGTACATGCACGACTGCACCTCGCCAATCACGGCCGGATCGGGAAGCGCCTTTCCCCGCGGCAAACATTCTTTGTTATCTGCAATGTTCGTAATATATGTAGGAAGATCCTCGGCCGCCCGATTCATGGCGGAGTACAAGCTGACACTATTTATGAAAACATAATATTTGTCTTCTGTGTCGTATCGGAGGAAGTTGGCGCCGAGGCTGAAATTTAACGGCCTGGCATAGGTGGAAGAGAGGCGGAACTCCTGACTGAACTGACGCGATCTGGCCGTCGAGAGATCAAGAGCGACAAGCCGGTCGGAACAGCCGATCTGGGGATCGCAAAACACGCCGCCCTGGGTTCCCTCACGCAGGACGCCCTCCCGATACCACGGCCCGGGCTGCCTCCACGCGCCCGTGGCCGTGTTGAACCGGTTGTAGTCTTCAGCAGCGAACAGCTCATCCGATAAATAGCCGGTCTCCGCTGTGAAGGTTAGGTTACCGGGAAGGTCCGCGTTGAACTGTAGCTCCGCCAGGTCCGTTTTTGCCCTGTATGTTGGATCGACGGTGGATTCGATCACTCTCAGCCCCCGCGACTGCGTAGTGCTCGCGTAGGGCTGGGGGAGCGCCCCAGGCAGCCCGACCATTCCTAGGGGGACATAATAGGGCAGCGAAAGCCCGTTTGGCGTCTCGAACGATTCTGGCGCGTATAGCGATGCCGCGGTGCAGCCCTGGCTAAGAGATGCTTGCAACGGACCATCTTGGCCGTAATCCTGCAACTGAGTGTCTTGGTTCGTTTGGAACGGGCCAAGGTTTGTAACGACGTGCCTGTGGCATAGCTGCTTGCCCGAGCGCAGACGGTCGTCGTCTTCTTGGAAGTGTTCCCAAATCAGGTTGGCGTGGATGAAGTCGGTAGGCTCGAACCTCAGCGAGAGCCGCGTGGACCACAGGTCGCGCCCGTCGATCTGGTTGCCGGTGATCTGGTTGGTGTCGTAGCCGTCGCGCTTGGTCCAGGCGCCGGCGAGGCGGAGGGCGACCTTGTCGTCGACCAGCGGGATGTTGACCATGCCTTCCAACCGCGTCGAGTTGTAGTTGGCGACATCGGCGGACAGGCGCGCTTCATAGGCGAATTTCGGCTTCGCCGAGATAACGTTGACCACCCCGGCCGTGGCGTTACGCCCGTACAGCGTTCCTTGCGGTCCCCGCAGCACCTCCACGCGCTGCAGGTCGTAGAACTCCTGCTCGAAGAAGCGGTTGCGGATGAAGGGGGTGTTGTTGAACGCGACGGCAACCGCCGCGTCGGTGGTCGCGGAGATGGCCTGGGTGCCGATGCCACGGATCTGGATGGAGTAACCGCTGAAGTTCGTCTTCGTGAAGGTGAAGTTCGGGACCTGGGTCATCAGGTCGGGGCCGCCCGCGACCTGGCTCTTCGTCAGGTCTTCCTGCGTGAAGGCCGACATCGCGATCGGCACGTCCTGGATGTTTTCCTCGCGCTTTTGCGCGGTGACCACGAGCGCCTGGACCGTTCCCTCAGCGCCGTCCGCCGCGCTTCCGCCCTGGGGGTCCGACGCGCTCCGGATGGTGACGACGCCGCCGGGGGTTTTGTCGGCGATGAGGCCGGTGCCGCCGAGCAGCATGGCGAGGGCCTGGTCGGGGGTGTACGAACCCTTCAGCGGAGGCGCGGTGCGGTCCTTCACCAGGGCTTCGGAGAAGATCAGCTGCTGGTCGGCGGTGGCGCCGAAGGTCTTCAGCGCCAGCGTCAGCGGCTGGGCCGGCATGTCGAAGTCGAACTGGCGCGCGTCGGCGGCGTATGCGGCGCTCGCCACCGCGGCGGCGCTGACCATCGCGCTCGCCCCCAGCAGCGCGTGACGGAACTTATTGGAATACATCGACATGGGTCCCCTCCCCAAAGGACATTGCTGTCACGGGGACCTTTGGTTTTTGCCCCCTCATGGAGTCAGGACGCAGCACTTCGAAAATTACGCCGATGAAAGTGAAATTATCCGTTTGAAGCCCCTTGCAGCACGACCTGGTCGCCGGTGCGGGCGGCCTTCACGGGCAGGTAGTAGGTGACGGCTTCGACGAAGGCGTCGATGTCGCCGGCGTCGAACACGCCACTGACGCGCTGGGATTTCGCGGCGCCTTCGACGACGACCTTGTGCTCGGAATAGCGATTCACGCGCGCGGCGGCTTCGGCCAGGGGCTCGTCGTCGAAGATGAGCTTGCCGTTCTGCCAGGCCGTGGCGCGGGTGATGCTGGCCTTCGTTACCTGCGGCTGGGCGGTGGCGACCAGCTGCTCGCCCGTGTGGAGTTCGACCGGGCGCGCGTGCAGGGCTTCGGGGCCCAGCACGGTGGCCTGTCCCTGGATCAGGGTCACGCAGAGCACCGGCGCCGAGGCATCGACGTTGAACGCCCCGCCGTTGGCCGCCACCGTCTCGTCACGCGCGGCGACCTTGAAGGGGCGTAGCGGATCGGTCGCGACGTCGAAGCGGGCCTGGCCGGAGACGAGCTTCACCTCCCGCGCGCCTTTGGTGTAGCGCACGACGATCTTCGTCTGGCCGTCCAGAGACAGCTTCGAGCCGTCGGCCAGGGTGACGACGCGGCGCTCGCCGAAGTCGGTCGAATAGACCGCCTTGCCGTCGACCAGCGGGTAGACCCCTGCCCCCAGCACCGCGGCCGCCGCGATCCCGGCGGCGATCTTGGCGGGCTGCGGGATGCGCACCAGCCAGCCGCGCGGCCCGGCCCAGCGTCCGCCGGCCTGGCGCTGGGCGCGGTCGATGGCGTCGCGGCGGGCGCGCATCATCTCGGGCGCGGCGGCGTGTTCGTCGAAATAGCTGAACACCTCGCCCGTGCGCTCGAACGCCTCCTCGTGCAGCGGATCGGCGGCCAGCCACGCGTCCAGCGCCGTCTCGTCCGCCACCGTCCAGCCGGGCTCGTCCATGCGCATGCGCCAGCCGGCGGCCTCCTCCAGGAGGGCCTGCGTCGGCTCGGCGGCGGGGCGGACGGTGGCGTTCATGTCGCCGGACCGAACAGCCGCGCCAGATGGGCGGTCGCCTTTCGCACGTACTTCTCCACCGCGCTGGCCGAGAGGCCGTAAAGGGCGCCGATCTCGCGATGCTTCATCTTCTCCAGCTTGTAGAGGATGAAGATGTCGCGCGTCCGTTCGCCGAGCTCGTCCAGGGCGCGGAGGACCTCGGCCAGGGACTCCTGACTCATTAGGACGCGCTCGGGCGCGCGATCCTCAATCAGCGACGGCGCGGCGGTGAAATCTTCGTCGGGCGCGTCCAGGCTGCGGTGCTCGGCGGCGTGGCGGGTTTGCGCGCGGCGGGCGCGGTCGCGCAGCAGGTTGGCGGCGATGGAGAAGAGGAAGACCTCGGCGTTTTCCAGCGGCTCGGCGTCCGGGCGGCGGACGATGCGCAGGAACACCTCCTGCGTCAGGTCCTCCGCCTCCGCCCGGTCGCGCACGCGGCGCAGGAAGTAGTTCATCAGCGGCGTGCGGTAGCGCGCGTCCAGCCGCCGCGCGAGGTCGGCGGAGGCGTCGGATGTGGCGCTGGAGCGGCTCGCGTGCATACGCACGTAAGGCTGGCGGCATCTACAGCACTGTCAAGCGGGCGGGTTTTCGCGGTCTCGACGGCGGGTCAGATGCGGCCTCTAAGGACCGACAGCGTAAGCCGAATTCTTTTTTCGAGCCCCCCGATGTTGCGGCCGGCCGCATAGGGTGTGGCGAGGGTGGCGTAGGCCACGGCGGGGAAGGCGGCGACGGGGAGAGTCGCGAGTTCGGCGCGGGCGGCGGTGAGTTCGGCGGCGACGCGTTGGCGCACGTCTTGCGGCGTCCAGTCGGGCGGCAGGCGGGTAGGTTTCGCGCGCCAGAGGCCGGCCAGTCCGAAGGCCCTCGCCGCGCTCCTCACCTGCTCCGGCCGGGACGCGGGATCGAGCCGGCGGGCGGCCAGCGCCATGACCTGTCCGGCCGTGGCGTCGAGGTAGGCCAGCACCGCCTCGGCGGTTTCGAACGGAATGCGGTCGAGGTCGGCGAGGCGGCCTTCGGGCAGGTTTTCGAGGTCGGCGGTCGAGATGTCGGCCGCGGCGAGGGCCTCGATGACCGGGTGCTTGCGGGGGGGCTTGCCGGCGGAGAGTTCCTCCATCGCCTCGCGCCACCAGGTCAGCCGGATCTCGCCCATCAAGGGCTCGCGCACCGTGTGGGCCACGCGCGCCAGTTCGTCGTTGAAGGCGTAGAGGGCGACGACGTCCGCCCTCGCCTTCTCGTCCTCGATGAAGCGGCTGGCCAGCCAGCGGTCGGGATCGGCGCGGCGGACGATGTCGTCGAGGGTTTCGGGGGCGTCGTTCATGGCATTGCAACGAAAAAGGCCCGCCGCGGGGGGCGGGCCTTCTCGGAAGAATGGTCCGGTTCTTACGAGCCGAACAGCGTCTGCGTCATTCCCATCGCCACCAGCATCGGCAGCGACAGCAGCGTGTTGATGCGCGAGAACTGCCCGGCGATTAGGGCCGCCTTTGCTTTGGCGTCAGCGTCGGCTTCTACCAGGCCGAGCGCGATCTTCTGTTTCGGCCAGATCACGCCCCAGACGTTGAAGAACATGATCAGCGCCAGCCACATGCCGATGCCCATCAGGGTGTTCTTCGGATTGGCGAAGTTCTCGACCGCGCCCAGCGTCAGGGCCTGCACGAGGTAGTTGTTCAGCCAGGCCAGGATCAGGCCGGCGATGACCGTGCCCATCGCCCCCCAGCGGAACCAGAACAGCGCCTCGGGCGCGATAAACTTGGAGATCCCCGGCTTAAGCTCGGCCGGGACTTCCGGCATCTTACGGGCCTGCACGAAGTTGAAGTAGTAAAGCAGGCCGATCCACAGAATACCGAAGAAGATGTGCACCCACCGCAGGATCGCCTGCCACGTCCGGACGTCGTTGAAGCCGTAGCCAGACGCCGTGGCGTAGGCGTAGATCATCACCAGCGCCAGGATGAAGCTGACGATGAGCGTATTTCGCAGGTTCGCTAGAAGCGCCGCCATGTTCCCTGTCCCTCGAAGAATCCTACCCAGTGCCTCAGGTATAGGCTGTTTTGCCGCACCGGCAAACGGTCAGGCCTCATGCTGACGCTTGATAACAGTTATCAGTGTGCATAACTTCGGCCGCGGAGGTGAGTCATGGCCAGCAGCGTCAACCTTGGAACACAGCTCGAGGGCTTCGTTGAGAGGCTGGTGAAATCCGGCCGCTACAACTCCCGCAGCGAAATCCTTCGGGAGGGCGTCCGCCTGATCCATGAGCGGGAAACCCGTCTGGCCGCGCTTGACGCCTCTATCGCGCGCGGCGTGGCGGACGCTGAGGCCGGACGTGTGCATGATCTCGACGAGGTCGCCAAGGCCCTCGACGCGCGGTACGGCGGCAAGGCGCAGTGAGGGTCGCCCTCTCTGACGAGGCGCTGGAGGACCTGCAGCGGCTCGGCGACCACATCGCGCAGGACAGCCCCGTTCGCGCTCGCACCTTCGTCGCTGAGCTGCTCGAAAAGGCTCGCCAGATCGGCCTGACGCCGGAGGGTTTTCGGCTTGTTCCGCGCTACGCCCACCTGAACATCCGCAGGCGCGTTCACGGCGCTTACCTGATCTTCTACCGCGTGGAGGCCGAGCGCGTGACGATCATCCACGTCCTTCACGGCGCGCAGGACTACGAAGCCTTGCTCTTCCCCGACGCCTAGACCGCGATCAGCGCCGCGGCCAGGCGGCGGCCTTCGGAGGCGAGGACGTTGTAGGTGCGGGCGGCGGCTTCGGTGGACATGAACTCCAGGCCCATGCCGGCGGCGCTCAGGGCCTCGCGGACGGCGCGGGGCGGGAGGGCCTGGCGGGCGCCCGTGCCCAGCAGGACGAACTCGACGACGCCCGGCCCTGCGGCGATCACCTCCTCGAAGGCGTCGGGGGTCAGCTCGTCCATGCGGGTGACCGGCCAGCGGCGGGGCTGGTCGTCCAGGATCAGGAGCGAGCCCTCCCGCCAGACGCCGGAGACCCGAAAGCCGCCGCCGCCATAGGCGTCTATGGACGGCGCCTGGCGCATCAGCGGGCGGTGGTCGCGCCCATGGGCTTGATCGGCTTGGCCTCTTCCTCGCCGCGCTTGACGCCCCACAGCAGGATGATCGGCGCCGCGACATAGATCGACGAGTAGGTGCCAAGCGCGATGCCGAACATCATGATCAGGGAGAACTGGTACAGCGCCTCGCCGCCGAACAGGGCGAGGCCCGCCAGCGCCAGGATGGCGGTCAGGCCGGTGATGATGGTCCGCGACAGGGTCTCGTTGATCGACAGGTCGATCACCTCGCGCAGAGGCATCTTCTTGTATTTACGGAGGTTTTCGCGAAGCCGGTCGAACACCACGACGGTGTCGTTCATCGAGTAGCCGATGATGGTCAGGATGGCCGCGATGGTGGTCAGGCTGAACTCCATCCGGGTCACGGCGATCAGGCCGAAGGTCAGGATCACGTCGTGGAACAGGGCCGCGACGGCGCCCAGGCCGAACTGGAGCTCGAACCGGAACCAGATGTAGATCAGCATCAGCCCGATCGCGAGGCCGAGCGCCATCAGGCCGTTGCGGAACAGCTCGCCGGAGACCTTCGGACCCACGACGTCGGAGCGCGAAAACGCGGTCTGCGGGCCGTGGATGCCGACGATGGCGGCCTTCACCTGCTGGACCAGCACCGCCGGGTTTGCGCCGGTCGGCGTCTGGAAGCGGGTCATGGCGTGGTACTGGGAATTCGGATCGTCAGCCGTGGCAAAGGCCTGCAGCTGCACGTCGCCGCGGGCCAGACGCGCCACGGCCTGGCGGGTCGCGCCGAGGTCGACCGGCTTTGGCCTGGTGGCGAACTCGAGCACCGTGCCGCCCTTGAAGTCGATGCCGCAGTTCAGCCCCCCGCACGGCGGCGTCGCCGGGTAGATGGTGAAGAACAGCGAGGCGATGACGGCGAGCACGGACAGCACGCCGAACACGCGCGCCAGCCGCACGAAGTGGAAGTGAGTCTGGCTCGGGATGATCTTGATCAGAGGCCACATGGTCTTCCCGTCCCTACACGATCGGCAGCTTCTTGGGCCGACGCGCGCGATACCAGAGCGCCAGCAGCACCTGGGTGATGATGACCGCGCTGAAGACCGAGGTGATGACGCCGATGGACAGGGTCCAGGCGAACCCGCGAACCGGCCCGGAGCCGAACTGGAACATGATCAGCGCGGCCAGGATGGTGGTGACGTTGGCGTCGATGATGGTGCTCATGGCGCGCGAGAAGCCCGCCTCCATCGATGACAGCACAGGCCGCCCCGCGCGGATCTCGTCACGCATGCGCTCATAGATCAGCACGTTGGCGTCGACCGCCACCGCCAGCGTCAGGATCAGGCCCGCGATGCCGGGCAGCGTCAGCGTCGCCTGCGTCAGGCTCATGGTCGCGATGATCAGCAGGCCGTTGATCAGCAGCGCCAGCACCGAGATGCCGCCGAACAGGAAGCCGTAGGACAGCAGCATGAAGACGACGATGGCGGTGAAGCCCACCAGCGTGGAGGTCATGCCCGCCTTCACCGCGTCCGCGCCCAGCTCGGCGCCCACGGTGCGCTGCTCCTGCACCGTCAGCTTGGCCGGAAGCGCGCCGGCTCGCAGCAGGACGGCGAGGTCGTTGGCGCTCTCGACGGTGAAGTTGCCGCTGATCTGGCCGTTGCCGCCGGTGATCGCGCTCTGGATCACGGGGGCGGAGATGATCTTGTTGTCGAGGACGATGGCGAAGCGCTTGCCGATGTTGCGGCTGGTGGCATCGCCGAAGCGCCGCGCGCCCTGGCTGTTGAAGCGGAAGTTGACCACCGGCGCGGTCGTCTGCGGGTCGTTGGCCTGACGCGCATCGGTCAGCATCTCACCCGTCACGAGAGCGCGGCGCTTGACCACGTAGAACGGCGCGTAGCCGTCCGTGGCGGGCAGGGCGATGTCGTCCGGCGGGATGCGGCCGGCCTGCAGGTCCGCCTGGCTGACGGTGTCGTCGACCATCTGGAAGGTCAGCTTGGCGGTCTGGCCGATGACGTTCTTCAGCCGCTCGGGGTCGCTCTCGCCCGGCGCCTGGACGACGATGCGGTTCGTGCCCTGGCGGGTGATCGAGGGCTCCTTGGTGCCCAGTTCGTCGATCCGGCGGCGGATGATCTCGATCGACTGCTCGACCGCGCTCATCTCCTGCTCGCGCAGGGCCTGCTCGTTGTAGCTGAGGCGCAGCCGCTGGTCGGGCGCGCGGGTGATGGTCAGGTCGATGGCGCCGCTGGCCGTCCGCGTCGCGAGCCGCTGCACGCCCTGATAGGCCGCATCCAGCTTGGCGGGATCGGTGACCCGCACCATGACCGCGCCGTTGGCGACGCCAAGGTCGGTGAAGTCGATCTGGTCGTCGTGCAGCGTCTTGCGCACGTCCTCGATCAGCGCGGTCTGCTTTTCCTTGAACAGGTCGGCGGTATCGACCTCGAGCAGCAGATAGGAGCCGCCCTGCAGGTCGAGGCCCAGGTTCAGCGTCTTGCCTGGCAGCCAGCCGGGCATCTGCGCCCGCGCGCTTTGCGGCAGCAGGTTCGGCAGCGTGAAGAGGATGCCGAAGACCAGCGCCGCTATGACGAGCGTGACCTTCCAGCGCGAAAGATTGAGCATCGGGCGCGCTTAGCCCTTGTCGTTGGCGGTGACGGGCTGGCCCTTGGCGCGGACCTCGCTGACCATGGCCTTGACCACCTTGACGGTGACGCCCTGGGCGACCTCGACGCCGATCTCGGCCTCTTCCACGCGGACCACCTTGCCGATGATGCCGCTGGACAGCACCACCGTGTCCCCGCGCTTCAGGCCCGCGACCATGGCCTGGTGCTCCTTCATCCGGCGCTGCTGCGGCCGGATCAGCATGAAGTAGAAGAGCACGAACAGCAGGACCAGCGGGGCAAGCTGGATCAGGATGCCTTGCGTACCACCGGCGGAGGGATCCATCTCGTCTCCAATATCAAAGCGGCGGCCGCGTCGGGCCGCCTGAAGGTGGCCGGAAGCTATGCGCTCGGCTTGTCTTTTGCAATGCGGGGACCGGCCCACTAAACAGCGCGGACGATGGCCGACGAAACGCACCGGATCTTGACGCGCATCGCAGAGGCGCTGGAGCGCATTGCGCCGCCCAGGCCGGCCGCGCCTTCGTTCGATGGCGCGCGGCTGTTCCGGCACGATCCGCAGAGCGGCGCCTTCATCCCCGCGCCGGACTTTTCGCTGCCGCTGGACCTGCTCGTCGGCATCGACCGGCAGAAGGCGCGGTTCGTCGAGAACCTGGAGCGGTTCGCCAAGGGGCTGCCGTTCAACCACGCCCTGCTCTGGGGCGTGCGCGGCACGGGCAAGAGCTCCATCGCGAAGGCCGCCTTCATGGCCGTGGCCGGCGATCACCCCGCGCTGAAGCTGGTGGAGGTGGACCGCGACGAGGTCACCACCCTCCCCGCCCTGTTCGACCAGCTGCGCGGGAGAGCCGAGCGGTTCGTGGTGCTGTGCGACGACCTCTCCTTCGAGGAGGGCGCGGCGGCGGCCAAGGCGCTGAAGTCGGCGCTGGAGGGCGGCGTTGCGGGCCCGCCGGAGAACGTCCTCTTCGTCGCCACCTCCAACCGTCGCCACCTGATGCCGCGCGAGCACCACGAAGGCCGAGGGCTGATCTCGGCGGCCGAGGACGCGGAGGAGGAAGTCAGCGTCTCCGACCGGTTCGGGCTGTGGATCGGGTTTCCGGCGATGGACCAGGCGGCGTACCTGGCGGCGGTGCGGGCCTATGCGGAGCGGTTCGGCCTCGCGGTGGGCGACCTGGAGCGCCGGGCGCTGCAGTGGTCGCAACTCCGCGGGTCGCGGTCCGGGCGCGTGGCCTGGCAGTTCATCCGCGACCTGGCGGGGGAACTGGGGAAGTCGCTGTAACCCCAAGGTGCTCCCCCTCTGGGGGAGCTGTCGCGAAGCGACTGAGGGGGCTCAAGCCCGCTGACTCAATGCGCGTGAGCCCCCATCCCGGCCTTCGGCCGTACTTCCCCCAGAGGGGGAAGACCAAAAAAAGCAAAATGCCGCCCAACCGAGCAGCCTTTCAAACTTCCGAGGCTGGAGGCCCTACCGCGCCGCCGGCTTCTTCGGGGCCGCGATCAGGCCTTCGCGCTGGGCGCGCTTGCGGGCCAGCTTGCGGGCGCGGCGCACGGCTTCCGCCTTCTGGCGGGCACGCTTTTCCGATGGCTTTTCGTAGTGCACGTGCCGCTTCATTTCGCGGAACGAGCCTTCGCGCTGCATCTTCTTCTTCAGCGCCTTCAGCGCCTGGTCGACGTTGTTGTCGCGGACGAAAATCTGAACCAGGGGTCTCTCTCCTTTCGGCTGCCCGCCGCTGGCCTTCGCGGCGTGGCGGTCGAAACAAAACGGATTTGCCCGGAAGAGGGCTTCCGGGCGAGGCGCGCGAGATACCAGAAGGCGTAAGCGTTGTCCATGCGCGACGCGGCCCGAAAGCCGGTGTAAATCAGCCACATGACCGAGGCGAGCGACTGGGCGAGCGAGACCGAGCAGAAGGTGCTGGACGAGGCCCTGCGCCTTGTCCCGAGCCGGGGCTGGAGCTGCGATACGGTGGTCGCGGCCGCTGCCGCGGCGGGCCTGAGCGCCGCCGAGGCCGAGCTCCTGCTGCCCCACGGGGCGCGCGATCTGGCCGCCCTGCTGTCGCGCCGCCACGACGCGAAAGCGATGGCCGCGCTGTCGCTGCAGGATGCCTCGACGCTGAAGATTCGCGAGCGCATCCGGGCCGGCGTCGTCGCCCGGCTTGACGCCGCCCGTGCCGACGAGGCGGCCGTTCGCCGCTGGGCCGGCTTCCTGTCGCTGCCGCTGAACCTGCCGCTGGCGCTGCGGCTGGTCTGGGAGAGCGCCGACCACATCTGGCGCTGGGCGGGCGACACGGCGACCGACGAGAACCACTATTCGAAGCGGGCGATCCTGTCGGGCATCCTGATCACCTGCCTCGCCATCGACATGGCGTCAGGCCGCGAGGCGGCGCTCGCCCACCTCGACCGCAGCATCGACAACGTCATGGCCTTCGAGAAGTGGAAGGCGGGCCTCAAGCCCTCCGAACTCGCCCGCGACGTGGCGGGGGCGCTGGGGCGCATGCGGTATCGGTGATCGTGCGTGGTTGCGTCCTTCGACACGGCCGCTGCGCGGCCTGCTCAGGATGACGAATTCAGCAACAACCTCAGTCATCCTGAGCAGCGCCCGAAGGGCGCGTGTCGAAGGACGCAAGGTCAGTACCGATAATGCTCCGGCTTGAACGGGCCTTCCACCGGCACGCCGATGTAATCGGCCTGATCCTTGCGCAGCTTCGTCAGCTTCACGCCCAGCTTGTCGAGGTGGAGCATGGCCACCTTCTCGTCGAGGTGCTTGGGCAGGGTGTAGACTTTGTTCTCGTAGCCCGCCCGGTTGGTCCACAGCTCCATCTGCGCCAGCGTCTGGTTGGTGAAGCTGGCCGACATGACGAAGCTCGGGTGGCCGGTCGCGTTGCCGAGGTTCACCAGGCGCCCCTCCGACAGCACGATCAGCTTCTTGCCGTCCGGGAATTCCACGTGGTGGACCTGCGGCTTGATCTCGTCCCACTTGTAGTTCCGCAGCGCCGCGATCTGGATCTCGGAATCGAAGTGGCCGATGTTCGCGACGATGGCGTTGTTCTTCATCTTCCGCATGTGATCGACGGTGATCACGTCCTTGTTGCCCGTCGCGGTGACGAAGATGTCGGCCACGCCCGCCACGTCATCCAGCGTCTGGACCTCATAGCCTTCCATCGCCGCCTGCAGGGCGCAGATCGGGTCGATCTCGGTGACGATCACGCGGGCGCCGCCGTTGCGCAGTGACGCCGCGGAGCCCTTGCCCACGTCGCCGTAGCCGCAGACCACGGCCACCTTGCCGGCCAGCATGACGTCGGTGCCACGGCGGATGGCATCGACCAGGCTCTCGCGGCAGCCGTAGAGGTTGTCGAACTTCGACTTGGTCACGCTGTCGTTGACGTTGATGGCGGGGAAGGGGAGCTCGCCCCGCGCGGCCATCTGGTAGAGGCGGTGCACGCCCGTGGTCGTCTCTTCCGACACGCCCATGACCGACGCGCGGATGGCCGAATAGAAGCCCGGCCGGTCGCGCAGGTACGTCTTCATGACCGCAAAGAGGGCTTCCTCCTCCTCGTTCTGCGGCTTGTCGAGGATGCTCGGGTCCTTCTCCGCCTTCGGGCCGAGGACGCAGAGCAGGGTGGCGTCACCCCCGTCGTCGAGGATCAGGTTGGCGTAGCCGCCGTCGGCCCATTCGAAGATCTTGTGGGCGTATTCCCAGTACTCGTAGAGGCTCTCGCCCTTCACCGCGAAGACGGGCGTGCCCTTCACCGCGATGGCGGCGGCGGCGTGGTCCTGGGTGGAGAAGATGTTGCACGACGCCCAGCGGACCTCGGCGCCCAGCGCTTGCAGCGTCTCGATCAGCACCGCCGTCTGGATCGTCATGTGCAGGGAGCCGGCGATCCGGGCGCCCTTCAGCGGCTGCTTCTTCGCGAACTCGTCGCGCACGGCCATCAGGCCGGGCATCTCGGTTTCGGCGATCTCGATTTCCTTGCGGCCCCAGTCGGCGAGCGCGATGTCCTTGACGATGTAGTCGGTCACTTTCGGGGGACTCCTGCGATGTCAGGCAAGCTCTATAGCCGTCGCGCGCTCCAGCGGCAATAAGGACATAAAGATATCCTTATATCCTACAGCCGGTACTCCCGCTCCAGCCGGTAGCGAGAGCCCTCGTGTGTGCGGTGGCTGGAATAGAGGCCGAAGCGGTCCACCGCGAACGGCGGCGATTTCAGGAGGTTGTGGCTCTGCACCCAGATGGCGACCTCGCGCGGGTCGGGGTTCCTTGTGTAGGCCAGCGTCACGTGCGGCCTGTAGCTGCGCGTCTCCGCCTTCAGTCCGGCCCGCCGCGCCGCCGCCTCGCAGCGGCCCGCGAGCTGGTTGAGCGCCGGGTTCTCGACGACGCCCGCCCAGAGCGAGGTGATGCGGTCGCCCTCGCCGAACGAACCCACGCCAGCGAGCGAGAGGGCGAAGGGCGCGCCGCCGACACCGCCGAGCTCCGCGTCCAAGTCGTCCGCCACTCGCTCCTGCACGTCACCGAAGAAGCGCAGGGTGATGTGCATCGTCTCCATCGGCCGCCAGCGCACGCCGTCCAGGCCGTACTGAAGGATGGACAGCCCCTCCGCGACCTCCTCAGGCAACGCGATGGCGGCGAACAGGCGGATCATCTTTGCGTCCTTCGACACGCCGCTTTGCGGCTGCTCAGGATGACGGACTCAGAGCTAGTCATGGTGAGCAGCCCCGAAGGGGCGTGTCGAACCACGCACATCTAGGGGCAGGGGTTCGGCTGTTGCTGGTGCAGCGCGTCGACCGCCGTCTCCAGCTCGCTCGTCCATTCGAAGTCGAAGGCGTCGATGTCGGCCTTCAGCTGCTCCATGGTCGAGGCGCCGATGATGGTCGAGGTCACGAACGGGCGGCTGTCGCAGAACTTGATCGCCAGCGCCTCCGGCCCGATGCCGCGCGACTTGGCGAGCTCCACGTAGGACCGGATCGCCTTCTCCGCACCCGGGCCTTCATAGCGCTGGCCGCGGTTGAAGAGGGTCGAGCGCGCGCCCGGCGGACGCTGGCCGTCAAGGTACTTGCCGATCAGGTAGCCCTGCCCGACCGGCGAATAGGCCAGCAGGCCCACCTGCTCGCGCATCGCGATTTCGGCGAGGCCATACTCGAACACGCGGTTGACGAGGTTGTAGGCGTTCTGGATCGAGGCCATGCGCGGCAGGCCGAGCCGCTCGGACGCCTCCACGAACCGCATCACGCCCCACGGCGTCTCGTTGGAGAGCCCGACGTGGCGGATGTTGCCCTTCTGCACGTGCGCCTGCAGCGACTCCAGGATCGACTCGAAGCTCTCGTAGTCGTGGTCGTAGTCGTGGAAGGTCATGCCGCCGAAGTTGCGGGTGCCGCGGTCGGGCCAGTGCAGCTGGTAGAGGTCGATGTAGTCGGTCTGCAGCCGCTTCAGCGACTTCTCCACCGCCTCGTCGATCTGGGCGCGGGTCTGGCGGGTGGGGCTGCCGTCGTCGCGCAGCCAGGTCATCGGCGAGCGGCCGGCGATCTTGCTGGCGAGAATGACCTCCTGCCGCTTGCCGGGGTTCTTGGCGAACCAGTTGCCGATGATCCGCTCGGTGTTCCCCTGCGTCTCGGGCCTCGGCGGGATGGCGTACATTTCCGAGGTGTCCCAGAAGGTCACGCCGCGGGTCAGCGCGTAGTCCATCTGGGCGTGGCCTTCTTCCTCGGTGTTCTGGCCGCCGCCCCACATCATGGTGCCCAGGCAGCAGCGCGAAACCTTCAGGCCGGTGCGGCCGAGTTCTGAGTATTGCAAGGTCGGGGGTCCCTCTCGTCAGCGCCGCAGCGCTAGCGCCTTTGCGACCACCGGCGCAAGCCGCCGGGCGATGATCTTAACTCCCGCCGCATTCGGGTGGATGCCGTCGCGCTGGTTCAGGGCGCGGTTGCCTTCGACGCCTGCCAACAGGTCCGGATAGCTGATGACGCCTCTCATCCGGGCGACGGCGTCGAAGGCGGCGTTGAACTCTCGCGCGTAGGCGCCCCCGAGCGCCACGGGCGCGCGCATGCCCGCGAGGACGACGGTGATCCCCCGCGCCTGGAGGCGGCGGACGATCTTCTCGAGGTTGGCGCGGACGAGCGTCGGTTCGAGGCCTTCCAGGAGGTCGTTGCCGCCGAGCGCTACGACGCAGACGGACGTGCCCGGTCGGACGCTGAAGTCCAGGCGGCGCAGGGCGTCGGCGGTGGTGTCGCCGGATACGCCCGCGTTGCGGATTTGCACCCGCTTGCCCAGCCGGGCGAGCTCCGCCTGCAACTGCGTTGGCAGCGCGAGGCCGGCGGGCAGGCCGTAGCCCGCGGTGATGGAGTCGCCCAGCATGGTGACGACCTTCGGCTGGGCTGCAAACGCCGGCGTGGCGGCCAGCGCCGCAATCCCGCCCAGAATAGATCGTCGGGTGAATAAAACGTCAGATGTCTCGGCCATGGCTCCGGCCTATGTAGGGAGCCGATTCGTCCGCCCAAACCGACTGACCGCATGTACGACGTTCCCACCGACACCGCTCCGCTGAAGCTCGACGCCGTCACCCTGACGCTGCCGTCCGCGGCCGGGCCGGTGGAGATTCTGCGTGGCGTCGACCTGACGGTGCGGCCGGGCGAGACGATCGCGGTGGTCGGGCCGTCGGGCTCGGGCAAGTCTTCGCTGATCGCCGTGGCGGCCGGACTGGAGACGCCGACCGGCGGCTCGGTCAGCCTGTTCGGCCAGGACCTTGCCGCGCTCGACGAGGACGGCCGCGCCAGGCTGCGGCGCAACCGGGTGTCGCTCGTCTTCCAGTCCTTCCACCTGCTGCCGAACATGACGGCGAAGGAGAACATCGCCGCGCCGCTGGAGATCGCGGGCATACTCAACGCCTTCGACGTGGCGGACGCCTGGCTGAAGCTGGTCGGCCTGTCGGAGCGGGCCAGGCACTATCCGCACCAGCTCTCCGGCGGGGAGCAGCAGCGGGTCGCGCTGGCTCGTGCCTTGGCTGCGCAACCCTCGTTGCTGTTCGCGGACGAGCCGACCGGCAACCTGGACGCCGCCAACGCCCACACCGTGGCCGACCTGATGTTCAAGCTGGTGGCCAAGACCGGCGCGGCGCTGGTGCTGGTCACCCACGATCCTGACG
>JBLNCT010000031.1:0-28600 GCA_050260915.1 Parcubacteria group bacterium
CGGGATGGTTTAGGGGTTAGGGACTAGGGGTTAGGGGTTAGGGGCTAGGGGTTAGGGGCTAGCGTGCCCATCTAGTCCCTAGTCCCTAATCCCTAACCCCTCGTCCCTAGTCCCTAGTCCCTAGTCCCTAGTCCCTAGCCCCTAGCCCCTGGCCCCTGGCCCCTCATTCAAACTCCTGTTTGGCATCCACCGCTGAAAGCGCTATCCCGCTCCCGACATGGCTGACTTCTCCGACACCGCCCCTGCCGCCGATCCGTTGCTGACGCTTGTGCCCGACAAGATGGTGTCGGTGCGCGAGGTGTTTGGCGTCGACAGTGACATGAAGGTCCCCGCCTTCTCCACGCGCGACAGCCACGTGCCGGACCTGGACGAGGCCTACAAGTTCGACCCGCAGACGACGCTGGCGATCTGCGCGGGGCTGGCGTTCGACCGCCGGGTGATGATCCAGGGCTATCACGGCACGGGCAAGTCAACCCACATCGAGCAGGTCGCCTCGCGGCTGAACTGGCCGCTGGTGCGGGTGAACCTCGACAGCCACGTGTCGCGGATCGACCTTGTCGGCAAGGACGCCATCGTCCTGAAGGAAGGCAAGCAGGTCACCGAATTCCGCGAAGGCATCCTGCCCTGGGCGCTGCAGCGGCCGATCGCGCTGGTGTTCGACGAGTACGACGCCGGCCGCCCGGACGTGATGTTCGTCATCCAGCGGGTGCTGGAGGCGGGCGGCAAGCTGACCCTGCTCGACCAGAACCGCGTGATCCGCGCCAACCCCTACTTCCGGCTGTTCTCGACCACGAACACCATCGGGCTTGGCGACACCACGGGCCTCTATCACGGCACCCAGCAGATCAACCAGGGCCAGATGGACCGCTGGTCGATCGTGACCACGCTGAACTACCTCGACCACGACGTCGAGGCGGGCATCGTCCTGGCGAAGGCCCCGAACTACGACACCACCGAAGGGCGGCGCACCATCGCGGCGATGGTTCGTGTGGCGGACATGACGAGAAACGCCTTCATGAACGGCGACATCTCGACCGTCATGAGCCCGAGGACGGTCATCACCTGGGCCCAGAACGCCGAGATCTTCGGCGACGTGGGCCTGGCGTTCCGCATGACCTTCCTGAACAAGTGCGACGAGCTCGAACGGCCGACCGTGGCGGAGTTCTACCAGCGGGCGTTCGGGCAGGATTTGCCGGAGAGCGCGGCGCGGGTGAAGGTGGCTTAGGCTACTGATCCCAGTGTGTGTTCTTATACTCAACTGAGGTAAACTGAGGCTTCGCAATCTTACCATTTTGCATAAGGGTAACGTCCCACAGCACTTTGAATACGTGCTCGCCCGTAACGGTCACCTCGTCCCAAACGAGAGAGTCGTCGCTCGTTGCAGTGCCGAGCAGCCCCGCGGAGATTGTCGGTTCATACATCGCTCTCTTAGCGGCAGCGGCGGCTTCGGCCGAAAGCAAGTTCAGGCGCTCTGTCGCGGAAAGGGCATTTCGGTCGGACATTAGATCACTCCAACTGAGGGTAGGTCTAGGGGCGAGCGCATTCGGCGGGGGCGAAGTGCGAGTCACAACCGCTCGCGCCACCTTCTTGACCGCCTCAACCTCCGCAATGACCTCAGTAGAAAGCGAAACCTTCTGCCCCACCTTCCTTAGAAAGGAAGTGTCACCAATCAGTGTTTGCTTACGGCGGACACTAAAACCCTTTGAGGGCACCATAGACAACTGTGAGAAATCCGATAGCTTTTCATATATACCCCATTTATAATACAAGACGGTCGCATTGTCGGGATCGTCATCGTCGAAAAACAACGCGGAGACCTTCCCTATTAGGTCGTCTACCGTGTCTTGGCTAAGGTGAGCCGCCACTGCATTCAACACTGTTCGCAAGGCACTAAGATCGGCAGCAACGCTCACATTGTTGAATTGCGAAATCCGCGCGTGGGCAGCATCCGCCAATAACCCGTCGGCAGTTAATAAGATGACTCGGCAGCTCGCGGGTGAGCGGGGTAAGCCGCCAGCTAGCTGCATGAAAGACTCTAGAACTACGGCGTCCTTGAAGCCTTTCTCAGTGTCACCTTTTGAAAATGGTGGAGATCTTGTAACCGACGCTGCTATGATGATAGGCCAATCCACTGCGGAGTGATCAAGCACAAGCTCCTTCAGAGCGTATTCCTTAATCTGTCGTTGGATGGCCTCTTCAACCCGACTACTCAGGATGTCCTCGTTCATTCCGAGTTTGTGGCCGAGCAAGGTCTCTAATTTAGCCAACGGCACTAGCAAACCCTTAGCTCGCTCGGTCATTTGGAGTCGTCGTTCAGCTATGACGATCTCGGGCAAGTACCAGTTGAGATCAAGTCCCAACTGTTGAACGTCACCCGCAATGAACTCGCCAATTTCGCGAGAGATAAGTTTGTCGGCCAATTCGGTGAACAGGACGTTCGTGTCCAAAACCACGTGGATCACGGGCGTCTTAAGAGTTACGGATTTAGCCATAGCCCCCCCTCGAATAGCAGCACTCTAATCAGAGTCGCTTAGAAGTTGCGATAGCCCGGCTGTTGGTATGATTACCGAGCCTCGTCCCGCAACACCCGATCCCCGACCCAGCTCACCAGCCCCGTGACGATGGCCGCGAAGATCGCCGGCCAGAAGCCGTCGATGGTGAAGCCGTGGAGGACGTAGGCGGTGAGGCCGATCATGGCGGCGTTCACCACCAGCAAGAACAGGCCCAGCGTCACCAGGGTCAGCGGGAGGGTCAGGATCGTCACCACCGGGCGGACGAAGGCGTTGACCAGGCCGAGCACCACGGCGGCGATCAGCAGGATCTTCCAGTCCCGGAAGTGGACGCCGGGGACAATGTAGGAGGCCAGCCACAGGCCGGCGGCGGCGATCAGGGCTCTGAGGATGAAGTTGCGCATAGCGGCGGCTCCGGTTGTTCCGCGGCCGATCCTATTCATCCGCTCATCCCGACGAAAGTCGGGACCCAGGTCTGTCCAGTCAGCACTTCGCTGGAAAGACCTGGGCCCCGGCTTCCGCCGGGGTGAGCGGTTTGGGGGGGAACGCTCAATCCACCCCCGTGATCTCCACCTCATGCCCCGCTACCACGGCCGTGTCCCCCACCTCCTTCCCCATCAGGGCCTGGGCGAGCGGGGAGACGTAGGAGACGCGGCCCTCCGCCGGGTCGGCTTCGTCCTCGCCGACGATGCGGAAGGTCTGCCGGCGGCCGTCGTCGCGCTCGAAGGTCACGCGGCCGCCGAAGACGACCTTGCCCGTGCCGAGTTCCTGCTCGACCAGCTGGGCGGTGGCGCGGCGGGCGGACCAGTAGCGCAGGTCGCGGGTGGCGCGGGCCATGGCGGTGCGGTCCTCGGCGACCCCGCCCTCGGCCTGCGCGGCGCGGTAGGCGCCCTGCGCGGCGGCGAGCTCGGCCTCGATCTGGGCGAGGCCCTGCGGCGTGACGAGGTTCGGGTGCGGCGAGACCGGCCGGTCGGGCAGGTCGGCGGCAGTGGCCTCGTAGTCCTGTTCCTTGGTGAAGGCGACGCTCATGGCTGGCCCTCCTCGGCTCGCGTGCTTCAAGCATACGCCCGCAAGCGCGGCATTGTTCCGTTAAAGCGCCAGGGCGGCGCGCGCTGTCTCGATCCGCGCCAGCTTTTCGTTGAAGGGCGCCCAGTCGTCGTGTTCGGCTATGGCCGCCCAGAGCGCCTCGACCTCGTCGATCAGCATCTCCTCGGGCTCGGCGCGGGCGAAGTAGGGATCGGCAAGGCGCTCGGGCCGGTCGGATTCGTACGCCGCCAGCTGGGCCCGGAAGGCGCGGAATTGTTCGTTGTCGTAGATCGCCGCGCGTGGTCCGCCGAGCGCCCTGGATTCCGAGGCCTCCCCGCCGAACCAATCAAAGAAGAAGGGCTCCCACCGCAGCGGCTCGCCGCCGCTGGCCAGCGCCGCGAAGGCCGTGTTGACCAGCTCGAGGTCGGCGTCGGCGCCACGGGGCTTCACCCCCAGACGGCGCAGCATCGCCGCCATCAGGGCGTCGCGGTAGGCGGGCGCAAAGCCGTTCAACGCCTCCACCAAGGGTTCGGTCGCGGTGACCAGCGTCAAGCACGAGGCGAACTGCTGCAGGTTCCAGAAGGCGGCCTCCGGCTGGCGGCCGAATGAATAGAGGCCGGTCTGGTCGAAGTAGGCGGCCACGAAGTTCGGGTCGTTGCGCGGCAGGAAGCGCCAGGGGCCGTAGTCGAAGCTCTCGCCCGTGACGACCATGTTGTCGGTGTTGAGCACCCCGTGCACGAACCCCGCCGCCATCCAGCTCGCCGTCAGCTGAGCCGTCTTCTCCACCACCGTCTTGAGCAGCGCCGCCGGCCGGTCGGGCGCGTCGGCCAGCTCGGGGAAGTAGGTCTCGACCGCATGGTCGATCAGCGTCGTGATGTGGCCGGGCTTCTCGTGGAAGGCGTGGCGCTGGAAGACGCCGAAGCGGATGTGGCTGTGCGACAGCCGGGTCAGCACGGCCGAGCGGGTGGGGCTGGGTTCGTCGCCGCGCTCCAGCGCCTCGCCGGTCTCGACCAGCGAGAAGGCGCGCGACGTCGGCACGCCCAGCGCCTCCAGCATCGAGGCCGCCAGCACCTCGCGCACGCCGCCCTTCAACGTCAGACGTCCGTCGCCAAAGCGGCTGTAGGGCGTCTGGCCCGAACCCTTGGTGGCGAGGTCGAGCAGGCGGCCGGTTCCATCTTCCCGCACCTGCGCGAACAGGAAGCCGCGCCCGTCGCCGATCTCGGGGTTGTAGGAGCGGAACTGGTGGCCGTGGTAGCGGATGGCCAGCGGCGCCGGCTGGTTGTCCGGCAGCGGCTCGAACTTCGCAAACGCGCTGAGCCACTCGTCGGGCGACAGGGTGTCCAGCCCCACGGTCGCCGCCGCGCGGTCGTTCCTGAACCGCAGCGTCTCCAGCGGAAACACCGCCGGCTCCACCGGATCGGCGAACTCGGGCCCGAGCTTCATGAAGCGCGGATCGGGACGGTAGCGGTCGGAGACGGGCATGCTCGGCAAATGGTGCGGCCTTAGCCCGCATTCCAGCCGAACAGCGCCAGCATCACGAAGAAGCCGACCAGATAGGCGACCGGTACGAACCATCCCTCGCGCAGCCAGGCGATCACCGAGCGGCCCTGCGGATAGTCGTTCGTCAGCGCCACCCCCGCCGAGGATCCGAACCAGATCATCGAGCCGCCGAAGCCCACCGCGAACGCCAGCAGAGCCCAGTCGTAACCGCCCTGCCGCAGGGCCAGCGCCGTCAGCGGGATGTTGTCGAACACGGCCGACAGGAACCCCAGGCCCAGCGCGCTCGTCCACGACGCCTCCGGCAGCCGCTCCACGGGCATCAGCGAGGCGCAGGCCACCAGCGCGACCAGGAACAGCGCTCCGTGCACCGCTTCCGGTACGACGCCCCAGCCCGGCCGCCGGATGAGCGCCGTGGCGAGAATGGCCACCCAGATCGCGATGCCGAGCAGCGGCAGATGCTCCTCCAGCCTCGGGAAGAAACCGTTGGCCACCGCGTTCGTGGCGACCACCGTCAGCAGCAGGATCAGCACGACCACCGCCCGCATCCAGTCGATGGGCCGCACGTCGTGCGAGCGCTTCGTGATCGGCCCGATCTTCTCCTGGCGCCAGGCGGCCAGCGGCGCGAACACCAGGAAGGCGGCGACTGAGCCCGCGAAGGCGTCCATCAGCAGGATCGGCGAGACCCCGTCGATCCACATCATCGTGGTCGTGGTGTCGCCCAGCACGCTCCCCGCCCCGCCCGCATTCGCCGCCGCGACGATGGCGGCGAGGAAGCCCACCCCCGCCCTGCCGTCATAGGCGTGCCGCGCCATCACCCCGCCGATGACCGCGGCGGCGATGTTGTCCAACACCGCCGACAGCGCGAACACGATGGCGAGCAAGGCCAGCCCGCCCGTCCAGTTGTCCGGCAGGATTGAGGGCACGGCGTCGGGGATGGAGCTCTGCTCGAAGTGGTTGGACAGCAGCGCAAACCCGACCAGCAGCAGCATCAGGTTGGCCAGCACCACCCACTCGTGCGCGAAGTGGGCGCTAAGCCCCGCGAGCCCCGGACCTGCCGCGAAGCCGGCGATAGCCAGCTTGTAGGCCAGGATCGCAACGAGCCCAGTCAGCGTCACCGCCAGCGGCCGCTTGTGCAGCACCGCCACGCCGACCAGCACCAGCGCGAAGAGGACGAATTCCAAGGGCAGCCCAGCCATCCGCGCCCTTCTCGCTCATCGGGCGGCGGGGGGAAAAGGAAAATCGGGACCGCTCCTCCCCCGAGTGCCCCGGCGAAGGCCGGGGTCCAGATCCAAGGCGCAGATGCTGACTGGATCGAACCCCCACGGCTTTGGAGCCCACCGTCCGCGCGTTCCATCTGGATCCCGGCCTTCGCCGGGACACTCGGACCAAAGGGCTGCGCCTAAGGTGAACACCTGACGCATTGCAGCAACAATCTTCGCCAACCGTTGTTCTGCAAGGGGTTGCGCGTTGCTGCGGTGCGTCAGGGACCTTAGTCACGCCCGTGGGGGGAGCGGTGCATGCACCGTTGAGAGAGGCCCTAACCCGCACGAACGGATCCAACCGTTCGCGCCCAACCCCCAGGATAAGAATGAAGCTTTCAAAGTTGCTGCGCGGCTCGGCGTCGGTCGCCGTGCTCGGTGCTTTTGCGTATGCCGGGGCGGCCTACGCGCAGGACGCGGCCCCCACCGCCCCCACCCAGCCGGAAGAAGCGCGCACCGTCGACGAGATCATCGTCACGGCCCAGAAGCGCGAACAGAACCTGCAGGACGTGCCGGTCGTCGTCACCGCCCTGCCCCAGCGCCTGCTGCAGGACAACGGCGTCCACGACATCAAGGACCTGCAGGTCCTCACCCCCGGCCTGAACGTCGCCTCCACCTCCAACGAGACCAACACCACCGTCCGCATCCGCGGCGTCGGCACCGTGGGCGACAACCCCGGCCTGGAGTCCTCGGTCAGCGTGGTGATCGACGGCGTCTATCGCCCGCGTAACGGCGTCGCCTTCAACGACCTCGGCGAGCTGTCGCGCGTGGAAGTGCTCAAAGGCCCGCAAGGCACCCTGTTCGGCAAGAACACCTCGGCCGGCGTGGTCAACGTGCTGACCGAAGAGCCGAAGTTCCAGTTCGGCGTGAACGGCGAGGTCACCGTCGGCAACTACGGCCAGAAGGGCGCCTCGGTGTCGGTCACCGGCCCGATCGTGTCCGACAAGGTCGCGGGCCGCCTGTTCTTCGCCAAGCGCGAGCGGGACGGCTTCTACGACATCAAGACCGGCGCGGGTCCCCGCACGACCAAGGAGGACATGGACCAGAACTACTGGACCGGCCGCGGCCAGCTCCTGTTCACCCCGACCAGCGACCTGACGGTGCGCCTGATCGCCGACTACACCAAGCGTGACGAGCACTGCTGCGTGGGCGTGCAGATCGTGGATGGGCCCACCGCCCCGATCATCGACGCCCTGTCGGCCGACGAAGGTCTCGCCAACCCGCCGCGGCCCTACGATCGCGTCTCCTACGCCAACCGCGACACCCAGCAGAAGATCACCGACAAGGGGATCTCCGGCGAGGTGAACTGGACAACCCCGTGGTTCGGCGGCGCCAAGCTGACCTCGATCACCGCCGCGCGCGACTGGAAGACCAACAACGGCCAGGACGCCGACTTCACCACGGCCGACATCTGGTACCGCACCACCGACTGGCAGACCGAGTTCAAGCAGTTCAGCCAGGAACTCCGCCTGGCCGGCTCGACGGACATGGTCGACTGGCTGGTCGGCGCCTTCTACGCCGATGAGAAGCTCGACCAGGACACGCCGCTCTACTACGGCACGGCCTACGAGCCCTACTTCGGCCTGCTGTTCTCGCAGGGCACGAACCCGTTCCTGATCTCGCAGCTGACGGGCCGGCCCTTCGGCACGAACTTCACGCCGGGCTCGGGCATCTTCGACACCTACCGGCAGGATGCGAAGAGCTTCGCGGTCTTCACCAACAACACGGTGAAGCTGACCGACAAGTTCAACGTCACGCTCGGCCTGCGCTACACCGACGAGTCGAAGGACCTCGACGCCCACTACACCAACCTGCCGGGCAACAACGCCTGCGCGGCGCTGCTCAACAACATCGCGCACGGGGCGACCTACCCGACGGTGGTGACCGGCACGCTCTGCCTGCCGTGGGTGGATCCGGCCTTCAACGACCTGCGCACCAGCCAGTCGATGAAGGACCAGGTTTGGACCGGCACGGTGAAGGCGGCCTACAACGTCACCGACGACGTGATGACCTACCTGTCGTACGCCCGCGGCTACAAGGGCGGCGGCTTCAACCTCGACCGCGAGCGGACCGGCATCCTCCGTCCGGATGCGGACACCAGCTTCCCGGCCGAGGACGTCGACTCCTGGGAACTGGGCGCCAAGACGACCTGGCTTGGACGGACGCTGCTGCTCAACGGCGCGATCTTCCACCAGACGTTCAAGGGCTTCCAGCTGAACACCTTCACGGGGACGAGCTACATCGTGACCTCCATCCCGGAAGTCACCTCGGTCGGCGTCGACACCGACATCCTGTGGTTCACGCCGGTCCACGGCCTGACCCTGCAGGGCGGGGTGACCTACGCGGAGACCGAGTACGGCGACTTCACGCCGGGCCCGGGCGTCTCGCCGCGCCTGCCGGGCGCGCGCCTGTCGTTCGCTCCGCTGTGGTCGGCCTCGCTGGCCACCAGCTACGAGCGTGACCTGACGGACGCGCTGAAGATGAAGGCCTCGCTGAGCGCCAAGTACAACTCCGAGTACAACACCGGTTCGGACCTCGCCCCGCAGAAGGCGCAGGACGCCTTCACGACGGTGAACGCCCGCATCGGCGTCGGCGCCCAGGACGACCGCTGGACGGTCGAGCTGTGGGGCCAGAACATCTTCGACGAGCAGTACTACCAGGTCGGCTACGACGCGCCGCTGCAGACCGGCAGCTACGATGCGTTCCTCGGCCAGCCGCGGACGTACGGCGTCACCCTGCGCACCCACTTCTAGGCGCAGGATACGAAGCGGAAGACCTTGGGGCGGCCGGAACGATCCGGCCGCCCTTTTTCTTGGTCGTTAACCTCGCTGACCGATACGGTCATTTCACCATGACCACGCGCCGCTCATTGCTGATCAACCTGGCCGTCCTCGGTGGAGGCGCGGCGTTCATCTGGTATGCGCGCGACCACATCATCTGGAGCGCGCCGCAGACGAAGTTCGCGCTGAACGGCTCCAGCGGCTGGCTGCCGTTCGCCCGGCGCGGCGCGGTGCTGCCGACCCTGAAGGCGACGGTGAACGGTCACCCGGTCAACGCGCTTCTCGACAGCGGCGCCCAGTACTCGGTGATCGACCGGGCCTTCGCCGACGACCTGAAGCTGCCGCAGAGCTTTGCCCCGCTGCTGGCGGTCGGCGTCGGCGGCGACACGCAGTTTGGGCGGGGCGCGACGGTGGACGTGAAGGCGGGCGGCCTCACCCTCTCGCAGCTCAAGGCCGGCGTGCTCGACATCGGCCCTCTCGCCGACCGCAAGAAGGGCCTCGGCGCGCCGCTGATCCTGGGCCAGGACGTGCTGCGGCAGGTGGTGGCCGATATCGATTTCCCGAACCGGCGACTGCTGCTTGCCGCGCCCAAGGCTCACCCGGTACCGGCCGGCGCCAAGTCGGTGCCCGTCAGGGCGCAAGGCCGAGCGCTTACCACGCAGCTCTGGATCAACGGCCACGCGGTGGAGGCGGTCATCGACACCGGCGCCTCGATGGTGCTGGCGCTGGCGGAGAATGTCGCCGAAACTGCGGGCCTGCTGAAGGGCAAGGCCAAGCCGCGCTATGGCTCCAGCCTCGTGCTTGGCGGCGAAATGGCGGGCCAGCTGGTCACGGCCCAGCAGATCGCGTTCGGCGGCAACGTCCTCTACGACGTCGAGGTCCTGCTCTTTCCGGCCCAGCACATACCGGGCTTCCCACGCGGACTGCTGGGTTCAGGCGCGTTGAAGCATTTCCGCGCCGTCTTCGATCAGGGGCAGGCGCTGCACCTGCTCAAGCCAGGCCGGCCTTGAGCGCTTCGGCGGTCTCGTCGATCACGTCGAAGACCTTCGGGTTCACGTGGCCCAGGATGTAGAAGTCGTGGACGAAGCCCGGGTACTCGACATGGGTCGCCTGCACGCCTGAGCCCGAGAGCTTCTCCGCATAGGCCTTGCCCTCGTCCTTCAGCGGGTCGTAGCCGGCGGTGACCACCAGCGCCGTCGGCGCGCCTGAGACGTCGACCTCGTGCGCGGGCTCGGCGCGGCGCTGCTCCGGGTGGCCGGAGACGCCGAAGTGGTCGCCGAACCACCGCATCACCTCCTCGGTCAGCAGGTGGCCCTCGGAGAGGTCCTTGCGCGACTGCGTCTCCATCTCCATCGCCGTCGCGGGATAGAGCAGCAGCTGGAAGGCGAGCTTCCTCTGCGGGTCGTCGCGCATCTCCAGCGAGATCGCCGCCGCCAGGTTGCCGCCCGCGGAGTCGCCGCCGACCGCGATCTTGTTCGGGTCGAAGCCGATCTCGGCCGCGTGGTCGAAGGCCCAGCGGGTGGCGGCCAGCGCGTCGTCGTGGGCCGCCGGGAAAGGATGCTCGGGCGCCAGGCGATAGTCGACCGACAGGATGCGCACGCCGGACGAGGCGCTGAGCCTGCGCAGGAAGCTGTCGTGGGTGTCGAGGTCGCCGATCACGAACCCGCCGCCGTGGAAATAGACCATCCCCGCGCCCGGCCCTTGCGCGCCCTTCGGCGTATAGAGCCGCACCCTGATCGAGCCGGCCGGTCCGGGGACTTCGAGGTTCTTCACGTCGAGGTCCTGCGGCGCTCCCGTGTCCAGCCCCACGCGCGTGTCGCGGTAGGTCTGCCTCAGGAAGTCCGGCGGGATCATCTTCAGCGGCGGCATCTCGATGGCGTTCATCGTATCGAGCAGCGCCTTGAATGCGGGATCGAGCATTTTGCTTGCCTTCTTATCTTCCTATTTCCCCGGCGATGGCCGGGGCCCTGATTCCTCGGGTGAGGTGGGTGGGTTTCTTCTGGACCCCGGCCTTCGCCGGGGCAATCGGGTTTGGGATTGCCTACAGTGTTACGACACCTTCCGCGGGCGGGTTGGAATAGAGGCCTTCGACCAGCTTGGCGCGATGTTCAAGCGTAGCGCGCTGGTTGACGTAGCCCTTGTCGGTGATTTCGCCGGCGTCGATGGACGGCGGCTCGGTCATGACCACGAACCGGCCGACGCGGCGCGAGGAGCCGCCGGCGGTCTTGTTGAACTCGGTCAGGCGCTCTTTCAGGATCGCCGTCAGCTTCTCGATGGGCGAGCCTGGCGCCGGATCGGCCGCCAGCGCCTGCATCCCGGCGGCGGAGGGCCAGAACAGCGCGCCGACGAAGGGCTTGTCCTGCCCCGCGATCACCGCGTCCTGCACATAGGGTGAGCAGGCGCCGACCAGGTCCGGCCGCAGCACGCCGACGGACACCCAGGTGCCGCTGTCGAGCTTGAAGTCCTCGGTCACGCGGCCGTCGAACACCAGCCCCTGCGCGGGGTCGTTGTCGTCCACGAACCGCGCGGCGTCGCCCAGCTTGTAGAAGCCCTCCTCGTCGAAGGCCTCCGCCGTCTTGGCCGGGTCGCCGTGGTAGCCGGTCGTCACCGTCGGCCCCTTCACCCGGACCTCGTACTTGGAGCCGTTCGGCGTCAGCTTGATCGTGATCCCCGGCAGCGGCAGGCCGACGAGGCCAACCCGCTCCGTCGCCCAGTGGGTGACGGTCACGCCCTGCGTCTCGGTCGCGCCGTACATGGTGGTGAGCGGAATGCGGCGCCCGGTCTCGGCGATGGCGAGCGCCTGCAGCCGGTCGTTGACGTCGTTGGACAGCGTGGCCCCGCCATAGCCCATGTAGCGCAGGTTACGGAAAAAGCTGGCCCGAAGCGTCGGGTCCTTCTCCATCGCATCTGCCAGCATGGCGAACGCCACCGGCGCGGAGCCGAAGACCACCGGCGAGACCTCATAGAGGTTCTTGATGGTGGTCTCGAACATGCTGGGGATCGGCTTGCCCTCGTCGAGGTGCACCGTGCCGCCGGCCCAGAGCACGCCGTTGAAGCCGATGTTGCCGGCCGAGATGTGGCTCCAGGGCATCCACTCCAGGCTCTGGGGAATGAAGTCGGGGTCCTCGTCGGGGTCGGCGACCCGCAACCCCTCCTGGCCGGAGATCACGCCGGCCATCATCCCGTGCGTCTGCGGCACGCCCTTCGGCATGCCGGTGGAGCCGGAGGTGAAGAGGTACTTGGCCACCGTCGGATGGCCGAGCGTTTCGCGGGCCTCATGCACCGCAGATGTCGGCTCGGTCGCGGTCAGCTCCGAGAGCGGGACCGTCCCCTCCCCGCCGTCCACCGTCACGAACTGCAGGTTCGGATCGAGCTCGCGCAGCGTCGCAAACGCCCGGGCGAACTGCTCGGGCGACTGGGCGAAGACGACCTTCGGCTTCACCACCGAAGCGCAGTGCTTCAGCTTCGCGTGGTCAGAGGAAATCAGGCTGTAGGCCGGGCTGATCGGCGCCACCGGCACGCCGGCCGTATAGCAGCCCAGCATCACCAGCGCGTGCTCGATGGAGTTGCCGGACAGCACCATGACGCTGTCGTTCGCCGTCAGGCCACGGTCGAGCAGCCATTGCGCGACGCCCTCGGCCGCTCGGAGCGCCTCGCCGTAGGTGACCTGACGCCACGGACCGTGGCCGGGCTCGCGCTGCTTCATCCACGGCCGCTCGGGATGGGCGGCGGCCTTTTCGGCCAGCAGGTGGGCGATCGAGCGAGGGCCATCCCCTGGCGGGTGGTTCGACGAGATCAGGATCGAGCCGTCGGCGCGCCGTTCCACGCTCACGTCCGGCCCCTTCATGGGCAACGGCTTGAAGGGCGGCAGGGTCGCGGCTTGGGCGGACGAAGTCGTGCCGTCAGCGGGGGTCATCAGGCGTCTCTCCCGGGGGGTGTGTTCTTGTTTTCCGAGAGAGTGGCCCCGCCGTGTGGCCGGAGCAAGACTGACGCCGCGTCACTTTGGGCGTCCGATGAGCCAATCTGTCGCGGGAAAAACCGCCCGGCTCATGATTTGCTTAGAACCACCTTAACCCTGATAGTCCATTACCGGGGTCCTGTGTGTGGAGACGCGTATGGGTTACGGCCCAATCACTGAAGAACAGTTCTCGCAAGCGCTCGACCGGCTGGGACAGCGCGACGTCCTGAAGCTGGTGCGCGCCGGCGCCTTCGACGGCGCCGAGGCCGTGTGGGCGGCTGCCTGGCTGCGCGGCGAGCGCCCGGCCAAGAAGACCCAGCCTGTCCTGATGCCGCAGCCCGAGGAGCAGCCCGCGCAGGAAGAGGCCTCTCCCGCCCGGCTGTCGCTGCTGCGCGCGTTCCGGGCCGCCTAAGGCTTCAGCCCACCATCCGTTCACGACCGGCCCAGTAGGGCGCGCGGAGTTCGCGCCGAAGCACCTTGCCGGAGGGGTTGCGCGGCAGGGCGTCGACGAAGTCCACCGACTTCGGGACCTTGTAGCCGGCGATGCGGCCCCGGCAGTGGGCGATGATGGCGGCTGCGTCGGGTTCGGCGCCCGGCTCCAGGACCACGATGGCCTTCACCGCCTCGCCCCACTTCTCGTCGGGCACGCCGATGACGGCGGCGTCCGCCACGCCCGGCGCGCCGAAGAGGGCGTTCTCGACCTCGGCGGGATAGACGTTCTCGCCGCCGGTGACGATCATGTCCTTCACCCGGTCGTGGATGTAGAGGAAGCCGTCCTCGTCGAAGTAGCCGGCGTCGCCCGAGCGGAACCAGCCCTCGGGGTCGATGGCCTCGGCCGTCGCTTCCGGCCGGTTCCAGTAGCCCTTCATGATCCCCGGCCCGCGGATCTGCACCTCGCCGACTTCGCCGGGGTGCGCGACGTTGCCGTCCGGCGCGATCACCCGCACCTCGAAGCCCGGCCACGGCACGCCGCAGGACCGCAGCCGCCCGCCCTCATGCGCTTCGGGCGCGAGATAGGTCGCCGCGCCGATGGTCTCGGTCAGGCCATAGAGCTGGGTGAAGTCGGCGCCGAACCTGGCCTGCGCCCGTTCCAGCACGTCCTGCGCGATGGGCGATGCGCCATAGAACACCCGCTCCAGCGCCGAGAAGTCCGCCTCCTCGATGCCGGGCGTCTGGAGCAGCATGTTGATGATGGTCGGCGCCAGGAAGACGTAGGCGACGGCCTCCTCGTGCAGCAGCTTGAGCAGCAGCGGCACGTCGACCTCGCGCATCACCACGGCGCGGACGCCTTGCAACAGCGCCAGCAGGCCGGTGTTCACGCCCGCGACGTGGAACAGCGGCATGCAGACGAGGTTGGTCTTGCCGGCGTCGTACTTCGCCCAGCCCGCGTTCAGCGCGCACTCGAACAGCGCCTGGTAGTTGGCCTCAGTCAGCTGCACGCCCTTCGGCAGGCCCGTGGTGCCGGAGGTGTAGAGCTGGATGACGTCGTCGTCCGGCCGGCACGGCAGGTTCGGGTCGGTCGCCGGATACTTGCCGATCCACTCCCGGAAAGACGGCCAGCGCGGGTGGCCTTCCTCGAACTGCACCAGCCCCTGCACGTCGGGGCAGTCGGCGAGGATGATGTCCACGACGCCCGCGAAGTCCGCGCCGCAGACCAAGAGCTTCGCCCCCGCGTCCTTGACGATGAAGGCGACCTCGGGCGGGGCGAGGCGATAGTTCACCGGCGCCACCGTCACCCGCGCTTTGGCCGCGCCGAGCCACAGGACGAAGAAGTCGTCGGTGTTCTTGGCCAGCACCGCCACCCGGTCGCCGGGCTTCAACCCCTGCGCCAGCAGCGCCTGGGCGCACTGGTTCGACCGGGCGTCCAGCTCGGCGAAGGTGGTGGTGCGCCCCTCGAACAGGATCGCCGCCGCGTCAGGCCGCTCCTTGGCCTGAACGCGCGCGACGTCGGCAACGCAGTGTATTTGGCTGAGGTCGGTCATGTGAGGTGCGTCCTTCGACACGGGCGCTCCGCGCCCTGCTCAGGATGACTAAGTTCGTGGATCAAACCACCTTCGTCATCCTGAGCAGGCCCGAAGGGCCGTGTCGAAGGACACAACGATCCCCTACTCCGCAGCCTGCGCCGTCGAGTAACCCAGGATGGCCTTGGTCTCGAGGAACTCGCCAAAGGCGTAGTCGCCCCACTCCCGGCCGTTGCCGCTCATCTTGTAGCCGCCGAAGGGGGCCATCATGTCGGGGCCCGCGCCGTTGAGGTTGACCTGTCCGGCCCGCAGTCGCGAGGCCACTTCCCGAACTTCGGCCGGGTTGTTGCCCGACACGTAGGCGGCAAGGCCGTACTCGGTGTCGTTGCCGACCTTCACCGCCTCGTCGACACTTTCGTAGCCGAGGATCGACACGACCGGGCCGAAGATCTCCTCCTTGGCGATGGTCATGTCGTTCTTCACGTTGGCGAAGACGGTGGGCTTTACATAGTAGCCCTTGTCGAGGCCTTCCGGACGGCCAGGACCCCCGGTGACCAGCGTGGCGCCTTCCTCGATGCCCTTCTGGATCAGGCCCTGGATCTTGTTCCACTGGGTCTCGGAGACCACCGGGCCCATCTTGGCGTTGCCGTTCGGGTCGCCGACGTTGTGGGCCTCGGCCGCCGCCTTCGCGATGGCGATGACCTGGTCCATCTTCTTCGACGGGACGAGCATCCGGGTCGGCGCATTGCACGACTGGCCGGAGTTCATCATCACCGACGCCACCCCGCCGGTGACCGCCTTCTCGTAGTCGGCGTCTTCCAGGATGATGTTCGGGCTCTTGCCGCCCAGCTCCTGGTGGACGCGCTTGACGGTCGGGGCGGCGTTGCGGGCGACCTCGATCCCGGCGCGGGTCGAGCCGGTGAAGGAGACCATGTCCACGTCCGGGTGCGAGCTGATCGCCGCGCCGACCGTGGGCCCATCGCCGTTGACCATGTTGTAGACGCCGGCCGGAACGCCGGCGGCATGCATGATCTCGCTCCAGATGTAGCCGCTGAAGGGCGCGACTTCCGAAGGCTTCAGCACCATGGTGCAGCCGGTCGCCAGCGCCGGCGCGACCTTCGTCGCGATCTGGTTCACCGGCCAGTTCCACGGCGTGATGAAGCCGCAGACGCCGATGGGCTCCTTCACGAGGCGGGTCGTGCCGCGGTCTTCCTCGAACTTGTAGTTCTTCAGGACTTCGAGCGCGGTCTGCAGGTGGCCGATGCCCATGGCGGCCTGGGCGCGCTGGGCCAGCCAGGCGGGAGCGCCCATTTCCTCGGTGATGGCCTTGGCCATGTCCTCATAGCGCTTCTGGTACTCGGCGATGATCCGCTCGATGACGTCGATGCGCTCTTCGCGGGAGGTCACGGACCAGGTCTCGAAGGCCTTCTTGGCCGCCTTCACGGCGCGGTCCACGTCGGCGGCGGAGCCTAGCGAAATGCGGCCCGCGACTTCCTCGTTGGCCGGGTTGATGACATCGAGCTGCTTCGGCTCGATGGGGTCGACCCACTGCCCGTCGATGTAGAACTTCAGATATTCGCGCATGCCTGAGTCCTCTCCGGATTTATGCGAGGCCGCTGGGGGCCGGCCCTTATGTGGGTTTTCAAACACTCATTTTAATCACCCTGGACGGAGCGGGGGAAGCACGTTCTCGCCGTTCGCGCCCCTATCCGTCATCGTCGGACTTGTTCCGACGACCCATGAACTCAGAGTACGCAGCGGGAAGCAGGGCGGAGAGGTCCCGGCGCGCTGGATAACCGCCGTGTGCATGGCTCGTCGGAACAAGTCCGACGATGACGGAAGAGGGGTTACCAGAATGGGTCGATGTCCCGCACGCCGAGCGCCTCCTCGATGCGTCGCTTCGTGCCGCCGGTGACGCCGTGCGGCAGCTCGTCCGGGTGGAACCAGTCGACGGCCTCGATCTCGCCGCGAGAGGTGGGATCGCACGCGGTCCACTCGGTGACCCGATAGATCAAGACGTGATCGCCCTTGAAGTGCGGGTGGTTGGAGTAGATCGACAGCAGCGACGGCCGGCCCGCCATCACCACCCCCGCCTCCTCGACCAGCTCGCGCGCCAGAGCCTCTTCCGCCGTCTCGTGCTTCTCCACCCCGCCGCCCGGCAGGTGCCAGCCGCGCACGTAGGTATGCCGGATCAGCAGCACCTTTCCCGCCTCGTCGAACACCATGCCGCGCACGCCAAGCGTCAGGCCACGCGACAGGCGATGATGCGTCTGCATCAGGGGTCGCACGAAGGGCTCGACTCTGCGTTTCCATGACATGGGCGAAAGCCTAACCCGCCACGGCCTTGCGGTCAGCGCGGGTCGGGGCTAAAGCCGCGCTGAATTGTTCGTTTGAGGATTCCACGCATGGTCGCGCTCGGCGTCATCGCCCTCTTCATCATCGCCTTCGCCGCGCTGAACCTCTACGAGTTCGGCCGCATCGACTGATGCCCGCCCGCGGCGCCGCCCTGGTCACGGGAGCCGCGCGCCGCATCGGCCGTGCGCTCGCCATCGCCGCCGCCGAGGCGGGATACGACGTCGCCGTCCACCACCGCGATTCCGAACACGAAGCCGAGGAAACGGCCGCCGCCGTCCGTGCGCGGGGCGTGCATGCCTGCGTGCTGGGCGGCGATCTCGCGGAGAACCCGCAGAGCCTGATCTACGAGGCGCGCGAGACGCTCGGTCCCGTGACCCTGCTGGTCAACAACGCCTCGGTCTTCCTCGACGACCGGCTGGAGACGCTGAACCGCGCGACCTGGGACGCGCACATGGAGGCCAACCTCCACGCCCCCATCGCGCTCACCCAGGCCTTCGCGGCGCAGGGCGGCGAGGGTCTGGTGGTGAACCTGACCGACCAGCGGGTGTGGCGGCCGAACCCGACCTTCTTCTCCTACAGCCTCTCGAAAGCGGGCCTGTGGTGGGCGACGCAGACGATGGCGCAGGCGCTGGCCCCCCGCATCCGCGTCAACGCCATCGGGCCCGGCCCGACGCTCCCCTCTATTCACCAGAGCGCCGAGGCGTTCGAGGCGGAGGCGAAGAACGTGCCCCTGCAGCGCCGCGCCACGCCGGAAGAGATCGCGGCGGCTCTGCGTTTCCTCATTGAATCGCCCTCGGTCACGGGCCAGATGATCGCCGTCGACGGCGGCCAGCACCTGGCCTGGCAGACCCCTGACATCGTGGACTAGGCCCTTGCCCGCACCGCTTCCCGAAACGCCGCCCAGACCCGCCCATCGTGTCGTCACCACGAAGGTGTTCGTGCGCGGCCTGGCGCTGGAGGCCGAGGTCGGCGTCTATCACCACGAGAGGGGCCGCACCCAGCCGCTGGTCGTCGATGTCGAGCTGGACGTCGCCGCCGCCGGGTTCGAGCGGCTGGGCGACACGGTGAACTACGAGACCATCGCCACCGCCGCCCGCGAGCTCGCCGCATCCGGCCACATCGAACTGGTCGAGGTCTTCGCCGAGCGGCTGGCCGAGCGCTGCTTCGACGACCCCCGCGTCACGCGCGCCCGGGTGCGGGTCGAAAAGCCTCAGGCGCTGGCGCCGGAAGCGGCCGCGGCGGGCGTGGAGATCACCGCCGTCCGCGGGTGAACAGACCTTAATTTGCAACCGCGCGGGTTCGGGCCCACTTCTTGCTCAGCAACTTGAGCGGAGCCCGCGATGACCGAGACAGTCGCCGCCCCAGAGACGCCGCCCCCGGCGAGGGCAGGCCATGAAGACCGGGTGCTGCCGGCCATCGTCTACGTGCTCTATCTGGTCGGCCTGACCCACGGCCTGACCATCCTGATCGGCGTCATCATCGCCTACGTCGCCCGCGACGGCGCGGGGCCGGTGGCGCGCAGCCACTACGACTTCCTGATCCGCACCTTCTGGCCCGCGCTGATCGGCATGCTGCTGGTCTTCCTGATCGGCACGGTCGGCGTGGTGCTGTCGCTGGTGCTGATCGGCATCCCGATCCTGATGGGCGCGCTCTTCCTCTTCTGCGCGCTCTGGGTCTGGTTCCTGGTGCGCTGCATCGTCGGCGTGGTCTACCTCGCGCGCGGTGAAGCGCACCCGAGACCGGATACGCCTCTCGCTTGAGCCTTAAGCCGGCTGCAGCTCGCGCCGCACCAGCCGGGCGTAGTCATCCATCAGCGACAGGCTGATGTTGCCCGGCTTGAACTTGTGCGGACCGATCTCGGCGACGGGCGTCACCTCGGCGGCGGTGCCCACGATGAACACCTCCGAGAAGGTCGAAAGCTCCTCGGCGGGGATATGCCGCTCCACCACCTCGATGCACTTCTCGCGCGCCAGCCGGATCACCGTGCGCCGCGTGATGCCGTCCAGGAAGCAGTCCGGCGTCGGGGTGTGGATCACACCGTCGCGCACGAGGAAGACGTTGGCCCCCGTGCTCTCGGCCACATAGCCGCGCCAGTCGAGCATCAGGGCGTCGGCATAGCCCTCCCGCTCGGCGGCATGCTTGGAGATGGTGCAGATCATGTAGAGGCCCGTCGCCTTCGACTTGGTGGGGGCGGTGGCGGGGTCGGGCCGGCGGTACTTGGCGAAGGTCAGGCGGATGCCCTTGGCCTTCTCCTCCGGCTTGAAGTAGCTGGGCCACTCCCACGCCGCGATGGCCACATGAACCTTCGTCTGCTGCGCCGAGACCCCGATCTGCTCCGACCCGCGCCAGGCGATGGGGCGGACGTAGCAGTCGGTCAGGCCGTTGCGCGCGCAGGTTTCCTTGCAGGCGGCGTCGATCTCGGCCACGGTGAAGGGGATCTGGAAGTCGAGAATCTCGGCCGACCGGAACAGACGCTCGGTATGCTGGGTCAGCTCGAAAATCTCACCGCCGTACATCCGCTCGCCCTCGAACACAGCCGAGGCGTAGTGGAGCCCGTGCGTCAGTACGTGCACCTTCGCCTCGCGCCAGGGCACGAACTGGCCGTCCAGCCAGATCCATCCGTCGCGATCGTCGAAAGGCACGATAGACATAAGAGCCCGACCTCCTTTTTCGGGAAGGGCGACCTTAGACCGCCCCAACGCCGTTGCGTCAATGCCGGGGGGCAGGTGGTTTCATGAGCGACCGTCACCTCCTTGTTGTCGACGACGACGACCGCATCCGCGACCTGCTGCGCGAGTACCTGGCGCGCTCGGGCTTCCGCGTGACGGTGGCGCCGGACGCGGGCAAGGCCGCCAAGCTGATGGAGACCTTGGACTTCGACCTCGTCGTGCTGGACGTGATGATGCCGGGCGAGGACGGCTTCTCCTTCACCAAGCGGCTGCGGGCGCGTTCGGGCGACCGGACGCCGGTGCTGCTGCTGACCGCGCGCGGGGGCTCGGAGGACCGCATCGAGGGGCTGTCGCTGGGCGCCGACGACTACCTCGCCAAGCCATTCGAGCCGCAGGAGCTCTTGCTGCGCATCGAAGCCATCCTGCGCCGCGCGGGGCCGAGGGACGACGGGCCGAAGACGCTTTCGCTGGGCGCCTGCGAGTTCGACGCCGACCGGGGCGAACTGACCCGTCACGGCGAACCCATCCGCCTGACCGAGGCGGAGGTCGAGCTGCTGCGCCGCCTCGCCAAAGCCGCCAACGCCCCGGTCGACCGGCTGGAGCTGGCGCGCGGCACGGCGGACGCGACCGGCCGGGCCGTCGACGTCCAGGTCACCCGCCTGCGCCGCAAGATCGAGGACGATCCGAAGAACCCGCGCTATCTTCAGACGGTGCGCGGCATAGGCTACCGCCTGGCGCCGGACTGATGCGACGGATCAGAGCGCCCTTCTCGCTGAAGCGCTGGATGCCGAAGACGCTCTTCGGCCGGTCCCTGCTGATCATCGTGCTGCCGGTGGCGATCATGCAGGTGGTCGTCACCTGGATCTTCTTCGACGCCCACTGGCAGATCGTGAACAGCCGCCTCTCCGAAGGGCTGGCGGGCGACGTCGCCTGGGCGGTCGAAACCTATGACGACAACCCCACGCCCGACACGCTGGCCATGCTGCAGAAGCGGGCGGAGGACTCGCTATCGCTCTCCATCGCGCTGCAGCCCGGCAAGACCCTGCCGCAGAACCGCCGCCACGCCTTCTTCGCCGCGCTGGACCGGTCGCTGAACAAGGCGCTCGATGACCGGCTGGACGATCCCTACTGGTTCGACACCACCCGCTACCCGGCCTACGTCGACATCCGCGTGCAGGTGAAGGGCGGGGTGATGCGGATCATCGCCCCGCGCGACCGGGCGTTCGCGACGCAGGGCCACATCTTCGTGCTGTGGCTGGCCATCGCCACCTTCCTGCTGACCGCCATCGCCGTGCTCTTCATCCGCAACCAGGTCCGCGCCATCGAGCGGCTGGCCGATGCGGCCGAGGCGTTTGGGAAGGGCATGGACCAGCCGACCTTCAAGCCGCACGGCGCGCGGGAGGTGCGCCGCGCGGCGCAAGCCTTCCTGGCCATGCGCGGCCGCATCCAGCGCTACGTCGACCAGCGTACGGCCCTGCTGGCGTCCGTCAGCCACGACCTTCGCACCCCCCTCACCCGACTGAAGCTGGAGCTGGCGCTCGCGCCGGCGGGCAAGCGCACCGAGGCGATGAAGAAGGACCTCGCCGAGATGGAGCACATGATCGACGAGTACCTCGCCTTCGCCCGCGGCGAGGGCGGCGAGGCTGTCGAGACGGTGCAGCTGAAGGACATCATCGAGGAGGTCAGCGAAGGCGCCGCCCGCGCCGGCGCCAACGTCCGCATCGACGCCGACCCGGATGTGCAGGTTCACGTCCGCCCCAACGCCCTCAAGCGAGCCCTGTCCAACCTGGTGATGAACGCCGCCGTGCATGGGGAAACGGTGCAGGTGGCCGTGAAGCCCACGCCCACCGGCGGGGTCGAGATCATGGTCGACGACGACGGCCCCGGCATTCCGCCTGACCGCTATGAGGAGGCGTTCAAGCCCTTCAACCGGCTCGATGAGTCCCGCAACCAGAACGAAAAGGGCGTGGGCTTAGGCCTCGCCATCGCCCGCGACGTGGCGCGCGGCCATGGCGGAGAACTCACTCTGGCGCCCTCGCCGCTTGGCGGGCTGCGCGCGACTGTTAGACTGCCGGGATGACCCCCCTCCCAGTGCCTGTCCTCGAGACCGAGCGCCTGCGCCTGCGCGGCCACGACCTGCGCGACTTCGAGCCGATGATGGCCATGTGGGGCGATCCCGACGTGACCCGCTTCATCGGCGGCAAGCCCTCGACGCAGGAGGAGGTCTGGAGCCGGCTGCTGCGCTACATCGGCCACTGGGCGGCGCTCGGCTACGGCTACTGGGCGGTCGAGGACCGCAAGACGGGCGAGTTCCTGGGCGAGATCGGATTCGCGGACTTCAAGCGCGACCTGCAGCCGTCGTTCGAAGGCATTCCGGAGCTCGGGTGGGGCCTTGGCGTCTGGGCCCACGGCAAGGGCTACGCCACCGAAGCCGCCCGCGCGGCCGCCGACTGGGGCGACGGCCATTTCAACGGCGCCCGCATGGTCTGCATGATCAGCCCCGAGAACAAGCCCTCGATCCGCGTGGCGGAGAAGTGCGGCTTCCTGCCCTTCGCCGAGACCTTCTACAAGGGCTCGCCGAGCTTGCTGTTCGAAAGGTGCTCCCCCTCTGGGGGATCTGTCGGCGAAGCCGACTGAGGGGGCGAGTCAGCAGGCCCCCATCCCGGCCTTCGGCCGTACTTCCCCCAGAGGGGGAAGATCAGAACCCCGCCCCGATCCGCTTCAGCTGCTGGCGCATCTGCTTCAGGCGCTTGTCGATCTCGGCCATGGTCCGGTTCAGCGCCCCTTCGTCATCGCGCCAGACCTGCAGCACGCGGGTCCAAACCGCCGTCATGGCGGCGAGCCTCGGCGGCGTCGCATCCACCCCCGCCGCCTCCAGGATCGCGCGCGCGGTATGCGGCAGGCGTTTGGCGATGCTGAGCGGGCTATCGGCGCGGCTGATCGCCACCAGCGCGGCGCGGTGCGGCTCCATCGCCTCGATCCGCGCCATGGTCGCCTCGAACAGCCGGTCGTGCACGTCGGCCTCGGCGCCGTCAGCGGTCGCGAGCGCGGCGCGGTCGAAGCGGTTCGACAGGTGCGCCATCACCGCGCCCTTGCTCTGGGCGTGCTCGTAGAGTTCGGGGAAGGGGACGCCGGCCTTCAGGGCGATCTCGCGGAGGGAGACGTCGCGCCACGGATGCGTGATGGCCAAGGCCAGCGCAGCCGCCGCTGCACGATCCAGAATGTCCTCGGAATCCTGCATAGCTTGACCCTATCTCAACCCGCTTCCCCGGCGAAGGCCGGGGCCCAGATTCAGCCGGAGAGCTCGGCGGGTTTCACCTGGACCCCGGCCTTCGCCGGGGCAATCGGGGATTAGGACCCGAGTTCCCTTGACCGCTTGGCCGCCGCCGCCACCGCCCGCGACATCAGCTCCGGCAGCTCGGCCATCAGCACCTCCAGCGCCGCCTGCGTCGTGCCGCCGGGAGAGGTGACCTGTTTGCGCAGCTCCGCAGGCTCGGCGCCGCTCTGGGCCATCAGTGCGGCCGCCCCTGCGATAGTCGAACGGGCAAGTCCGCTGGCCGCCGCGGGCTCGAGCCCCGCCTCCACGCCCGCCGCCTCCAGCGCCTCCACGAATGCGTAGAGGTAGGCCGGCGCCGAACCCGACACCGCCGTCGCGGCGTGCATCAGCTCCTCGTCCGACAAGTCCACCACCGTGGCCACAGACTCGAACAACGCATGCACCCGCGAGCGCGCCTCGGCGTCGGAGGCAAAGACGCTCGCCGTCCCCTGCCCAATGGCCACCGCTGTCGTCGGCATCACCCGTGCGACGCGCCGACCGCCGTAGACCTCCGCGATGTCATCAGCGCGAACGCCCGCCGCGATGGAAACCACCACCGCATCCAGCGCCAGATACTCGACAATGGCGGCCGAAGCCTCGCGCCAGATCTGCGGCTTCACGGCCAGCACTACGGTCTGCGCGGCCGCCAGCTCTTCATCGACCGGATTGACCCTAACGCCCGCCGGGAAAGCCCCCGGCTGCGGGTCTCGCACCATGATGTCGGAAGCCGCGAACGCACCCGCGCGTCCCCAGCCTTCGATCAGCGCCCCGCCCATCCGGCCCGCGCCCAGCAGCAGGATGGGCCTCATGGCTCTAGGCCCGTCCCACCGTCTCGAACATGCAGGCCGCCAGCGCCTCGGCGGGGGACTTGCCGCCGCGCATGAGGAAGTCGAAGGCGGGATAGAAGCGGTCGGCCGCCTCGACGCCTGCGTCGATCATGGAAGCCGCCTGCGCCAGCGTCGGGCGCTCGCCGCCGGGCAGGCTCATGGCGTGGCGGAAGATGATCTCGCCGTCTTCGGCCCAGACCTCGAAGTGGCCGAGCCAGACGCGGTGGTTGATCTGGTTCACCAGCTCATAGATCGCCGCCCGGCTCTCCTTGGGCGCCGTCAGGTTCATGGACAGGCAAAGCTGCATGCATTCCGCTTCCGGCCGCCAGGCGAACCAGAGCTCATAGTCCGTCCAGTCGCCGGCCAGCGCGAACGCCAGGTCGCCGTCTTCCGTCCGGTCGAAGGTCAGGTTCTCGGCGTTGAGGACATGCTCGACCACGTCCAGCGGGTCTAGCGCCAGCAGGGTTTCGTCTTCCTCGGGGCGGGTGTCCATCGGGCGTTACGCGTCCTTTGGAGGAGCCGCGAGCGCGGGGTGCGCCCGTGCTGAATCGCTCCCACGAAGCAGAGCCTAGTCTGCTTCGGGCCCAGCCGTACAAGCGGAATTTAACGGAAAATTGTCGATGTTCAGGCGCTGGGCGCCGCCTCGTCGGAGGGCGGCTGGCCCGCGGCCTTCATCGCGGCGATCTCGGCGCGAAGGGCGGCGACTTCGGCCCGCAGCGCCTCGAAGTCCTCGCGGCGGATGAGGTCGAATTCGGCGGCGATCCTGTCGGCCTGGGCGCGGAAGGCGGCCTTGGCTTCGTCACCGGCGGCCTGGGCCAGGCCCATGGCGGCGGTGGTCAGCTTGGCCATTTCGTCGAGGAAGGGGTTCTGGGTTTGCATCGGACTACTCTATACCTGCAGCGCCTAACGCCACAGAAGGTGGAATCGTGCCGTTTCCCGACTTCGACCCGGTCCTCGTCCATCTCGGCCCCTTCGCCATCCGCTGGTACGCGCTGGCCTATGTCGCGGGCATTCTCCTGGGCTGGCGCTACTGCGTCGGGCTGGTGAAGAACGACCGGCTGTGGGGCGGCCAGACGCCGACGCTCAACCCCGTGCAGATCGACGACCTGGTGCTGTGGATCACGCTTGGCGTCATCCTCGGCGGGCGCCTGGGCTACATCCTCTTCTACTCGACCTCGCTGATCTGGACCGACCCGGTCGAGATCCTGAAGGTGTGGCACGGGGGCATGAGCTTCCACGGCGGGCTGATCGGCGTGACCATCGCGCTGGTCGGCTTTGCGCTGAAGAACGGCGTCGCGCCCTTCCGCCTCTCCGACCTGGTGGCGCCCTGCGTGCCGATCGGCCTTTTCTTCGGGCGCATCGCGAACTTCATCAACGGCGAGCTCTGGGGGCGGCCGACCACCGTGCCCTGGGGGATCATCTTCCCCAACGCGGGGCCCGAGCCGCGCCATCCAAGCCAGCTCTATGAGGCGACGCTGGAGGGCCTCGTGCTCTTCATCATCCTGCGCATCGCCACCCACCGGCTGAAGTGGCTGCAGCGGAAGGGCGCGGTCACGGGCCTGTTCCTGCTCTGCTATGCGCTGGCGCGGATTTCGCTGGAGAACGTGCGCGAGCCCGACCGCTTCATGCCGCACTTCCCGCTGGGGCTCACCATGGGGATGATGCTGTCGATCCCGATGGCGCTGTTCGGCCTGTGGCTGCTGTGGCGCGCGCTGCGGACGGAGCCCGAGCCCGCGGGAGCCGATGAGCCTGCTTGAGCGCCTGCGGGCCGAGATCGCCCAGACCGGCCCGCTGACCGTCGCCGAATACATGCACCGCTGCCTGCACGACCCGCGGGACGGTTACTACGCGACACGGCCGGCGCTGGGGGCGGAGGGCGACTTCATCACCGCCCCGCTGCTGAGCCAGATGTTCGGGGAGTTGCTGGGCCTCTGGGCGGTGGAGGTCTGGCAGCGACTGCGCTCGCCCGGACGCGTGCTGCTGGTCGAGGTAGGCCCCGGCGACGGCACGCTGATGAGCGACGTGCTGCGGGCGGCGAGAGTTGCGCCGGGGTTCCTGGAAGCCGCTGAGGTATGGCTGGTCGAGACGTCGGAGCCGCTGCAGGCTCGGCAGCGTGAACGGCTGGGCGATCTGCACTGGGCAGCCGACCTCTCGCAGATTCCGTCCGACGCTCCGGTTATCCTGATCGCCAACGAACTGCTCGACTGCCTCCCCGCCAACCAGTTCGTCCGAACGGAACGCGGCTGGGGAGAGCGCATGGTGGCGGCGTCCCAAGATGGGCTGGAGTTCGGCCTACGGCCCATCACGCTGTCAGATGGCCCTAACGCCCCGCTTGGCCTCGTCTATGAGCGATCCCCGGGACAGGAGGCCTTCGGTCAGACGGTCGGCGACCTCATCGCCCGCGAAGGCGGCGCCGCCCTGCTCATCGACTACGGCCGCGCCGAGCCCGGCTTCGGGGACACGCTGCAGGCATTGCAGCGGCACGAGAAGGTCGATCCCCTCGCCTGCCCCGGCGAAGCGGACCTCACCGTCCACGCCGACTTCCCCGCAGTCCTCGCCGCCGCGCGCAAGGCCGGCGCGAAGACCGCCCTCCTCACCCAGGGCGAATTCCTGCGCCGCCTCGGCATCGAGCACCGCGCCGCCGCGCTGGCCCGCGCCCGCCCCGACCGCGCCGAAACCGTCGCCCGCCAGCTTGATCGACTCGTCGCGCCCGACCAGATGGGAGAGCTGTTCAAGGCCGCCTGCGTCCACAGCGCGGGCCTGACGCCGCCCGGCTTCGAGGAGGTTTCGTGAGCGAGCTGCCCACCATCCAGTCGCCCCTTCTGGCGAAGGTCCCGGGCGTCCGGCACGCGTTCTTCACGCGCAAGGGCGGCGTCTCGACCGGCATCTACGACAGCCTGAACGTCGGCCGGGGATCGCGCGACGAGGCCGCCGACGTTGCCGAAAACCGCCGCCGCGCCGCCAACTGGTTCGGCTTGATGCCCGATGCGCTGAACACCTGCTACCAGGTCCACTCCGCCCGCGCGCTTTTCGCCGAGGCGCCGTGGGGCGCGTATCGCCCGCAGGCCGACGCGGTCGTCACCACCCTGCCGATGATCGCCTGCGGAGCTCTGGCCGCCGACTGCGCGCCGGTGCTGATCGTCGACCCAGATGCGCCCGTGATCGCGGCGGCGCACGCCGGCTGGCAAGGCGCGCTCGGCGGGGTCGTCGAAGCCGCCATCGAGCAGATGACCCGCCACGGCGGCAAGGTGGAGCGGATGATCGCGGCTGTCGGTCCTTGCATCGGCCCAAAGTCCTATGAGGTCGGCCTCGAGTTCCTCGAGCGCTTCGCCACCGAGCAACCGGGCTCCGAGCGCTTCTTCCGGCCCGCCGAAGACGACGAAAAACGCCTCTTCGACCTCCCCGCCTTCGTCCTCGACCGGCTGGAGCGCGCAGGCGTCGCCGAGGCCGAATGGGTCGGTCACGACACCTGCGCCGAAGAAGACCTCTTCTTCTCCAACCGCCGCGCCCACCATCGCGGAGAAGGCGACTACGGCCGCCTGCTCTCGGCCATCATGATCGAGTGAAGGGTCTTCCGCCTCTGGGGGAAGTACCGGCGAAGCGGGGGATGGGGGCCAGCTGACTCGCCCCCTCACCCGCTTCGCGGGAGCTCCCCCAGAGGGGGAGCATCTTGCGCCCGCGCTGTCCCCTGCTAGAAGCCCCACAGGCGTCCAAGTCACTGCGAGTCTCTAATGAAGCTGCTGGCCGGCAACTCCAACCGCACGCTCGCGCAGGCGATCGCCGAATATCTCGACATTCCGCTGACGCGCGCGCAGGTGAAGCGCTTCGCCGACAACGAGGTGTTCGTCACCATCGACGAGAACGTGCGCGGCGAGGACGTCTTCGTCATCCAGTCGACCAGCTATCCGGCCAACGACAACCTGATGGAGCTGTTGATCTGCATCGATGCGCTGAAGCGCGCGTCGGGGCGGCGGATCACGGCGGTGGTGCCCTACTTCGGCTACGCCCGGCAGGATCGGAAGACCGGCGGGCGCACCCCCATCTCGGCAAAGCTGGTCGCCAACCTGATCACCCGCGCCGGCGCCGACCGCGTCCTGACCATGGACCTGCACGCCGGCCAGATTCAGGGCTTCTTCGACATCCCGACCGACAACCTGTTGCCGGCGCGGCGCATGGCCGACGACATCCGCGGCCACTACAAGAAGACCGACGACCTGATGATCGTCTCGCCGGACGTGGGCGGCGTGGTCCGGGCGCGGGCCTTGGCCAGCCGTCTCGGCGCCGACCTCGCCATCGTCGACAAGCGCCGCTCAGGCCCCGGCCAGAGCGAGGTGATGAACATCATCGGCGACGTTCAGGGGCGCCGCTGCATCCTCTATGACGACATCGTCGATTCCGCCGGCACCCTCTGCAACGCCGCCGCCGCGCTGATCGAGCAG
>JBLNCT010000032.1:0-15767 GCA_050260915.1 Parcubacteria group bacterium
ACCCGTACGACAAGCTCCACGGCTGGTACAACGTGAACCTCAGCATCTGGATCGAGCGGCCGGAAGACGACCTGAAGATCGAGTTCTACGCCAAGAACCTGCTCGACAAGACGCCGATCACGGACGCCTTCCTGAACTCGGACGACACGGCGCTGACCACAAACGTCTTCGTGCTCGACCCCCGGCTGATCGGGCTCAGCATCAGGAAAGGGTTCTAGGCGCGTCGGCTTCTCCCCTTCGACCGACGCCTCTGACAGCGGCGGGCTCTCGGGCCCGCCGTTTGTCTTTGTCACCGGCCCAAAAAGGAAAGCCTGCGAGGTAGGGTCGGACCTCGGCGCTTGCATCTTTCCTCATGAGGGGTCTGAGTGACGGCCTCTGGGGTGGTCGCCATGGCCTCTGCGCCGAAGCCTCCGCTGAGCCGTGAGCCGTCGCCCGCGGGGGTCGAGCCCGCCGGCGACGACCTTCGCGCGTGGATGGTGCAGTACGGCCCGGCGCTGCGCCGCTACTTCCTGCGCCGCGCCCAGGCCGCCGACGCCGACGACCTGGTGCAGGATGTCTTCCTGTCGCTGCAGGCGCGGGGCGAGGGCGCGCGGATCGACAATGTCGAGGGCTACCTCTTCCGCACCGCCGCCAATGTGCTGGGCATGCGCCGCCGCAAGGTTGGCTGGCGATGGGGCTCGCAGGAGGATCTTGATCAGGTCGACGATCTCGTCGACGAGCTCTCGCCCGAGCGCGTCCTGATCGGCAAGCAGGCGCTGGAGCTCGTCATCCGCGCGCTCTCCGAAATGCCGCCCCGGACCGCGCAGGCCTTCTTCCTCTACCGCTTCGGCCAGCTGTCGCAGGAGCAGGTCGCCCGGCGCATGGGCGTCTCGCTGAAGGCGGTGGAGAAGTTCCTGCGCAAGGCGCTGCGCCACCTGCTCGATCACGTGGAGCCGAACCTGTGAGCCGCCTGCGAGACGAGATCGCCGCCGACACGCGCAAGGACGTCGCCGTCGACTGGTTCCTCCGCCGAAGCGCCGGCCCCCTGACCGCCGCCGAAGCGGAAGCCTTCGAGGCGTGGCTGGAACAGTCGCCGGAAAACGAAAAGACCTACGCCGCGCTCGATTTCGCCTGGTCGGCCGCGGGGGAGGCGCAAGACCACCCCGACATCAGCGCCCGCAACACGGAGCTGGTGAAGGCCGTCGACCGCGACCGCCGCACCCGCCGCGCGGCGCTGGCCATGCTGGCCGTCGCGGTGATGGGCGGCGCGGGGCTCGGCTGGCGGACCTTCACCGCGGCGAGGCCGCTCGCCACCCAGTCGTTCGAGACGGCCGTGGGCCAGCGCGCCACGGTGACCCTGCCGGATGGTTCGAAGATCACGCTCAACACCGACACGGTCGTGCGCACCCGCGCCGACCATGAGCGGCGGCTGGTCTATCTCGACAAGGGCCAGGCGTTTTTCCGGGTGGCGAAGGACCGTCGCCACCCCTTCGTGGTCACAGCCGGCGGCCGCACGGTCACCGCGCTCGGCACCGCCTTCGACGTGCGGCTCGACAACGGCGCTCTGAAGGTCGTGCTGGTCGAGGGCAAGGTCCGCGTGCAGAGCGTCTCGGCGCCCGTCGTGGCGAAGACCGCCGGCAAGCCCGCGCCGGTAGCGCGCCCCCCTCAAGCCACCGACATGACCGCGGGCTCGGAGCTGATCGCGCCTGACGACGCGGCGTGGCGCCTGGCCCGCACCGACGTGAACCGCGAGACGAGCTGGCTGCACGGCCAGATCACCTTCGACGACGCGCCGCTGGCCGACATCGTGGCGGAGCTGAACCGCTATTCCACGCGAAAACTGGTCATCACCGACGAGCGGCTGGCCAGCGTGCGGCTCGGCGGCATCTACACGCCGGGCGACGTGGAAGGTTTCTCCCGAGCCCTGCGCGCCTACGGCGTCGCGGAAGTCGCCGAGAGCAAGGACGGCGAACTGCGGGTCGTCGCGCTGAAATCGAAAACTTCGGCCGGGGGGTAGGGTAGGCTGCGCAGGATTTCATCTCTCCAAACAGGGGGCGAAGAGTTCCCAGGAAAAAGGGGGAGACTATGAGGCTTTCATCGAAGTCTGTGCGCGCGCGCCTGTTGATCGGCGCTTCGGCCGCAGTATTGGCGCTCAGCGCCGGCGCCGCGATGGCGCAGGACCACGAGCCGATCAATATCGCGCCCCAGTCGCTCACGACCGCCCTGCAACAATTCGGCAGCCAGACCGCCACCCAGGTGATGTTCACGCCGGCCCTGGTCGCGGCGAAGAAGACCGGCGGGGTTTCCGCCGTCGCCGACGAACAGCTCGCGCTGGCCCAGCTGCTTCAGGGCACGGGCCTCACCTTCCGCCGCGAAGGCAACGTCTACCTGATAGAAGGCGCCAACGACCCCCAGTCCGGAAGCGCCGCGGGGGACGGCGCTGACGGAACCGTCCAGGCGCTGGTGGTCACCGCCCAGAAGCGCGAAGAGAATATCCAGGACGTGCCGATCGCCATGTCGGCGTTTACGCAGGAGGACCTGACGCGGTCGCAGGTTGCGGGCGGCCCGGACCTGATGACGCAGGTCCCGAACTTTACATTCACGAAGACGAATTTCACGGGTTACTCGATCCAGATCCGCGGCATCGGCACCCAGGCGATCTCGGCGACGACGGATGCGGCCGTGGCGGTGGCGCTGAATAACACGCCCTTTATCCGCAATCGCTTCTTCGAGCAGGAGTTCTACGATCTGCAGCGCGTGGAAGTGCTGCGCGGCCCGCAAGGCACCCTCTATGGCCGCAACGCCACGGCAGGCGTGGTGAATATCATCTCGGCCAAGCCCAGTTTTCGCGATGAGGCCCGCCTCTCCGCCGACGTCGGCAACTACAACTCGACCCGCTTCGAAGGCATGGTCAACATGCCTCTGGTCGACGACAAGGTCGCCGTGAGGCTGGCCGGCGCCTGGACCAAGCGCGACGGCTACGACACCAACCAGATCACCGGCGCGCAGATCGACGGGCGTGATCTCTGGTCCACACGGCTGTCGCTACGCGTGGCGCCGACGGACAACCTCGATGTCAACCTGATCTGGGAGCACTTCCAGGAAAACGACGATCGCCTTCGCTCAGGCAAGCAGCTGTGCCACACGGACAACCGCACGGTCTTCGACGGGCATGAACTGACCAAGTATTTGGGCTCCGACATGACTCACGGGCAGGCCGGGATGATCCTGAGCCAAGGTTGCCTCCCAGTCTCTTTATATTCTCCCGACGCGTTCCAAGTGCCGAACGGGTATTCGCTTCCTTACTACGATCCCTTGGCGGCTCTGGGGCTTCCGGTTCCCTACAGTGACGATGGCGGCCACCTTCACAATCCGTACGTGAGCACCACGCAGTCTCGCGATCTGCGGACGATAGAGTCGACTGTCGATCCCCATTACCGGGCCAGGTCGGATCTGGCGGAGTTGCAGTGGAAGGTAGACCTCGGCAACGCCCTGACGCTCGCATCGGAAACGGCCTACGGCGTCGATTTCATCTTCTCGACGGAGGATTTCAACCGTTTCAACACCTCCCGCGACGCTTTCGATAAGTCCGGTTATTGGCGCTACGGCGGGGAGCGAGAGGGCCTTCTGACGCCTGGCGAATTCGGGAGCGTGTTCTGTGATCCTCAGGTCGGATGCTCCGATCGCCTTGTCGCCATTGACCTGTCGACGGCCCGTTCGCGCCAGTTCAGCCAGGAGTTCAGGCTGTCGTCCGATTTCAGTGGGCCTCTGAACTTCAGCTTCGGCGCCAACTTCCTGCGCTACGACACAGAAGATAAATACTACGTCTTCTTCAATTCCCTGACGCTGTTTTCCGGAATTGCGCAGTACAGGGGAATTGGCACCCTGCCTCAGTACGGGCCCATCTCGCCATGGGTTCCCGGCGTGTCCGACAATCACGAATGTCTCACGAGCGGGTTGCAGGCGCCAGATCCGAATAGCTTCAGCTACGTCAACGGATGCGTGTATATCGATCCCAATCCAATCGGACAGTTGAACGACCAGGGCCACAACTACTTCCTCAGCAAGAATCCCTATAAACTCATTTCCTATGCCGCCTTTGGGGAAGGCTATTATGACATCGCGCCTAGCCTGAAACTGACCGCCGGCTTGCGCTGGACGATCGACAAGAAGGAATCGCCGCGCATACCCAGCTGGGTGTTGGCCTCCGACTCCGCCGGCTATCCCGTCGCGGAGGTCGTTCGGCAGCGGTGGAGCGAGCCGACCGGGCGGCTGGCGCTGGATTGGAAGCCTGACCTTTCGCTGACAGACCAGACGCTATTCTATGCATCCTATGCGCGTGGGTACAAGGCGGGTGGAACCAATCCGCCGCCGGCAGGTGTAGTGATTTACAGTTCCCCTCAGTCCGCGCAGGCGCTCTTGGATGAGTCCGTAACAAAGCCGAAGGTTTTCAAGCCCGAATTTGTGAACGCGTTTGAAGCGGGGACCAAAAATACGCTGCTCGACGGCGCGTTGACGCTAAACGCCAGCGCATTTTACTACGATTACCAAGGTTACCAAATCTCACAGATCGTGGACCGTTCCGCGGTCAACTATAACTTCGACGCCAAGGTTTGGGGGCTGGAGTTCGAAGGGGCGTGGCGGCCGGTCGAGAACCTGGCGTTGGGCCTCAAACTCGGCTACGAAAGGACGAGGGTTGCCGACGGCTCCCGGGCGATCGACATCATGGACCGAACGGCTGGGCACGCCGGTTGGATGGTCGTGCGTCCCTTCCCGACCTTCACGTCGAATTGCGTCGTTCCGTCATACCTGGTGTTCGACAACGCTGGGGAGCTGTACATGGGCCCGTACCGGTACATGAGCGGCAATATGGGGCCGTGCGAGGATGGATATCTTCTGAATCATGATCCGCTCACCGCGCTGCCTTATAATCCGGACGATCACGTCACCTCCGCTGACGGTGGGCATATTCCATACTCAGGTTATCGTGGGTTCGATCCTTCTGTCGATTATGGAAATAACCACGGCGAAGGCTTCTACAAAGATCTGAGCGGCCACGAATTGCCAAATGCGCCGCACATAACCGCCACGGTAACTGCTGATTATACTCTGCCGCTGCCGAACGACTGGCTGATGACGCTGCACAGCGACTTCTACTACCAGTCCGAAGCCTGGTCTCGAATTTTCAACACGCCTGGCTACGACAAGCTCAAGGCCTACACGAACCTCAATCTCGCTGCGATCTTCTCCAACTAGGACGCGGGCTGGAAGGTGATGGCCTACGTCAAGAACGTCTTCGACCACGACAGCATCACCGGCGCCTTCCTGAACTCGGACGACACGGGCCTGACCACCAACGTCTTCCTGAACGAGCCCCGCCTCTACGGCCTGCGGGTCACCAAGGAGTGGACCGGTCAAGGATGGTGGACCGGGGCCAACCCAAACCACACGGGCCCGTACCCACTCACCGTCGAAATCGGCGGCCAGGTGCAGCGGCAGGACGCGCCCTATTCGGCCATTGTTCCGAGCTTCGCGGGCGCCTTCTCTGACACGCTCGACCTTCTCCCGGCGGCACAGAACCGCCGCCTTGACCGGGGCGACGGGCGCGAGATCAAGGTCGCCTATCGAGGGGCCGGCTCGCCCTGGAGCCTCGCGGGGGAATATCGCTACGGAAAGACGAACAGCCGTGAGACGCGCCTGCACGCACAGGAAGCAGCCGGCGCCAAGCACTGCGGATTCTTTGTTGGATATCAAGGTTGCTATAGCGGCTACAACCCATCGCTTATTTACAAATATGCCACCAACTTTTCGGACTCCACGGCTCGCAATTCCGAAGAGCACGAGATTGTCGAATTTGAGGTCGGACGCGATGTGAAGTTGGGGGCCGCCGTCGACACGCGCGTGGCGGTGGGCCTGCGCGGGGCGCACTTAACATCGGAGACGTCCGTCACCCTGGCGGGCGTTCCGGATTGGCAACTGGTCGACTCCTGGCTTTTTGTCAGATCGTCGCACACGCGAGACCAGGCCGATCTGACCACACGCAGGAAGTTCGAGGGCGCGGGTCCGGTCCTTTCAGTTGAGGGCACGCTGCCGATTATCGAGAGCAAAGAGGCCGGCGTCGTTGGTATAAGCGCGGCCGTGACAGGCGGTGTTCTGTTCGGAAAACAGAACACCAGCGCGGATGGCTTCGAACAGATCGGCGTCTACAACGATAAATATCAAAACTTGCCGCAGACGCCCGTCGCGCCGCCCACGCGGACCCCTGTAAACGCCCACCGGAGCAGTTCGGCGACAGTGCCCGTGCTCGACGCGTCGCTCGGCCTCTCCTACGAGATCCAGCGCATCAAGCTCTCCACCGGCTACCGCTGGGAGCGGTACTTCAACGTCCTCGACGGTGGCTACCAGGAGCACAAGTCCTACGACCGCACCATCGATGGACCGTATTTCAAGATCGCTGTCGGCTTCGGCGGCTAAGGCACAGAACCTCCGCGTTCGGTCCCCTCTGAACCGGAACAACCTGGGCGGCGGGTTCATCACCCGCCGCCTTCTTTGCGTCGGTTTCCGCGTGGGCTGGGTTATCAAGGCTCACGAACCGGAGGAGCCGCGATGCAGGGGGTGTTTCAAGCCGTCGATCCAGCCACGGGCGAGCCGGGCAGGCGCTATCCCGCCCACACGCCGGAGCAGGCTCATGCCGCCGCCGCCGCCGCGCGCGCCGCGTTCGAGAGCTGGCGCCAAACCAGCTTCGCCCATCGCGCCGCGCTGATGCGCAAGGCCGCCGCCGTGCTGCGCGCCCGCAAGGACGAGTTCGCCGCCCTGATGACCGACGAGATGGGCAAGCTGCTCGCCGACGGCCGCGCGGAAATCGAGAAGTGCGCCTTCAACTGCGACTGGTTCGCCGACCACGCCGAGCGCTATCTCGCGCCGGAGCCGGTCGATCTCGGCGCTGGCGAGACCTTCGTCGCCTTCAATCCGCTGGGCGTCGTGCTCGCGGTGATGCCGTGGAATTTCCCCTTCTGGCAGGTCTTCCGCTTCGCCGCGCCCGCGCTGATGGCGGGCAACGCGGCGGTTCTGAAGCACGCCAGCAACGTGCCCGGCTGTGCTCTCGCCATCGAGTCCGTGTTCCGCGATGCCGGCTTCCCGGACGGCCTGTTCCGCGCCGTGCTGATCCCCAGCGAAGCGGTGAAGCCGCTGATCGAGGACCCCAACATCGCCGCCGTCACCCTGACCGGCAGCGTCGCCGCCGGCCGCAGCGTCGCCTCGGCGGCGGGCGCGGCGCTGAAGAAGTGCGTGCTGGAGCTCGGCGGCTCGGACGCCTACCTCGTGCTGGAGGACGCCGATGTCGAGGCCGCCGCTAAGGTCTGCGCCGCCGCCCGCATGGTCAACGCCGGCCAGAGCTGCATCGCGGGCAAGCGCTTCATCGTCGTGCCGCCCGTCCGCCAGGCCTTCGAACAGGCGCTGGTCGAGGCGATGCGCGGCTACGCCATGGGCGACCCACGCGACGAGGCGACAAGGCTCGGCCCCCTCCAGAGCGTCAAGGCGCGCGACGACATCCACGCCCAGGTCCGCGCCAGCGTCGAGCGCGGCGCGCGGCTGCTGCTGGGCGGCGAGGTCCCCGACCGCCCCGGCGCCTGGTATCCCGCCACCGTGCTGACCGACGTGCGCCCCGGCCAGCCTGCCCATGACGAGGAGGTCTTCGGCCCGGTCGCCGCCATCATCGAAGCGGCCGACGAAGCCGACGCCATCCGCATCGCCAACGACAGCGAGTACGGCCTGGGCTCCGGCGTGCTCACCGCCGATCTCGACCGCGGTCGCCGTATCGCCGCCGACGCGCTGGAGGCCGGCATGAGCTTCGTCAACGACAACGTCCGCTCCGACCCGCGCGCCCCGTTCGGCGGCGTGAAGCACTCCGGCTACGGCCGCGAATGCTCGGCGTACGGCATCCGCGAGTTCGTCAACATCAAGACGGTGCACCTGAAGCCGCAGACGCCGCGCGGCCAGAAGGCGGTGGAATAGCCCGGGCCGCATCCCCATCTGCCGCCCCGGCGGGCGGCTATGCCGCCTCGTCCCGTCCGCGGCGGGGGCTTGCGCCCGAATACCAACGCCGCGGGCTCAAGGGACCTTGCGCGAGCTGACCGGAAGGATGCTCAGCCGCCCGCCGATCACGCGACGCGGCGATCCTCCTCACGCGCCATCATCGCGCGGGCGCTCATCAGCGCACAGGCGTGCCAGTGGGCGGCCAGGTCGATCAGGCGGCGGCGCTCGGGTTCCGTGCCGGCGACGGCGGCCTGACGGAGCAGCGCCTCCGCCCGGCGACGGAAGATATCGATATCGTATTGCGACATAGCTTCAGCTTATGTCGGATACCTGACAGAGATTCAACTACGGAGGGAATATTAAGAGCCGCGACGTGTCGCCGCACCCGGGCGTCGCGGCAGCAGCACCGCTTCGCGATCGCCCTCCTGCGCGCGCTGGCGGACGTGGACGCGCAACAGGTCCTTGCGCGCGACCAGGCCGACCAGCTTCTCGTCCTTGTCCACGATGGGCACGCGGCCGAGGTCGCGGTCGATCATCCGGTCGACGAGATGCGCCACCGTCTCGTCGGGGCGCCCGCTGAGCAGGCCGCCGGGCAGCGCCTCGCCCAGCGTCTCGGCGCCGTGCGGCCCTTCCGACATCCAGCGCAGAATCTCCGAGCGGTGCGCCATGGCGAGGACCCGCCCGGCCTGGTCCACGACCGGATAGCTGCGGTGGCGCGCGTCGGGGCCGGTGAAGAAGGCGACCGCCTCGTCCACGGGCATGTCGGCGGGCAGGGTGTCCACCTCGGTGATCATCACCTCGTGCACCAGCATCAGCTGGAAGGGGTCGGTCGAGTATTCCCGCGTGATGTGCAGCCCGCGCCGCGCGATCTTCTCCGTCAGGATCGAGCGTTTCAGCAGCAGCACGGTGACCGCGTAGGCCGCCGCGCCCGCCGCGAAGAGCGCCGGCAGCGCATGGAAGTCGCCGGTCAGCTCGGCCGCAAACATCGCCCCGGTCAGCGGCGCGCGCATCGTACCGCTCATCATCGCGCTCATGCCGATCAGGGCCCAGAACGCAGGGCCGCCGGTCAGGAAGTGGCCCTCGACCGCGCCCAGCGCTCCGCCCAGGATCAGCAGCGGCGCCAGCACGCCGCCGGACGTGCCCGACGCCAGCGCGACGATCCAGATCGCCGCCTTGACCAGCAGCAGCCGCTCGGCCCCCGCCATCGGCAGCTGTCCGTGCAGCAGGTCGGCGATGATGTTGTAGCCGACGCCCAGCGCCGACGGATCGACCAGGCCGCCGAGCCCCACCACCAGCCCCCCGATCGCGGGCCACCACATCCAGTGGACCGGCAGGCGCGCAAAGCCGTCCTCCGCCGCATAGAGCAGCCGCGTCAGCAGCCCCGACTGCAGCCCCGCCACCACGCCCGCGAACACGCACAGCAGCAGCGTCGTCGCCGAAATCTCCAGCCCGCCGGAGAAGGGAAACAGCGGCCCCGACCCCAACAGCATCGGCCGCACCGCCGCCGACATCATCACCGCCGCCGTCACCGGCAGGAAGCTGCGCGGCTTCCACTCGAACAGCAGCAGCTCGACGGCCAGCAGCACGGCGGCGATGGGCGTGCCGAACACGCCGGTCATCCCCGCCGCCGCGCCCGCCACCAGCAGCGTCTTCCGCTCCGCCGCGCTCATGTGGAAGAGCTGGGCGAACAGCGACCCCAGCGCCCCGCCGGTCATGATGATGGGCCCCTCCGCCCCGAACGGCCCGCCGCTGCCGATGGCGACGGCGGAGGACAGGGGCTTCAGCACCGCCACCTTCGGCGACATGCGCGAGCCGCCGATCAGGATCGCCTCGATCGCTTCCGGGATGCCGTGGCCGCGGATCTTCTCCGACCCGAACCGCGCCATGAACCCGATCACGAGCCCGCCCAGCGCCGGCGCCAGCACCATCCACAGGCTCGGCCGGATGGTGGTGAAGTCCACCGGCTGCGTCGCGATCCGCCCATGCCAGACCAGGTTGCCGGTCAGCGCGATCAGCTTCAGCAGCGTCCAGGCGCCCAGCACGCCGCCGACGCCCACGACCAGCGCCATGGCCGTCAGCACCAGGATGCGCCGGTCTGCGGTGAAGTCGCCCAGCGAGTGGGCGGCCGATTTGATCGAATTCATATTGTTGCGCCGCAGCATGAGGGGACGATGCGGCGGTATATCGTCATGCGATGGATTAGCAACACCCACCGAGGCGTAACTTTTTCACGCCCGCCCTGCAGGGCTTCGGCCCAAACCGTGCTCTTAATAGAGAGGGGCAGCATGGGCGCGTCATGGCACAGCCGCCAAACCCGTACGCACACGAGCCGGAACCGCCGGGCGAGGCGCCCGCGTGGATGGCGCAGTACGGCCCGGCTCTGCGCGCCTATTTCCGCAAGAAGGCCGGGGCGGGAGAGGCCGAGGACCTGGTCCAGGACGTCTTCGTCGCCATGCAGGCGCGCGGCGGCGTCGAGGACATCGAGCACGTCGGCCGCTACGTCTTCCGCGTCGCCGCCAATGTGCTGGCGAGGCGCGCGGGCGCGGACCGGCTGAAACCCACCGACGACCTGTCCAATCTCGAGGCGCTGATCGACGAACTGTCGCCCGAGCGCGCCCTGATCGCCAAGGACACACTGGAGCGCCTCATCGCCTCGCTCCGCACCCTGCCGCCCCGCGCCGCGCAGGCCTTCATCCTCCATCGCTTCGAGGAGATGAGCTACGGCGAGATCGCCGCCCACATGGGCCTCTCGGTCCGCTCGGTGGAGAGCCACATCAAGCGCACCCTCGACCGCGTGCTGGCCCAGATGGGAGGCGCGCGATGACCGGCGAACCGATGCCGCAAACGGAAACCGTCGAGAGCCAGGCCACCGCCTGGTTCGCGCGCCGCCGCTCGGGCGCGATGACCCCGCAGGAGGCGAGGGGCTTGCAAGAGTGGCTCGACGCCGACCTGCGCCACCGTCTGGCGTTCGAGGCCGTCGAGGCGCTGTGGGGCGGTTTCGAACACACCCGCGACGCGCCGGAGATCCTCGCTATGCGGGCGACGGCCCGCAAGCGCCCGGCGCCGTCGTACTGGCGCGCGGCGGCGGGGCTGGTCGCGGCGGCGGTGGTGGGGCTGGGCGCCTGGGGCGTGACCCAGACCGGCGCATTCCACCCGCACGAGCTGCCCAACCAGACCTTCCGCACCGACGTCGGCCAGCGCTCCACCGTGACCCTGCCGGACGGGTCGGTGGTGACGCTGAACACCGACACCGTCCTGCGCACCCGTTCCGACGGCGAGCGGCGGCTGCTCTACCTCGACCGCGGCCAGGCCTTCTTCAAGGTCGCCCACGACCGCGCCCACCCGTTCGTCGTCCACGCCGCCGGGCGCAGCGTGACCGCCGTCGGCACCGCCTTCGACGTCCGCGTGGACAAGGGCCGGTTCGAGGTCACCCTCGTCGAGGGAAAGGTCCGCGTCGAAACGCCCCTGCCGCCCGTCGCCCGCGCCGCCGCCGTGCTGAAGGCCGAGCCGCCCGTCCAGACGACCGAGATGATCGCCGGCAGCCAGTTCACCTCCACCGACGAGGGCCGCTGGTCCGTCGAGCGCGCCGACACCGCCACCGAAACCGCCTGGCTCAGCGGCTGGCTGAAATTCGACAACCGCCCGCTCGGCGAGGTCGTCGCCGAACTCGCCCGCTATTCCGACCAGAAGATCGTGCTCGAAGACCCGCAGCTCGCCGCCATGCCGATCAGCGGCCGCTTCAAGGCCGGCGACCTCGACGCCTTCCTGAAGGCGGTGAAAATCTACGACATCGCCCCCGTCGCCCCGCCGCGCGACGGCGTGGTGCGCCTTGCGCTGGAGGATCACGAGAGGAGCTAACTCCCTTCCCCCTCGAGGGGGGAAGGGCCGGGGATGGGGGTGAGTGCAGGGAGGTGACAGGCAGGCGCACGAGGCTCTGAGCCCAACCGCGCCTCAACCCGCCACTCACCGGCCACACCCCACCCCAACCCCTCCCCCTCGAGGGGAGGGGCTACTCAGAAAAGTTGGGGGAACGTGCCGGGATTTCCCAAAATCTCCGCTCCTGTAAATATAGGGGGCAAGCGCTCCCGAGAAAAACAGGGGGAGCCAGACATGTCTCGGAAGAACTACGCGCGCCTGCTCTGCAGCGCGGCCATCATTGCTTTGGCCGGCGGCACGGCGGCCTTCGCCGACGACGCCAAATTCAACATCGCGCCGCAGTCGCTCGACACCGCGCTGAACGCCTTCTCCGAACAAAGCGCCCATCCGGTCCTGTTCAAGTCCGACATGGCGCTAGCCAAGCGCACCAACGGCGTGAGTGGCTCCACCGAGCCCGAACTCGCCCTCAACCAGCTCCTGCAAGGCACCGGCCTCACCTGGAAACGCGCCGGCGACACCTTCGTCATCACGGACGCCGCCGACCCCCAGTCCGGCAGCGCCGCGGGGGACGGCGCTGACGGGACCGTGGCCGCGCTGGTGGTGACGGCGCAGAAGAAGGAGGAGAATATCCAGGACGTGCCGATTGCGATCTCGGCGTTCACGGAGAAGAGCCTCCAGGAACAGAAGATCGAAGGCGGCTTCGACCTCCTGAAGGCGATCCCGAACGTCACCTTCTCGAAGAACAACTTCACCAGCTACAACTTCAGCATCCGGGGCATCGGCACCAAGGCGGTGAGCGCCACGACTGACCCAGGCGTTGCGGTGTCATTCAACAACGTCGCCCTGATCCAGAACCGCCTGTTCGAGCAGGAATACTTCGACGTCGAACGCGTCGAAGTCCTCCGCGGGCCGCAGGGCACGCTGTACGGCCGCAACGCGACGGCGGGCGTGATCAACGTGATCTCCGCCAAACCCAACCTGCAGGACTTCTCCGGCTGGATCAAAGGCGAAGTCGGCAACTACCACGCCAAGCGCCTCTCGGCGATGGTCAACATCCCGCTGGTGCAGGACAAGCTCGCCATCCGCGTGGCGGGCGCTCTCACCGATCGGCAAGGCTACGACTACAACGAAGGCACGCACCATGCCGTGAACGGTCGCGACCTGTGGTCGGGTCGGATAACCGTCGCCTTCAACCCGACCGACCGGTTCCGCTCGAACCTGATCTGGGAGCGCTTCAACGAAGACGACAACCGCTCGCGAACGGGCAAGCAGCTGTGCCACCGCGATCCCGGACCGGCCGTGATCGGGAATACGGTCGTCGAACAGCCAAACGCGTCTCTCAACTACTATATGGCGCCGCTGAAGCGCGCGGAGTTCTCACAGGGCTGTCTCCCGGGCTCGCTCTACGATGACTCAGCCTTCGGCACCCCCAATGGTCTGGCGCTGCCGTTCATTTTCGGCATGCATCTTGCCAACGCGCTAATGGGCCTTGGCGTCCAGGGCGGGGCCGACATCGGCTATGACTTCTACCATTTTCTCAAGGTCGAAGATCCGTACGGCGGCATGATGCAGTCTCGGGATTTGCGGGTCATCGAGTCGATCATGGACCCGGCCTACAAGGCCAAGGCCGACGTCGCTGAGCTGAACCTCGAGTTCGACCTAACGGATGCGCTGAAGCTGTTCTCGCAAACGGCTTACGACCATGACATGGTCTATTCATCGCAGGACTTCAACCGATTTAACACCGGTCCCATATTCCAGGATTCGACGTCAAAACTTCTCGACGGATTCAAGAACCTTTCTCCAGGTGAAGTTTTTTGTGACCCCCAACTGGGATGCTCGCGGTCGATGGTGGGCTACGACATATCCCAGGCGAAGTCGGAGCAGTTCTCTGAGGAGGTTCGGCTGCAATCGAACTTCGCCGGCCCTATTAACTTCAGCGCCGGGGCAAACTATACAAAATTCAGGACTCTGGTGGATTACTATGTCTTTAACAATTTGATGACTGCAATGGCGATGATGCCCCCCTTTATGGGCACATCGGCATCTCCGCCGGTTGCATTTGATACCTGCTTCATGTTTTCTGATTATACCCAAACAGTCTACCCTTCCGGTGATCCTCGCGCGGCTTGTCCGTATATCGACCCAAATCCGCTAGACAACATCAACGGTGAAGGGCACAATTACTTCCGCAGCAAGAACCCATACCGACTCCAGTCCGCCGCGGCCTTCGGTGAGCTGTACTGGCAGTTCACGGATGCCCTGAAGCTCACCGCGGGGCTCCGATACACGGACGACCGAAAAACATTTACTCCTGTGCCGAGCCAGGTGCTGCTTGCGCCGGGCATCTTCGCTGGGGGGACGGTATCGATTGGATACCCGGAATTGCCGGATATCAAACAGCACTGGGGCGAGTGGACGGGCCGTCTGGGTGTGGACTGGAAGCCGCGTCTGTCGTTCACCGACCAGACGATGGTATATGCGTTCTATTCAAGAGGCTATAAGGGCGGAGGCGCCAACCCGCCCACTCCTGGATACGGTGCGACATCTCTGGCCGATTATTTCGGCCCTTACGCCTCTGGTTTCCCGCCCCGCTTTCACCGGCCGATCCTGGAGTTGCCGGTCGACTATGATCCGATCTTCAAGCCCGAGTTTGTGAACGCTTTTGAGATTGGGGCGAAGAACACCCTCATGGGTGGCGCTCTGATGTTTAACAGCGGTGCCTTCTTTTATGATTATCAAGACTACCAGGTTTCGCAGATAAAGCTTCGGACGGCGGTGAACGAGAACTTCGATGCGAAGGTGTGGGGCGTGGAATTCGAGACGCTGTTCGCTCCCGCGCCGGGCCTGAGGATCAATGCAAACCTCGGCTATCTGAACACGCGCATTGGTAACGGTCAGAGCTCGATTAACATCATGGATCGGACTCAAGGGAATCCGAACTACGTCCTTGCGAAACCATGGCCCCTACTGCCGTCCAACTGTGTTATCCCAAAGCACGTGGCCGAAGAGTTCGTCAGTCCGGGTATGGGTGGTGGCGAAAAATACGGCCTTGCCGTGGCTACTCTGCTTTGCGGAGGAAGTAACGGGTTGCTTGACTTGTTGGTGTCGGGCGCCTTCCAGGATTCATGGACCGGCGCTCTGTACGACCCTTACGCCCGTGATGCCGACGGCAACCTGCTCTATCCCGAGATTAACGGTGGCGCCGGTATCTACGAGGACGTCTCCGGCAACCAGCTGCCGAACTCGCCGCACTGGACAGCCAACATCGGCGCGCAATACGGTCACGAGATCCTCGACGGCTCCTGGCGGGCTACCGCGCGGGCCGACGCCTACTGGCAGTCGCAGTCGTGGGCGCGGGTGTACAACGACAACCCGTACGACAAGCTGCACGGTTGGTACAACGTCAACCTCAGCCTGTGGCTCGAGCGTCCCGAAGACGACCTGAAGATCGAGTTCTATGCCAAGAACGTGCTCGACAAGACGCCGATCACCGACGCCTTCCTGAACTCGGACGACACCGCGCTCACAACCAACGTGTTCGTGCTCGATCCGCGACTGATCGGGCTGTCGATCCGCAAGGGCTTCTAGACCCGGCTTCGGTCCCCTTCGAATCCGGACGTACTGGGGCGGCAGGTTCTCACCTGCCGCCTTTTCCTTATGGGTTTTGCGATTGGGCCGGCGGGGCGCCCGTGGTCTGGCCGGCCGAGAGGCTGCCGCCGCGTTCTTCGCCGTTGCGGGCGTAGAAGAAGATCACGGCGGCGAGGACGACCAGCGCCACGAGGCCCAGGATCCACCAGTTGCTGCGGGTCTTGCCCTGAGGGGTGTCGGCCATGGTGGGTCTCCTTCAGCTTTGCCGCGGGAGCAACGACGGCGAG
>JBLNCT010000033.1:0-4829 GCA_050260915.1 Parcubacteria group bacterium
GAACTGCGGAGTGAGAACGTCGCCGCGCCTTCGGCTGAAGGCCCAACGGTCGGCTTCGTTGATATTGGCCTGCTCGGCTTCGTTCAGTTCCGCCCGTGTGGCGATGTACGTCGGAATGAGCCCCTCACGCTCTGAAGGCATGAGGGGCGTATTCGCACCGTCATCTGCCTCGAACAGCGCGTCGGTCACGCAGTTTCGTCCCAGAGGCGACGAAGGTTTCCGCGCAGCAGCTGATCGACGAGCTGCTCCCGTTGCTGCTGATGACCGGCGCTGGACACTTCCTGGTTCTCAAGCTGCATCGTATGGCCGACACGCTGCAGCTGTTCGTCGGCCTTCTGTTCGGCGCGTTGCCGCAGGATCGCCGCCAACGGCCGGTTGGGCACGAGGGCGTAAACCAGCTGGCAGTCGAGAGCTTCGGCTGCGCGGCGGAGGCTTTGCAGCGTGACGGTCTCGTCGACCTCGCCCTTTTCGAGGGCTCCGACGCGGGACGGGTGAACTCCCAGGCGGGCGGCATACTGGCGCGTGGTCAGGCCGAGCGCATCGCGGATGGCGCGGATCCACCCTTTGGGCGGCCGGCTCGACATCTCGGCGATGTGTTGCAGCCGCCTGTCGAGGGCTCGGGCTGCACGATTGATGACGGTCATGACTACCTATAGATGGTCATCTGTGCCGATTATGGCTACCTATAGGTAGTGCGCACTGCACCATTTGTCTATACATACGTAGTCATAGCGGGACGCGAACCCGCCAACCTGTCGGAAATTTAATCCACCTTACAGGGGTTTAACTCGGATTTTCGGCCCCGGTCGACCAGCCTCCCGGCACGCAAACGGGAGCTTGGGATGGGACTGGGAGTACTTCTTTTCGCGCTGGCGGCCGCCGCGCCGGACGCCGCTCAGGCCGGGGTCGTGGCTTATCCGGCAAGCTTCTTCGCCTCGTCGCAGCCGAACACGGCGATGGAGATGGTCAATCTCCTGCCGGGCTTCACCTTCGACGCGGGCTCGGGCGTGCGCGGGTTCGAGGGGGCGGCGGGCAACGTGCTGGTCGACGGCGAGCGGCCGGCGACCAAGAGCGACGACCTCGAAAGCGTCCTGCGCCGCATCCCAGCCAGCCAGGTCGATCACGTCGAGGTCATCCGCGGCGGGGCGGCGGGCGTCGACATGCAGGGCAAGACGGTGCTGGCCAACATCGTGCGCAAGAAGGGCGACTCCGTCACCGGCCTCTTCGCCGTCGCCAACACCTTCGTCTACGACGGCCGCCAGAATCCGGCGATGCGCATCGAAGGCGCCCGCTCGGGCGACGGGCGCAAGCTGGAAGGCTCGTTCGTGATCGCCGGCTTCTACGACGACGGGTCGGGCGACGGGCCGCGCGTGCGCTACGACGAGAACGGCGACCTGCTCGGCCGCTGGAAGACCTACACCGAAGGCGATGGCGAGCAGGCGGTCGGCACCGGCGCCTATGAGCGGCCCGCGTTCGGCGGCAAGATTCGCTTCAACGGCCGGGCCTTCTTCGAGCGCTTCTGGTACGACGAGAACGCCCACGGCATCGGCGTTCCCGACGGGCAGATCGAACGCGACGACCAGGAGCGGCGCGACGGCGAGGCGGGCGTCACCTGGAACCGCGACGTGGGGCCCCGGACGAAGTTCGAGCTGCTCGGCATCCAGCAGCTCAGGCACACCGACCTCTTCATCAAGCTGCAGAACCCGGCGGAGGACCTGGACGGCGTGCTTACCTCCAGGCGCACCATGGGCGAGAGCATCGGCCGCGCGGTGCTGACCTTCCGCAAGTCTGACACCGTGACCTTCGAGACCGGCGGCGAGAGCGCCTGGAACTGGCTCGATTCGAAGACCGCCTTCACCGACAGCGGCCAGCCGGTCGACCTGCCAGCCGCCAACGTCGAGGTGAAGGAGCTGCGGGGCGAGGCCTTCACGAAGGCCACCTGGATCGCGACCCCGAAGCTCACGCTGGAAGGCGCGCTCAGGGGCGAGGCCTCGCGCATCTCCTCCTCCGGCGACGTGACGCTCGAGAAGACCCTCTACTTCATCAAGCCTCGCCTCTCCGCGACCTGGTCGCCGGACCCGAACGACCAATTTCGCGCGCGGCTGGAGCGCGAGGTCGGACAGCTGAACTTCGACGACTTCGTCGCGGCGGTGAACGCGGGCGCCCTGTCCACCGGCAATCCCGACCTGGAGCCGGAGGAAGCCTATGTCGCCGAAGCCGCCTACGAACGCCGCTTCTGGACCGGCGGATCGGCCGTGGTCACCGTGCGCCACTTCGAGATCGAGAATGTCATCGACCGCGCCCCGGACCCCTCCGGCCAGTTCGACGCGCCGGCCAACATCGGCGACGGAACGCGCGACGAGGTCGCCCTGCAGCTGACCTTGCCCACGGACAAGCTCGGCCTGAAGGGCGGCACGCTGCGCGGCCAGAGCACCTGGCGGCGCTCGGAAGTGACCGACCCCACCACCGGCGAGAAACGCGAAATCTCCGGCGAGCGGCCGGTGGACTGGCAGGCGCACTTCACCCAGGGCCTGCCGCGCTTGCGCGCCACGTGGGGCTTCGACGTCTATGGTTCGTGGCGGGAGAGCTACTACCGCTTCGACGTCGTCCAGACGACGAAACTACCAAGCTTCATCGCCGTCTTCACGGAGTGGAAGCCCAGACCCGACCTCAGCGTCCGCCTGGAGGCGCAGAACGCCACCTCCCGTCCGCTGGTGCGCTACCTCGATGTGTACGAGGGCTCACGCGACGCCAATCCGCGGGCCTTCCATGAGGCCCAGCGGCTGGAGAACAAGACCAGCGTCTACGTCCGCATCCGCAAGACCTTCGGCGGCTAGGCTATGCCGGGCGCTCCGTCAGCGGGCCGGCCTGGCGGTCGGCGTCCAGGGCGAGTTCGGACTGCGGTCCCTCCGGCTCGTTCACGCCATGCGCCCAGTGCTTGAGGAAGGGCGCCATCGCGAAGAACAGCACGCCGAAGCCCACGCCGACCCAGCCGATGATGTTGAACATGTGGACGGCCGTCTCGAGCGCGGCCCGGTTGTCGAGCACCTGGCCGCCGACGGTCTCCGTGCCGGCGAGCGAGGCGATCCAGCCGCCGATGTACTGCGCCCAGGAGCTCGCCAGGAACCAGACGGCCATCAGGAAGGAGATGATGGTGAAGGGCGCGAGCTTGGTGATCTCCGACAGGCCCACCGGCGACAGGCAAAGCTCGCCCGTCGTGTGCAGCAGGTAGGTGAAGGCCAGGATGAGCAGCGGCAGGCGGAAGGCGCTGTCGGCCATCCCGGCGCTCCAGACGATCACCAGGAAGCCGAGGCCGACTTGCAACAGGCCGAGCCCGAACTTGAACACCGGGTTCGGGTCACGCCCACGCCGGCCAAGCCCTGCCCAGACAGCCGCGAAGATCGGCGCGAAGATCAGGATGAAGCCCGCGTTGAACGACTGCGTCTGCGCAGCGGTGAAGCCCATGTCGATCCAGATGACGTCCTTCAGGCCAGACGCGGCCAGCATCTGCTGCGTGCCGAAGAACCAGTGGCGGCCCAGGAACTCGACGATCTTAGGCGCGGCGATCAGGCCAAGGTCGGTGTTGCGCTCGGCGAAGAGGTTTAGGGAGGTCCCCGCCTGCTCGAACAGGGTGAAGAAGACGACCGATCCCGCGGTCAGCACCAGCGCGAGGCCCAGCCGGTCGCGCTCGACCTTGGCGCACTTGGTCGCCATGAACCAGGCGAGGTAGCCCAGCACCACGAAGGACGCGATGCCCAGCCCCCAGCCCACCAGCCGGGTCTGCTGCACCACGATGTAGATGAGGCCCACGCCCAGCAGGCCCGCCAGGTAGATCAGGTGTTCGCGGTTCAGCGGGCCCGCCACCGGCGCCTTCAGCCGCTCCGGGTCGGGCGGCTCGCCGTGGCCTTCCAGCAGCGGCTTGCCGATGACGAAGGCGACGTAGCCGACCAGCATGCCGACGCCCGCCAGCCCAAAGCCCGCCCACCAGCCGACCCGCTGGCCGAGGTAGCCGCACAGGATGGCCGCCCAGAAGGCGCCGAGGTTCACGCCGTAATAGTAGAGGGTGAAGCCCGGATCCCGCCGGGGGTCCCCCTTCCCGTAGAGCTGGCCCACGATCGAGGAGATGTTGGGCTTCAGGAACCCGACCCCCATGATGATGAGCGACAGCGCAAGGTAGAAGATGCCGACGTAGGTCGGGTCGCGCTGTTCGGAGAGGGTGTAGCTGCCCTTCGCCAGCACCGGCGGCACGGGCGAGGCGGCCGGCAGCCCCTTGATGGCCAACCCGCCGTCCGGCGAGCCGCCGTAGTCGTAGAGCCCGTTTCCGATGTGCAGCTTCGAGGCCTGGTCGTCGCCCCGGCCGGCGGTCACCACCTCGTATTGGGCGTTGTTGTAGGTCAGCAGCTGCGTGGCGGGCCTGCCCTCGATGGCCATCGAGAAGTGACCGGCCACCAGCAGCAGCGCCCCGAACGCGACGGCCTTGCGGGTGCCGAGGTACCGGTCCGCCAATAGCCCCCCGATCAGCGGCAGCAGGTACACCAGCGTCGTGTAGGAGCCATACTGGGTCGAGGAGAACTTGTCGTCGAACAGGAAGTGCTGGGTCAGGTAGAAGATGAGCAAGCCCCGCATCCCGTAGTAGCTGAACCGCTCCCACATCTCGGCGAAGAACAGGATGAACAGCCCGCGCGGGTGGTCGCGCAGCAGCTGGATAAGGACGGGAATGCCGGTCAGCAGCGTGATGACGATGCCGGCGATGACGACGATGCTGTTCATGAAAGGCTCAACCCTGCCTTGGCCTGTGGCGTTGCAGCCGGGACTTTAGTCCCCGCTTC
>JBLNCT010000034.1:0-40383 GCA_050260915.1 Parcubacteria group bacterium
CGAAGATGTTGAGGATGCGGGCGTCGGCCAGCACGCGGCTCGCCGCATATTCCATCGCAAAGCCGTTGCCGCCGTGGATCTGCAGGGCGTTGTCGGCGGCGGCCCAGGCGACGCGGGCGGCAACCAGCTTGGCCATGCCGGCCTCGAGGTCGCAGCGCTTGCCCTCGTCCTTCTGGCGGGCGGCGAAGTAGGTGAGTTGCCGCACGCCCATGATCTCGGCGGCCATCATGGCGAGCTTGTTGGCCACGCGCGGGAATTCGAAGATGGCCTGGCCGAACTGCTTGCGGTCGAGCGCGTAGCCTAAGCCCACCTCCATCGCGCACTGGGCCACGCCGATGGCGCGGGCGGCGGTCTGGATGCGGGCTGACTCGAAGGTCGCCATCAGCTGCTTGAAGCCCTGGCCCTCGACGCCGCCCAGCAGGTTGGCGGCGGGCACGGTGAAGCCGTCGAAGCCGATCTCGTATTCCTTCATGCCGCGATAGCCGATCACCCCGATCTCACCGCCGCTCATGCCGGGCGTCGGGAAGGGGTTGGCGTCATCGCCGCGCAGCTTCGGCGCCAGCAGCATCGACAAGCCGCGATAGTCCGTGGTGGCCGGGTCGGTGCGGACCAGCAGGGTCATGACGTCGGCGCGCGCCGCGTGCGTGATCCAGGTCTTGTTGCCCGTGACGACGTAATGGTCGCCCTCGCGGACAGCCCGGGTGCGCAGGCTGCCCAGGTCCGAACCCGTGTTGGGCTCGGTGAAGACGGCGGTCGGCAGGATTTCGGCCGAGGCGATCTTCGGCAGCCACTCGGCCTTTTGCGCCTCCGTGCCGCCGGTCAGGATCAGCTCGGCGGCGATCTCCGAACGGGTGCCAAGCGACCCGACCCCGATCCAGGCGCGCGACAGCTCTTCGGAGACGACGCACATGGCGGTCTTGCCGAGGCCCGCGCCGCCGTACTCTTCCGGGATGGTCAGGCCGAAGACGCCGAGGTCGCCCAGCTCCTTCAAGAGCTCCAGCGGGATCAGCTCGTCCTTCAGGTGCCATTCGTGGGCGAAGGGGACGACCTTCTCTTCCGCGAACGAATGGAACTGGTCGCGGATCATCTCGAAGGTTTCGTCGAGGCCGGTGTTCTCCAGCGTCGGACGCCCGCGCGCTTCGGCGAGGCGCTGAGCGATACGGGTCTTCACCGCCTGGCCGCCGCCGGCCATCACGGGGCCGAGCGCCATCCACAGCTTGCGGTGCACCGCCTGGTCGTCGGTGAGGTCGCCAAGGCGGATGGTCTCGCCCTGGTTCATCGGGATGCCGCCCGTCATCTGCGCGCCGTACTCGGCAAAGAGAAGCTGGGCCAGCAGCGCCTCGATCTCGCCGAACCGGCCTTCAGCCTCCAGGCGGGCAGCCCAGCCGGCGACCTGGTTCAGCAGCTCGGCGTAGGAGGCGTACCAGCCAAAGCCGTGGACGACATGCTGCTCGCGGTCCGCGGCCTTGCGGTCGATCTTGCCGCCTTCGGAGATCTTCGCCCGCACCTGGGGACGAACCTCATGCACGAACGCCAGCGCGGCGTCGGCGGCCTGGCGGAGCAGGCCGGTCAGGCCTTCTAGGATCAGCGGTCGTTCTGCCACGGCGGTGCTCATCGCTCGAAAATTCCCCCAAAAACAGGCGAAAGGCCCTAGCTCATTTCGCACCTGCACACAACGCGGCGCTCACCAAGGCATGGGATTGCGCGGACGCTCCGAAAGGCGCGCAATGAGCGAGGATCAGGAGAGCCCCCATGATCGTCGTCCACCACCTCAATGAGTCCCGCTCCCAGCGGATCCTCTGGCTGCTGGAGGAGCTGGAGCTGCCCTACGAGATCAAGCACTACCGGCGCGACCCGCAGACGCGCCTCGCGCCGCCGGAGCTGAAGGCCGTCCACCCGCTCGGCAAGAGCCCGGTGATCACCGACAACGGCCGCACCATCCACGAAAGCGGCGCCATCATCGACTACATCATCCGCTGGCACGGCGGCGGGCGTCTGGCGCCCGAGCCCGACCGCGCGGCGTATGACGAATACCAGATGTGGCTGCACTACGCCGAAGGCTCGGCCATGCTGCCGCTGATGCTGCTGATGTACGTGATGCGGCTCGGCGAAGCCGGTGCGCCGCTGCACCCGCGCATCGAAAGCGAGATCGCCAACCACCTCGGCTACATCGACGGCGCGCTGGCGGGGAAGCCGTTCCTGCTCGGCGAGGAACTCAGCGGCGCGGACATCCAGATGAGCTTCATCCCGGAGGTCGCCAAGGCCTTCGGCAAGCTCGCCGCCTATCCGAACATGGCCGACTGGATCGAACGGCTCCATGCGAGGCCGGCGTGGAAACGGGCTTTGGAAAAAGGCGGGCCGTATCAGCTGGGGGACTAAACCCTTCTCCCCCTGCGGGAGAAGGTGGCCCGCGAAGCGGGTCGGATGAGGGGTCTCTCAAACCTCGATGAAGCGGAGCAGCTGAGTCGCGGCTGAAGCGACTTTCAACCCCTCACCCCAACCCCTCTCCCGCAAGGGGAGAGGGGCTATTGGGGAAAGTCCTCCATCATCCCGTCCAGGAAATCGAACACCGCCGCCTTCAGAAGCGCGTGAGGGATGGCGTTGAAGTGGTCGCAGCCGGGGAGGGTGACCGACTTGCCGCCCTGGATGTAGTCGGCCAGCCCCTGCGGATCGCCCGCCAGCACGTCACGGGCGCCGGCGACCACCAGAACGGGCATGTTCAGCGCGAACAGGCTCTCCGGATCGAGCGGCTCGGACGGTGCGCGGGTGCAGGCGGCCAGAGCCAGCCGGTCCTCGCCTTGCTCGTCGGCGAACTGGCGGAAGCTCTTCAGCAGCGGTTCGGCGATGGCGTCCGGGTCCTCGGCCTCCATGGCTGCGGCCATGAAGTCCCCGCCGCGCGAGGGCTCGAACACGCGCGCGCCGACGCCGCCGAGGATCAGGTTCCAGACGCGCTCCGGATGCTCCAGCGCCAGCTTCAGCGCCACGCGCGCGCCCATGGAGTAGCCGAAGAGGTCAACGTCCTTCAGCGTCAGCGCGTCCATCAGCTCAATGACGTCCGCCACCAGCCGCCCGCGCCCGTAAGCCGCCGGATCGTGCGGCTTGCCGCTCTCGCCGTGGCCGCGCAGGTCGAGCGCCACCACCCGCTGGCCGCGCCGCTCGAAGGCGGCGTACCAGCCGGTGCGCTTCCAGGCTTCATTGCGGTTCGACGCAAACCCGTGGATCAGCAGCGCCGCGCGGCCTTCGCGCGGGCCCAGGTCATCGAAGGCGATCTCGACGCCGTCGGAAGCGGTGAAGCTGGCCATCAGCCCTGGTTAGAGGAGGACGGATCGCCGATCCACTCCCAATGCCAGGGCTCGAAGGCGTAGGGGACGAAGCCGTAGTTGCGGGCGTTGCGAACCAGCCAGCGGTAGGCGGGCGACTGGGTCATCACCAGCCGGTTGGGGTCCGCCGTGGAATCCGGCCCATATCCCGGCGCCGAGCCCACATACAGGTCCATCGCCCGCCCCGTCCGGTGCGCGGAGCAGGTGGCGCGGACGATGCCGTTGCAGTTGTTCTCCCGTGCGCAGCGGGCGGCGTCGTACTCCGGGCTGCGATAGGCCGAGAAGATCTGGAAGTATCGCGGATCGGCGCGGATGGCCGGGACCTGGGCGCGCGCGTCGGCGACCATCCGGCGGTAGGCCGCGAATGCGCCCGGCGTCAGCTGCACCACCTTGCCGCCGTAGCCTTCGCCGGGACGGCTGGTTTCAAGGGCGGCCTCGTTCGGCGGCGCGGGGCAGCCTGAGCGGCTGGTGAGCACGAACGGCCGCTCGTCCTGCCAGACCGCCTTCATGAAGGCGAAGGTCGCGCCGTCGACCTGGCCGGTGGGATTGAGGCCGCGCTTGCCCTGCCAGGAGGCGAGCGCCGAGGCGAACCCCGGCGAGGTGGGCGCGCAGCGGGTGCCGATCTCGGTCGCGATCAGCGGCGCATAGGTCTCCCAGCCTCGCTCGGGCCTGTGGAAGGGGGCGAACGACAGGCTGTGCAGGTTGGAGGCATTGATGAAGGCGGCGTGCTGGAACCGCGCCTCGCCACAGTTCTCGTTGCCCCAGCCCACGGTCGGGTCGTCGGGCCGTAGCGCCGGGAAGATGGCCTCGGCGCGCGAAGGGGTATGGACCACGATGCCGTCATGGTCGGGCTTGGTGGCGTTCAGCCAGACGGCCGCGAACACGCCGGCGGCGATGCCCGCCAGCGCCATCCATTCGCGTTTGACCGTCCCGATCATCTGCCGTTCGTCCTCCTGAACGCCGGTAGGGAACGCATTTAGGGCCGTACGGCTTCAGGGGAACCCCTCGCGGGCGGCGCGCTTTGTGTCGCAAGCCTTGCTTCCGACGGAGCTTCCCATGCCAAACCGGCGCCTGATCGTACCCGCCGCCTTCGCCCTGCTTGCCGCCGCCTGCAACCCGCCGGAGGACCACAACGCCCCTGCCGCAACTGCGCCCGCTGCGCCCGCGGCGGGCGTTCCGGCCGCCGCTGTCGCGCCTGTCGCGCCCACGATCACTGCCTCCTCGAACCCCGAGGCGCAGGCCATCGACCAGGCCGAGTTCGGCGAGGGACCCGCGGCCAAGACCAGCCCGTCCGGCATGAACAAGACCGACGAGAAGCTGGCGGTGAACGGCCAGGCGGCGGGCGTGGACCAGTCCTCGGCCGCGCAGCAGAAGCGGGTGCTGGTCAAGGCCCAGGTGCTGCTCGACCGCGCCCACTTCAGCCCCGGCTCCATCGACGGCAAGGACGGCGAGAACTTCAAGGAAGCGGTCGCCGCGTTCGAGGAGGCGCACGGCCTCAAGCCCGACGGCAAGCTGGATGCGGAGGTCTGGCGCCAGCTGACCCAGGACAGCCAGCCGATCATGCAGGACTACGTCATCACCGACGACGACGTGAAGGGCCCCTTCCTCGACAAGCTGCCGGCGCCCAACGACTACAAGGCGCTCGCAGCGCTCGATCACATTTCCTACACGAGCCCGCTCGAGGCGCTGGCGGAGAAGTTCCACATGGATCCGGCGCTCTTGAAGGCGCTGAACCCGGACGTGGACTTCTCCAAGGCCGGGACGACCATCCTGGTGACCGCGCCCGGCGGGGCGCCGCTGCCCGCGGTCGAGCGCGTCGAGGTGGACAAGGCGAAGAAGCAGCTGCGCGCCTACGATGCGTCGAACAAGCTGGTGGCGGTCTATCCGGCGACGGTGGGCTCCACGGACATGCCGACGCCGTCCGGCGAGTATGAGGTGACCGCCGTCCAGAAGGACCCGGTCTGGAACTACGACCCCTCGCAGCTCCACTTCGGGAACAAGAAGCTCGGAAAGCTGACCATCCCGTCAGGGCCGAACAACCCCGTGGGCGCGGTCTGGATCGACCTTTCGAAGCCCACCTACGGCATCCACGGCACGCCTGATCCGGAGAAGATCGGCAAGACGGCCAGCCACGGCTGCGTGCGCCTGACCAACTGGGACGCGCTGGCGCTCGGCGCGGCGGTTCACAAGGGCACGAAGGTGGCGTTCACGGGGCCGGGCAATCCGGACCTCAAGGTCAAGTCCAAGACCTAGCTGCGCCAGCGTAGCGTCACGGGCTCGACGGGGTTCTTGAAGGGCCGCCCCTCGCGCGCGGCGGCGGCCCATTCGCGCTTGAGCTGCTGGTACCACTTGGCCTGCTTGTCGGCGTCGTCGATCCACAGCAGCGAGGGGTCGTAGCGCAGCCCCTCGTTCTGCAGGTTCACCATCTCGCCGTCCTGGCGCAGGAAGGCGCGCGCGCCGGCGGCGATGAAGGGCTTGAGGAAGAAGAAGGCCGGGTGATCGGACCAGACGATCTGGGTGATCCGCGTCTTCTTCTCGGTGATCGGGGTGAGGCAGGTCAGCGACAGCACCTGCCGTTTGCCGACGGTGACGTGCTCCCAGCGCAGCCCCGGCAGGCGGAAGGTGATCTCCGTCAGCGGCTCGCCGCCGAGGATGGCGTAGGCGCGGGAGTTCTTCGACGGCTCGTGACGGACCATGGAGAAGCCGGCCTCGCGCGGCTCGAACTTCTTGGCCTTCTCGTGCTGGCTGTGCTTCGAGCGCCACCACCATTGCTGGTGCACGTAGGGCCCATGGGCCGGGTCCATCAGCCCGACGACGGCGTGGTCGATGTGGGCGTCGAAGACCATCGTATCGACCAGCTTCGGCCCGCCGCCGACGACTCCCGGGAAGGTGGGCGGCGGCATCGGCGGTTCGCCGTCGAAGCGCGGATCGGCACTGATCCAGACGAACACCATCCCCTGGCTCTCGGCGGCGGGATAGCGGCGCACCTTGATGCGGCTGACGTCCATTGCCTGGTCGTCCACCAGCGACGGGATCGCCGCGCAGGCGCCGTCGGTCCTGAAACGCCAGCCGTGGTAGGGGCACTCGACCGTCTCGCCGACCAGCCGCCCGGCCGACAAAGGCGCGGCGCGATGGGGGCAGATATCCCGCAGGGCATAGACCTCGCCCTTGTGCGTGCGGCCCAAGAGCACCGGCTCGCCCAGCAGCTCGTAGCGCTGCAGCTTGCCGGGCTTCAGGTCCGACGAGAGGGCGGCGAAGTACCAGATGTCATAGAGGAACCCCTGCCCGAACTTCTGGGCGGTTTTCGCTGCCTTCTGATCGCCATCAGCCATGGCCCCTCATAACCGGCAGGGTGGGTTACGCGAAGGCCTTGCGTAGTGCGTCCTTCGACATGCGCCGTGCCGGCGCTGCTCAGGATGACGAGTTCTGAGTTCGTCATCCTGAGCAGGCGCGTATGCGCCGTGTCGAAGGACGCACCTACGATGCCGCCGTCGCGATGAGCCGCTCGTAGAAGCTGACCATGCGGGTCAGGTTCTCCAGAGTCAGGTGCTCGTTCGTGCCGTGAATCATCTCCACGTCGTGGCTGGAGAACAGGATCGGCTGGTAGCGGTAGATGTTGCGCGAGACCGGGATCAGCGAGTGGCTGTCGGTCGCGCCCGTCACGAGGTTCGGCGCAACCGGGACCGTGCCGCCCTCCGAGCCCAGCGCGGCGATGATCTTCCAGCCGTCGGAGTCCGTCGACGACACCGGGGAGGGATTGTCGGCCTTGCCCTCCCAGGCGAGTTGCACGTTCAGGCCGCGCACGTCGTCGCGCGCCCTCGCCATCACCTTGTCCACCGTGTCGCCCGGCGCGATGCGGTAGTTGATCCAGGCCGTGGCGTCCTGCGGCAGGACGTTCTCCTTGGGACTGCCTTTGAGCATGGTGGGCGCGATGGTGGTGTGGAGCGTCGCGGCTCCGGCGGACGTCGCGGCCATCTGGTTCTTCAGCAGGGGAGCGAAGAGCCAGCTGTTGGCGACGGCCATTCGGGCGGTCCAGCCCGCGTGCGGCGCGACGGCTCGCACCATGTCGGCGCCGGGTCCCTCGAAGCGCAGCGGGAAGGGGTGGTGCGCGATGGCCAGCACGGCTTTCGCGAGCGTCTCGACGCCAGTCTCCTTCGGCGGGGAGGACGAGTGGCCACCCTTCGCCGGGGCTGTGACGCGCAAGGTGGCGTAGCCCTTTTCCGCCACCCCGACGAGGGCGACGGGCGAGCCGAGCATCGGGAAGTCCGCGAGGGTCACGCCGCCCTCGTCCAGCACCCAGTCGGCCTTCACGCCCTTGCCGGCGAGGTAGGCCGCCGCCGCTTTCGCGCCGGAGCCGACCGTCTCCTCGTCCTGACCGGAGACGACAATGACGGTCCGGCGCGGCTTGAAGCCTGACGCGGCGAGCTGGTCGAGCGCCTCGAAGATCGAGACCAGCGAGCCCTTGTCGTCCACCGACCCTCGGCCCCAGACCGCGCCGTCGGCGATGACTCCGTCGAAGGGCGGGTGCTTCCACTGGCTTTCCGTTCCGGGGCTGACCGGCACCACGTCCTGATGCGCCATCAGCACGATGGGCGCGAGGCTCGGGTCCGACCCCGGCCAGGTGTAGACCAGCGCGCCGGGGCCGACGATCTCGCGGGTCATCAGCGCATGGGCGTGCGGGTAGGTGTCGACCAGCCACTGATGCAGCCTGTCCCACTGCGCGGGGTCGTTGTCGGCGATGTTCTGGTGGCTGACCGTCTGGATGCGAACGGCTTCGGAGAGATGCTGGGCGGCCTTGGCGGTGTCGACCGGCATGGCCGGCGCGAGCTTCACCTGGCTGAAGTCCACCTGCGCCGGGGGTTGGTAGGTTTCGGTCCGGAAGGCCACCACCGCGACCAGCAGCACCACGGCCGCGAACACCAGCAGCCCAATACGCTTCCAGCCCATCTGTCACTCCCGACTTCAGCCGGAAGCGTAGCCCTTCCCCCGCTTGCGGGGGAAGTGGGCCGATGGCGAAGCCGAGGCTCGTTGGGGGAGGTGACTCTAAAACTCCCCCATCGACCCTCCAGCTATCGCTGTCGGGCCACTTCCCCCAGATGAACTGGGGGAAGAGCCTAGAGCCGCGCCAGTCGAAACGCGTAGGGGCCGGTTTGCTCGATGAGCGTGCGACCCTCACCCGGCAGCTCAACCGCCTCGCCGCTCATGTTGAAGGCGCAAAGCACGTTGTCTCGCTCGAACGCGAGCACCGGGCCGTTGGCCTCACGGAAGCGAATGCCGCCCAGCCGCAGGGCCGGCGTTTCCCGACGCAGCGCGATCAGCTTGCGCGCCATGGCCAGCGTCGAGTCCGGGTCCGCATCCTGCGCTTCAACGGTCAACCCCGCATGCTCCGGCGCCGCCGGCAGCCATGGCGTCCCTGTCGAGAAGCCGAGGTTCTCGCCCGAGCCCCACGGCATCGGCGTCCGCGCGCCGTCGCGGCCCTTGCTCACCGGCCAGTAGAGGTCGCCGACCGGATCGCGCAGTTGCTCGCGGGTGAGCGCGGCTTCCGGCAGGCCCAGTTCTTCGCCCTGGTATAGCAGCGTGGTCCCGCGCAGGCAGAAGAGCAGCGCCAGCATCATGCGCGCCAGCGCCTGCGGAGCGTCCTTGCCGCCGAAGCGGGTCAGCGTCCTCGTCACGTCGTGGTTGGAGAAGCTGATGCAGGGCCAATGGTCGGGGTGCTGCTCCAGCTCGGCGAAGTGTCTGCGGATGAACCCAGGGCCCAGCTTGTGGGCGATCAGCAGCGGGAAGCTGTAGCCCGCGTGCAGGCCTTCGTCTGACGCCGCGAACCCGCCGCAACGGCCGGCTTCTTCCGAGAACTCACCGAAGACGAAGCGGTCGGGGTAGCGCTCCACCACTCGCCGCACCTCCGCCAGCGCCTCGACGTTCTCGACGAGGTTGGAGTCGTGCCAGTGCTCCTGCAGGTTGGCGGCATGGCTCCAGTGCCACGTGGTCCGCTGAGGGACCGGGACGGCCGGGTTATCCGTCAGCGTCTCGTCGTGAAGGTAGGCGTTGGCGACGTCGAGGCGGAAGCCGTCGACCCCCTTGGCCAGCCAGAAGTCCAGCACCTCCAGCGCCGCCGCCCGCGCATCCGGGTTGCGCCAGTTCAGCTTCGGCTGCTGGCGCAGGAACTTGTGGTGGTAGTGCTGGCGCCGCGCCGGCTGGTAGGCCCAGGCCGGACCGCCGAAGGCCGAGAGCCAGTTGTTCGGCGCGGTCCCGTCCTCCTGCGGGTCGGCCCAGACATACCAGTCCGCCTTGGCGCCCTTCTCGCGGCTGCTGGCGAACCATTCGTGCTCGTCGGAGGTGTGGGCGAGCACTTCGTCGAGGATGATCTTCAGGCCCTTGGCGTGGGCGCTGTCGAGCAGGCGCTCGAAGTCCTCCAGCGTCCCGTAGTCGTGTTGGACGCCGTGGTAGTCGGAGACGTCATAACCCCAGTCGCGGTTGGGCGAGGGGTGGATGGGTGAGAGCCAGATCGCGTCCACGCCCAACGACTTGATGTAGTCGAGCTTGGCCTCGACGCCCGGCAGGTCGCCCTGCCCGTCGCCGTTGGAGTCGAAGAAGCTGCGGACATAGACGTGATAGACGACCGCGCCGCGCCACCAGGGTTCCCCTGCCATCGGTTCCTCACTTCAACGCGTCATCCCACGGTCGGCTGAAAGCCGATCCGGGGGACCCAAGCTGAAGTAGTAATACTGGAACCGCCGCTTGGGTCCCCCGGACTTCGCCGGGGGATGACGCGTTGGAGGTGGCGGTGGGCTTTAGGCCTTCTTGCCCGACAGCTCCTGCACTTCCTCGAACGTCCGCAGGCCCGGGCGCTGGGCGCAGACCAGGACGCCCATGTTGCCGGGCAGGTGCTTGTTGGCGCGCATCTTTTCGTGGGCGGCGGGGATGTCTTCCCAACGGAAGACTTCCGAGAGCGCCGGGTCGACGCGGCGGTCGATGACCAGCTGGTTGGCCGCGCTCGCCTGCATCAGGTTGGCGAAGTGGCTGCCCTGGACGCGCTTTTGGCGCATCCACAGGAAGCGGGCGTCCATGGTCAGGTTGTAGCCGGTGGTGCCCGCGCAGATTACGACCATGCCGCCGCGCTTCACCAGGAAGACCGACACGGGGAAGGTCGCTTCGCCCGGATGTTCGAACACCATATCGACGTCGCGCTTGCCGGTGACGTCCCAGATGGCTTTGCCGAACTTGCGGCATTCCTTCATGTAGTCGTTGAACTCAGGCCCGTTGACAGTCGGCAGCTGGCCCCAGCAGTTGAAGTCGTTGCGGTTCAGGACCGCCTTGGCGCCCATGCTCATCACATAGTCGCGCTTGTCCTCTGAGGAGACGACGCCGATGGCGTGCGCGCCCGCGACCGCGCAGAGCTGCGTCGCAAAGACGCCGAGACCGCCGGACGCGCCCCAGATCAGCACGTTCTGGCCGGGCTTCAGCTCATGCGGCTTGTGGCCGAAGAGCATGCGGTAGGCGGTGGCCAGCGTCAGCGTGTAGCAGGCGGCCTCTTCCCAGGTCAGGTGCTTGGGGCGCGGCATCAGCTGGCGCGACTGCACCCGGCAGAACTGGGCGAAGGAGCCGTCCGGGGTCTCGTAGCCCCAGATCCGCTGGCTGGGCGAATACATCGGGTCGCCGCCGTTGCATTCCTCGTCGTCGCCGTCGTCCTGGTTACAGTGGATGACGACTTCGTCGCCCACCTTCCAGCGCTTCACCTTCTTGCCGACCGCCCAGACGATGCCGGACGCGTCCGAACCGGCGACGTGGTAGGGGTTCTTGTGGCCGTCCAGCGTGGACACCGGCTCGCCGAGCGCGGCCCAGACGCCGTTGTAGTTCACGCCCGCGGCCATCACGAGCACGAGGACCTCGTCCTCGCCGATGGTCCAGGTGGGCACCACTTCGACCTGCATGGCCGTCGCGGGCGGGCCGTGCCGCTCCTTGCGAATGGCCCAGGCGTACATCTTGGCAGGGACATGGCCGAGCGGCGGAATCTCGCCGATCTCGTAGAGGTCCTTTTCCACGGTCTTTTCCAGCGTGGCGACGGTCATGCGGTGGCTCCCCAGAGCACTTTTGTTGCGATGCGATAACAAATGGCCGAGCCATTCGTTCGCGGGCCGATCGGAGAGCCTGGGGGAAGGCCTGCCACGTACCCGTCTGTATGAGCGGTTTTTGCACAACAGCATGCCCCAAAAGGCCGCTGAACGCTTGCCGCGAAGGCATGAGCGTGTGACAAGACCGCAAAACTGGCAAGAACATTTTTTGCGTCGCAGCACGTGGCTGGGGGAGCCGTTTGTGCGTTGCGGCAGTTGGCAGGAGGCCTGTTCGCCATGTCAGCCACCCCATTCCAGCACGAGCGCGACAAGCCCTGGATCTTCCGGACCTATGCCGGACATTCCACGGCCGCGAAGTCGAACGCGCTCTATCGCGCCAATCTGGCCAAGGGCCAGACGGGCCTGTCGGTCGCCTTCGACCTGCCGACCCAAACGGGCTACGACGCCGACCACGTGCTGGCGCGCGGCGAAGTCGGCAAGGTCGGCGTGCCCATCGGCCACCTCGGCGACATGCGCACCCTGTTCGAGGGCATTCCCCTCGACCGCATGAACACCTCGATGACCATCAACGCGCCGGCCGCCTGGCTCCTGGCGATGTATGTGGCGCTGGCCGATGAGCAGGGCGCGGACCGCAAGCTCCTGCAGGGCACGACCCAGAACGACCTGATCAAGGAATACCTCTCGCGCGGGACCTACATCTTCCCGCCGGAGCCTTCGCTGCGCCTGATCGGCGACATGATCGCCTGGTGCTACCGGGAAGTCCCCAAGTGGAACCCGATGAACGTCTGCAGCTACCACCTGCAGGAAGCCGGTGCGACGCCGGAGCAGGAGCTGGCCTATGCGCTGGCGACCGCGATCGCGGTTCTGGACACGGTCAAGGCCGGCGGCCAGGTGCCCGAGGAGGACTTCGAGGTCGTCTGCTCGCGCATCAGCTTCTTCGTCAACGCCGGTGTCCGGTTCGTGACCGAGATGTGCAAGATGCGCAGCTTTACCCAGCTGTGGGACGAAATCCTGCGCGACCGCTATGGCGTGCAGGACCCGAAGGCGCGGCGCTTCCGCTATGGCGTGCAGGTCAACTCGCTGGGGCTGACCGAGCCGCAGCCGGAGAACAACGTCTACCGCATCCTGCTCGAAGCGCTGGCGGTGACGCTGTCGAAGGACGCCCGCTGCCGGGCGCTGCAGCTGCCGGCCTGGAACGAGGCGCTGGGCCTGCCGCGCCCCTGGGACCAGCAGTGGTCGCTCAGGCTCCAGCAGGTGCTGGCTTACGAGACCGACCTGCTCGAGTTCGAGGACATCTTCGCGGGCTCGCACGTCGTCGAGGCAAAGGTGGCCGAGCAGAAGGCGGGTGCACTCGCCGAGCTCGCCAAGATCGACGAGATGGGCGGGAGCGCCAAAGCCATCGGCTACATGAAGGCGCAGCTGGTGGAATCGAACGCCGCGCGCATCCGCGACGTCGAGACGGGCGACATGACCGTCGTCGGCGTCAACAAGTGGACCGAGACCGAACCCTCGCCGCTGTCGGCGGGCGAAAGCTCCATCGAAACCGTCGATCCCAAGCTGGAAGCCGACGTCATCGCCAAGCTGAAGGCCTGGCGTGCGGCGCGCGACCAGAACGCCGTCGACCGCGCGCTGGCCGACCTGAAGGCCGCCGCTGCCGAGGGCCGCAACATCATGGAGCCCTCCATCGCGGCGGCGAAGGCGGGGGTGACCACCGGCGAATGGGGCGGGGCGCTGCGCGAGGTGTTCGGCGAGTACCGGGGCCCGACCGGCGTCGCGCTGGTCGTCTCCTCCGACGGCGCCGATGACATCGAGCAGGTGAAGAAGGAAGTCGAACGCGTCTCACAGGCGCTTGGCCGCACGCTGACCTTCCTGGTCGGCAAGCCGGGCCTCGACGGCCACTCCAACGGGTCCGAACAGATCGCCACCCGCGCTCGCGCCGTCGGCATGGAAGTCCTCTACGACGGCATCCGCTCGACGCCGCAGGAGATCGTCCAGCGGGCCAAGGAGGGCAAGGCGCACGTGGTCGGCCTCTCCATCCTGTCCGGCTCGCACCTCGATCTCGTGCAGGAAGTCGTCCGGCTGATGCGCAACGAGGGCCTCGGCGACGTGCCGGTGGTCGTCGGCGGCATCATCCCGCCGGAGGACGCGCTGGTCCTGCGCCAGATGGGCGTGGTGCGCGTCTACACGCCGAAGGACTTCCAGCTCACCGGCATCATGGCCGACGTCGTCAAGGTCGCCGAACAGGCGGCGCTAGCGACGGCGTAAAGCCCTTCCCCCAGTTCATCTGGGGGAAGTGGCCTGAGACGCGAAGCGGCGAAGGTCGATGGGGGAGTTTTCCATCGAAGGGGGTACTCCCCCATCGAGCCTCCAGCTATCGCTGTCGGCCCACTTCCCCCAGACAAGCTGGGGGAAGAGCGTAGGCCTAGTCCCGCCTCACCGTCGCGGGTTGCGGCGGCCACACGCGGACCAGAACGGCAAGGGTGATCGAACCCAGCACAGCCAGCGCGGCGCCCAGCCACTGGACGGCGTTCATGCCGTGCGCGGCGAACTGGCCCGCAAGGCCGCTGATGACCACCACCAGGATGGCCGACGCCCATTGAGTGATCTGGTTGACGTCCAGGTTCTTGAACATGCCGGTCCCCGACCCACTGAAATGCAGGCCGGGGACAAAGCCAGAAGAGACGCCGTAAGTCTCTGCGACACGGCGGCGCGCTTTATTCCGCCGCGTGGCGGTGCGGTACGGCGGCGTGCTTGTCGAGCAGGTCTTCGAAGGCGCGCAGGAAGGCCTGGAGCAGCTGGCGAGTGTCGTCCTTCACGAGCTCGCCCTTCTCGTCGAAGTACTGGCCCGTGTGGTTCAGGTAGGCCTCCGGCTGCTGCAGCACCGGCATGTCCAGAAACACCAGCGATTGCCGCAGCTGGTGGTTGGCGCCGAAGCCGCCGAGCGCGCCCGGCGACTGGCTGACCACGGCGGCCGGCTTCTTGGCGAACACGCTCTGACCGTAGGGCCGCGAGCCCACGTCGATGGCGTTCTTCAGCGCGGCGGGCAGGCCGCGGTTGTACTCGGGCGTGGCGAAGATGACGCCTTCGGTTTCGCGGACCTCGTTGCGGAACCGCACCCACTCGGCCGGCGCCCCCGCCTTCTCGAGATCCTCGTTGTAGTAGGGCAGGTCGCCGATCTCGACGATCTTCAGGTTCAGGCCTTCGGGCGCGAGGGCGACCAACGCGTTGGCGATCTTGCGGGTCAGCGACTCCTTGCGAAGGCTGCCGACCAGGACGGCGGCGGTGTGGGCCATGGGGGGAAGCTCCTTATGCTTACTCAACGGCTCCTAGATGGGACCTGCCCTCCCAATCGCAACCGAAACTGTTTCAGATAAATCTGCACGGGCCTTCAGGAGAGCTGCATCACCTCTGCGCCGCGGCAGGCGTCTTCTGGATGGCCGGCGGCGCGGGCTTCGAATTGGCCACCGCGACCGCCACCGCATGGCTGTCCGGCGTGGTCATCAGGTCCTTGTCTCGCGGGGCGAGCAGGAAGAAGGCCAGCGCGGCGGCGGCGACCGCCAGCGCGATCGGGATGGCCAGGAACCACAGCGAGAAGCTGCGCCCCCGCGTTTCGTCCGCGGGCGGCGGCGCCTCCACTGTCTCCACCTGGGAGCCGTCGGTATCGACGCTCATGAGAACTCCAGCGGCTGTTTCACTCGAAAACGGAACGGGCCCGGCAAGGGCCGGTTCCGACCGCTGTCCCTCAGGCGAAGCGCGGTGTAGCCTCAAAGCCAGGTGCTTTGTGCAGGGGTGCGTGATGGAACGCGTCGTCTTTTGCCGCCGTAGGCTGCTGACGTTGGTCGGCGCGGGCCTGCTCTTGCCCGGCGCCGCGCGCGCCGACGCCCTGCCGACGGACTACGAGGACCTCAAGGCGCGCATCGACCAGGAGGCGCGGCTGACGACGCCGGTGTGGATCGAGGGCCAGGGCCCGTTCCTGTTCGTAGTCGACACGGGCTCCAACCACTCCATCATCGCCCAGGACCTCGCCGACACCCTTGGCCTGAAGTCCACGGGAAGGGTGCTGGTCAACACCGTCGCCGGCGCGGAAGAGACGCCGGCCGTGCAGGCCGCATCCTTCGGGGTTGGCCGGCCAGACGGCCGGGCGACGGTGATGGGCGTCGCGCCCGCCTCCGCCATCGGAGGCGTCGGTCTGCTCGGGATCGACCAGCTGGACAATCTTCGCCTGACCCTGAACTTCCGGGCCAAGCGCCTTGCGGTCAGTCGCTCCGGCCGACGCCGCGCCGACGACGGCTCGCTCGCGGTCCCGGCGCTGCAGAAGTCGGGGCAGCTGACCCTCGTCGGAGCCCAGGTCGGCGGTCTGCCGGTCACCGCCTTCGTGGACTCCGGTTCGCAGGTCACCATCGGCAACCTCGCCCTGCGCCAGGCCATCGGGCCGCAACTGAAGCCTCTGCGGGACCCCGGCGCGCCCGCCAGCGTCCCGGTGATCGGCGCCACGGGCCTGGAGATGGCGGGCGCCACCGGCTTCCTTCCGCCGCTGAAGCTTGGCGGCATGACGATCAACAAGCTCGCGGTGATCTTCGCCGACCTTCATACCTTCCACGTGTGGGGCATGGCGGAGGAGCCGGCGCTGCTGATCGGCGTGGATCTGCTGCGGCGCTTCGAAACGGTCGATCTGGACTTCGGGCGCAGCGAGGTGCTGTTCAAGGTGCCGGGTTATGCGCCGGCCATCACGGGCACCCGGCTGCCCGGCGGCAGCCTCGACAGCGTCCATACGGTTCGGCACGGCGGCTGAAGCGAAATATTGACATTGGTGTCATTTTCGTCGCTTCAGAGGCGGATTCACGCGCAGGAGCGAGAGCGGCGCCGCGGGCGACTTGACCCGCGAGGCGGGCCTGCGCGATGGGGAATCAACAACAGCTCTTGGGGAGGGCGCTTACAGTGGATCTGGGTGCGCGGATCAGGCGCGACGTAACCTACCTGCGCAACGCGATACGCACCCTGCGCTGGGTCAGGCCGATCAAGGCCGCTTCGAAGAACCTCGCCTGTGACGACATCGAGGCGTCGGTCGACAAGTGGCCCACCCGCCGCGCCATCACCTTCGAGGGCAAAACCCTCACCTATGCCGAGTTCGACCAGCTCGCCAACCGCTACGCCAACTGGGCCAAGGCGGAGGGACTGGCGCGCGGCCAGACGGTGGCGCTCTTCATCCCGAACCGCCTGGAATACATCGCCATCTGGTACGGCCTGACCAAGGTCGGGGTGGTCACGGCGCTGATCAACAACAACCTGGCGGGCGCCGCGCTCGCCCACTGCATCAACATCTCCGGCGCGCTGCACGTCATCGTCGACGACGAGACCGCCGCCGGCTTCGAGGCCGTGAAGGATCAGCTGGCCCATCCCGTCCGCGAATGGACGCTGGGACGCCCCCACGGGTCTCTGCACGACCTCAATCAAGCCCTGAAGAGCGTCAGCCCGCTCCGTCCCAACCGCAAGGATGTGCGCGGCGGCATGACCGCCAGGGACATCGCGATCTACATCTTCACCAGCGGCACCACGGGCCTGCCCAAGGCCGCGAAGATGACCCACATGCGGGTCCAGCTCTACATGCGCGGGTTCGCGGGCTCGACGGGGGCCGTAGAGACCGACCGCATCTACATCACCCTGCCGCTCTATCACGCGACCGGCGGCCTTTGCGCCGTGGGCGCGGCTCTGCTGACCGGCGCCTCCATCGCGTTTCGCAAGAAGTTCTCCGCCAGCCAGTTCTGGGACGACATCGTCGCCGAGGACTGCACCATGTTCGTCTACATCGGCGAGCTCTGCCGCTACCTCGTTAACCAGCCGCCGCATCCGCTCGAGCGCAAGCACCGCCTGCGCGAGGCCTTCGGCAACGGGCTGCGCCCGGACGTCTGGGAGGAGATGCAGCCCCGCTTCAACATCCCCTTCATCCTGGAGTTCTACGGCGCGACCGAAGGCAACGTCTCGATGTTCAACTGGGACGGCCATCCGGGAGCGATCGCCCGCGTTCCCAGGTGGCTGCAGTGGCGCTTCAACGCGCGGCTGGTGAAGTTCGACATGGAGAAGGAGGAGCCGGTCCGCGGACCGAACGGCCTCTGCCTGCCCTGCCAGCCCGGCGAGATCGGCGAATGCCTGGGCAAGATCGGCGCCGACGTCCGCAGCGCCTTCGTGGGCTATGCCGACAAGGCCGCCACCGAGAAGAAGGTGCTTCGCAACGTCTTCAAAAAGGGCGACGCGTGGTTCCGCACGGGCGACCTGATGCGCCAGGACGAGGACGGCTACTTCTACTTCGTCGACCGCATCGGCGACACCTTCCGCTGGAAGGGCGAGAACGTCTCGACCAGCGAAGTGGCCGAGCGGCTGGCGCACGTACCCGGCGTTCAGGAGGTCAACGTCTACGGCGTGCAGGTCGGCAAGCTCGACGGGCGGGCCGGCATGGCCTCGTTGGTGGTCGACCCCGCCTTCAAGATCGACGAGCTGGCCGGCTTCGTGGACCGCGAGCTTCCCGCCTACGCCCGCCCGCTGTTCGTGCGCCTGCAGCCCCACATCGAGACCACCGGCACCTTCAAGTACCGCAAGATGGACCTGGTCCAGGACGGCTTCGACCCCGCGAAGGTCAAAGACCCGATCTACTTCCGCAGCCCCGAAAAGAAGGGCTACGTGAAGGTCACGAAGGCGAGCTACGACAAGATCGTCGGCGGGGAGTTCAAACTCTGAACCCTTCTCCCCTTGCGGGAGAAGGTGTCGGCGAAGCCGACGGATGAGGGGTCGAACGCCTTCTCAGCCGCGATTCAGTGGTTCCGCTTCTTTGACGTGTGAGAAACCCCTCATCCGACCTGCTTCGCAGGCCACCTTCTCCCGCAAGGGGAGAAGGGAGCTTCTGCGGCGTCATGCTGCAGTGCGATTGAAACCATCGCTTTTCATGAGTATATGCGCCGTTCCTGCCCGAGCGGGCCATTGTGTGTGGCGGTCCCGCGGCCCCACAGCGTAAGGGTTTCGACGCCATGTTGCTGACCATGATGAAGGCCAAGCTGCACCGCGCCACCATCACTCAGGCCGACCTCGAGTACGAGGGCTCGATCGCCATCGACCGCGATCTGCTGGACGCTTCGGGCATCCTGCCGCACGAGCAGGTGGATGTGCTGAACATCACCAACGGCGCCCGCTTCACCACCTACGCCATCGAGGCCCCGCGCGGGTCGAAGGTGATCGGCGTCAACGGCGCCGCCGCGCGCCTGGTGCAGAAGGGCGACAAGGTGATCGTCGTCACCTACTGCCAGCTGCCGGCCGAAGAGGCACGGAACTACAATCCGAACGTTGTCCTCCTGGATGACGCCAACGAGATCAAGAAGGCGGCCTGAGCCGATGCGCGGCCCGCTTGCCGCGCTCACCCTCGCGCTTGCGCTCGGCGCCTGTTCGCCGGGGCTGAACGGCGTCGATGAGTCCGCGCTGCAGGACGCGGTGAGCCGCGCCATCGGCGATCCCGCCACCTGCGTGCTGCTGGTCGACCACAGCGGCAAGACGCTGTGGCGCTATGGCACCCACATGACGTGCGCCCGCGACCTGCCGGCCTGCGCCAAGGCGGGCGAGACCCAGACTATCGAGGACGTGGCCCGCCGGGCCGCGAAGGGCGAGGAAGCCGCTATCAGCTGCCCAAGCAGCCCGGACGGCCTGCGCACCGTCGGCTGGGCGAGCGGGCCGGTCCAGTCCTCGCCGAAGGCCAAGCATCCGCCGCTGTTCTTCGCCGCCGTGATGGAGGGCGAGCGCGCGCTGCCGGGCCGCGAGATCACGGCCCGGCTCACCGACGCCTTCACGCAGGCGGGCCTCTAGCGGGTCAGCTCGTAGGTGGCGCTGACGTCGGTCCGGACGTTCATCTCGCCGGGCTCGACCGGGGTCTTGTAGGCTTCGGCGCGCGCCATCGCGGCCATTGGCACGGGCGGCGCAGGCGGCGGCGCGGCGTAGCTGGAGCCCTCATTCATGGTGACCAGCCGCGCGACGCGATAGCCCATCGCCTTCGCATAGAGATCCGCCTTAGCCTGCAGCGCCGAGACCGCCTTCAGCCGCGCCTCGTTCTCCGCGGCGGTGGAGTCCTCCAGCCCGAAGCTGACGCCGCCCACCGTGTCCGCGCCCGCGTTCACGGTCGCATCCACCGCCTGGCCGACGCGCGAGAGGTCATGCACCGTGACGGTGACCATGTTGGAGGCCTGATAGCCCGTCAGGCGAGGCGGCAGGTTCTCCGGATAGGCGTACTGCGGATTGAGGCTGAGGCCCGAGGTCTGGATGTCCTTGGCGGCGATGCCCCCCTTCTTCAGCGCAGCGATCACGCGCGTCATCTTCTCCGCGTTCAGCCGGATCGCCTCCACGGCCGTGGCGCCTTGGGTCTGGACACCCAGCGAAATCGTCGCCTTGTCGGGTGCGGTGTGGGTCTCGCCGTAGGCCGACAGGTTCAGGGTCGTGGCGCGGAAGGCCGCGTCGCTGGCGGTGGCCGTCTGGGCCGAAGCGGCCGTGGCCGAACTCGCCAGGATCAGGGCGCTGACAGCCGCCGCGCGGAACAGGGATTTCATCGTCTCATCTCCAGTGGAGCCCATGCCGCAACGGCCAAGCTTCCGGTCAAGTTCCGCGAGGCTGCGCCGCCCAACCTGAACGGCGCCTTTAACGCGAACCGCCCCCATGCTAACCCGCGAACGCCCACGGGGGCCCGTAGCTCAATGGTTAGAGCCGGCCGCTCATAACGGTCTGGTTGCAGGTTCGAGTCCTGCCGGGCCTACCACCATCTCCATGACGAAAGTTGCGCCCGGGCCTAGGGTGAAGCGTGGGCGGATGGTCTCTTCCGTTTGGGAGCTGCATTCTGCGCTCACGGGGTGGGAAGCATGGCTTCGTCGCCGAGGCATCCGGTGGAGGCGTCCGCCGCGGCTGAGCTCAGCGCGCGGGACGACCAGCTGTGCGCCTGGATGGCGCAGTACGGGCCGGGGCTGCGGCGCTTTCTGCGCAAGCGCGTGAGCGCGGCGGAGGCCGACGATCTGGTGCAGGAGGTGTTCATCGCGCTGCGGGCGCGCCGCGCCGCCTCCGAGATCGAGAACGTCGAGGGCTATCTCTTCAAGACCGCCGTCAGCGTGCTGGCGCGCCAGCGGCGGCGGCGCACCTGGCGATGGGGCGAGCAGGAGCCGATCGAACTCGCGGAAGACCTGAGCGACGAGGTTTCGCCCGAGCGCATCGCCATCGGGCGCGACGGCGTGCGCCGGGTGGTGGCCGCGCTGAAGAGCCTGCCCTCGCGCAGCGCCGAGGCCTTCTTCCTCAGCCGCTTCGAACAGCTGACCAACGAGGAGGTGGCGCAGCGGATGGGAATCTCCGTCAAGGCGGTCGAGGAGCTGATGCGGCGCGCAATGCACCGGCTGGTCGCCGAGCTGGGGGGCAACCGATGAGCGGGCGCGACGAGACGATGACCGACTCTGCCGCTCATGCCGAAGCCATCGACTGGTTCGTGCGGGGACGCACGGCGTCGGCAGACACGGCGGCGGCTTTCCAGGCCTGGCTCGCGGAGTCGGCCGAACACGCGGCGGCCTATGCGGAGGTGGAGCAGGCCTGGGCGGCGGCGGGCGAGGCGGCCTTCGAGCCCGAGATCGTCGCCATGGGGAGTCGGTTCGCGGGCCGCCGCGGCGGGTTCGGACGCCGGGCCATCGCCGCCGGTCTGGCGGCCGCGGTGCTGGGCGTGGGCGCGCTGGGCGTCTATGGCCTGAATGCGCCGAAGCCGCTGGCGAACCAGACCTTCCGAACGGGCGTGGGGCAGCAGGCGACCGTCACCCTGCCCGACGGCTCGGTGGTGACGCTGAACACCGACACCGTCGTCCACACGCGCGCCGACGGTGAGCGGCGGCTGGTCTATCTCGACAAGGGCCAAGCCTTCTTCAAGGTCGCCCACGACCGGGCGCACCCGTTCGTCGTGGCCGCGGCGGGGCGGACGGTGACCGCGCTCGGCACGGCGTTCGACGTGCGCGTGGACCACGGCGCGCTGCGCGTGGTGCTGGTCGAGGGGAAGGTGCGGGTGGAGGCGCCCAGGCCGAGGCCTGTCGCGGACAAGCCGGCCGAGACGCGCACGCCGCTCGCGACGGAAATGGCGCCGGGCTCGCAGCTGATCGCGCCGGACGACGCCGAATGGCGGCTGACCCGCACGAACGTGGCGGAGGAGACCAGCTGGCTGCACGGCCAGATCATCTTCGACGACGAGCCGCTGGGCGCCGTGGTCGACGAACTCAACCGTTATTCCAACCGCAAACTGGTGCTGGCCGATCCGGGCCTGCAGCAGGTGCGGATCAGCGGGATTTTCCGGCCGGGCGATCTGGACGGATTTGCGCGGGCGCTGCGCACCTCGAAAATGGCGCAGCTGGGAGACGAAACCGACAGCGAAGTAAGAATCGTGGCGCTCAAGTAAAAAAGTTGAGGAGGAGTCCTAGGGGTGGGCGTTCGAGACCGGCTCTACCTGATTGAGGGGCAATGATGCCGCCAAAATATCAGGGGGGAACTATGCGTCATTTCGGACGACTTGCACGCGCGCGTCTGCTGGCCGGCGTTTCGGCGGCGGTTATTCTTGCCGGCGCGGCCGCCGCGCATGCGGAGGACCGCACCGCGATCAATATTGCGCCGCAGCCGCTGGCCTCTGCGCTCTACCAGTTCGGCGGCCAGACGGGCCTGCAGGTGATGTTCGCGCCGTCCCTGGCGGAGCGCAAAAGCACCGTCGGCGTGAACGGCGAAACCGACGTGCGCCTGGCCATGGCGCACCTGCTGGAAGGCACCGGCCTCACCTTCCGCCGCGAAGGCGACATCTTCGTCATCATGGACGCCAACGACCCCCAGTCCGCAGGCGCCGCGGGGGACGGCGCTGACGCGGGGACCGTCGCTGCGCTGGTGGTGACCGCGCAGAAGCGTGAGGAAAATATCCAGGACGTCCCGATCGCGATCAGCGCGTTCACGGAGAAGAGCCTGCAGGAGCAGAAGATCGAAGGCGGCTTCGACCTGCTGAAGGCGATCCCGAACGTCTCGTTCAGCAAGAACAACTTCAGCGGCTACAACTTCAGCATCCGCGGCATCGGCACCAAGGCCATCTCGGTCACCACCGACCCCGGCGTCGCCGTGGAGTTCAACTCCACCCCGCTGATCCGCAACCGCCTGTTCGAGCAGGAGTACTTCGACGTCGAACGCGTCGAGGTCCTGCGCGGCCCCCAAGGCACCCTGCACGGACGCAACGCCACGGCGGGCGTGATCAACGTCATCAGCGCCAAGCCGGTGATGAACGAGTTCAACGGCTGGCTCAAAGGCGAGATTGGCAACTACAACACCAAGCGCCTGAGCGCGATGGTCAACGTGCCGCTGGTCAACGACAAAGTCGCCATCCGCTTCGCCGGCGCGGCGACGATGCGGGATGGCTTTACCATCAATCTCTTCGACAACACCCACGACGACGGCCGGAACCTGTGGTCGGCCCGGATGACGGTGGGCTTCAACCCCACCGAAAACATCCGCACCAACCTCATCTGGGAACGCTTCGAGGAAGACGACGACCGCTCCCGCACCAGCAAACAGCTCTGCACGCCCGATCCGGGGCCGGAGAAGGTGGGGAATCGGACCATTACACTCGGCGCGGGCGCCAGCTTGGCGGTGCAGCGTGGTATATACAGTCAAGGTTGCCTTCCGGGCTCACTGTACGACGATGCCGCTTATGGCGCACCGAACGGCTTCGCTATTCCGTTTATAGCGGCATTGGCGCAGACCCTGACGGGAACTCTCGGGTTCGACTCGAGGTACACTACGTCCCCCTTCAGTGTCGTGTATTTAACGGCGTTGAAGTATGCGGTGGATCCGTATGGCGGAGTGACGCAGTCTCACGATCTGAGAGCGATATATTCCCGACTTCATCCGACGTACCAGGCAAAGACGGATGTCTTGGAATGGAACACCGATATCCGACTGGGCGATCATCTGAGTGTGACCGTGCAAACGGGCTATTCCAAAGATCGGATATATTCCACGCAAGATTACAACCGTTACACAACGGTGCCCTCATTCAACGATACCACCTATGCCATAACTTGGACGCTCGCGCCTAACGGCGACCAAGTGTTTGTTACATCCGGTTTTCATGACCTGGTTCCGGGCGGAGTGTTTTGCGATCCGCAGCTAGGTTGCTCCGACACCATTGTGGGTGAGGATCTTTCCAGGGCGAGAAGCGAGCAGTTCACTCAAGAAATTAGGGTTGCCTCTGATTTCCAAGGCCCCCTGAATTTCGTCCTGGGGGGGAACTTCCTCCGATATAGAACTGTTGAAGACTACTATGTATTCAACAATGGTATTACCCTGGCCGGCGTTGTCGGGCTAAATGGTGGACCTGCAGGGGCGGGCTTCTATAATCCAAGCGCCCCAGACAGGTTCACGACCAACCCCGACTGCTCAATTGCGCCGGCGGAGCGGCCTGGACCTCTCTGCGTCCCTATCGAGAATAACCCGATCGCTAATATACAGGATGTGGGACACAATTATTTCCTCAGCAAAAACCCTTACGTTTTGACATCAAAATCGGTGTTCGGGGAAATATATTGGGATGTAAGTGGAAGGCTAAAGTTAACAACTGGCGTGCGATATACGGACGATAGAAAGCGATTTACATCTATACCTAGCCAAACGTTGTTGACACCACGCGATTATGTTGGCTTGCAGCAGCAGTCGGATTGGTACCGTGCCTATTTTCTATCCTTGCCTTTCACCGGTTCCGGGTTTGGCTATCCGGTTGAGGGGGTCTCAAGCAGAGAGTGGAAGGAAGTCACTGGGCGCCTTGGTGTCGAGTGGCGTCCGGAGTTGCAATTTGCGGACCAGACACTTGTCTATGCCTTCTATGCCCGCGGATATAAGGGGGGAGGGTTCAACCCGCCACGTCCGGGATTCAACTACGAAGAGGCTGCCTTTGAGGGGAACGTATATGCATTTGCGGCGCCCCCCGAGTTCGATCCGGAATTTGTCAACTCCTTCGAGGTGGGCTCAAAGAACACTCTGCTCGGGGGGGGCGCGGTGCTCAATGCGACAGCGTTCTTCTACGATTATAAAGGCTATCAGATTTCCAAGATCGTGGACAGGTCCGCGTACAATGAGAATTTTGATGCGCGGGTCTGGGGTGTTGAGCTTGAGGGCGTATTCTCACCGACCCGAAACCTACGGCTAAACGCCAGCTTAGGGTACCTTGACACTGCCCTCGACGATGACTCCAAATCGATAGATGTCATGAATCGAACTGCGGGACATACGGACTGGATTCTAGTTAAGCCTGCAGTCACGCTTCCGTCGAACTGCATCGTGCCTGTTTACATTGCGGAATTGGCGGGCGCCGCATGGGGCAATGAGCTGACCAGCAGTTATGCCTGTCCTGGCGGCGGCCCACTGGGCGGGAATCTAACGGGCAAGCCGCCATTCTATGCGAGCCTGCCGGGCGGCATCACCTACGACCCCGCCGACCATCCCGAAGCGAACTACGGCGCCGGCTTCTACTCCGACGTCTCCGGCCACGAGCTGCCTAACAGCCCGCACTTCACGGTGACTCTGGGGGCGCAGTACAGCTTCGAGCTCCTGGAGAACTGGCGGGGGACGATCCGGGCGGACGGCTACTGGCAGTCGCAGTCGTGGGCTCGGGTTTATGAGCTGCCGATCGACAAGCTGCACGGGTGGTACAACGCCAACCTGTCGGTCTGGGTGGAGCGGCCGGACGACGGGCTGAAGATCGAGTTCTACGTCAAGAACCTGCTCGACGAGACCCCGATCACGGACGCCTTCATCAACTCCGACGACAGCGCACTGACGACGAACGTCTTCACGCTCGACCCGCGGCTGATCGGGCTCAGCATCAGGAAGGAGTTCTAGCGGCCGCGCCTCGCGTCCTTCGACACGCGGCCTTCGGCCGCTGCTCAGGATGACGCACTCTGAGTTCGTCATGGTGAGCAGCCCGCGCAGCGGGCGTGTCGAACCATCCGGCTTCGGTCCCCTTCGAGCCCGGATCACCTGGGCGGCGGGTTCATCACCCGCCGCCTTTCTGTTGCTTGACACCCGCCCGCCACGGCGCAGCCTTACGCGTACGTACACACGTGAGAGCGCGGGTCGATGCGGCCGGTCAGGCAGCTCATTTCGGGACTTCGGCTGACGCTGCAGAAACGCGGCGCCTCCGCCGACGAGGCGGAGGATCTGGTGCAGGAGGCCTTCCTGAAGTTCGAGGCCTATCGCCAGGTGGGCGAGGTGCGCGAGCCGGAAGGCTTTGTCGTGCGCACGGCCCTGAACCTGGCCGTCGACGCCGGACGACGCAAAAAGCGCAGCCCCTTCTCCTCTCGGGCGCTCGAAGAGTTCGCCTTTGCCGATTCCGCGCCGGGTCCGGATGAGGTTCTGCAGGGGCGAGATCGTCTAAGGAGGCTGAGGGAAGGGCTTGAGGCCCTGAAGCCCCGGACGCGAGACATGCTGCTGGCGCAACGACTCGAAGGACTGAGCTACGCCCAGATCGCGGCGCGGGAGGGCATCTCCGTCAGCGCCGTCGAAAAGCAGATCGCACGCGCGGTGCTCTTCCTGATGGACTGGATGGAGGGCTGGTGAGCGATCCATCGACCATCACAGGCCCCGCCCAACCGCCCTCGGTCCGCGCCGAGGCGGCGGCCTGGGTCGCGCGCCTGCAGGGTCCGTCCCGCGACAAGGCCGCCGAGCAGGCCTTCCGCCGCTGGATCGAGGCCGACCCGGCGCATGCCGCCGCCTTCGACCGCGCCACCCAGGTGTGGGAGGGCATCGGCGGCGCCGCGGTGGGTATGAAAGTCGGCGCGGGCGTGCGGGACCGCATGCGCATGCGGGTCGCAGCCTCCGTTATCGCGGGGCTCCTGCTGGCCGGCGGCGGCTGGGCGGTGTTGCGCGACCCGGTCTACGCGACCCGCGTGGGTGAGCAGCGCACGGTGCGTCTGGAGGACGGCTCGGTGCTGGCGCTCAACACCGATACCAAGGTGGTCGTCCACTACACCAAGGCCCGCCGCGACCTGCGGCTGGTCCGGGGCGAGGCCCAGTTCGACGTTGCCAAGAACCGCGCCCGGCCCTTCATCGTCACCGCCGAGGGCGAGCAGGTGAGGGCCGTCGGCACCTCCTTCGTCGTCCGCGACGAAGGCCACGCCGTTTCGGTGACGCTGCTGGAGGGCAAGGTCACGGTCACGCCCACGGCGGCAAAGGCGAAGGGACCGGTGAAGGCCGTCTACCTCACGCCGGGCGAGCGGCTGAAGGTCGGCGTGCGCACGCCGCCGCGCCTGGATCGTCCGCAGCTGGAGACGGTGACCGCCTGGCGCACCGGCCAGATCCTGCTCGACGACACCCCGCTGGCCGACGCCATCGCCGAAATGAATCGCTACAGCGACCGGCCGCTCGCCATCGAGGGCGAGGCGGCGGACCTGCGTGTCACCGGCATCTTCCGCGCCGGCGAAAGCGACGCGTTCGCCCGCACGGTTTCGGCCCAATACGGCCTGGCCGTGATCGAACAACCCGGCCGCACCTTGCTTGCGCCGCCGCCGTCGGGGTGAAAAATTTTCTTGTGATCCTTGTGTGAGGTTGTGCCGGCGTCAGTCGTCTACGGACCCGAGGGGCAAGCAGTCCCCAAGAAATACCGTGTCGAATACGGGGGGAACCAGGATGCGTAAGACCACTTTGCGCCAGCTATTGGCGAGCGGCGTCGCCGCGGGCGCGTTGAGCCTTGCACTGGGCGCCGCGGCCCAGGCGGAACAAGTCACATTCGACTTCGACCAGCCGGCCATGCCCATGTCGGCGGCGCTGCAAAGTGTCGGCCGCGAAACCGGCGTCAATATCCTGGTCGACGCGGGTCTGGTGAAGAATGTCCAGGCCAACGGGCTGAGGGGTCAGCTTTCGGCCGACGAGGCGCTGCTCGCCCTGCTGGACGGCACCGGCCTGACGATCCGCAAGACCGATCGCAACTCGATCATGATCGTGAGCGCCTCCGACCCCCAGTCCGGAAGCGCCGCGGGGGACGGCGCTGACGGAACGGTCCAGGCGCTCATCGTCACCGCCCAGAAGCGCGAGGAGGACATCCAGGACGTCCCCATCGCGATTTCGGCCTTTACTCAGGAAGACCTGACGCGATCCCAGGTGGCCGGCGGCCCGGACCTGATGACCCAGGTTCCGAATTTCACCTTCACCAAGACGAATTTCACCGGCTACTCGATCCAGATCCGCGGCATCGGCACCCAGGCGATCTCGGCGACGACGGATGCGGCCGTCGCGGTGGCGTTCAACAACACGCCTTTCATCCGCAATCGCTTCTTCGAGCAGGAATTCTACGACCTGCAGCGGGTGGAAGTGCTGCGGGGACCGCAGGGCACGCTGTACGGTCGTAACGCGACGGCCGGCGTGGTGAACCTGATCTCGGCGAAGCCGACATTCCGATACGAAGCGCGGGCATCGCTCGACGTCAGCAATTACAACAGCCACCGCCTCGAGGGGATGATCAACCTCCCGCTGGTCGAGGACAAGGTCGCGCTGCGCCTCGCCGGCGCCTGGACCAAGCGCGACGGCTACGACACCAACCAGCTCACCGGAAACCAGATCGACGGTCGTGACCTGTGGTCGACGCGCCTATCGCTGCGCGTGCAGCCTATCGACAGCCTGCAGGCCAACCTGATCTGGGAACATTTCGAGGAAAACGACGACCGCCTGCGCTCGGGCAAGCAGCTGTGCCACCGTGACTTCCGCCCGATCATCGGGGGCTATGTGAACCCGCCGATCAACGGCTATAGCGCGGTGTTCAACCAGGGCTGCCTGGCGGCATCTCTTTACGGGCCGGAGTCGTACCAGGCGCCCAACGGCTACTCGCTCCCCTATTACCTGCCGCTGTCCGGAATCTTTCTTCCGGTTCAGACGGGGATGGACCCATACGCCAGTACGGTCCAGTCGCCGAACCTCCGGGTCATCGAGTCCACGGTCGATCCGAAATATTCGGCCAAGACCGACGTCGCCGAACTCCAGTTCAGCCTCGACCTTCCCCACAATCTGACGGTGACTTCGGAAACGGGATATTCGACCGACGAGCTGTTTTCACTGGAAGACTACAACCGCTTCAACACCGTTCCGGGCGCCTTTAATCAGGAGTGGTGGGACGTCACCATCGGCGGCGAACCCGCCTTCAGCAACATCTATCGGCACAATCTTCTCAACGACGGCGTCTTCTGCGACCCGCAGATCGGCTGTACGAGCCGGGTGGTCGCGGTGGATACGTCGACCGCCGCCTCGCACCAGTTCAGTCAGGAGTTCCGTCTGTCGTCGAGCTTCGAAGGCGCGTTCAATTTCAGCCTGGGCGCCAACTTCCTGCGCTACGATACCGTCGACAAGTACTATGTGTTCATCAACACCTTGACATTGATGGCGGCGATTTCGCCGTACGGGCGCAACTTTGCGCTGCCGGATTATGAGCCGAACGCCTCCGACAATCTGGAGTGCATGCACACAGGCATCGTGCCCCCGGATTTCACGAAGGTGCAGGAACTGGCCTATTGCACCTACATCGACCCTAACCCGGTCGGCAGCCTGAACGACATGGGGCACAACTATTTCCTCAGTAAGAACCCGTACAAGCTGATCTCCTATGCGGTGTTCGGCGAGGCGTATTACAACATCACCCCCAACCTGAAGGTGACAGCGGGCCTGCGCTGGACGGTCGACAAGAAGGAAGCGCCGCGGATTCCCAGCTGGATCCTGGCCTCGGACTCCGTCGGCTACCCTGTGCTGGAGGTGGTCCACCAGACCTGGCGCGAGCCGACCGGGCGTCTGACCATCGACTGGAAGCCCGACCTGTCGTTCACTGACGAAACCTTGCTCTATGCATCGTACGCGCATGGCTACAAGGCGGGCGGCGCCAATCCGCCGCCGACCGGCATCGTGATGTACTGCGGCGAGTGCGGGGCGAACGCCACCGCCTCCACCGGCGCCATCCGGGAATCCGCCGCCAAGCCGAAGATATTCAATCCGGAGTATGTGGACGCGTTCGAGCTCGGCTCCAAAAACACCCTGCTGGATGGCCGCATGACGCTCAACGCGACGGTCTTCTATTATGACTATCGCGGCTACCAGATATCCCAGATCATCGACCGCTCGGCGGTGAACTACAATTTCGACTCCAAGGTGTGGGGGGCGGAGATCGAGGCCGACTGGCGGCCGCTGGAGAACCTGCGGCTGGGCTTCAAGGGCGGCTACGAGCGCACGCGTATCGCCAACGGCATGAAGGCGATCGACATCATGGATCGCACGGCGGGACACGACGACTGGGTCGTCGTCCGTCCGTTCCCCACCTTCGCCTCAAACTGCATCCTGCCGCTCAACACGGTCGTCCAGGATGGCACGCTGAGGACCGGACCCAACGTCTTCTACAACGGCAACCCCGGTCCCTGCGAATTCACCTACATCATGAACCTCGATCCGGTTACGGCGCTGCCCTATGTGCCCGATCCGACCGAGCGCGACCCGTCTTTCGGCTGGCTGTATCCTGGCTATCATGGGTTCAACCCGGAAACCGCGCCCAACCACGGCGAGGGTTTCGACAAGGACCTGAGCGGCCACGAACTGCCCAACGCGCCGCACTTCACGGCCACCATCACCGGCGATTACACGGTCCCGCTGCCGAACGACTGGCTGGTGACGCTGCACACCGACCTTTACTACCAGTCGGAAGCCTGGACGCGTGTCTTCAACACGCCCGGTTACGACAAGCTGAAGGCCTACACCAACGTGAACCTGGCCGCGATCTTCTCGAACGAGGAGCGTGGCTGGCAGGTGATGGCCTACATCAAGAACGTCCTCGACAAGGACAACATCACCGGCGCCTTCCTGAACTCCGACGACACCGGCCTCACGACCAACGTCTTCCTGAACGAGCCGCGCCTCTACGGTCTGCGCGTGACGAAGAACTGGACCGGCGCCGAATGGTGGGGCGGCGGCCGCACGCATGCGGCGGGCCAGCCCTATACGTTCACTGTCGAACTGGGCGGACAGGTCCAGCGCCAGGATGCGCCTTACGCGCCGCTCTCACCGAGCTTCGCGGGCGCCTTCTCCAGCACCCTCAACGCTCTCAACCGCGCGCAGAACCGCGACCTGGACTGGGGCGACGGCCGGGAGGTGCGTGTCACCTATCGTCCGGGGGCTTCGGGGTGGTCGGTGTCGGCCGGGGTCCGCTACGGCCGCACCAACAGCGATACGGCGCGGCTGCACCTTTCCGAGCTTGCCGGGGACAAGAAGTGCGGGGTGCCGTACTCGGGCTACTTCGAGACCTTCGCCCACCTGCTTTGCGACCCCGACTATGTGAAGTACCCGAAGCCCGCCGGCTACTATTACGAGCCGCTGGCGCTCAAGACCGGGACGAACTGGAGCGACACCAGCGCGCGCGGGCACGAGGAACACACCATGGCGGACTTCGCCGTGGGGCGGGACTTCGGCCTGGGCTCGCTTGGACGCTCCGAGGTGACCGCCGGGGTCCGCTACGCCGACTTCAAGTCGGACAGCACCATCACCTTCGCGGGCGTGCCGGACTATTACCTGCCCGTGGGCTGGGCCCTCTATCCGTCGACCCGGCATCGCTACAATTCCAGCCTGGCGGCGGAGCGGCAGTTCAAGGGCGCGGGCCCGGCGATCTCGGTCGAGGGCGCCACGCCCCTCATCGGCAACGCGCAGAGCGGTCATGTGAACCTGGCCTGGGATGTCGGCGCGGGCGTGCTGTTCGGCAGGCAGAAGGCGGACATCGCCGGGTTCGAGAGCGTCAACTACAACGCGGGTAAGTACGGTCAGATGTCCCCGACGCCCGCCGATCGGACGCCTGTCGCCTTCCACCGCACAAAGTCCGTCAGCGTCCCCGTGCTCGATCTCTCCCTTGGCCTTTCCTACGAGATCGAGCGCGTGAAGGTCGGCGCGGGCTACCGGTGGGAGCGCTACTACAACGCCATCGACGGCGGCTTTGCGGAGCACAAGTCGTACGACCGCACCCTCGATGGGCCATACTTCAAGGTCGCCGTGGGCTTCGGCGGCTAGGATCCCCCGCTCCGGCTTCGGTCCCCTCTGAACCGGATGACACTGAAGGCGGCAGGTCACCCCTGCCGCTTTTTTTCCGCGCCGATCCGTCCCTTCGTCGCGCGCGTGCGTCTGTCTCTTGGGGAGGACCATCTTCCTTCTCGACAGGCGGCCAAATCGGGGGCCGACTGTGCGGCGCAGCTGGGGTGGCGGCTTATGGTCTGGCCAGGGCAGGGGAGGGCGACGGCGGCGGGCGGCGATGCCGAGCTGGCCGCCTGGATGGCGCAGTACGGCCCGGGCCTGCGCCGCTATTTCGCCCGCCGCGCCGGCGCCGACGAGGCCGAGGACCTGGTGCAGGAGGTGTTCCTGCGGCTGCAGGCGCGCGCCGGCGACGATCCTGTGGACAATGTCGAGGGCTACCTCTTCCGCGTGGCGCGCAACGTGCTGATCAGCCGCTATCGGCTGAAGGGCTTCAACAGTCTGGCCGACCGGGAGGCGTGGAGCGACGAGACCGGCGCCCCCGACGAGCTGTCGCCCGAGCGGATCCTGATCGGCAAGCAGGAGTACGAACGCCTGGTCGCGGCGATCTTCGACCTGCCGCCCCGGGCGCGGGCGGCGTTCCTGTTCCACCGCTTCGAGAACATGACCTATCAGGCGATCGCCGAGCGGATGGGGATCGCCAAGCGCTCGGTGAAGGAGCTGATGCAGCGGGCGATGGACCGGCTGGCCGAGGAGATGGAGCGTGACCATGTCCGCTAAGCCTCGAGAGCAGCGCACCACCCCGCGCGAGATGGCGGCCTGGTGGCTGAACGAGCACCGGTCCGGCGACATGACGCCCGCCGACGTACGCGCCTTCGAGGCCTGGCTCGCCGCCGATCCCGCCAACCGCGCGGCCTATGAGCAGCTGGAGCGGCTCTGGGGAGCGCTGGGCGCCGCGGGGGACGACCCGCAGGTGATGGCCGCGCACGAGGCGGATCGGCGCCGCTTCAGCGCAGGCGTGCGGCTGCGCTGGGGGGCCTTGGCGGCGAGCGTCATCGCGCTGGTGGCGGCCGGCAGCGCGCTCTCCGTCGGCGGGGGCCTGCCGCATGAGGCGGACGTGGGCGCGGCCGTGACGCATCCGTTCGCCCAGGCGCCCACCGAGTTCCAGACCAGCGTCGGCCAGCGCACGACCGTGACCCTGCCGGACCACTCGGTGGTGACGCTCGACACCGACACCATCCTGCGCGTGCACGACAAGCCGGGCGAGCGGCTGGTCAGCCTCGAGCGCGGCCGGGCCTTCTTCAAGGTGGCCCACGATCCGACGCGGCCCTTCATCGTGCAGGCGGGCGGCCACCGCGTGCGCGCCATCGGCACCGAGTTCGACGTCCGTGTCGGCCCCCGCCAGTTCGAGGTGACCCTGATCGAGGGGCGGGTGAAGGTCGAAACGCCCTCCCTGTTCCGCGCGACCGCCACGACCGCCCAGCTGGTCCCCGGCCAGCGGCTGGAGATCGACGGCAGCCGGCCCGAGCTGATGCAGGTGGATCTGAAGAGCGAGACCACCTGGCACGAGGGCCGCCTGACCTTCACGCGCGATACGCTGGCCGACGCGGTCGCCCAGATGAACCGCTACTCCGACAAGAAGATCGTGTTCGACGGCGGAATTCCCGAGCGCTCCATCGTGGGCGTCTTCCGCGCCGGCGACGTCGACAGTTTCGCCAAGGCGCTGACCATGAACGGCATCGCGCAGGTCAAATCAGAGACGGAGAACTCCATCGAACTCGCCGCCGAGTGATATTTTTTGCGCGGGGCATCCGTCCCTTTTTCCGCCGCCCGCGTCCTTCGACATAGAGGGGGAACGTTCCCCCAAAGAATTGAGGGGGAAAATCGTGGCGAAGGGTAAGAAGAATTTCCATGGCCGGCTGCTCTGTGGAGCCGCCGCCATCGCCTTGCTGTCGTGGACGAGCGCGCAGGCGCAGGACGCGAAATTCGACATCGCGCCGCAGTCGCTGGATACGGCGCTGCGTGAATTCGGCGTGCAAAGCGGCGTCACCATCATGGCCGACGCCCACGACACCTTCTCCAAGCAGTCGCCCGGCTTTTCCGCCACCGCCGACCCCGAAACCGCGCTGAAGCAGCTGCTGGCGGGCACCGGCCTCTCCTACCGCCGCAGCGGCGACGTCTTCGTCGTCGGAGACGCCTCCGACCCCCAGTCAGCCGCCGCCGAGGGGGAGGGCGGCAGTGACGCGGGGACGGTCCAGGCGCTGGTGGTGACGGCGCAAAAGCGGGAAGAGAACATCCAGGACGTGCCGATTGCGATGAGCGCGTTCACGCAGGAGGATTTGACCAAGTCGCAGGTGACGGGTGGTCCCGACCTGATGACCCAGGTGCCGAACTTTACGTTCACGAAGACCAACTTCAGCGGATATTCGATCCAGATCCGGGGGATCGGGACGCAGGCCATTTCGGCCACCACGGATGCGGCTGTGGCGGTGGCGTTCAACAACACGCCGTTCATCCGTAACCGCTTCTTCGAGCAGGAGTTCTACGATCTCGAACGCGTGGAAGTGCTGCGGGGACCCCAAGGAACGTTGTACGGCCGCAATGCGACGGCCGGCGTAGTCAACATCCTGTCAGCCAAGCCGAAGTTCACTTATGAGGCTCGGCTGTCGGCCGATGTGGGCAACTACAACTCCACGCGCCTGGAAGGCATGATCAACCTCCCGCTGGTCGAGGACAAAGTCGCCGTCCGCCTCGCCGGCGCCTGGACCAAGCGCGACGGCTACGACACCAACCAGCTGACTGGCAACCGCATCGACGGCCGCGACCTGTGGTCCACCCGCCTGTCACTGCGCGTCGAGCCGACCGACCATCTGCACGCCAACCTGATCTGGGAACATTTTGAGGAAGACGATGATCGCCTGCGCTCGGGAAAGCAGCTCTGTCAGGCGGATAATCGGACGGAGATAAACGGACATCTCGTCCCCAACTTCCAGACCTATAGCACGCTCAACGTCGGGTGCTTGGCTGCGTCCCTATACGCGCCGGAATCGTTTGAGGCTCCGAACGGGTATTCGCTCCCGTACTATACGCCGCTGGGATATCTCGGCGTGCCCGTTTACGCGCTCAACCCTTACGCCAGCACGACGCAATCTCGAGACCTGCGAGTAATAGAGTCGACGGTAGATCCCCAGTATAAGGCGGAGACCAACACCGTCGAGCTTCAATTCTCGGCGGATCTCCCGGCTAATCTAACGTTGACGTCCGAAACGGGATACCTGTCAGACGAACTGTTCTCGATGGAGGACTATAACCGCTTCGCGACCAGGTCGGGCGTCTTCGATCAGGCCACATACGACCGTTTCGTGGCAGGTCACGTGGCAAGACCCGGCGTCCTAAACAACGGGGTCTTTTGCGATCCGCAGATAGGCTGCGCCGATCGCCTTGTCGCCATGGACGTGTCAACGGCTCGCTCCCGGCAGTTCAGCCAGGAGTTTCGTCTATCTTCAGATTACAGTGGTCCGCTAAACTTCAGCTTAGGGGCTAATTTTCTCCGATACGATACGGTCGACAAGTACTACGTTTTCATAAACTCATTAAGCTTATTTGCCGCCCAGAACTGGACGATCGGCGTCGATCAACCGCCGTACGTGCCGGGTGTAACCGACAGCCGGGATTGCCTGTACAGCGCGGCTTGGCACATGCGCGGCATGACGCGGCCTGATCCGCGACAATACCAACCTCTTGGCCTCTGCACCTACATCGACCCAAATCCGATCGCGCATCTGAACGACCTTGGACACAACTACTTCCTCAGCACGAACCCCTACAAGCTGCTCTCCTACGCAGTCTTCGGTGAGGCCTACTACAACATCACGCCGGAGCTGAAGCTTACGGCGGGGCTGCGCTGGACGGTCGATCGCAAGGAGGCGCCGCTCATTCCAAGCTGGCTGCTCGCTGCAGGCCATGCGGGCTATCCAGTCCTGGAGGTTTCGAAACAGGAGTGGCGCGAACCTACCGGGCGGTTGACGGTGGACTGGAAGCCGGACCTGTCGTTTACCGACGAGACGCTGGTCTATGGCTCCTACGCTCACGGCTACAAGGCCGGCGGAGCCAACCCGCCGCCCGCCGGGATTGTAATGTGGGGCGCTTCTCCGGGCTCGTCGTTTGGGAACGGCGCGGCTGGTGACGCTATTCTGGAAAAATCCGCCACCCACCCGAAGACCTTCGCTCCGGAGTTTGTCAACGCGTATGAGATTGGGACGAAGAACACGCTCCTCGATGGCGGGTTGACGCTAAACGGCGACGCGTTCTACTACGACTACACAGGATACCAGATTTCCCAGATCGTCGATCGTTCCGCGATCAACTACAACTTCGATGCCAAGGTTTGGGGGCTGGAACTGGAGGCCGACTGGCGTCCGCTCGAGAATCTTCGCCTTGGCTTCAAGGGGGGATATGAAAACACCCGCGTCGCAAATGGCATGCGGGCGGTCGATGTCATGGACCGGACGGCGGGTCATACGGATTGGGTGGTGGTGCGACCATTCCCGAGTCTTCCCTCCAACTGCATTGTGCCAATAAGCGTGCTGAACTGGGGCTACGACTCGCCCTACATAGCGGCGTGGGACTCCTTTTCCAGCGGCAGCATGGGGCCGTGCGAAATCGCCTACGCCATGCATCTGGATCCCGTCACCAATATGCCCTATGTCGCCAATCCGACGGAGCGACGCTGGAGGGTATGGGATACAGATCCGTATCCTTGGAATGCTGGTCCTTACAAGGGCTGGAATCCCGACTGGGCGCCGAACAATGGCGAAGGATTCTACAAGGACCTGAGCGGTAACGCCCTGCCCAATGCGCCGCATTTCACGGCGACGGTGACAGCCGACTACGCCCTGCCGCTGCCGAACGATTGGCTGATGACGCTCCACGGCGACTTCTACTACCAGTCGGAGGCCTGGGCCCGCATCTTCAACACGCCAGGCTATGACAAGCTTAAGGCCTACACCAACGTGAACCTTGCGGCGATCTTCTCCAATGAAGATGCCGGCTGGAAGGTAATGGCCTATGTGAAGAACGTCTTCGACCATGACAGCATTACCGGCGCGTTCCTGAACTCCGACGACACCGGGCTGACCACCAACGTGTTCCTGAATGAACCGCGCCTGTACGGTCTGCGGGTCACGAAGGAATGGACGGGAAGCGCTTGGTGGACGGGCGCGGATCCAAACCATGCGCCGGGAGCGCCCTACCAGCTTACCGTGCAGGTCGGGGGCGACCTCGAGCGCATCAAGGGGCTCGTCGGCTCCACCGAGCCCAGCTTCGATACGCCGTTCGCGGCGGCGGTTGACCCGGCGATCGATCAGCACCGCAAGCTCGACTGGGGCGACGGCCGCGAGCTGACCCTTACCTACCGCCCGACCGGTTCGGCCTGGAGCGTGTCGGCTGGCTTGCGCTACGGAAAGGCTAATTTCGGCACACAGCCTCAGCACCGGGAAACCGCAGCAGGCCCGGCCGCCTGTATGTTCCTAAGAGAGGGCAAATACGCGCCGTTGGGAAAGGAGGCCTGCGATCCAGAGTATGTGCTGGTCTTCAATGGCATCGAGATCGATTTCTTCGACCCGGCGCATCTTGTTACACCGATGAACTGGTCAGATGCTTCCGCCTATCGTAAGGAGGAGCATGAGATCATCGACTTCCACGTCGGCCGTGACTTTGGGGTGGGTGGCTTCTTGAGCGCGCCCTCGTCCATCGCGCTTGGAGTGCGATATGCCAATCTCGCCTCCCGCGTCGAAGCCTGGATGAGCGGCATTCCCGATTCGCAAGTTCAGGACGGGTGGGTGAAATACCCATCACCCCATCACCGCTACGAGTCCTCGCTTGCCGCCAGCCACAAATTCGTGGGCGCCGGCCCGACCCTGTCCTGGCAGGCGGGCGAACGGCTTTGGGCCGGCCTGACGGCCGCGCAGGTGAACGTCGACTGGAGTTTGACGGGCGGCGTCCTCTTCGGTCGTCAGGACACCTCGATCAGCGGCGTCGACCAGAGGGGATATTTCCAAGACTTGTACGGTACATGGCCGGCTTTCGAGGCTCCGCTCACGGCAACGCCGGTCAACACCCACCGCAGCAAGTCGGCCACTGTGCCCGTGCTCGATCTATCTCTCGGCCTCTCCTACGACATCCAGCGCATGAAGCTCTCCACTGGCTACCGCTGGGAGCGCTACTTCAACGCGATCGATGGCGGTTACCAGGAGCGTAAGTCCTACGACCGCACGATCGACGGGCCGTACTTCAAGATTGCGGTCGGGTTTGGCGGCTAATCTAAGGAACTCCGCGTTCGGTCCCCTCTGAACCGGATCAACTGGAAGGCGGCAGGTCACCCCTGCCGCCTCTTTCTTTGCCCCCTTGACGCCTCCCCAACCCCGGCGGGACGCTATGCGCGTATACGCATGCGTGGGGGGAGGGCGGCTGTGGGGGCCGGGGCGGAGCCTAGGTCGATCGACGCGATGAGAGCGCGGCTCGATGAGCGGTTTCGGGGGCCGCTGATGAGCTTCTTCCTGCGCCGCGTCCGCGACGCCGCCGAGGCCGAGGACCTGACGCAGGAGGTGTTCGCCAAGCTGCTGACCGCGGCCGCGCGAGGCGAGATCGAGGACGTCGACGCGCTGGTCTTCGTCACCGCCGGCAACCTGCTGAAGGACCGGGGGCGCAAGGCCGCCCGGCGCGCCCAATCGTCCGCCGGCGCCATCGACCCGACCCTCGTGCGCGAGCTCACGCGCGAATTCGTGGAGGATCGCGACCCCGAGCGCGTCTTACTTGCCCGGGAGTCGTTCGCGGCGGTGCTCGCCGCGCTCGACGAGCTGAACCAGCGCACGCGCGACATCTACGTGCTGTTTCGGCTCGAGAACATGAAGCAGAAGGAGATCGCCGAACTGTTCGGGATCGCCCGCAGCACGGTCGAAAAGGAAGTCATGAAGGCCACGCTGCATCTGGCTCTTCGCTGCGGAGGGGCGCGCCGATGACGCGGTCCCCGGCGCGCAACGAGCAGGCGATGCGCCGCCTCGCGGAGGCGGCGGCCTGGCGCGTGCGCCTTGCCGAAGATGATCTCGAAACCAGCGAGGCGTTCGAGGCCTGGATGGCCGAGCCCGCCAACAAGGCCGCCTGGGACCAGGTGCAGGCGCCCTGGCGCGAGATCGGGGAGAAGGCGACCTCGCCCCAACTGATGTCGCTGCGGGCCGGAGCGCTCGCCCGGGCGCGGCGGCAGGGTAATCGTTCGCGGACGTCATGGTTCAGCCGCCAGATCGCGGCCGGGTTGGCGGCGTTCGTGGTGCTGGGTGCGGGCGTCGGCGGGTCCTACTGGTACGCGACCCAGCCGCAGGTCTATCGCACCACGCTGGGCGAGCGGCGGGTCATCCCGCTGGCCGACGGCTCGAAGGTGTCGCTGGATTCCGGCTCGAAGATCCGCATCCGCTACACGAAGGAGGCGCGAAAGCTCGAGCTGCTGTCCGGCCAGGCGCGGTTCGACGTGGCGCACGACGTGCAGCGGCCCTTCTCCGTGACCGCCGGCAACCAGACGGTCGTGGCGACGGGGACGGCGTTCAACGTAGACCTGCTGGGGCCAAAGGTGCTCGTCACCCTGATCGAGGGCCACGTCGTCGTCCTGCCCGCCCGACCGACCGCCCATCCGCGCCGCGCGCCGGTCGTCGAGTTGAAGGCCGGGCAGGAGCTGATCTCCGCGCCCGCCGCCCCGCCCCGGGTGGTGCAGGCCAGCCTCGACCGAACGACCGCCTGGGAGAGCGGACAGCTGGCCTTCAAGGACGAGCCGCTGGCGTCGGTGGCCGAACGCGTCAGCCGCTACGCCGCCCAGCCGATCGTGGTCGCGCCCGACGCCGCCGACCTTCGGGTTTCGGGGGTGTTCAAGGCCGGCGACGTGGATACTTTCGTCGATGTCGTCACCCACTATCTGCCGGTCCGCGCCGCCAGCGGCGACAACGGCAGAATCGTGTTGCAATCCAACGGCTAGGTTTTCTCCGGAAATTTTTACGGAGGGTTTTTCCGGCTCGCGCGTCTTCCTTTCCCAAACTCGCCGACACGGCGGGCGGAATGGAAGAAGGGGGGCTTTTCCATGGTCGCGTCATTTTCGCGCAGAGGTCTTTTCCACACGACGGCGCTTGCGGGCGCTGTGGCGGTTTCGCTCGCCGCGACGTCGGCTTACGGGCAGCAATCCCAGACGCGGGTCTACAACATCCCGGCGCAGAGCCTGGCGGAATCGCTGCGCGCCTACGGGCTCGAGTCCGGCGAGCAGATCATCTTCGCCGAACGCATGGTCACCGGCCGCCAGGCGCCGGCGCTCCAGGGCGCCTACAATCCCGACCAGGCGCTGAAAATCCTGCTGGCCGACTCCGGCCTGACCGCCACGCGCAGCGAAACCGGCGGCATCATGATCCGGAGCGCCTCCGACCCCCAGTCGGGAAGCGCCGCGGGGGACGGCGCTGACGCTGGCACGGTGCAGGCGCTGGTGGTGACGGCGCAGAAGCGCGAAGAAAACATCCAGGACGTGCCGATTGCGATGTCGGCCTTCACACAGGAAGATCTGACGCGCAGCCAGGTCGCCGGCGGCCCCGACCTGATGACCCAGGTCCCGAACTTCACGTTCACGAAGACGAACTTTACGGGCTACTCGATCCAGATTCGGGGGATCGGCACGCAGGCGATCTCCGCGACGACCGACGCCGCTGTGGCTGTCGCTGAGAACAACACCCCCTTCATCCGTAACCGCTTCTTCGAGCAGGAATTCTACGACCTGGAACGGGTCGAGGTTCTGCGCGGCCCGCAGGGGACGCTGTACGGGCGGAACGCGACGGCGGGGGTCGTCAACATCATCACCGCCAAGCCGAAGTTCACGTATCAGGCGAAGCTCTCGGCGGACGTCGGCAACTACA
>JBLNCT010000035.1:0-52203 GCA_050260915.1 Parcubacteria group bacterium
CTCGCCATCAAGGCCACGGAGGTCTTCCTGAAGCGCGGCTGGCAGAACGGCCGAAATCCCTACGAAGGCATCCACGCCCCGGGCCGCATCTTCCCGCTGGCGAGCCCGCGCGACAGCGACCAGCTCGAGCGGCTGCGCGGCTGGCACGTGATCATGGCGGCCAGCGGCATGTGCGACGCGGGCCGCATCCGTAAGCACCTCAAGCGCCTGCTGTGGCGCAAGGAGGCGACGGTGATGCTGAGCGGCTTCCAGGCGGCGGGCACGCTTGGGCGGCTGCTGCAGGACGGCCGCCAGATGGTCCGCATCCAGGGCGAGCCGATCCGGGTCCGCGCCCGCATCCGCTACTTCGACGCCTACTCCGGCCATGCCGACGCCGACGGGCTGGTGGAGTGGGCGAAGGCGCGGGGTTCGGTGGCGGGGAAGGTGTTCCTGCTGCACGGGGAGCCGACGAGTTCGGAGGGCCTGAGGGAGCGGCTGTCCGGCGCGGTGTTCGCGTCCGACCAACTCGTGGCGCCCGGGATGGACCAGGCCTTCCTGCTGTCGGCCAGGACCGCCACCGACACCGGCGAGCCCTGCCGCATCCCGACCGAGGCGGCGACCGCGTTCGACTGGCACAATCTGCGCGCCGAGCTGCTCAACGACCTCGAACTGAGACTGGAAGAAGCCGTCAGCGACGCCGAGCGGCGGCGGGTGCTGATGCGGCTGAAAGAGGCGCTGGGGCGCTAGAGTGCGTCCTTCGACACGGGCGCTGCGCGCCCTGCTCAGGATGACTAGGTTTTGCTGAATTCGTCATCCTGAGCAGCCCCCTGAGCTTGTCGAAGGGGCGTGTCGAAGGACGCACCCGCTCACAGCTTACTCTCAACCACCTCCCGCACCTGCTGCGCGCAGGCCTCAACGCTCTCCTCCGTGATCCCCGGGACGATGCTGTCGAAGTGGATGTGGTCGATGACCGTAAAGCCGCACACGCCCGCCACGTGCTCATCGAACAGCTTGCGCATGGCGTCCCAGCTCCCCGTCTCCTTCAGCCACCGCTGCGGGGCGCCGGAGCTGGTGAAGCTGATCATCCGCCGGCCGCGCAGCAGGGGTTCGTTGCCGCCTTCGCCCATGCCGTAGCCGAAGCCCATGCCGAACACCCGGTCGATGTAGCCCTTCAGGATCGCCGGCGGGGCGTTGAACCAGAGGGGGTAGAAAAAGGCGAACACGTCGGCCTCGTGGATCATCTCCCGCTCTGCCTTCACGTCCTCGGCGGGCGCGAAGCCCTTCGGCGTAGGCACCTCGCCCTCCTTCAGGCAGGGGTCGAAGCCCATCCGGTAGAGGTCGCGGACGAACACCGTGTCGTGCCTGGCGTGCGCGGCGTGGGTGTAGGCCTGCGCCATGTGGATGGTGAAGCTGTGGGCGTTCGGGTGGGCGACGATGACGGCGTGTCTCATGGGGACCCCATTTTGAGTTCGAGCCACTCTCACAGCGCAGCACGGCACATACCTTGATCGGGCTCAAGGCGAGCAACCCAGCAACGGCCCACCTTGTTGCCGCGAAAGGAGAGCCGCCATGGCTTACGCCCACCTGCTCAGCATCGCCTCCGGCTCGCCCGACGACGCCGACATGCTCACCGTGACCGCCGACCTGGCGAAGCGGAACGGGGCGGTCGCGCGCGTGCTGCCGGCGTTCCCGACGGTGGTCGCCGCCGCCAGTTGGGCCGATGCTTTCGGGACCACCTGGTTCACGCAGGAGACCTGGGACGCGATCTATGAAGCGCAGGCCGACCTGCGGGTGAAGCTGGCCGGCATGGCGAGGGCGGCCGCGGACGCGGTGGACCTGCCGTTCGGGGCCGAGGTGTTCGGCGCGCGCATGGAGATGGCGGCGGAGCAGGGGACCCTTTGGCTCGGGCTGACGCACGAGCTGCCGCTGACGGATCTGGTGGTCGCCGGTCATACGGCCACCCTGCAGGACGGGCCGTGGCTTGGCCTGCTCGACGAGGCGGTGATCGCCGGGCGCTCGCCGCTGTTGGTCGCGCGGGGCGGGGTTCCGGTGGCCGACCGACCGGCCGTCGTCGCCTGGGACGGCAGCATGGAGGCCGGCCGCTCCGTCCGCGCCGCCGTGCCTCTGCTGCGCAGCGCGCCCAAGACCATCATCCTGCAGGACGTGCGCCACATCGATGAAAGCGAGCGCAGCCACTGTGAGCCCGAGCAGCTGGCCGAATACCTGACCCTGCGCGGGGTCAAGGAGATCGACGTCGAACGGGTCGAAGGCCACGGCAAGGACGCGCTCGCCTCCATCGTCCGCTCGACCGGCGCCGGCCTGCTGGTCGCCGGCGCCTATGGCCACTCGCGGCTGCGCGAGGCGCTGTTCGGCGGGGCGACGCGGTCGTTCCTGGCGGGCGAGGAAGGCCCACACCTCTTGCTGGCGCACTGATGGTCACGATCCACGCCAGGCCGCCGAAGGAGCTGCGCCGCTGGGAGGGCAACCTCCAGAAGGAGCGGGACGGCGCGGCCGTCTATGCGGCGCTCGCGCAGTCGGAGAAGGACCCGAACCTGGCGCGGGTCTACGCGAAACTGGCCGCCGTCGAGGAGGCGCACGCCGAGTTCTGGAAGCGCCGCATCATCGACGCCGGCCACTATCCGCCGGAAAAGCCGCCCGGCCTGCGGTCGCGGATGCTGGTCTTCATGGCCAGGCGCTTCGGGGCGGCGACGGCCCTGCCGATCATCGCGGCGGGCGAGGCGCGCGACAGCGGCGCCTATGCCGGACAGCCCGAGGCGCTCGCGGCGGGGCTCGCGGCCGACGAGCAGGGCCACGCCCGGGTGCTGCGGGCGGCGACGACGGGCCATGGGCTGGCGGGCTCGGAGGTCGCCAGGATCGAAGGCCGCCACCGCTCCGGCGGCGGCAACGCGCTGCGGGCCGCGGTTCTGGGCGCCAACGACGGGCTGGTCTCGAACCTGTGCCTCGTGATGGGCGTGGCAGGCGCGGCGGCGAGCGAGCGGGTGGTGCTGCTGACCGGGTTGGCGGGGCTGGTGGCGGGCGCCTGCTCGATGGCGATGGGCGAGTGGCTGTCGGTCAACTCCTCTCGCGAACTCTACCAGAGCCAGATCGCCGCCGAGGCCGAGGAACTGGCGCAGTCGCCCGACGAGGAGAAGGCGGAGCTGGCCCTGATCTACCAGGCCAAGGGTCTGGACGAAGCGCAGGCGAAGGCGCTCGCCGACCGGCTGCTCTCCGACACGACCACCGCGCTGGAAACGCTGACCCGCGAGGAACTCGGCATCGATCCGAAGGAACTCGGCGGCTCCCCCTGGACGGCCGCGGGCTCGTCCTTCGTGCTGTTCGCCATCGGCGCGATCTTCCCGATCGTCCCGTACTTCTTCCTGAAGTCCCAGACCGCCTTCGTTTCCAGCCTCGTCCTGAGCGGCGTCGCGCTCGCCGCCATCGGCGCCGGCACCTCCCTCTTCACCGGCCGAGGCGCCGTGTTCTCGGCGATCCGGCAGCTGCTGATTGGCCTCGCGGCAGCCGCCGTGACCTACGGCGCGGGGGCGCTGGTGGGGGCGAGTTTGTCATAGAAACCCTTCTCCCCTTGCGGGAGAAGGTGGCAGCCGAAGGCTGACGGATGAGAGGTCGAAAGTCGCTTCAGCTTCGACTCAGCACATCCGCTTCATCGACGTCTGAGAAACCCCTCATCCGACCCGCTTCGCGGGCCACCTTCTCCCGCAAGGGGAGAAGGGTTCATCTCGCCGTATAGCCCCCGTCGATCACCAGCTCGGAGCCGGTGACGAACTTGGCTTCGTCGGAGGCGAGGTAGACGCAGCCCCAGGCTATGTCGTCGGGTTCGCCGATGTGGCCTAGGGGGTGGAGGAGGTCGATCTGGTGGCGGGTCTCGGCGGCGTCCGGCGCTTCCTCGGTGAAGTGCTGCACCATCGGGGTCCAGATGAAGCCGGGGTGGATGGAGTTCACGCGGATCTTGTCGGGGGCGTAGATCAGGGCGTCGTTCTTGCTCATCAGGCGAACCGCGCCCTTGGAGGCGTGGTAGGGCGGTACATCGCCGGCGCCGATCAGGCCGTAGATCGACGACAGGTTGATGATCGAGCCGCCGCCGGCCGTCTTCATGTGCGGGATGGCGTGCTTCGTGCAGAAGAAGACGCCCTTCACGTTGACGGCCTGGACGTGGTCCCACTCTTCCTCGGTGAGTTCGTGCGTGGGTTTGTTGGCGCCGCTGATGCCGGCGTTGTTCACCAGCACGGTCAGCGAGCCGAACGCGGTGGCGACCTGGTCGATGACGCGGGCGACTTCCGCTTCCTTCGTCACGTCGCAATGCCAGTAGCGGGCTTTGAAGCCGCGGCCGGTTAGATCCTCCGCGAGCGCCTGGCCCTCGGCGTCGAGCATGTCCAGCAACGCCACGGCCGCGCCTTCCTCGGCCATTCGGATGGCGGTGGCGCGGCCAAGGCCCAGCGCCGCGCCGGTGATGACCGCGACCTTGCCCGTCAGTCTGTTCATGGCTCTGAGCTGCTCCGGATGGCGGCTCGCTTCATCGTGGGGCGTGGTGCCGCGAAAGTCATGCAGCCGATGAAGACGAAGGCGACGGCGGCGTAGCAGGCCGCGCAGTGGCCGGCGCCCTGGTGCAGGCCGCAGACGACGCCTCGCTGAACAGGTTCATTCATCGCCAGCCACCCGGCGAAGGCGGCGAGCAGTCCGGCCATCAGCCAGGGGGAGGCGGCGGCGAGGCGGGCTTCGAAGGTGCGCACGGGGATGGGGCTCCAGGACAGGTCCCGCGCACCATGCCGCAGAGCTTCATCCATTCTCATTGATCGAGATCAACGTACGTCCGCTCCGGCCCCGCTACTCCGACCCCATCGGTAACGACACACCTTCGGGGGCGTGATTCCCAATGACTGCTGCCACAGCTGTTCCGGCTGAAGCGAAGACCTCGGGCGATGCGGCCGGCTGGCTGATCGCCGCGGTCACAGCCGCCTTGGTCTCCATCCTGGCGACGGCGTTTTCGCCGGACCCGCTCTTTCGCCTGCAGGGCTACATCTTCACCGCCGGCTTCGTGCTGGCCGCCTTCGCGCTGAACGCGGGCGTCGCGTCTGGGGGCTTCAAGGCCGACCCGCACCGCTACAACGACGGCGTCATCAAGGCCGGCGTCATCGCCACCATGTTCTGGGCGGCGGTGGGCATGCTGGTCGGCGTCTTCATCGCGGCCCAGCTCTCCTGGCCCTATCAGCTCTATTTCCCGGAAGCGGGCTGGCTGAACTTCGGACGCTTGCGGCCCCTGCACACCTCGGGGGTCATTTTCGCGTTCGGCGGCAACGGCCTGATCGCGACCTCCTTCTGGGTCGTGCAGCGGACGACGAAGGCCAGGCTCTGGGGCGGCCTGACGCCCTGGTTCGTGTTCTGGGGCTACCAGCTCTTCATCGTGCTGGCGGCGGTCGGCTACCTTGCCGGCATCACCCAGTCGCGCGAATACGCCGAGCCGGAGTGGCTGGTCGACCTGTGGCTGACGGTGGTCTGGGTCGCCTACCTGCTGGTGTTCCTGGGCACGCTGTGGAAGCGCAAGGAGCCGCACATCTATGTGGCCAACTGGTTCTACCTGGCCTTCATCGTCACCATCGCGATCCTGCACATCGTCAACAACCTGGCCCTGCCGGTCAGCCCGCTGAACCACCGCAGCTATTCGCTCTTCTCAGGGGTGCAGGATGCGCTGACGCAGTGGTGGTACGGCCACAACGCAGTGGGCTTCTTCCTGACCGCCGGGTTCCTGGCGATGATGTACTACTTCGTGCCAAAGCGCGCGGAGCGGCCGGTCTATTCCTACCGGCTGTCCATCGTCCACTTCTGGGCGCTGATCTTCATCTATATCTGGGCCGGTCCCCACCACCTGCACTACACGGCCCTGCCGATGTGGGCGCAGACGCTGGGCGCGACCTTCTCGATCATGCTGTGGATGCCGTCCTGGGGCGGCATGATCAACGGCCTGATGACGCTGTCCGGCGCCTGGGACAAGCTGCGGACCGACCCGGTAATCCGGATGATGGTGGTGGCTCTGGCCTTCTACGGCATGAGCACCTTCGAAGGCCCGCTGATGTCGATCCGGGCCGTCAACTCGCTCAGCCACTACACCGACTGGACCATCGGACACGTGCACTCGGGCGCGCTGGGCTGGGTGGGCTTCATCACCTTCGCCTCGATCTACTGCATGGTCCCGTGGCTCTGGAAGAAGAAGGAGCTCTACTCGCTGCGGCTGGTGGAGTGGCACTTCTGGATCGCGACCACCGGCATCCTTCTCTACATCGCCTCGATGTGGGTCTCGGGCATCATGGAAGGCCTGATGTGGCGCGAGTACACGCCGCAGGGCTTCCTCGCCAACAGCTTCGTCGAGACCGTCTCGGCCAAGCACATCGAGAACGTCATCCGGACGCTTGGCGGCCTGATGTTCCTCTCGGGCGTCTTCATCATGATCTTCAATCTCTGGAAGACGGTGCGCATGCCGTCCGTCCAGGAGCAGGCGCCGCCGGTCTCCGTCGCCGCGCCCGCGATCCAGGCCGCCGAGTAGGAGGGCGGGCCCATGTCACTCTGGAATCACCACGGAAAGCTGGAGCGCCACTCGCTGCTGCTCCTGATCGGGATCATCGTCGTCGTGTCGATCGGCGGTCTGGTCGAGATCGCGCCCCTGTTCTGGATCGAGAGCACGATCGAGAAGGTGCAGGGCATGCGGCCCTACACGCCGCTCGAGCTCGCCGGCCGGGACGTCTACGTTCGCGAGGGCTGTTACGTCTGCCACTCGCAGATGATCCGCCCCCTGCGGGACGAGGTAGAGCGCTACGGCCACTACAGCCTCGCCGCCGAGAGCATGTACGACCACCCCTTCCAGTGGGGGTCGAAGCGCACCGGGCCTGACCTGGCGCGGGTCGGGGGCAAGTACAGCGACAGCTGGCACCGCGACCACCTGATGAACCCGCGTTCGGTGGTGCCGGAATCCAACATGCCGCCCTTCGCCTTCCTGGCGGACAAGGACCTGAACCTGTCCGACCTGCAGGCCAAGGTGCGCACGATGCAGAAGCTTGGCGTGCCCTACACCGACGAGGACGTGCAGAAGGCCGTCACGGACGCGCAGGCGCAGGCCGATCCCTTCTCCGCCGACGCGACGGACCTGAAGAAGCGCTACGGCCAGAAGGTCGCCAACCGCGACTGGGACGGCAATCCGGACCGGCTGACCGAGATGGATGCGCTGATCGCCTACCTGCAGATGCTGGGCACGCTGGTGGACTTCTCCACCTACCAGGCCTCCGCGCCCGAGAACCAGCGGTGAGCGGCGTGACCTACGAGACCATCTCCCGGATCGTCCAGCAGGGCGGCACGATCTACTTCGCCCTGCTCTTCGTAATCGGCCTCTGGTTCGCGCTGCGTCCCTCGAAAAAGGCGACTTTCCAGCGCGCGGCCCACATCCCCCTCGAAGAGGACCATGACGATGTCCCCGCGTGAGCGTGAAACCGACGAGATTTCGGGCGTCGAGACCACCGGCCACGAGTGGGACGGGATCAAGGAGCTCGACAACCCGCTGCCGCGCTGGTGGCTGTGGATGTTCTGGGCGGCGGTGCTGGCGGCGGTGATCTACTGGATCCTGATGCCGGCCTGGCCGGGCCGCCACGGCTTCACGCCTGGCCTGCTGCACTACTCCGACCGCGTGAACGTGGTGAAGGAACTGGATGCGCTGAAGGCCCAGCGCGGGGCGGAAGGCGCCAAGCTCACCAACGCCTCGCTGGAGCAGATCGAGGCCGACCCTGACCTGCAGGCCTACGCCCTGTCGGTCGGCCAGTCGGTGTTCGGCGACAACTGCGCGACCTGCCACGGCGTCGGCGGCACGGGCGGCAAGGGTTACGCCAACCTGCGCGACGACGTCTGGCTGTGGGGCGGCACGCTGGAGGACATCCAGCACACCATCACCGTCGGCGTGCGCTCCGGCGATCCCAACGCGCGGATGAGCCAGATGCCCGCGTTCGGGAAGGACCAGCTGCTCCAGCCCGCACAGGTCGACGACCTGACGGAGTATGTCGTCGCCCTCTCGCACCGGAAGGCGAACGCCGCCGCCGTGCAGCGGGCGGGCCAGCTGTTCGCCGACAACTGCGCCTCCTGCCACGGCCCGACAGGGCAGGGGAACGTCGCCTTCGGCGCGCCCAACCTGACGGACGCGGACTGGCTCTACGGCTCCGACCGCAACGCGATCCACGACCAGATCTGGAACGGCCACGGCGGCGTGATGCCCGCCTGGGGCCACCGGTTCAGCCCGGAGACCATCAAGGCGCTCGCCGTCTACATCCACGCCAACGCGGGCGGTCAGTAAGGCCCGCAAGGTAGAGTTATGACTGTCGTTATCGACCGCACGCGTCCCAAGGAGCCCGGCGAGCCGCACGGCCCCGTCTCCGTCGCCGAGAAGTATCGGGCGAAAAAGGAGGCGGGGAAGGGCGGGCTCTACAAGGCGCGCGTGCCGATCTATCCCAAGCGCGTCACGGGCCTGTGGCGGCGGATCAAGTGGGCGGTGCTGATCGCCACGCTCGCCGTCTACTACATCACGCCGTGGATACGTTGGGAGCGGCCGGGCAGCCTGCCTGACCAGGCGGTGCTGGTCGATTTCGCCGGCCGGCGGTTCTACTTCTTCTGGATCCAGCTCTGGCCGCAGGAGGTCTATTTCATCACCGGCCTGCTGGTGATGGCGGCGCTGGCGCTGTTCCTGACATCGGCGCTGTTTGGGCGGCTGTGGTGCGGCTACGCCTGCCCGCAGACGGTCTGGACCGACCTCTTCATGCAGGTCGAGCGCTGGTTCGAGGGCGACCGCAACGCGCGGATGAAGCTCGACGCCGCGCCGTGGTCCTTCAACAAGGCCTGGCGGAAGATCGGCAAGCACGCCGTCTGGATCGGCATCGCGTTCGGCACGGGCGGGGCGTGGATCTTCTACTTCCACGACGCTCCGCACCTGATCCGCACGTTCTGGATCGGCCAGGCGCCGGTGACGGCGTACGTGTCGTGCGCGCTGCTGACGGTGACGACCTACACCTTCGCGGGCACGATGCGCGAGCAGGTCTGCACCTACATGTGCCCGTGGCCGCGCATCCAGGGCGCCATGCTGGACGAGCACTCGCTCCAGGTCACCTACCGCTACGACCGGGGCGAGCCGCGCGGGCCGCACAAGAAGGGCCAGACCTGGGAAGGCCGCGGCGACTGCGTCGACTGCAACCAGTGCGTCGTCGTCTGCCCGATGGGCATCGACATCAGGGACGGCCCGCAGCTGGAGTGCATTAACTGCGGCCTCTGCATCGACGCCTGCAACGATGTGATGGTGAAGGTCGGCCGGCCCAAGGGCCTGATCGCCTACGACAGCGTCGAGGCGGTGACGCGGCGCGCGGCCAAGCAGCCGGCGATCTACCGGTTCGTTCGCACGCGCACCGCCTACTATGCCGTGGCGCTGACGCTGGTTTCGGGGCTGATGCTGTGGGGGCTTGGCCACCGCAGCCTGATCGACCTGCACGTGCTGCGCGACCGCAACCCGACCTTCGTGCGCCTGCACGACGGCTCGATCCGCGACGGCTACACGCTGAAGATCGCCAACCGCGGCTTCCACGACGAGACCTTCACCGTGAAGTTCGCGGGCCTGCCGGCGGTGCTGAAGACGCCGGGCGAGGCGGCGACGAAGGGGACGATCACCGTGACGGTCCCCGCCAATGAGGTGCGCGGCGTGCGCGTCTTCGCCAGCGCTCCGGCGTCGGCGCTGACCGGGCCCAACATGCCGGTGACCTTCACCGTCGAGGGCGGCGGCCACACGGCGACGGCCAAGACCATCTTCCTCTCGGGATACGCCAACTGATGCGCGCCGCTGTCCGCAAACCCTTCGAGCTGAACGGCTGGCACGTGCTGGCCGGGTTCGTCGCCTTCTTCGGCCTGATCTTCGCTGTAAACGGCGCCTTCATGTACCAGGCGATCCATACCTTCCCTGGGCAGACCGTCGACAACCCCTACGAGGCGGGGATCGAGTACAACCGCACGCTCGCCCGGAAGGCGGCCGAGGCCGAACTCGGCTGGAGCGCGGAGGTCGCCCGCAGCGGCGATGTCGTGCAGCTCATCGTACTCGACCGCGCGGGACAGCCGGTCGACGGCCTGAGAGTCGTCGGCAAGCTGGAGCGGCCGGCGACGGAGCAGGGGCGCAAGCTGCTCACCCTGACCCGCACCGCGCCTGGCATGTACGAAGCCTCCGCCAGGGGCCTGACCGGGGCCTGGGACCTCAGCGCCACGGCGCACGACGGCGCCGGTCACGTGTTCGAAGCGCACAAGCGGCTGGTGTGGCCATGACCGACCTCGCCACCGCGCCGGACCTGTCCGCCTTCCTGCGCCCGGGCAAGGACGGCGCCTCGCAGCTGGAGCTGCTGGTGAAGGGCGCCCGCTGCGCCGGCTGCATGGCCAAGATCGAGAAGGGCGTGGGCGAGCTGCCGGGGGTCTCGTCGGCGCGGCTGAACCTGACCAGCGGCAAGCTGTCGGTTGCGTTCGACGGCGCCGCCGATCCGGCGCGGGTGATCGAGACGCTCGACGGCCTCGGCTATCCCGCGACGCCCTACGACCCCAGCGAAGCCAGGGAAGCCTACGATCGCGAGGGTCGGCGCCTGGTGCTGGCGCTGGGCGTGGCGGCGTTCGGGGCCGGGAACGTGATGATGTTCTCGGTGCCGGTCTGGGCCGGACTGTTCGGCCAGGAGCTGGGGCCGGCCACGCGCGAGCTGATGTACTGGCTCTCGGCCCTGATCGCGACGCCCTGCGCGCTCTTCGCCGGGATGCCGTTCTTCGAGAGCGCCTGGCGGTCGCTGAAGCGCGGCAAGGCCAACATGGACGTGCCGATCTCCATCGGCGTAATCCTGACGCTGATCGTCAGCTTCTCGGAGACCATCCTCGGCGGCCCGCATGCCTACTTCGACGCGGCGGTGTCGCTCCTCTTCCTGCTGCTGATCGGCCGCTACCTCGACCATACGCTGCGAGCCAAGGCTCGAAGCGCCGCCCGCGACCTGCTGGCCCTGCAGGCGCCCGCCGCCGCACGGCTGGACGCGCAAGGCCGCGAGCACATGGTCCCCGTCAGCGACGTGGCGGTCGGCGACCTTCTCGCGGTCGCGCCCGGCGAGCGCGTCCCGGTAGACGGCGTCGTCGAGCAGGGCGCGTCGACCCTCGACAACGCCCTGATCACCGGCGAAAGCGCGCCTGCGGCCGTCTCCGTCGGTCAGGCCTGCCACGCGGGCGCGCTGAACCTCGGCGGCCGGCTGGTGATCCGCGCCAGCGCCCGGTCTGAAGACTCCGCCGTCGCCGCCATCGCGCGGCTGATGGAGGCCGGTGCGCAAACCAAGTCGGCTTACGTCCGCCTCGCCGACAAGGCGGCCGCCATCTACGTGCCCGTCGTGCATACGCTGGCGGCAGCGACCTTCATTGTCGGCTGGTCGCTGGGCTTAAGCTTCCGTGAGGCGGTGCTGCGGGCGGCCGCGCTCCTCATCATCACCTGCCCCTGCGCGCTGGGGTTGGCCGTGCCGGCGGTGCAGATCACCGCGTCCGGCCGCCTGTTCCGCAAGGGCGTGCTGGTGAAGTCCGGCGCGGCGCTGGAGCGGCTGGCCGAGATCGACCACGTCGTCTTCGACAAGACAGGCGTGCTCACCGAAGGCCGTCCGCGCCTGATCGATGCGCCCGACGCCGTGGTCCGCATGGTCGCCCCGCTCGCCCGCGCCTCCCGCCACCCGCTCGCCCGCGCCGTCGCCGAAGCGGCCGGTCCGGGCGAGGTCGCCGCCGACACCCACGAGACCGCCGGTCAAGGCATCGAGGGCCTCATCGGCGGCCGCAAGGCGCGCCTGGGCCGCGCGACCTTCGTCGGCGCGCCAGACACCGGCGCCGAGACTGAGTTGTGGTTCGCCTTCGAGGGCGACACCAAGGTCCGCCTGCGCTTCTCAGACCAGATCCGCCCCGACGCCGCCCATGCCATCGCCGCGCTGAAGGCGAGGGGCCTCACGGTCGAAATCCTCTCCGGCGACCTTTCCGGCCCGGTCGAAAGAGCCGCCCGCCAGGTCGGCATCGACGACTGGCATGCCTGCCTGACGCCGTTCGAAAAGGTCGATGCGATCGAGATGCTCAAGGCCGCCGGGCGCAAGGTGCTGATGGTCGGCGACGGCCTCAACGACGCCGCCGCGCTCGCCAAGGCCCACGGCGCGATGGCCCCCGGCTCCGCCCTCGACGCCAGCCAGAACGCCGCCGACCTCGTCTTCTCGGGCGAGGCGCTGGCCGCCGTGCCGCTCGCCATCGACGTGGCCCGCGCCGCACGCAAGCGGGCGGTGGAGAACTTCGGCGCCTCGGCGCTCTACAACGTGGTCGCGGCCCCCGCCGCGATCCTGGGCTTCGTGAACCCCTTCATCGCCGCCATCGCCATGAGCGCCTCGTCGCTGGTGGTGACGCTGAACGCGCTGCGCATGAACTGGACGGGAGCGCGCCGATGAACGCGATCTTCTTCCTGCTGCCCTTCTCGCTGATCCTGGCGCTGCTCGGCCTCGGCGCCTTCGCCTGGACCCTGAAGCACGGCCAGTACGAGGACCCGCAAGGCGACGCCTCGCGCATCCTCTACGACCATCTGGATGACGGACCGAAGGTCTAGGAAATCGGCGCGCGGACCTGAAGCGTCAGAGGCTCCAGCCAGCGGGCGAGTTCGGCGTCCGGGGTCTTGATCAGGTCCTTGGCCACCACCGCCGCTGCCCGCTCACCCAGCCGCTCGCGGAAGGCGGAGACCAGCCGCGAGGGGGCCACGACCACCAACGCATCGTTCGGCGTGGCGAACTCGCACGCCTCCTGCGCCACCTGGGTGACGAAAGCCTCCTTCGCCTGGCGTTCGTAATCCTCGCGGCCGACGCCGTGGCGAGCCGTCGAGGCGCTTTCGTGGGACCGGCCCGGCGGAGGCCCGCCGCGCAGCTCGCGCCGCAGGTTCTTCAGCCGGTGCGACCCGTCCAGCTCTCGGACGGTCACGAAGGCGCCGGTCTCACGGTTGCGCTGCACGAAGCGGGCGTGGGCGCCGTCCGCGAGGACGAACAACAGGCGATTGGGAATGGGCATGGCTCAGGCGTGGTGTTCGGAAACAGCGTTCAGGAGTTCGCCGGACTCGTCCTTGCCGACCCGGCCGGCGATATCGCCCAGGCTGACCATGCCGATGGGCTCGCCCGCGTCTCCGATCACCGGCACGCGGCGGACCTTGCGGTGCTCCATCAGCGCGATGGTGCGGTCCAGATCGTCGCTTTCGCGGCAGCAGAGCGGGTCGAAGGTCATCACCTCGCGGGCGGTCAGGGCGTCGATATCGCGGCCGTCCGCCACCGCGCGCACAGCGATGTCGCGGTCGGTGACGATGCCGACGAGCCGGCCCTTCTCATGGATCGGAATGGAGCCGACGTCGGCCTTGCGCATCATGGCCGCGACGTCGCGGATCGGCGTACCAGGCTCGGCGCAGGCCACGCCGCGGTGCATCACTTCACGGACTTTCATGGCGTCCTCCCTCGTGGAACGCCGCGATTATCCGCCCCTCGCCAGGGCGGTCGTTGAGAAGAGTCAAAGGTCCGTCATCTTCGCGCGACCCGCCTCGCCACATTGAGCCAGGCGCCGCCGACCACCGCGATGCCGAGGGCGGTGAGGAGGAGGGCGGCGTCCGGGCGCGCGACCTCGAACACGTGCCGGGCGGCGGGCAGGGTGAACACGACGCCGAGCGCCACGGCGATACCCGCGGCGATGGCCCAGAACACCCGCCGGTGCGGCGCGAACAGGCGGCCCTCGCCCGACATGGCGTCCGCCAGCGCCAGGATCAGGTTGCCAAGCACCAGCGCGATGAAGGCCGCTCCTCGGGCCTGCTCCACCGTGTAGGCGCCGAGCGCCCAGACGTAGAGGCCGAACACGCCTCCCAGCACGCCCGCGCCCTGCAACAGGGCCAGCAGCAGCTGCGGCGGCCCGAACAGCGCCTCGTCCGGGCGCCGGGGTGGGCGCTTCATGGCTGCGGCGTCGCTCGGTTCGCCCTCGAAGACCAGCGAGCAAATCGGGTCGATGGCCAGCTCGAGCAGCACCACGTGCATGGGCATGAGCAGCGGCGGCAGGCCCGCGATCACCGGCAGCAGCGCCAGCCCCGCGATCGGGATGTGGATAGCGGTGATGTAGCTCAGCGCCCGGCGCAGGTTGGCGAAGATCCGCCGGCCCAGCCGCACGCCGCCGACGATGGAGGCAAAGCTGTCGTCCAGCAGTACGAGGTCGGCGGCCTCGCGCGCCACGTCGGTCCCCTTGCGGCCCATGGCGATGCCGATGTGGGCGGCCTCCAGCGCCGGCGCGTCGTTCACGCCGTCGCCCGTCATGGCGACCACCTCGCCGTCCGCCTTCAGCGCCTCGACGATCAGCAGCTTCTGCTCCGGTGCGATGCGGGCGAAGACGCGCACCTCGCGCAGGCGGTCGCGCAGCGCGGGGAAGGGCAGCGCCTTGACCTCGGCGCCGAGCATCGCGCCCGCCGCGGTGTCGATGCCCACGGCCCTGGCGATGGCGAGCGCGGTCGAGGGGTGGTCGCCGGTGATCATCATCACCTTCACGCCGGCCGCCAAGGCTTCCTTCAGGGCAGGGGGAACCTCGGGACGAACGGGATCGACGAACCCGATCAGGCCCTCGAAGCGGAAGTCGGCGGCCTTCGGATCGTCGGGGAAGGCGCCCGCTGCATGGCAAGAGGCCACGCCCAGCACGCGCAGGCCTTCCTCCGCGAAGCCGTGGACGATCCCGTGCAGCCGCCGAATCTCCTCGTGCGGCAGCTTGCAGAGCCGGAAGATTTCCTCCGGCGCGCCCTTCGCCGCCGCGATCCGCGCCTCGCCGGACCGCCAGAGCTGCACCACCGCCATCAACCCCGGCCTGAGCGGCCACGATCGTTCCAGCTCGCCCACGGAGGGCCGGGCCCGCTCGCGGATGGCGCGGTCCATGGGGTCGACCGGCTGGAGGGCGGAGGCCAGCGCGGCGACATCCAGCAGCGCGGACTCCTCGCCCGGCGTCCACAGCCGCGCGACCTGCATCCGGTTTTCGGTGAGCGTTCCGGTCTTGTCGACGCAGAGGACGGTCGCCCCGCCCAGCGCCTCGATCGCCGCGGTCCGGCGCACCAGCACCTTGTGGGTCGCCAGCCGCCAGGCGCCCAGCGCCAGGAACACCGCCAGCACCATCGGAAACTCTTCCGGGATCAGGGCGATGGCGACCGTGATCCCGGCCAGCACGCCCTCGATCCAGTCGTGATGGATCAGCCCGTAGGCGGCGACCACCAGGCCGCAGAAGGCGATGGCCATGAGCCCGAGCAGACCGACTAGCCGGCCGGCGGTCTTCTGGAGGGCGGTCGGCTCCTCGCCGATCTCGGCCAGCGACGATCCGATGCGGCCGAGCGCGGACTGCGGCCCGGTGCGCGCCACCCGCGCGACGCCCTGGCCGCGCACGATCAGGGTTCCGGCAAACAGGAAGGGCGTCTTGTCGGCGCCGGGTGCGGTGTCGCCGGTGAGGTCTTCCTCCCCGCGCGCATGCCGCTTCGAGACCGGCGCGGACTCCCCGGTCAGGGCGGCTTCGTCGACGCTGAGCGGATCGCCGCCGACCAGCACGGCGTCGGCCGGCAGCCGCTCGCCCTCGCCGGCGAGAAGAATGTCGCCGGGGACCAGCTCGCGGGCGGGGATGCGCCGCTGCGCGCCGTCGCGGATCACCCGCGCCTGCGGCTCGGCGAACTCCCGGAGCGCCGCCAGCGCACGTTCGCTGCGCGCCTCCTGCAGGATGACCAGCCCCACCGCGAGCACCGCGCCCGCCAGCAGGAAGGCGCCTTCGCCGAGGTCGCCAAGGACAAGGTAGAGGATCGCCGCGCCCAGCAGCAGCACGAACATCGGCTCGCGCGCGGTTTCGAAAACGATACGCGGCAGGTTGCGGCCCCGCGGACGGGGCAGCGCGTTCGGCCCGATCTCGGCAAGCCGGCGGTCGGCTTCGTCCTGCGTCAGGCCGGTGAACGCATCCATTGCGACAGTCTAGCCAAATAGTGACGGCGCGCGGAAAGATCGCGCGCGGATGTATTTCGGTTCGACTCCGGCTATCGAGGGGGTCATAATCTTCGAGCTGAATTCTGGCTTCAGCTGAGACTGGGGTTTTCCAGTATGCCCAAGACTCAAGAATGGATCGCCCGCGAGAACATCGCGCGCTTTCGTCAGCTGATCGCCGACGCAAAGACGGACGAGGAACGCGCCCGGCTGGAGCGGCTCCTTGCCGAGGAAGAAGTCAAGCACGATGAGGCCGAGCGTCGCCTTCGCGACGGCGACGGTCTTAAAGGCTAGGCCAGGACGTCGAGACTGGCGACCGCCGCGACCAACTCCGCCTGACGACGGACGCCCACCTTCACCATGGCCGAAGCCAGTTGGGTACGGATGGTGTTGATCGTTACGCCGCGAGCCATCGCGATCTCCTGGATGTCGGAGCCGCGCGCCAGCTGAACGGCGATGTCGGCTTCCGCCGGGCCGAGCCGGAACAATGCCCGGACACGATCCGACAGCCCAGGAGACTTCGCATCGCCATTGCGCACCGCGACCACGGCCTGACGATCTTCGCCGTTACGGACGGGCTGGATCATGACCATGTGCGGTTGCATCTGACGCGTGCGGCGGATCAGCATGCCGCCGGGGCGGCCCTTTTCCACTGCCTCACGGATGGCGCTGCGTAGCTGCAGGGTTTCGGTGACGGCTTCGGCGGCCAGAAGGCCTTCCTCGTCCCAGAGGCCGTCGCGGGCCTCGAGGCACGCCGCCCCGTTTTCGTTCACGCCGAGAAGTTCGCTCGTCGCCGAGACCAGGATCAGTCCGACATTGAGCAGGTTAAGCACTTCGCTGGCCAGGTCGCCGTCCACCCTGGGGGAGGTGAATACGGGTCCCTGGCCAGACGCCGCGCCAGGCGGCGGCATCTGATAAGCCAGCATTGTAACCCCTCTCTCTTAGGTCATTTAGTCGTTCGCCCACGCACTCAGTGATTCATGGTAACTAAACCGTGTCAATCGGCCACGGCGCAAAATGTCACAGGTGTAAGCAAAATGAACTTATGTTGTTCCCGGTCGGGCGGGAGTCGTTATTTGCCGAGACCGGTATTTCTCTCATCAAAAGATGGTGTTGCCAGATGAACGCGTTCAACAATGCCAGAGAGATATTGAGCGCATTCGCATATTAGGTTTCTCTGATGGATCTCCGGATAGTATTTACGCCGATGTAAATAAAACCGCCATTTCCCCCGCGTCGCCCGGGGAGTTGGCTTTGCGCCGCTTGTGGACCACAGTGCCGCCAGACGGTCGGGTGTCGTTGAGGTCGATCAACAAGTGAAGAAAGTTTTCGCCGCCGCGATTGCCGCGGTCCTGCTTCTCGGCGGCTGCCAGAACAAGGTGCAGCGCCCGCCCTGTCCGAAGGGCCAGATCTGCCTCGAGTACGGCAACACCGTCGACCCGGCGACGCTCGATCCGCAGAAGGCGACCACGACCAGCGAGTTCGCCATCATCGGCGACCTGATCATGGGGCTGACCAGCGACGCGCCGGACGCCAGCGTGGTCCCGGGCGCCGCTGTCAGCTGGGAGACGAGCCCCGATGGCCTAGTCTGGACCTTCCACCTGCGCCCGGGCGCGGTCTGGTCGGACGGCGTACCGGTGACGGCCGACGATTTCGTCTATGCCTACCGCCGCATGCTCGATCCGAACACGGCGGCGAGCTACGCCTACCTGATCTACATCCTCAAGAACGCCCAGGCGGTGGAGTCCCACAAGCTGCCGCCCACTGCGCTCGGCGCCCGCGCCGTCAATCCGCTGACGCTGGAGCTGACCCTCGAACACCCGGCGCCCCAGCTGCCCGAACTCCTCAAGCACACCGCCTTCTACCCGGTGCCGAAACACGTGGCCGAAAAGTACGGCGACGCCTGGGTGCAGCCCGGCCACTACGTCTCCAACGCCGGCTACACCCTGGTCAGCTGGCATCTGGGCGACATCCTTCGCATTCAGAAGAACCCCCACTTCTGGGACGCGAAGAACGTCTGCATCGACCGCGTCGACTTCTATCCCACCACCGACGCCGTGGCGGCGGAGCGGCGGGTCAAGCGCGGCGAGCTCGACGTCAGCACCACCTTCCAGTCCAGCCGCATCGGCCTGCTGAGGCGCCCCGACTACATGGGTCCTTACGTGCGCACCCACATGCAGCTGTCGCTGACCTATGTAGCCTTCAACACGCGCGACTATCCCTTCCTAGCGGACCGGCGCGTTCGCCAGGCGCTGTCGGAGGCCATCGACCGCGAGTTCATCGCCTACAAGCTGATGCGCGCGGGCCAGCAGCCGGCCTACAGCTTCACGCCCCCGGCCATCGCCAGCTACGAGCCCGGCGCGCGCCTGCCCTTTGCCGGCAAGCCGCTGGCCGCGCGCCAGGCCGAGGCGCGGGCGCTGCTGAACGCCGCCGGCTTCGGCCCCGGCCACCCGCTGACGATCAAGCTCAACTCCGGCAACGCCACCGACACGCTGCTGATCAGCCAGGCGATCCAGGCCGACTGGCGAGACATCGGGGTGGAGACGCTGCTCACCCCCGAAGAGGGCCAGATCAACTTCGCCGACATGGAGGCCCGCAACTTCCAGGCCGGGCTGACGGCCTGGTCGGCGGACTTCAACGACCCGACGACCTTCCTGGACCTGTTGCTGTCGGGCACCGGCGCGCAGAACTTCGGCGACTACAGCAACCCGGCCTACGATGCCCTGATGGCGCGGGCGGACCAGGAAAAGGACCTGAAGAAGCGCGCCCGGATCATGCGCCAGGCCGAGCAGCTGATGCTCGACGACGAGATCGTGGCCCCGATCTACTTCGGCGTCAGCCGCAACCTGGTGAACCCGAAGATCACCGGCTGGGTCGACAACGCCGAAGACTTCCACCGCATCCGCTGGATGTGCGTCAAACAACCCTGGCCACACTGAACCAGCTGATTTTCCGCGACTTTTCGCAACCGCTTGCGAAACCGGAAAACTTGGTTCTTGCTGAAAGGGCAGGGGGAGTCCCGGTCCGATGGCCGAGTCCGCGTTCGTCAAGCCAGTCCATCCGATCGCTCCGGGCGAGGCGGTGGAGCGCGCCTATCGCCAGTACTGGTCCGAGCTCTGCGCCTATGTCCGCAAGACCTTCGGCGCGGGCCCGCCGGAGCCGGAGGAGGTGGCCCAGGGCGCCTTCGCCCGCTTCGCCGCCGTCGAGCCGGGCGAGATCGACCACCCGCGCGCCTTCCTCTACCGCACGGCCCACAACATCGTCATGGACCACCGCCGCCGCGAGGCGGTGCGCACGCGGCTGTCGGCCGAGGTCGCCATCCTCGACTTCGGCGGCGAGACTGCGAATTGCGACAGCGAGCGCGTCTTATCGGCGAAGGAGCGGCTGGCGATCGTGGACAGGGTGGTGCGGAAGATGGAGCCCAGGCGGCGCAAGGTGCTGATCATGCACGCCATCCATGGGCTCAATTACACCGAGATCGCCCGGCGCATGGGCGTCTCGCCGACGCGCGTGACCCAGCTGTTCGCCGAGGCGGTGGCCCAGTGCAACGCGGCGCTGCGCGACGCCGACGGAGGCGCCGAATGATCGCCGAGCGATCCCAGACCGACATCGACCGCGAGGCCAGCGAGTGGCTCGCCCGCCGGCGCATGACCCGCCTCACCGCCTCCGAGGAGGCCGCCTTCGCCGCCTGGTCCGCCGACCCGAAGAACGCCGCAACGTTCGCGCAGATGAGCCGCACGCTCGACGACATCGCCTCGCTCTCGTCGCTGGCCGAGCTCGAGCCGCTGGAGCCCGCGCACCGGCGTCCGATGCCGCGCCGCAACGTGCCGCTCATGCGCAAGGCGGCCGCCGCCGGGATAGGCGCTGCGGCGGCGGCGGTGGTGGCGGTCGCCGTCATCCCCACCGTCGACCGCCCCGACCTGCAGGCCGCGACCCGCGTCGGCGAGGTCCGCACGCTCATCCTCCCGGACGGCAGCCACGTAACCTTGGGCGCCAAGTCGTCGATCACGTTCAATGACGAGCACGGCGTGCGCCGGGTGCGGCTGACCAGCGGCGAGGCCTTCTTCGACGTCGTCCACGACGCGGCACACCCCTTCGAGGTCGAGGCCCGCGGCGCCGTGATCCGCGACATCGGCACGAAGTTCGACGTGAGGCGCGGCGCCGGCGGCGTGGAAGTCGCGGTGCTGGAAGGCTCCGTCGAGGTGCGTGAGCGGGCCCTGACGCCTGCCGGCCCGCGCACCCTGCTGGCCGGCCAGAGGGTCGTCGCCACCCAGACCCGCCTCGGCCCTGTCGCCGTCCCGCTCTCCCGCGTGGGCGAGGTCACCGCCGCGCCGCCCAGCGCGGGCGAGTGGCGCTCCGGTCAGCTTGCCTATGACGACACGCGGCTGGCCGACGTGGTCGCCGACCTCAACCGCTACTACGGCCCCGGCGTGAAGCTCGAAGGCGGCGCGGGCGCCGAGCGGCTGGCCGCCTCCTTCAAGGTCGGCGAGATCGACAAGTTCCTGACCGAACTCCCCACCGTCGCCCCCGTCACGGTCGTCCGCGACGCCTCGGGCGCCGTCACCATCAGTCCCCGCCAGGGAGGCCCGCAGCCGGGCTGAAATTTTTTTGCCTCTCCCCCCTGTGACCCCGCAAGGCCTGCACGTCTCACCGACAGAAATGGTCAACCGCGACGGGGGTCGCGGGACGCATCTCAGGGGGAGACAATGATCCATCGTCTGTTGCTGGCCGGCGCTTCGGCCCTCGCCATAGCCACCGCGGCGCCCGCGTTCGCCGAGGACGCCACCCACACCTTCGACATCCCGGCCCAGCCGCTGTCGAGCGCGCTGCTCGCCTACTCGCACCAGACCGACATCCCGGTCATCGCCTCCATGGACCTGCTGGCCGGCAAGACCGCGCCCGCGGTGAAGGGCGACATGGCCGAAGGCCAGGCGCTCGCCATGCTCCTGCAAGGCACCGGCCTGAAAGCCGAACGCGGCCCCACCGGCTCCATCGTCGTAGAAAGGATCGCCGCCGACCCCCAGTCCGGCAGCGCCGCGGGGGACGGCGCTGACGCGGGCACGGTCGCAGCGCTGGTCGTGACCGCGCAGAAGCGCGAGGAAAACATCCAGGACGTGCCGATCGCGATCAGTGCGTTTACTCAGAAGAGCCTGGAAGAGCAGAAGATCGAAGGTGGTTTCGACCTCCTGAAGGCGATCCCGAACGTCACGTTCAGCAAAAACAACTTCTCAAGCTACAACTTCTCGATCCGGGGGATTGGCACGAAGGCGGTGTCGGTCACGACCGACCCCGGCGTGGCGGTCGCGTTCAACAACACCGCGCTCATCCGCAACAGGCTGTTCGAGCAGGAGTACTTCGACGTCGAACGCGTTGAAGTGCTGCGTGGCCCGCAAGGCACCCTCTATGGCCGCAACGCCACCGCCGGCGTGATCAACGTCATCTCCGCGAAGCCGAACTTGCAGGATTTTTCCGGTTGGCTGAAGGGCGAGGTGGGCAACTACCACACCAAGCGCGTCTCGGCGATGGTGAACGTCCCCCTAGTGGAGGACAAGTTAGCTATACGCTTTGCCGGCGCCCTCACCGACCGCGCCGGGTACGACTACAACTCTGTGACGAAGCACCACATCAACGGGCGCGATCTGTGGTCGGCTCGCGTGACCGTCGGCTTCAACCCCACCGACCGTATTCGCTCCAACCTGATCTGGGAGCGCTTCAACGAAGACGACGACCGCTCGCGGACTGGCAAGCAGCTATGTCATCGGGACGAAGGAGTCAGGCAAATCGCAGGGGTGACGCTCTCGGACTTCGACGCGGCGAAGATGAGTCAAGGGTGTAAGCCAGGGTCCCTGTACGACGCCGGCGCGTTTGAAACTCCGAACGGCATCAGTATCCCGTTTATTCAATTCATGGCGGCGGCCAATATGTCTCCCGCCCCATCAATGCCTCTGTTGATGCCCACGGATCCATATGGCGGCCTCATGCAATCGCCGGATCTCAGGACGATCGCCTCGATCAAAGATCCTCGGTATCGCGCTAAGGCAGACGTGTTCGAGTTGAACTTCGATCTTGATTTGACTCCTGAGCTCACTCTGACATCGCAGACCGCGTACAACGTCGATCGGATATACTCCATACAAGACTATAATCGATTCAATTCATTTCCCGTTTTTCGGGACACATCGGACCCGGCCTGGGATTGCTTCGCTCAGAATTGGGCTGGAGAATGTATAGATTTTAGCAGCTATGCTCCGGGCGGATATTTCACTGATCCGCAAATAGGGACGTCGAATACGATCGCTGGCTTCGACCTGTCCCGCGCGACGAGTAAGCAATTCTCGCAAGAGGTGCGAGTGCAGTCTGATTTTTCGGGTCGCTTGAATTTCAGTGTTGGCGCAAATTTTATGCGATACAAAACGGAAGAGGATTATTTCGTACTCTTCAATCTTATAACAGCGACGGCTGAGTACATGAATGCCGCCGGCAACTATAGTACGTGTAACCAAGGGGCGATTGGGCTGGACGGCCCGCTTAATGGCCCCATCGATTCGCCGAACTGCATCTATATTGACCAGAACCCCCTTGAATCGATAGCGGGGGATGGTCACAACTATTTCCGGAGCGACAATCCTTACCGAATGACCTCTGGCGCCGCGTTTGGGGAGGCGTACTGGAAAGTGTCTCCGGATTTCAAGATTACGGCTGGTCTACGATTCACGAGGGACCGCAAGAAGTTCACGCCCGTCCCGAGCCAGCTGCTCCTTTCACAGCGTCTCCTTTGGGGTGGAGCTGTGGATCGCGGGTATCCTCACGACCCGAATATCAACCAAAGCTGGGGTGCGCTCACTGGGCGGATCGGCTTTGATTGGCAACCGGTGGTGCCATTCACGGACCGCACCATGATTTACGCTTTCTTCTCGCACGGGTATAAGGGGGGTGGTGCGAATCCGCCGGGAATCGGGTTTCGGGACGAACCTGTCGACTTTTTTGGATGGGAGGTGCCGCCATTTTTCCAGACCCTGTCTTATCCCAAAGTTTATGAGCCAGAATTTGTGAATGCCTACGAGGTGGGGACTAAGAATACGCTCCTTGGCGGCGCTCTAACCTTCAACACGGCCGCATTCTTCTACGATTACAAAAACTATCAAGTTTCTCAGATCAAGGAGAGAACGGCAGTCAATGAGAATTTTGATGCAAAGGTATGGGGCCTGGAGCTGGAAAGCTTATTCAGCCCCGCTCCGTCTCTTCGGCTAAATGCGAGCCTGGGCTACCAGGACAGCGCGATAGCGGATGGCGAGGCGTCTATCGATTTGATGAATAGAACGCAAGGCAACCCCGACTGGGTGCTGCTCAAGCCGTGGGTTCAGCTCCCGTCGAACTGCATAGCACCGCGTAACTTGGTAGAGCTGTACGTCGCGCAGCAACCCGGCGGCAACCTGTTCCCGTTAGCGAATCTGTGCCCGGGTAGTTGGTTCAGCGTCGGCGTCGGGAACCCGACGGCGGGCAGCGGAGGGGGGTTGACATGGCTTGGTGTGCCTGTCGATCAATCTACTTGGCCCAACGGCAGCGCTGGGTTCGATGCCGATCTCGGTGGCAACAAGCTTCCCAACGCGCCGCATTGGACGGTCTCGCTCGGAGCTCAGTATGGGTTCGAGTTCCTGCCCGGCTGGCGCGGGACGGTGCGCGCGGACGGCTATTGGCAGTCGCAGTCCTGGGCGCGGGTCTACAACGACAATCCGTATGACAAGCTGCACGGCTGGTACAACGCGAACCTCTCCCTCTGGGTCGAGAACGACGATGGCCTCAAGATCGAGCTCTACGCCAAGAACATCCTCGACAAGACGCCGATCACCGACGCCTTCCTGAACTCCGACGACACGGGACTGACTACGAACGTGTTCGTGCTCGACCCGCGGCTGATCGGGCTCAGCATCAGGAAGGATTTCTAATCACCGCCCTGCGTCCTTCGAGACGTCGGCTGCGCCGGCTCCTCAGGATGACGAACTCAGTGGTCGTCATGGTGAGGAGCGGCGCGTAAGGGCCGCGTCTCGAACCACGCACTGCATCTCCAACTCCGCTTTCGGTCCCCTTCGAAGCGCGGATTGCCTGGGCGGCTGCGGCGACGCGGCCGCCTTTTTCTTTTGCCGGGAGGGCGAGACTCTGGAGACAGATCAAGGCGGGACATTCGCGTCTTTTCGACCCTTCGCCCCTCCGCACTTATCCCCGTCATCCTCGGACTCGTCCCGAGGACCCAGAAGCGCCGCCGTTTCAGGACCAGGCGGGACGGCAGGGGACACACGCCCGACCGTCTGTGTGTCTGGGTCCTGGGCACAAGGCCCAGGATGACGGGTGGTTGTCCCCTCCGCCCCAACCACCCCCATACTCCCCCGATGACCGCCGCCGCCCATATCCCCGCCGCCGAACTTATCCCCCACGCGCCCGCCTGCGTCCGTGCATCCGCGTCTCCGCGATACATGCGCCCCTGTACACACGCATGCGCGCGCCTGCGTGCGTCCGCGCGCGAGACTGCTCACGCAGGCCCCGCGACGGCGCCGCTTCAGCCGCCGCCGGTCAGCGGCGCTCTTCGATCCTCTGGAGGGTCGCCAGCAGGTCGTTGAAAACCGTCGCGTTGCTCTTCAGCTCGCGCAGGTTGTTGCGGGAGATGAGCTCCAGCTGCTCCTGGGCCTTGGGCGTGAGCTTCAGCAGCACGCGGCGGCGGTCCTCGGCGGAGGTCTCGCGGGTCACCAGGCCGCGCTCCTGCAGCCGGGCGACGAGGCCGACGGCGCTGTGGTTCTTGATCATCAGCCGCTCGGCCAGCTGGCCCACGCTGATGGGCTCCTCGCCGGGGTGGGCGTGGATCACCAGCATCGCCTGGTGCTGCTGCGGCGTGAGCCCCAGCGCCTCCGCCCCCGCCTCGCTGAAGCGCAGGAACCGGCGCAGCGCGTCGCGGAAAGCGCCCAGCGCCTGGTAGTCCTCCGGCAAGAGGCGGCGGGAGAAGGACTGACTCACGTCGTTCATGGGCCTTCCGTAACACGGGTCCGTGGAATGGACACCTGGGCTCAATTGACGCTGGCCTGGGCGCCCGGCCGCAGGAACAGGCGGGTGATGCAGGGCTGGGCGTCCTGGATGCGGTCGCTGAGCTCGTCGGCGGCCTTCTCCAGCGCCCCGCCGGGCAGGTCGTCGCGGAAGTCGATGGTCACCCCGACCAGGATTTCCTGCGGCCCGAGGTGCAGGCTAAGGACCTCGATGACCCTCTTCACCCGGTCATCGCGTTCGAGGATGCGGCGCACGTCGTCGACCACCGAGGCCGCCGCCGCCTCGCCGGTCAGCAGGCTCCGCGTCTCGTTGGCCATGAAGATCGCGACCGCGGTCAGCAGCAGGCCGATGGCGACGGAGGCGATCCCGTCGGCCTGGGGCACGTGCAGCACGCTCGCCGCGGTCACGCCGACCAGCGCGAACACCAGCCCGATCAGCGCGGCGGCGTCCTCCAGCAGCACCGCGAAGAGGCTGGGGTCCTTGCTGCGCCGGACGGTCGATAGGAAACGGCCCACCGGGTTGCGCCGCCGGTGCTCGCGCATGGCGATGGTGAAGGAGGCGCCCTCGAACACGATGGCCACGCCCAGCACCAGGAAGTTGATCCAGGGCCGGCTCATTGGCTCCGGCTCCATCACCTTCTGGACGCCCTCGTAGACGGAGAAGGCCCCGCCCAGCGCGAAGATCATCAAGGCGACCACGAAGGACCAGAAATAAAGCTCCATCCCGTGCCCGAACGGATGGCCGGCGTCCGGCGGCTTGGCCGCTCGGGTCAGGCCCAGCATCAGCAGCCCCTGGTTGCCGGTGTCGACGACCGAGTGGATGCCCTCCGTCAGCAGGGCCGAGGATCCGGTGAAGAAGAAGGCGACGAACTTGCTGACCGCGATCGCGAGGTTCCCCCCAGCGGCGGCATAGATGGCCAGCTTCGAATCCGGTTGGGCGGCGGGCGCGTCCATTCCGCCCGAAAACAGAGCCGCTGGAGCTTGGTTCCGTCGTATGGTGGGTCCACGCCGCGGCCCAACAGGCGGAGAGGACCATGCAGACGACCTTCTGCCGGAAAGTCGGCATCGCGCTTCCCATCGTCCAGGCGCCCATGGGCGGGGCGAGTTGTCCGGCGCTGGCCGCGGCGGTCAGCAATGTGGGCGGGCTGGGGATGCTGGCTCTGTCCTGGCATCCGCAGGAGGCGCTGCGGGGCCAGATCCGCGAGACGAAGGCGCTGACGGACAAGCCGTTCGGCGTGAACCTGGTGCTGGAGTGGCCGCAAGCCGACCGGCTGGCGGCGTGTCTGGAAGAGGGCGTGCGCCTCGTCTCCTTCTTCTGGGGCGATCCGGCGCCGTATGTGGAGCAAGCGAAGGCGGCGGGCGCGCTGACCATCAGCACCGTCGCCAGCGCCGCCGACGCCCGGGCGGCGGTGGAGGCCGGCGTCGACATCGTCGTGGCGCAGGGCTGGGAGGCCGGCGGCCATGTGCGGGGCGAGGTGGCCACCATGCCGCTCGTCCGCGCCGTGGTGGAGGCCGTGGGCGACACGCCGGTGCTGGCGGCAGGCGGGATCGCCGACGGCCACGGCCTGGCGGCGGCTCTGGCGCTGGGCGCGAGCGGGGCGTGGATCGGCACGCGCTTCCTGGCCAGCGAGGAGGTGGCGATCCATCCGGAGTATCAGCAGCGCCTGCTCGCCGCGGACGAGACCTCGACGGTGCATACGGACCTGTTCGACGTCGGCTGGCGAAACGCGCCGCACCGGGTGCTGCGGAACTCGACCATCGAAATGTGGGAGGCCGCGGGCCGTCCTGCCAAGGACCGGCCGGGTGAGGGCGAGGTGCTGGCGCGGGGGATGTTCGGTTCGATGGTCCGCTACGCCTCGATCACGCCGGGTCCGGAGGCGACCGGCGACATCGAGGCCCTGTCGCTGTGGGCCGGCCAGAGCGTCGGCAGGGTCCACAAGGTCCAGCCGGCAGGGGAGATCGTGGCCGAGATCGCGCAGGAGGCCCGCGACGTCCTGCGCCGGCTCGCCGACACCCTGGCCTGAAGGTCGGGAACCTTTCCGCGCCCGCTCCATCCAATCGCCAGCAACACGGGAGAGAGCGATGTCTGCGGCGGTTCAGCGGATTACGGAGTTTCGGAGCGGCAAGCCTTCGCGCGGGGAGGCGGAAGAGGCCGTGCGCACGCTGATCCGCTGGGCCGGCGACGACCCGCTCCGCGAGGGGCTGGAGGAGACGCCGGCCCGCGTCGTCCGCGCCTATGAGGAGTGGTTCGCGGGCTATGCGCACGACCCGGAAGGCATCCTCGCTCGCACCTTCGAGGAGGTCGGCGGTTATGACGACGCGGTCCTGCTGCGCGACATCCCGGTGCGGTCGTTCTGCGAGCACCACATGGCCGCGATCCACGGCGTGGCGCACGTCGCCTATCTGCCGAAGGACCGGGTGGTCGGCATTTCAAAGCTCGCCCGCCTGGTCGAGGCTTTCGGGCGTCGACTGCAGATCCAGGAGCGGCTGACGGCCGAGATCGCCGATACGCTGGATCGCGTGCTGCAGCCGCGCGGCGTGGCGGTGATCGTCGAGGCCGCCCACGAGTGCATGGCCTCGCGCGGCGTGAACAAGCAGGGCGCCTCGCTGGTGACCCGCCGGTTCCTGGGCGTCTATCAGGACGAGGCGGTGCGGCGCGAGCTGCTCGCCGAACTGGCGCGGTGAGGCCATAGTCATGGCGATGCAACGTCGAGCGATCGATTACGACAGCCTCCCGGAAGCGGACCTCGTGCGGCGCGCGAAGGCCGGGGAGGGCGAGGCGTTCCGCGCCATCATGCAGCGCTGCAACCAGCGCCTGTTCCGCACGGCGCGGGCGGTCCTGCGCGACGAGGCGGAGGCCGAGGACGTGGTGCAGGAGGTGTACGTCCGCGCCTTCAGCCGGTTGGCGGATTTTCGGGGCGAGTCGGCCATCCTGACCTGGCTCACCCGGATCGCGTTGAACGAGGCGCGCGGACGGCTGCGAAAGCGCAAGCCGACCGTGGACGTGAGCGAACTCTCCAACCGCGAAACGGCGCAAGTCATCCAGCTCCCCGGCGCCGCCAATCCGGAGGCCGACGTGGCCCGCAACGAAATCAGGCGAATACTTGAAGTGGCCGTGGATGATCTTCCGGAAATCTTCCGGACCGTCTTCATTCTGCGCGACGTCGAGGGCTGCAGCATCGAGGAAACGGCCGAGAACCTGGGCCTCAATCCGGCGACGGTTAAAACCCGCCTGCACCGCGCGCGGGCCATGCTGCGCAAGGCGCTCGACGAAAAGCTGGCGTCGGCCGTCACGGAGGCCTTCCCCTTCCTCGGCGTGCGCTGCCAGCGGATCACCGACCGCGTCATGGAGCGCCTCGCCCTGTCTTGACAGCGCTGTAAGGCCGGCGGGACCCTCGTACGCGTACGTGCGGGAGGCGCGGGGTGGCCGGGGACGAACGGCAGTCGGCGATATCGGGTGAGCTGGCGCGGGCCTATGCCGAGCGCGGGCCTCGCCTGCGCGCCATCGCCAGCCGCGCCGGACCCGAAGAAGCCGCCGACCTCGTCCAGGACGCCTTCCTCAAGACCGTCGAGGCGGGCGGCAAGGCGGAGATCGAAAGACCCGTCCACCTGCTGTTCCGCATTGCCCGCAACGCGGTGATCGACAAGCTGCGTTCGAAGCGTCGCACGGCCGCCCTGTTCCGGCCCGAGGAGGCCGACGCCGCCGATCCGGCCGCGAGCCCCGAGCGCATCCTGATCGCTTCCGAGCGGCTGAAGCGCGCCATGGCGTGCATCGAGCGCATGCCGCCGAAGCGCCGCGAGGTCTTCCTGCTGCACCGGCTGGAGGGCCTGAGCTACGCCCAGATCGCCCGGCGCGCGGGCGTCAGCATCAAGACCGTCGAGAAACACATGGCCTGCGCGATGGCGCAGCTTTCGAGGGAGGTAGACGGCGACTGAGCGGGGGTGAACCTCGGCTCGAACGTCTTAGGTGTCGAATGGCAGGCGAAGCAGGACCGATCAGGCTGGACGAGGTGACGCGCGACGAGGCCGCCGTGTGGTTCGCCGCCCTGCGCCGTGGGCCGATGACGCTGGACGAGCGCGCGGCCTTCGACGCCTGGCGCTCCGACCCGAAGAACCAGGCCGCGCTCGGCGGCATGCACGAGCTGTGGGGCGAGCTGTCGGGCCTGCGCGAAATGGGCGTCAGCGCGCCAAAGCCCGCGCACGCCGCGCGCCGCTGGGCGGCGATCGCGGCGTCGGTGGCCGTGCTGATCGGCGGCGCGTCGGTCGCGTTGCTGCACCCCTTCGGCCACACGATCCGCACCCACGTCGGCGAGCAGCGGACCGCCAGCCTCGACGACGGCAGCGTGGTCGGGCTGAACGTGGCGACGAAGGTCTCCTACGACATCACGCCGGAGCGCCGCTCGGTCCGCATGGACGACGGCGAGGCGGTGTTCTTCGTGAAGAAGGACACGAGGCGGCCGTTCCTGGTTCGCGCCGGCGATTACCGGATCGGCGGGACGGGGACCTTCAACGTGCGCTGCCGTGACGGCGATCTGGACGTCGCTGTGACCGACGGCGTGCTGACCGTCGCCGATCTGCACGGACGCAAGCTCGCCGACCTTGCGGCGGGGCAGCGGTTGCGCCTCAGCCCGGACGGGCGGCCGGTCGTCACGTCCGTCGATGCCGCCAGCGTCGCCGAGTGGCGCCTGCGGATCGTGGGATACGAGGACGCCACCGTCGGCCAGGTCGTCGAGGACCTGAACCGCTTCTACGACCGGCCGATCGAGGTCGACGATCCGGGCCTCGCCGCCCGGCGCGTCACGCTGCGCCTGCAGGTCGAGGACCGCGAGCGGACGCTGAAGACGCTCGGCGACCTGCTCGGCGCCGAAATCGAGCGCCAGCCGAGGGCCGATCTGCTGGTCAGTGAAAATTCTGCAAATGGGTAGGTAGGGTGAAAAGGCCCCCCGTCGTCACAACGAGCGAGGACGACAACAAACGGGGGGAACCGGTCATGTCCAAACGGTCCAAGTATTCGGCTCTGGCGGGCGGTTCGACCGCCGCGATCCTGGCGGCGCTGGCGTTCGCGCCGACTGCCTACGCCCAAGAGCAGCTCACCAGCTTCAACATTCCCGAACAGCCGCTCGCGACCGCGCTGCTCGACCTCGGCCGCCAGGCGCACATCTCGGTGGCCGCGCCGCATGACATGGTGGCCGGCAAGACCGCGCGGCCTGTGCAAGGCGACCTCAGCACACGCGACGCCCTGATCGCCCTGCTCGACGGCTCGGGCCTTCACTACGATTTCGTCGCTCCGAACGCCGTGCGGATCACCGCCGACCCCCAGTCCGGAAGCGCCGCGGGGGACGGCGCTGACGCTGGGACGGTTGCTGCGCTCGTCGTGACGGCGCAGAAGAAGGAAGAGAACATCCAGGACGTGCCGATCGCTATCAGCGCGTTTACCGAGAAGTCGCTTCAGGAACAAAAGATCGAAGGCGGCTTCGACCTCCTGAAAGCCATCCCGAACGTCACCTTCTCGAAGAACAACTTCTCGAGCTACAACTTCTCGATCCGTGGCATCGGGACAAAGGCCATCTCCGTCACCACCGACCCGGGCGTCGCGGTGGAGTTCAATAACTCGGCCCTGATCCGCAACCGCCTGTTCGAGCAGGAGTACTTCGACGTCGAACGGGTCGAGGTGCTGCGCGGTCCCCAAGGAACACTGCACGGGCGCAACGCAACGGCCGGCGTGATCAATGTGATCTCGGCCAAGCCGAACCTGAAGGATTTCTCCGGCTGGCTGAAGGGCGAGGTGGGTAATTACCACTCCAAGCGCGTTTCAGCGATGGTCAACGTTCCGCTGGTCGAGGACAAACTCGCCATTCGTCTGGCGGGCGCTCTGACCGACCGCCAAGGCTACGACTACAACGCCACCACAAAGCACGCGATCAACGGCCGGGATTTGTGGTCGGCGCGCTTGACCATCGGCTTCAACCCCACTGACCGCATCAAGAGCACCTTCATCTGGGAACGGTTCAACGAAGACGACAACCGCTCACGGACGGGCAAGCAGCTCTGTCACCACGACTATGGGCCGGAAAGCGTGGACGGCGTCACGGGGCTGCTGCCCACCACGCGCGGCCTTCTCAGTCAGGGCTGCAAGCCCGGATCGCTGTACGACGACAGCGCGTTCGGAACGCCGAACGGCTTGTCCATCCCGTTCATCGCGTTTCTGTCGATCCCGGGGGCGAACTGGGGGGCGCTGGGCTTGGTAAATCAGGTTAACGGACCCCTGCCGGACGGCCACCTTAATCAGTGGGAGGCAAGCGACTGGGTGACCGCCGTCCGCGCGGTCGATCCTTACGGCGGCATGATGCAGTCACGGGACCTTCGTGTGATCAATTCCATCAAGGATCCGAAGTACCAGGCAAAGACAGACGTTCTTGAGCTCAACTTCGACATAGACGTCGGCGACCATCTATCGGTTTCGTCGCAAACGGCTTACGTGGAAGACAAGATATACTCCTTCCAGGATTATAATCGATTTAACACCGTGCCGATCTTTAACGATACGTCGGGTATGTTCGATCCAAACTACTGGAGTTGTGACACAGGCACTTGCCTGTACGCTCCGTCGCCGCTGCGTCAGCTTATTCCAGGTGGAATCTATACGGACCCCCAGATTGGCCCCTCTAATTCGCTCGCCGGCTTCGACATTTCACGAGCCAAGAGTAGCCAATTCAATCAGGAAATCCGCGTCTCATCTTCGTTCTCCGGCCCGATAAATTTCAGCGCCGGCGCTAACTATACGCGGTACCGTACCCTGGAAGACTATTTCATCATGTTCAACTTGATGACGTTGCTAACCCAGGCGCGAAGCTTCAGTATCGGTAATAACAGCGTCGATGTTACGAAGTGTCAGGCTAAATTCGGCATGGAGAACGTGGTCCCATGGGGTACGCTTGTGGATGTCGGCTCCCCGGCAGGCGTTGGATGCATCTATATCGACCCTAATCCGGTCGAAAGCCTCAATGGTGAGGGCCACAACTACTTCCGCAGCAAGAATCCGTACAAGCTCAGTTCATCAGCCATCTTTGGCGAGCTCTACTGGCAAGTGAACCCCGCGATGAAGGTCACGGCGGGCTTGCGCTACACCAATGACAGGAAGACGTTTACCCCCGTGCCGAGCCAGACGCTGCTGAGCAGCTATCCCTTTAGCTTCGGAACGGTGGACAAGGGGTATCCGGCGGAGCCGGACATCAAGCAGCACTGGGGCCAGATGACCGGGCGCTTGGGGTTGGACTGGACGCCAGAGCTCACCTTTACCGATCACACGCTGGTCTACGGATTCTATTCGCGTGGTTATAAGGGGGGCGGCGCGAACCCCCCGGGAATTGGGTATTTGCAGGGTCCAGGCTGCTTTCCGGGACTTGGATTTTGCTTCCCCTTGACGAATCCCTTCACGCCACCGACGTACCCGGCGACTTTCAAACCGGAGTTCATAAACGCCTATGAAGCCGGAGCCAAGAACACGCTTCTCGGCGGAGCAATGGTCCTGAACGCGGATGCGTTCTTCTATGATTATAAAGACTACCAGGTTTCTCAGATTAAAGAGAGGACGGCCGTCAACGAGAACTTTGACGCGAAGGTGTGGGGCGTCGAGGCCGAGGCTATGTTTTCGCCGACGCGCGATCTCCGAGTTAACGCCACACTGGGGTATCAGGACTCCCGCATCGCCAACGGAGCGCAATCGATAGACTTGATGGACCGGCTTCAGGGGCATACGGACTACATGGTGGTCAAGCCATGGATCCAGTTGGCGTCCAACTGCGTTCTGCCAAAGGCCTACGTCGCCAGCGTCATTCAGCAGGCGCGGGACCTTAACGACACGCTGTACCCAGAGTATCTGTGGCTCCCGGATGTATGCCCCGGAGCGGGCGTTTTGTCCGGCCACGCGCCTGATCCGAGCACTTTGCCCAACGGCGGCGCGGGTTTCTACAAAGACCTGGGCGGGAACAAGCTGCCAAACGCCCCGCACTGGACCATTTCCCTTGGGAGCCAGTACAGCCACGACATCCTGGATGGCTCCTGGCGGGCGACAGTTCGCGCCGACGCCTACTGGCAGTCGCAGTCGTGGGCTCGGGTCTACAACGATAACCCGTACGACAAGCTGCACGGCTGGTACAACGTGAACCTGTCGGTTTGGCTGGAGCGGCCCGAGGACGATCTGAAGATCGAGTTCTATGCCAAGAACCTGCTCGACAAGACGCCGATCACCGATGCTTTCCTGAACTCCGACGACACGGCGCTGACCACCAACGTCTTCGTGCTCGACCCGAGGCTGATAGGGCTCAGCATCAAGAAAGGCTTCTAACTCCGGCTTCGGTCCCCTTCGAACCCGGATCACTCCGCGGCGGTCGCCACCTCGGCGGCCGCCGTTTTTGTTGCGAGCCAGGCGTCGAGGTCGGCGAGCGCCCGCAGACTCATCAGCCGCTTCTTGGCTCGGCCGCGTTCCTTGAAGGGTATCTTCTTGCCCTCGGCATCGACCTTCGGCGCCTCCAGCGGCGGGAGCAGGCCGTAGTTGATGTTCATCGGCTGGAAGGCGCCGCCGACGTGGCCGCCTGTGATGTGGTTGACGAGCGCGCCGAGCGCCGTGGTGGCGGGCGGCGCCTCCAGCGGGCGGCCGAGACGCTCGGCGGCGGCGAGGCGGCCGGTCAGCAGGCCGATGGCGGCGCTCTCGACATAGCCCTCGACGCCGGTGACCTGGCCGGCAAACCGCAGGCGCGGGTCGGCCTTCATCCGCAGTTGCCGGTCGAGAAGGCGCGGGGAGTTGATGAAGGTGTTGCGGTGCAGGCCGCCGAGCCTTGCGAACTGGGCGTCCTGCAGGCCGGGGATCATGCGGAAGACGTCGGTCTGGGCGCCGTGCTTCAGCTTGGTCTGGAAGCCGACCATGTTCCAAAGCGTGCCGAGCGCATTGTCCTGCCTCAGCTGCACGATGGCGTAGGGCTTCACCGTCGGGGCGCGCGGGTTGGTCAGGCCGACCGGCTTCATAGGTCCGTGGCGCAGGGTCTCGCGGCCGCGTTCGGCCATCACCTCGATCGGCAGGCAGCCGTCGAAGTAGGGGACGTTCTCCCACTCCTTGAACTCTGACTTCGGCCCGGCCAGCAGGGCGTCGATGAAGGCCTCGTACTCGTCCTTCGTCATCGGGCAGTTGATGTAGGCGGCCGCGTCCCCACCCGGGCCTTCCTTGTCGTAGCGCGACTGGCGCCAGGCGATGTCGAAGTCGATGGACTCGAGGTGCACGATCGGCGCGATGGCGTCGAAGAAGGAGAGCGAGTCCTCGCCGGTCAGGTCCAGGATCGCCTGCGCCAGCGCGGGGGAGGTGAGGGGGCCGGTCGCGACGATCACGCTGTCCCACTCGGCCGGCGGCAGGCCCGCGACCTCGCCGCGCTCGATCGTGACCAGCGGGTGCGCCTCAAGCCGCGCCGTGACCGCCGCCGAGAAGCCCTCGCGGTCCACCGCCAGCGCGCCGCCCGCCGGCACCTGATGCTCGTCGCCGGCCGCCATGATGATCGAACCGCAGCGGCGCATCTCCGCATGCAGCAGGCCCACAGCGTTGTATTCCCAGTCGTCCGAGCGGAACGAGTTCGAGCAGACGAGCTCGGCCAGACCGTCGGTCTGGTGGGCGTCGGTCTTCCGCACCGGCCGCATCTCGTGCAGCACGACGGGCACGCCGGCCTGCGCGATCTGCCAGGCGGCTTCCGAGCCCGCGAGGCCTCCGCCGACGACGTGGATGGGTTTGATAGCCATGCGCACGACTTACTCTCTTCGCCCTCGCTGCGGGAGGGGGAAGTCGTGTAGTAATTCCCGACGAAGCAGGGCTAACTGCGGCCACGCTTGATCTCTCTCGGAGCTTTGATGAATGGCGACCTTTTCGCCCACCGACGCGGCGTTGGAAGGTTTTCGGCTGACGCGGGAGAAGCCGCGCATCGTGCTCGTCTGGGTGCTCGTCTATATGGTCGTGAAAGCGATCATCAACGTCATGCTCGTGGCGTTCGCGGGCAGGGAGCTGAACGCGTGGGAAGCAGCGGCGGAGGCCGGCGCCCAGGACCCCGCGCTCACCATGGCGTTCCTGGAAAAGGCCTGGCCGGTCACCTTGTTGGGCATGACGCTCACCATCGTGTTCGCGGCAGCGGTCTACCGGCTCGTTCTGCGGCCCGCCGATAGCAAGGGGGCCTATCTGAGGCTCGGGATGGATGAGATGCGGCTGGCGCTCATTCTTCTCATCTTCGTCGGTCTGGCGGCGGTCTTCGCCTTCGCGATTGTGCTAGCGTTCGGGATCATGGCGGGTATTGCAGCGGTCGCCGCTCACATGACGGGCGACAAGCTGCCGGTGACCCTGGTCGCCCTGCTCGGCGCGCTGGCCGGTGTCGCGGTTCTGCCGACGTTCGTCTGGCTCTGGATTCGCCTCTCGCTTGCCTGGCCGATGTCGTTCGCCGAGCGGCGCATCCGGATATTCGAGTCCTGGCGCCTGACGCACCACCAGTTCTGGCGGCTGTTCGGCACCTACTTGCTCGCACTGATCCTGACGATCATCGTGGCCGTGCTCGGGTTGATCATCTACGTGGCGGTAGCGGCGATGCTCACCGGTTGGTCGGCTGCGGTGCAGGTTTTCCAGCCTGACGCCACGTCGCTGGCGACCTATTTCACCCCGGCGATGGTTATCTACACGGTCTTCGGCGGCGCGCTGGGGGCCTTGCAGTACCTGATCATCATCGCGCCCGGCGCGCTCGCCTATCAGGAGCTCGCCGAGAGCGCCAACGCCTAGACGGAGGGACCCGCCATGACGCTGAAGGTTATCGGGGCGGGGCTGGGCCGGACGGGGACGATGTCGCTGAAGCTCGCGCTGGAGCAGCTTGGGCTCGGGCCCTGCTACCACATGATGGAGGTGTTCAAGCTTCCGCAGTCCTGGGCGCAGTGGAGCGACGCCGCCGACGGCAAGCCGGTGAACTGGGACGAGGTGTTCGAGGGCTTCCGCAGCGCCGTCGATTGGCCGTCCGCAGAGTTCTACAAGCCGCTCGCCGACCATTATCCCGAGGCGAAGGTGATCCTGACGGTTCGGGAGCCGCAGGGCTGGTATGAGTCCACCCAGGCGACGATCTTCAACTTCGACAACCACGCCGGCGCGCCCGAAGCGTGGAGGGAGATGGTGGAGAAGGTGATCGGCCGGAAGTTCAACGGCGACCTCCATACCCGCGACCACGTCATCGACGTCTACAACCGCCACAACGAGGAAGTCCGCCGCACCATCCCTGCCGAGCGCCTGCTCGAATACACGCCAGGGCAGGGGTGGGAGCCGCTTTGCCGATTCCTCGGCGTGTCCGTGCCTGAGCAGCCGTACCCAAAGGTCAACACGACCGAGGAGTTCGTTGGCCGGATCAGGACCGCGCGGGAGAATGGGTGACTCTCTCCCCCCGAGGGGGAGGGGTTATGCCTTCGCCATCGCAGCGGTGAGGTTCTCGGCGATCTTGTCGAGGAAGCCTTCGGTGGTGAGCCAGGCCTGGTCGGGGCCGACCAGCAGAGCCAGGTCCTTCGTCATGTAGCCGGCTTCGACCGTATCGACGCAGACCTTCTCCAGCGTGTGCGCGAACTCGGCCAGGGCGGCGTTGTCGTCCAGCTTGGCGCGGTGGGCGAGGCCACGGGTCCAGGCGAAGATCGAGGCGATGGAGTTGGTCGAGGTCGACTCGCCCTTCTGGTGCTGGCGGTAGTGGCGGGTGACGGTGCCGTGGGCGGCCTCGGCTTCCACCGTCTGGCCGTCCGGCGTCATCAGCACCGAGGTCATCAGGCCAAGCGACCCGTAGCCCTGGGCCACGGTGTCGGACTGCACGTCGCCGTCGTAGTTCTTGCAGGCCCAGACGAAACCGCCGGACCACTTCAGCGCGGAGGCGACCATGTCGTCGATCAGGCGGTGCTCGTAGGTCAGCCCCTTTTCCTTGAAGGCTGCGGCGAACTGGGCGTCGAACACCTCCTGGAACAGGTCCTTGAAGCGGCCGTCGTAGGCCTTGAGGATGGTGTTCTTGGTCGAGAGATAGACCGGGTACCCGCGCGCCAGGCCCATCGCAAACGAGGCCTGCGCGAACTCGCGGATGGAGCTGTCGAGGTTGTACATCCCCATGGCGACGCCGCCGCCGGGGAAGTCATAGACCTCGTGCTCGATCTTCTGACCGTCGTTTCCGACGAAAGTGATGGTCAGCTTACCCGGCCCGGGCACCACGAAGTCGGTGGCCTTGTACTGGTCGCCGAAAGCGTGGCGGCCGACGATGATCGGCTGGGTCCAGCCGGGAACGAGCCGGGGCACGTTCTTGCAGATGATCGGCTCGCGGAAGACGACGCCGCCCAGGATGTTGCGGATGGTCCCGTTGGGGGACTTCCACATCTTCTTGAGATTGAACTCCTTCACCCGCGCTTCGTCGGGGGTGATGGTCGCGCACTTCACTCCCACGCCATGGCGCTTGATCGCGTTCGCCGCGTCGATGGTCACCTGGTCGTCGGTCGCGTCCCGGTGCTCCATCCCCAGGTCGTAATAGTCGAGCTGAAGGTCGAGGTAGGGGAAGATCAGCTTCTCTTTGATCAGCTTCCAGATGATGCGGGTCATCTCGTCGCCGTCGAGGTCGACGACGGGATTGGCGACTTTGATCTTGGCCATCGGGGGAGGGTCTCCGGTGCGTTGGCGCGCTCGGAGCGGAAGGCGCACAGGGCCTGCCGCGGCGCGGGCGGCGATGGCTATAGACCGGCGAAGTCAGGCGCGAAACCCTGATCTTCCCCCTCAGGGGGAAGTACGGCCGAAGGCCGGGATGGGGGCCTGCTGACTCGCCCCCACAGCCCCTTTCGGGGCAGCTCCCCCTGAGGGGGAGCATCTACCGCCTGCGATACTGCGGGCGCGGAGGGCCGCCGGGGCGGGCGCCTTCGGTCTTGTGGCGGAAGGTGATGCGGCCCTTGTCGAGGTCGTAGGGCGTCATCTCGACGGTGACGCGGTCGCCGACCATCGACTTGATCCGGTTCCGCTTCATGCGGCCGGCCGTGTAGGCGAGGATCATGTGCTCGTTGTCGAGCTTCACGCGAAAGCGGCCCTCCGGCAGCAGTTCGGTGATCTCGCCGTCGAATTCCAGCAGCTCTTCCTTGGCCATTCAGGCTCCTTATCGGTGAAAGAAAAGGCGCGCCGAAGCGGGGCCTCGGCGCGCCTCTCGTTTTTGGGTTGGTCTGGAGAGCCTTAGAGGCTCTGCAGGTTGCCCGCGGATTCCTTGCCCGAGCGGCGATCGCGCTCAAGTTCGTAGGACACGCGCTGGCCTTCGTTCAGCCCGCGCAGACCCGCGCGCTCAACGGCGGAGATGTGCACGAACACGTCCTTGCCGCCGTCTTCCGGCTGGATGAAGCCATAACCCTTGGTGGCGTTGAACCATTTGACAGTACCGGTAGCCATTTCAGCCTCCGTTTTAAGTTGGCCGCCAGGAACAGCCCTGGTCGGCGGTATCGAGGTCTGAAAGTCCGGCTTCTTGACGATCCGCGCGCAGTGGAGCGGAGGTAGAGAGCGTTGCGCGACAGAGATCGATCCCACCTAGATGGGCTCCTTGGGCCGCGAAGTCCAGCAATTCCGGCGGCATGCGGCTATTTCACCGCGCGCGTCACCGCCCTGCCCACGGCGGCGAAGAGGGCGTCGCGGTCCTGGCCCGGGAGCGTGGAGCCTGCCAGGAAGACGGCGACGGCATAGCGGTGGCCATTCTTCAGGGTGATCACGCCGATGTCGTTGGTCGCGGCGTTGACGCCCTGATCCGTGCCGCCCGTGCCGGTCTTGTGGGCGAAGGTCGCGTCGGGCGGCAGCCCAGCCTTGATGCGGGTCTCGCCGGTCTTCGTCTCCGTCATCAGCCGCAGCAGCAGCTGGGTCGAGGCGGGCGAGAGGAGCTCGCCGTTCTCCAGCTTGCGCAGGAAGTCGAGCGCCGCGGTGGTGGTGGAGGTGTCGCGCTGGTCGGTCAGGTAATTGACAAGGGCGGCGTGGCGGCCGGCCGGCGGCACGGCGAACTTGGCGGCGTTGAAAGCGGCGTCCGTGCGCCACTCCGGCCGGAAGGTCGGCATGCCCCAGCACTCGACCTGGATCTCGCGCTCGTAGCGGTCGATGCGCATGTCCTTGATGCCGTGCTCGTCGAGCCAGGCCTGCACCATGCCCGGTCCGCCGATGCGCCGCATCAGCACGTCGGCGGCGGTGTTGTCGCTGACCTCCACCGCCTGCACGAGCAGGTCGCGGACGGTGTAGGTGCGGATCGCGGGCCAGGCGGCCGCGATGGGACTGTAGGGCGGCGACAGGTCCTTGTCGGCGATGGTGATCGGCTCGTCGAGCGACAGCTCCCGTCGGTCGACTGCGGCCAGCACGGCGGCGGCCAGCGGCGCCTTGAAGACGCTTTGCATCGGAAAGGTCCTGTCGCCCATCAGCGACCAGCTCTCGCCGCCATCGATGTTGAGCACGGCGACGTCGAAAGCGGCCGGGCGGGCCTTCTTCGCGATGTAGCCGATGTCCTGGTCGAGGAGCTTCATGTCCATCGGCGGCGCGATGCCCGCGGTGGTGCGATCCGGCGGTTTGCAGGCGACGAGGGCCAGCAGGGTCAGGAGAAGGACCGGCAGTCTTGTCATGGCTCCGCTTTCGTCACGCCGCACCGTGCTCTAATGCGCAGCTATGAAAGATGTGGCGCCCCCTTGCGTGATCCTCAACGAGCCGCAGCTGGCCGAGAACATCGGCGCGGTGGCGCGGGTGATGGCGAACTTCGGGCTGTCGGACTTGCGGCTGGTGCGGCCGAGGGACGGCTGGCCGCAGGATCGCGCCTGGGCTTCGGCCTCCGGCGCGAACTGGCCGCTGGACGAGGCGAAGGTGTTCGAGCGGCTGGAGGACGCCATCGCGGATCTGAAGGTCGTCTATGCAACGACGGCCCGGCCGCGCGAGACACAGCTGCCGGTCTTCACGCCCAGGCAGGCGGCGGGCGAGCTGCGGCGCGGCGGGCTGCCCAGCGGTCTGCTGTTCGGCGGCGAGCGGGCGGGGCTGGAGACGGCCGACATCGCGCTCTGCCACGCCATCGTGACCATCCCCATCGACACGCGCTTCCGCTCGCTCAACCTGGCGCAGGCCGTGGCGATCAACGCCTATGAGTGGCGGCTCAGCGAGGCCGACGCGCCGCCGGAGAACTTCCGCGAGGGCGCCGAGCCCGCCGACCAGTCGATGATGGTCGGGCTTTTCGAGCACCTCGAGGCCGAGCTCGACGCCGCCGGCTTCTTCCATCCACCGGAGAAGAGGCCTTCCATGGTGAGGAACCTGCGCGTCACGCTGGGCCGCGCCCGGATGACGGATCAGGAGGTCCGCACCTTCCGGGGCGTCATCACCGCGCTGTCCAAAGGCCGCGGCAAGGTGCTGGAGAAGCTGGCCGCAAAGAAGCGGGGAGAGGACGTCTCATGAAGACCCGGGCGGCCGTCGCCTTCGAGGCCAAACGCCCGCTGGAGATCGTCGAGGTCGATCTCGAAGGCCCGCGCGCCGGCGAGGTGCTGGTGGAGATCAAGGCGACGGCGGTCTGCCACACCGACGCCTATACGCTGGACGGCTTCGACTCCGAGGGCGTGTTCCCCTCGATCCTGGGCCACGAGGGCGCGGGCGTGGTGTTGGAGGTGGGTGAGGGCGTCACCACGGTGAAGCCCGGCGACCACGTCATCCCGCTCTACACGCCGGAATGCCGGCGCGAGGGGCCGCACCGATGTGCCGAAGATCGTCGACTGGTACATGGACGGAAAGATCGAGATCGACCCCATGATCACCCACGTCCTGCCGCTGGAGCGCATCAATGAAGCCTTCGATCTGATGCACGCAGGCGAGAGCATCCGGAGTGTGGTGGTCTACTGAGGCCGCTCAGCTCCGACCGTCCCGGCGAAGGCCGGGATCCAGATGGAACCGCGCGGAGGCGGGCTCTAGCAGCTCAGAGCCTATCCAATCAGCGTCTGCGCGTGAGGCTGGGCCCCGGCCTTCGCCGGGGCAATCGGGGGGTAACCCGCTCGGTTCATTGACTTTCCGGGCCTCCGCCGCCATAAGCGCGCCTTCCTCGCCGCAAGGCTGGGGAACACATGACGGATTGATGCGAAGCCGCCGTTGAAATCGCCGCGTCCACTAGGGGATGCAGCCGGCTCGGATCGAAGTGAGAGAAGCATGTCCAAGCGCCATAGCGCCAAGTACAAGATCGACCGCCGGATGGGCGAAAACATCTGGGGTCGCCCGAAATCCCCGATCAACCAGCGTTCCTACGGCCCCGGCCAGCACGGCCAGCGCCGCAAGTCCAAGGTCTCCGACTTCGGCCTGCAGCTGCGCGCCAAGCAGAAGCTGAAGGGCTACTACGGCAACCTGACCGAGAAGCAGTTCAGCCGCATCTACACCGAGGCCGCCCGCCGCAAGGGCAACACCTCGGAAAACCTGATCGGCCTGCTGGAAAGCCGTCTGGACGCGATCGTCTATCGCGCCAAGTTCGTGCCGACCCCCTTCGCCGCCCGCCAGTTCGTCAACCACGGCCACGTGATGGTGAACGGCAAGCGCGTGAACATCCCCTCCTACCGTGTCAAGCCGGGCGACGTCGTCCAGGTCCGCGAGCGCTCGCGCAACATGGCGCTGGTGCTGGAAGCCCTGCAGTCGGCCGAGCGCGACATCCCCGACTACATCGAGCTGGACGCCAAGGGCATGAGCGCCCGCTACGTCCGCATCCCGGAACTGGCCGAAGTGCCGTACCCGGTGAAGATGGAACCGAACCTCGTGGTCGAGTTCTACGCGTCGTAATCGCGCTGGTCTTCCCCATCTGGGGGAAGTACCGCCGAAGGCGGGGATGGGGGCTTTCACCAGCTGAGTCAGCGGGCTTGAGCCCCCTCAGTCCGCTTCGCGGACAGCTCCCCCAAAGGGGGAGCACGAAGAGGGCTCCCCGGAGCCCTTTTTCTTTGCCTATTCGGCGGCGGGGAGGTGGCCGACTTCTTCCTCGTGCTCGCCGTGCAGCGCCATCTCCGGGTGACGGCGGACGAGGTCGGAGCGCTCGGCCGCCAGCTTGTCCCAGGTAGAGGCCATCTCGAGCAGCTGGTCGCGGTGCTCGCCCACCTCCATGCGCGCGGCGAGCTGTCGGCACTCGTCGGCGTGCTGGCGGTATTCCGAGGCTTTTTTCATCGCTGTCAGTCAGGCCCTTCAAAGCATGAACTCGGGCCTGAGCCCCGCGTTCCTCACTTCGGGGCGAGGATCATGATCATCTGGCGGCCCTCCATGCGGGGCTCGTACTCGACCTTGGACACCTCCTCGAAGTCGGCCTTCACCTGCTGCAGCAGCTTCATGCCGAGTTCGGGGTGGGCCATTTCCCGCCCGCGGAAGCGCATGGTGACCTTCACCTTGTCGCCTTCCTCGAAGAAGCGGTGCATCGCCTTGGCTTTGACGTCGTAGTCGTGCTTGTCGATGTTGGGGCGGAGCTTGATCTCCTTGATCTCCACCACCTTCTGGCGCTTGCGCGCCTCGTTCTTCTTTTTCTGCTCCTGGAACTTGTACTTGCCGTAGTCCAGGATCTTGCAGACCGGCGGGTCGGCCGTGGGAACGATTTCGACCAGGTCGAGACCCACTTCCTCAGCCGCTTCGAGCGCGGAGCTTGTGGGCATGATCCCCTGCTTTTCGCCGTTCTGATCGATCAGCAGAACGCGGGGAACTCGAATCTCGTCGTTGATGCGCGGACCGTCTTTGACGGGAGGCGCTTGCATGGGGCGGCGAATAGGCGGTGCTCCTGGAGCCGTTGTGCACGAAAACCGCCGCGCGGGCAGGCCCGGCGACGGATGGGCGGAATATGACCAACGCTCCGCCCCCGATCAAGGCGCAGTCAGCGTGAAAGCCAATTAACATAAGGAACTGTGGCGTCCGGGCGATGGTTTGCGATGGGCGGCGGGGCAGAGCGCTCCGCCATAACCATTATCCGGAGGAACGACATGGCCGACGAAAACAGGTGGAACGATCGGGACCGCGACTGGCGCGACGATCGCAGCTGGGAAGGCCGTGAACGCGGCCGGGGCGGCTATTCCGCGAGCGGCGGGACGAGCCGCGGACAGGGCCTCTACAGCGGCGGCAGCGGTGGCGATTTCGGCCCCGGCGGCTACGGCAATCGCGGCTACCAGACCGGCGGCGGCTCGGCCCAGGAGCGCTGGCGTGAGATGCACCGCGACCGGCGCCACGAAGGGCCCGCGGGCTATAACGACAGCGGCCCGATCCAGGGCGGCTGGGAGTTCGGCGACGAAGAGCAGGGCCGCGGCCAGGGCTACGAGCGCTACGGATACGGCCGCAGCGCCAGCCAGGACCGGCCCTCCAGCTCGCAAGGCGCGGGCCGATACGGCAGCGACTACGGCAGCGAAGGGCAGGGCTACGGCGAGACGTATGGCCAGGGCCGCGAATACGGCCGCGGCGGCGGGCAGTACGGCCAAGGCCGTGGCGGTTCCGGCCGGACGGACCGCTGGGGCTATGGCGAGAGCTACGGTGGGGCAGGCTACCGTGGGTTCAGCAGTGGCTCGAGCGCGACGGGCGGCTACGGCTCTGAGTCCCAGACGGCCTACGGCGCCCACACGCCCTACGGCTATCGCGGCCGTAACGAGTACGACGACCGCGGTCGTGGCGGCGAATACGCCGATGAGGGCCGTCGCGCGGGCGAGGACCGCAGCTGGCTGGAACGCGCGGGCGACCGCGTGGCCAGCTTCTTCGGCGCCGAGGACACCGGCCAGCATCGCGGCCGCGGGCCCAAGGGCTATCGCCGCTCGGACGACCGAATCCGCGACGATATCAACGACCGGCTGACCGACGACGCCTGGCTCGACGCCTCCAACATCGATGTCGAGGTTCGGGACTGCGAAGTTACCCTCACCGGCACGGTGAACAACCGCGAGGACAAGCGCCGCGCCGAGGACCTCGCCGAGGCCATCAGCGGCGTGCGTCACGTGCAGAACAACCTGCGCGTCGAAAGCACCGAAGGCCGCTGGGGCGAGCAGACCACCGCGACAGGCGCCACCGGTACGACGACCGGCTCGACCATGGGCGCGACGAGCACCACCCAGAGCACGGGTTCGGCCCAGACGACCGGCACGCAAACCGCTTCGTCGCAGGTGCAGGACGTCTCGTCCGGCAAGGACAAGGGGGGCGCGGCGGGCCGTCAGGCGACCACCTGACAATCGCTTCCTGATCAAGCATCGACTTGGCCCCCGGGTTCAGCCTGGGGGCCTTTTTCATCCGCTATGACCGGAGAGCATCTCGTCGGCCGTTTCAACGACCTCGGCTACCGACAGATGGTCGAGGCTGTCGCGTCGCAGGATGCGGACCTTGCCACGGGGAGCGCAGAGGGCGGGATCGGAGGCTTGCGAGAACAGGACGAGCGTCGGGGCGCCGGCCGCCGCGATCAGGTGCGTCGGCCCGGTGTCGTTGCCGACGGCCAGGGCCGCGCGCGAGGCCAGCCGCGCGAGCTGGAGGAAATCGGTCTTGCCGGTCATGTCGCGGATCGCGCGACCGATGCGGGCGATCTCCTCGGCCACGGGCTTTTCCTGCGGGCCGCCGACAATCACGACCTCATAGCCTTCGTCCCGAAGATGGCGGGCGAGCTGGGCGTAGCGACCGCCGGGCCAGCGCTTGTCCAGCCGGTGGGCCGAACCGCCGGGGATCAGCAGGACGTAGGGTTTCTCCGGCGCCGGCTGGCCCTCGGCGAGGAAGGAGAGGTCGGGGTTGGGCGCGGTCCCCGGCTCGGTCGGCGCGTCGGGCCAGATGCCGGCGAACTTCAGCTGGTCGGCCTGGCGCTCCAGCGTGTGCATGAAGTCGCGGTCCGCATTGGCGTGGGGCAGGGAGCAGCCGCGCGCGATGCCGGACCAGGCCGGCGCGTGCGGTCGCAGGAACTGGAAGTAGGCCGACGAGCGGCTGGAGGTCTGGAGGTCGTAGATCCGGTCGTACTGCGCCCGCCGCAGACGCCGGATCATCCGGAGCTCGGCCAGCCAGCCGTCGGGCCGGCCATCGGTCTCGATGGTGTTGAACCAGCCGGTCGCCTTCGCCAGCGGCGCGTAGGGCGGGGTGGTGAGCAGGGTGATGTGGTCGTTCGGGTGCGCCTCGCGAATCTTTTTCATCGCGACGGTCGCCTGCACGAAGTCGCCGAGCGCGCCGAGCTTGATGACGAGGATCTTCACCGCCGCGCCTCCAGCACGCGGGCGTAGACGGCGAGGGTGGCCTCGCACATCGCCTCGACGGAGTAGAGCCGGCAGGCGCGCTCGCGGGCGGTCGCGCCCATGGCGGCGCGCTTCTTCGCGGTGGTCTTGATCGCGGTCCTCAGCGCCTCTGCCCAGGCGTCCGGGTTGCCGGGCGCGATGAGCCAGCCGGTCTCGCCGTTCACGACGGTCTCGGTGGTGGCGCCATGAGCGGCGGCCAGCACGGGGCGGCCCATCACCTGCGGCTCCACGGCCGTGCGGCCGAAGGCTTCGGGGTCCAGCGAGGGCGCGGCGGCGACGTCGGCCAGCAGGTAGGCGGCCGGCATGTCCTCGCAGTGGCCGACGAGCTTGACGTTGTCGCGCAAGTTCCCCGCCACGATGGCCTGCTCCAGCTCGGCGCGGTAGGCGGAGCGGCCCTGGTCGTCGCCGGCCAGCAGGATGAGGAACCCGCTCTCGCCGGACGCCTTCAGCTTCGCCGCCGCCTCGATCAGCAGGAGCTGGCCCTTCCAGCGGGTGAGGCGCCCCGCCAGCAGCACCTTCAGGCGCTTGTCCGCCGGATCGAGCCCCCAGGCCGAGCGCAACGCCTCCAGACGCTCTTCCCCGACGAACTCCGGATCGAAGCGGGCGAGGTCCACCCCGCGCGGGATGGCGATCACCCTATCCGGATCGACGTCGTGCGCCTCTATCACATGACGGCGCGTGTATTCGGAGTTGGCGATGACGATGTCGCCACGGGTCATGACCGCATTGTACCAGCGCTTTAGGCCACTCGTGGCGTTGTAGACGCCGTGATAGGTCGCCACGAACGGGATGCCCGTCAGCTTCGCCGCCCACAGCGCCGAGAAGGCCGGCGCGCGGGAGCGGGCGTGGATCAGGCTCACACCTTCGTCCCGGATGAGGCGGGCGAGGCGCACGGCGTTGGCGACGATGGTCAGCGGGTTCTTCGACTGCGCCGGCATCTCGACCAGCACGCCGCCCGCGTCCGCAAGCGCCGGCGCCATCCGCCCGCCGCGCGAGGCGACCACCGCCTGGCCGCCTGCCCGCACCACGGCGCGGGCCACATCCACGGTCGTCTGCTCCGCCCCGCCGGTTTCCAGCTCGGGCGTTACCTGGAGGAGGGCGAAATGGGGCGGCAGTTGCGTCACACGCCCGACATAGCCCAACACTCGCGCTCGTACATAACGGGGTTTGGAATGAAGGAAGAGATCGGCCGCCTCGACCGCGGCGACGGGGTGCAGCTGGCGTGGCGGCGGGTGCGGGGCGAGGGGCCGACGGTGGTCTGGCTGGGCGGCTTCATGTCCGACATGGCGGGGACGAAGGCGCAGGCGCTGGCCGACTGGGCGCTGGAGGAGGGCCGCAGCTACCTGCGCTTCGACTACTCCGGCCACGGCGAATCGGGCGGGCGGTTCGAGAAGTGCACCATCACCCGCTGGCGCGAGGACTCGCTGACGGTGATCCATGCGCTGACCGAAGGCCCGCTGGTGCTGGTGGGCTCGTCGATGGGCGGCTGGCTGTCGTGCCTGGTGGCCGCGGCGATCCCGGAGCGGATCGGCGCCATGGTGCTGATTGCGCCCGCCGCCGACTTCACCGAGAAGCTCATGCGTCCGAACCTGCCGGCCGAGGCCGTGAAGGCGCTGCGGGAGGAGGGAGTCTGGTATCGCCCTTCCGAGTACGGCGACGGCCCCTATCCGATCACCCGCGAGCTGCTCGAAGACGGCGCGCGGTGGTCCATCCTGGAGGGCTCCGTGCCCATCGAGGCCCCGGTTCGCATCCTTCAGGGCGGACAAGACCCCGACGTGCCGTGGCAGCACGCGCTGGAGCTAGCCAACCAGATCAAGGGCGAGGACGTGGTCTTCACCCTGATCCGCGACGGCGACCACCGTCTGTCGCGGCCGCAGGATATCGAGCGGCTACTCGTCGCGGTGGAGGAGGCCTGCGGCCTGGCCGATAGCGCGTAGGCCCTCGCGGTAGGTCGGATAGGCTGGAAGCCAGCCGAGTTCCGCTTTGGCGCGCGCGTTGGAGACCCGCTTGTTCTCGGCATAGAAGCGACGGGCAGCTTCCGGCAAACGCGCGTCCTCGAAGGCGATCTCCGGCGGCGGCGCGACGCCCACCAGCTGCGCGGCATAGGCGATGACGTCCTGCGGCGGCGCGGGTTCGTCATCGCAGAGGTTGTAGATTCCGCCCGCCCTCGGCCGCGCGATGGAGGCGGCCAGCCCGCTCGCGATGTCGTCGACGTGGATGCGCGAGAAGACCTGGCCCGGCTTGACGATCCGCCGCGCGCGCCCTTCCTTCAGCCGCTCGAAAGCCGAGCGGCGGGGGCCGTAGATGCCCGGGAGGCGAAAGACCTGCACCGTCAGGCCCATGCCGCGCCCGACCTCCAGCCAGTCGCGCTCGGCGCGGACCCGCCGCGCGCCCTCGATGGAGCGGGCGTTCAGCGGACTTGTCTCGAACGCCCAGCGGCCCTCGCGGTCGCCATAGACGCCGGTGGTCGACAGGTACCCCACCCAATCGGGAAACGCGCCGCCCTTCGCCAGCGCGGGGATCAGCGCCGACAGCCCGGGACAGCCGTGGTCCCCCGGCGGGGCCGTGACCAGGATGGCGTTGGCGTCCTCGAGCGCTTCGCAGAGGGCGTGGCGGTCGGCGGGGTCTACGGCGGTGACGCCTTCGCTACGCAGCTTGTCCACCGTCTCGGCGCCCCGCGCCGTCCCCGCCACCGCCCACCCAAGCCGACGCGCCAGCGCCTGGGCGGTGTAGCCGTAGCCGAAGACGAAGAGCTTCATGGGGTGGTTATACCCGTCCCTTCTCCCCTTGCGGGAGAAGGTGGCCCGAAGGGCCGGATGAGGGGTCGCGCTGACGGTTCTGAGAAACCCCTCATCCGACCTGCTTCGCAGGCCACCTTCTCCCGCAAGGGGAGAAGGATTCAGAGCAGCGCCCTCACCGCCGCCCGGGCCGCCTCGCCGATCTCCGGGTGTTTCAGCGCATAGGCGACATTCGCCCGCAGCAGCCCGACCTTGTCGCCGCAATCGTAGGTCACGCCTTCGTACTCGTAGGCGTGGAAGTCCTGCAGGGCCATCAGCCGGGCCATGGCGTCGGTCAGCTGGATTTCGCCGCCCGCGCCGCGTTCCTGCGCGGCCAGCAGGTCGAAGATCTCCGGCTGGAGGATGTAGCGGCCGGAGATGAAGAGGTTGGAAGGCTCCGTGCCCGGCGCGGGCTTCTCCACCATGCCGGTCATCTTGTTCAGCCGGCCGTCCTGGCCTTCCAGCGAGACGATGCCGTACTTGTGGGCCTCGCCTTCGGGAGCGGGCTCGACGACCACCACGTTGCCGCCGACCCGCTGGTAGGCGTCCACCGCCTGCGCCAGCGCGGGCACGGCCGCGTCCATCAGCATGTCGGGCAGGATCACGGCGAACGGCTCATCGCCGACAATGTCGCGCGCGCACCACACCGCGTGGCCGAGACCCAGCGGCGCCATCTGGCGGACGAAGCTCATCTCACCCGGTTTGGGCAACTCGGCGCGGATGGCCTCCAGCATCGCCGTCTTGCCCTTGGCTTCCAGCTGGGCCTCGAGCTCGGGATGGTGGTCGAAGTAGTCCTCGATGGCGCCCTTGCCGCGTCCCGTGACGAAGACGAAGTGCTCGATCCCGGCCGCCCGCGCCTCGGCGACGATGTAGGAGAGGATCGGGCGGTCAACGATGTTCAGCATCTCCTTGGGCGTGGTCTTCGCCCCGGGCAGCACACGGGTGCCCAGCCCCGCCACGGGGAGGACGGCCTTTCGGACAGGTTTCATCGTCTAACGCCCCTCAATGCAGCGCCCATTCGGTAACGGGCGCGCGATACGATTTCCACAAGAGATCACGGAACATTTATCGACCCGATTGGTTCACGCGCTCGGGGGCCTCGTCGGGAGGCCTCGTCTCCGGGAGAGCATTTCCATGCGTAAGTTCCTTCCCGCCGTGGCCGTCCTGGCCGTGGCCGCATTGTCCGTGAGCGCGTGCAGCAAGAAGGCTGAGAATACGGCGTACAACGACATGAACACCACGGCCGACACCTCCGCGACCCTGCCGGCCGACACCAACACGACGGCCGCGACCACGGACATGAACGCGACCAACACCGTGACCAACACGACCGTGAACGCGACGACCGGTCAGGCGACCACGACGACGACCAACACCGCGACCGGCAACACGACCACCACCACGACGAATACGACGCCGTAAGCGGCGGCTTATTCCACCGTCACGGACTTCGCGAGATTGCGCGGCTGGTCGACGTCCGCGCCCTTCTGGACCGCCACATGATAGGCGAGCATCTGGATGGGGGCGGAGAAGACCAGCGGCGCAATCATCGCATCACAGGTCGGCGCCACGATCACCTGGGCGCCTTCCGGAGCGTGAGCGGCGCCCTCCGCATCGGTGATCATCACCACCTTGCCGCCCCGCGCCATGACCTCGCTCATGTTGGAGGCGGTCTTCTCGAACAAAGCATCCGACGGCGCGATCACGATGATCGGGGTGTGCTCGTCCACGAGGGCGATCGGGCCGTGCTTCAGCTCGCCCGCCGCGTAACCTTCCGCGTGGATGTAGCTGATTTCCTTCAGCTTTAGAGCTCCCTCATAGGCCAGCGCGCACATCGGGCCGCGGCCGAGGTAGAGGACGTCGCGGGCCTTGGCGAGCTCGGGCGCGAGCTTGGCGATCTTGTCCTCGACCTCAAGGGATTCACCGACGAGACGCGGCGCCTCGACCAGCACGCGAGCCAGCCGCGCCTGTTCGGCTTCGTCGATCTTGCCCCGCGCGGCGGCGGCTGCGATGGCGAGCGCGGTCAGCGCGGTGACCTGGCTCGTGAAGGCCTTGGTGGAGGCGACGCCGATCTCCGGCCCCGCGTGGGTGGGCCACAGCACCTCGGCCTCGCGGGCCATGGTGCTCTCGTGGGCGTTGACGATCGCGGCGGTCCTGAGCCCGTGTTCCTTGCACCAGCGCAGAGCCGCGAGCGTGTCGGCCGTCTCGCCCGACTGGGAGACGGCGATGGCCAGCGTGCCGGGCGTCATGGCGGGTTCGCGGTAGCGGAACTCCGAGGCGATCTCCACGTCGCACGGCAGGCCGGCCAGCCGCTCGAACAGGTAGCGGGCGATCAGGCCGGCGTAGAAGGCCGTGCCGCAGGCCACGATTTGCAGCCGCGCGATCTTGGCGAAGTCGACCTCGCCGGGGACGCGCACGCGGTTGGTGGTGGCGTCGAGGTAGACCGAGAGCGTCCGGGCGCAGGCTTCCGGCTGCTCGTAGATCTCTTTCTCCATGAAGTGGCGGTGGTTGCCCTTCTCGACCAGCGCCGCCGAGCCGGACACGACGCACATCGGCCGGTCCGCCGGCTTGCCGTCCTTGTCGAAGATGCGGGCGGTGTCGTGGTCGATGGCGACGTAATCGCCTTCGTTCAGGTAGGTGACGCGGTTGGTGAAGGGCCCGACCGCCAGCGCGTCGCTGCCGATGAACATCTCGCCGTCCCCATGGCCGACCACCAGCGGGCTGCCGTGACGCGCGCCCATGACCAGGTTGTCCTGCCCCTCGATCAGCACCGCCAGCGCATAGGCGCCGGTCAGGCGGTCGAGGGTCGCCTTGAAGGCCGTCAGCGGATCGTCGCCGGCTTCCAGCCGGTCGTCGATCAGCTGGGCAATGACTTCGGTGTCGGTGTCGCTCTCGAACGCGCGGCCCTTGGCCATCAGCTCGGCCTTCAGCTCGGCGAAGTTCTCGATGATGCCGTTGTGGACCAGGGTCACACGCCCAGACTTGTGCGGGTGGGCGTTGGACTCGGTCGGCGCGCCGTGGGTGGCCCAGCGGGTGTGGCCGATGCCGACGGTGGCCCCGACCGGCTGCTCCTTCAGCACGTCTTCCAGCGCGCGAATCTTGCCGGCGGCGCGGCGGCGCTCGATGTGGCCGCCGTCGATGACCGCCACGCCCGCCGAATCATAGCCGCGGTATTCGAGGCGCTTGAGGCTGTCGATCAGCCGCTCGGCGACGGGTTTGGCGCCCACGATTCCGATGATGCCGCACATGCTGGTGTCGCACTCCCTCGCGGCTTGCGGACCGCGCCATTTTACGCAACGTCGCGCGGGGACTAGATTGCCCACGCTTCGCCGCCGCCTTTAACGCGCGGCGCGGGGGTGTGCGACAAAAAGTGCGTTTCAGAGTGTTGCCCGGGAGGGGCGATGACCAAGCGTTCGTATTTCGGCACCGACGGCATCCGAGGCCGCGCCAACACCTATCCCATGACGGCGGAGGTGGCGCTGCGTGTGGGCTTGGCGGCGGGCAAGCTGTTCCGCTCGAGCGCCGACCGGCGCCAGCTGGTGGTGATCGGCAAGGACACGCGGCTGTCGGGCTACATGATCGAGCCGGCGCTGGTGGCGGGCTTCACCTCCATGGGCATGGACGTGCGCTTGTTCGGGCCGCTGCCGACGCCGGCGGTGGCGATGATGACCCGCTCGATGCGGGCCGACCTCGGCGTGATGATCAGCGCCTCGCACAACGCCTTCCACGACAACGGCATCAAGCTGTTCGGGCCGGACGGCTACAAGCTGTCGGACGCCCGCGAGGCCGAGATCGAGGCTCACATGGACGAGGGCCTGACCGAAGGCCTGGTGGGGCCCTCTGAACTTGGCCGCGTGAAGCGGATCGACGACGCCCAGGCCCGCTACGTCGAGATCATCAAGGCGACCTTCCCGCGCGACCTGAACCTCAGCGGCCTCCGCGTGGTGATCGATTGCGCCAACGGGCCGCCTACAAGGTCGCGCCGACCGCGCTTTACGAGCTGGGCGCCGAGGTGAAGCCCATCGGGGTCTCGCCGGACGGCTTCAACATCAACGAGGAGTGCGGCTCGACCCACACGGCCAC
>JBLNCT010000036.1:0-19024 GCA_050260915.1 Parcubacteria group bacterium
GAAGGTCAACCCCTCCGGGTCAGCCCACGAAAGCCCGCTCGAGCACGAAGTCGCCCGGCTCGGCGTTGGAGCCTTCGACCAGACCCTGCGCCTCGCACACAGCGGCCATGTCCTTGATGAACGCCATCGAGCCGCAGAGCATGACGCGGTCGTTCTGCGGGTCGAACTTCGCCTCGTCGAAACCGAGATCCGCGAACAGCTTGCCGGATGCGATCAGGTCGGTGAACCGGCCCTGGTTCCGGAACGGCTCGCGGGTGACGGTCGGGTAATAGACGAGCTGCTTTTGCGCCTCCTCGCCGACCAGCGGGTCCTCGAAGATCTCACTGGTGAAGAGGTCGCGGTAGGCGAGTTCGGCGACTTCACGCACGCCGTGGCCGACGATGACCTGGTCGAACTTGGCGAAGGCTTCCGGGTCGCGCGCCACCGACAGGAAGGGCGCCAGGCCCGTGCCGGTGCCGAACAGGAAGAGACGCTTGCCGGGCTTCAGCGCATCGATGACCAGCGTACCGGTCGGCTTCTTGCCGAGCAGCACCTTGTCGCCGGGTTGGATGTGCTGGAGCTTGGAGGTCAGCGGGCCGTCCTGGACTTTGATCGACAGGAACTCCAGCTCCTCGGCGAACGAGGGCGAGGCGATCGAGTAGGCCCGCAGGATCGGCTTCTTCTCGCCCGGCAGCCCGATCATCACGAACTCGCCCGAGCGGAAGCGGAAGCTGCCCGGCCGGGTGATAGCGAAGCTGAACAGCCGGTCGGTCCAGTGCTTCACCCACAGCACCGTCTCTTCGAAGTACGGTGAGTTGGTCTGCACGGGTGCGTCCTGAAGCGCCGTCTCGCTCATCCCATTGATCCTACTACGCCGCGGCGGTGAAAGCGGCGCGTCTCATTTGTGCGTGCGGCGCACAAAGTCAACGCGCCGTATGGTGGCGCCGCTTTTAGGTTTTCTGGCGACCTACTGCTCGCCCGTGCCCGGATCCGTCTGCGTCGGCGCGTCCTTCACCGACCCTTCCGAGCCCTCAGGTTCCGTGGCCGGGCGCGGAGGACCGTCGCGGGAGGGGCGGGCCTTGTGCTGCTCTTCCTCGACTTCCCGGTTGTCCGGACGGCGGTCTTGCGGGTGCTGCATAAAAGACGGAACGCGCGAGGCGTCGCAGGCGATCCGCTGCGCTTGCCGGGGAGGGGCGTCGCTGATAAACGACCCGGCTCCGGCGATGAGCCGTGCGCGCCGGCGGGCGAGACCGCCTTCCGGCGCGTTCGTCATTGTCTGGAGGAGTGTAGCTCAGCTGGTAGAGCATCGGTCTCCAAAACCGAGGGTCGGGGGTTCGAGTCCCTCCACTCCTGCCACCATATAAAGAAGCGTTCGCGCATGGGGCGTGGGCGAAGAAGGACCGATCAGCCTTGGCCAAGAAACAGGGCAATCTCGCTGCGATGAAGACGCGCGCCGCCCGCGCGAAAGCCGCCGCGGCTACGCCCGCGCCGGCCGCATCCAGTGCGCCCGCCGCGCCGAAGAAGCGCACCGATCCGGTGAAGTTCTGGAACGAGGTCCGCGCCGAGGCCCGCAAGATCACCTGGACCAGCCGCCAGGAGACCTGGATCACCTCGGTGATGGTCTTCATCATGGTCGCGCTGGCCGGCCTGTTCTTCTTCGGCGCCGACAGCGCGCTGGGCTGGCTCGTCGCCCAGGTGCTCAAGTTCGCGAACGCGGGATAAGTGAAATGACCGATATCGCCGCCGAAACCGCCCCCCGCGCCTCCAACCCGCGCCACAAGTGGTACATCGTCCACGCTTACTCGAATTTCGAGAAGAAGGTGGCCGAGAGCATCCGCGAGCAGGCCAAGCAGCAGGGCCTCGAGGACCAGTTCTCCGACATCCTGGTGCCGACCGAGGACGTGGTGGAAATCCGCCGCGGCCGGAAGGTCGCCTCCGAGCGCAAGTTCTTCCCCGGCTACGTGCTGGTGAAGATGGAGATGACCGACGAGGCCTACCACCTCATCAAGAACACGCCGAAGGTCACCGGCTTCCTCGGCTCCGGCAACAAGCCGATGCCCGTCTCCGAGAAGGAGGTGCAGCGCATCGTCGGCGCCATCGAGGAAGGGGTCGAGCGGCCCAAGCCCACCGTCACCTACGAGATCGGCGAACAGGTTCGCGTCACCGACGGCCCCTTCGCCAGCTTCAACGGCACGGTGGAGGACGTCGACGAGGATCGCGCCCGCCTGAAGGTCACCGTGTCCATCTTCGGACGCGCGACCCCGGTCGAGCTCGAGTACAGCCAGGTCGAAAAGGTCGGCTGAGTTTGCGTATCCGCCGTGGCTCCTGTAAGGGGCGCGGCTTCAAATCCGTGGGAGGGGCTGCCCGCACCACGGCTCATAGGCGGCATTAGGTTGTCGTCGCCAGAGGAGACAGAAAGTGGCCAAGAAGATCCTGGGCTATATCAAGCTGCAGGTGCCCGCCGGCTCCGCCACGCCGTCGCCGCCCATCGGGCCGGCGCTCGGTCAGCGGGGCGTCAACATCATGGGCTTCTGCAAAGAGTTCAACGCGCGCACCGAGAAGGAGCCGAAGGGCACGCCCCTGCCGACGGTGATCACCGTCTATCAGGACAAGAGCTTCACCTTCGTCACCAAGACCCCGCCCGCTACCCACTACCTGAAGGAAGCGGTGGGCATTAAGTCCGGCGCCAACAAGACCGGCCGCGAGACGGTCGGCCAGATCACGCGCACCCAGCTGCGCGAGATCGCCGAAAAGAAGATGAAGGACCTCAACGCCAACGACATCGAAGCGGCCGCCCGCATCATCGAGGGCTCGGCGCGCGCGATGGGCCTCAAAGTGGTGGAGGCCTAACCGATGGCTAAGCAACCCAAGCGCATTCAGGCCTGGACCGGCGATCGCGACGCGATCCACGCCGTCGAAGAGGCCGTGAAGCTGGTCAAGGCCAACGCCAAGGCCAAGTTCGACGAAAGCGTCGAGATCGCCGTCAACCTCGGCGTCGATCCCCGCCACGCCGACCAGCAGGTCCGGGGCGTCGTCTCCCTGCCGTCCGGCACCGGCCGCGACGTCCGCGTCGCCGTCATCGCCAAGGACGCCAAGGCCGAGGAAGCCAAGGCCGCCGGAGCCGACATCGTCGGCGCCGAGGACTTGGTCGAGCGCATCCAGGGCGGTTTCATGGACTTCGACCGCGTGATCGCCACGCCGGACATGATGGCCCTCGTCGGCCGTCTGGGTAAGGTGCTGGGCCCGCGCGGCCTGATGCCGAACCCGCGCGTCGGTACGGTCACGCCGAACGTGGCGCAGGCCGTGAAGGACGCCAAGGGCGGCGCCATCGAGTTCCGCACCGAAAAGACCGGCATCATCCACGCCGGCGTCGGCAAGGCGAGCTTCTCGGAAGAGCAAATCCTGGCCAACGTCCGCGCCCTCGTCGACGCCTTGCAGAAGGCGAAGCCCTCGGGCGCCAAGGGGACCTACATCAAGCGCATCGCGCTCTCCTCGACCATGGGCCCCGGCTTCAAGGTCGATACGGCGAGCCTCGGCGCCTAACCGTCAGGTCAGCCACGAACTAGGCAGCGGGCGGTCTTCGGGCCGCCCGTTTGCGTTTGTGACCTGCGCGTTGTCTAGATGGCTATCCCATGCTATCTATCCGTCTAGACGGAGGCGCAAATGGCGTTCCATGTTCGAGATCGGGAAACCGACGCGCTCGTGCGGGAACTCGCGCGTAAGCGGCAGGTCGGCCTGACCGACGCCATCAAGCTTGCGGTCGGCGCCGAGCTGCGCCGTGAGACGCAAGCCACGCCCATCCTTGAGCGTATCCGGGCCATCCGCGCTGAAGTCGCACAGCGGGAGAGGACTGGCCTGAAAGCCGACAAGTCCTTCTTCGACGAACTCTCCGGCGACGAGGACTGATGTTCGTCGATGCCTCGGCGCTATGCGCGATCCTGCTGGGTGAAGCCGACGCGGATGCGCTGGCGGTCAAGCTGTCCCAGGCTTCCTACCGCCTGACTTCCGCCGTCGCCGTGTTCGAGACCGTGCGCGCGCTCAATCGTGTTGTCGAAATGGACGTGTCAGAAGCTCGTGCGGTGGTCGCACGCTTCCTGGACGCCGCCGAGATCGGCACTGTGCCCATCGGCGATGCCGAGCGTGAGGCCGCGCTCGAAGCCATGCAGAGGTTCGGGAAGGGGCGCCATCCCGCGAAGCTGAACATGGGCGATTGTTTCGCCTACGCCTGCGCGCGGACGCATGCGGCTCCGCTTCTCTTCAAAGGAGACGATTTCGGTCAGACCGACATCGAAACCGTCTAAGGCAGCGCCGGGAAATCCGGATCGAGGCGCAAGTTGGCAGCCTTCGTCAGCGCCAGCGGGGCCAGCAGCTTCCAGGAGACGGCGTCTTCTTCCCGATGGGCGCTGGAGCGCTCGAAGGCCCGCAGCCGGCGGGCGGCCGCGATCTTCAGCATATGCGCATGCGCCTCACGCGCGGTCGGCTGCCAGGACCTGGGTTCGTCGGACATGTATCGCGCCTCACTCGCACTGGACCGGGTGCTCCGGTTTGCGCGACAACCGGCGTCGATGTTGCATGGTTCCAGAATTAAATAAGGTAATTCAAGGACTTGGTTAGCGAGTCCCTAACAAGCTGGGCTGTCAGGCGCTGAACGGCCGGTCGTGTATCCATTGGGAAAAGAGCCACTTCTCGCCTGAATCCACCGGCAGCCCGGCATGCAGCGTCAGCTTGTCGGGAGCCCCTCCGGGGTCGATCAGGGCGAAGTAGACGGCGTCGCCTGCCCGCCCCTTGCACCGAAAGCCCGCCTTCGGGAAATCCAGTTCGCCGCCTTCGTACCCGTCGTTCAGGTAGAGCAGGAAGGTGACGATGCGGTCGCCCTGGTAGCCGCCCGCATAGGCCCCGCCGTCCTGTCGGATGTTGTCGTAGTGCGGCCGGAACTCCTGGCCGGGCGTGTAGTGGAGCACCTGGGGCGGCTCCATCATCTGGGTCGGAATCTGCACCAGTGCGGCGATCCGCGCCCGCACCAGCAGCAGGACCAGGTCCGCGTTCGCGATGTCGAACACGTGGTGGCTGCAGGTCCTTGCCGCGTCGAGCTTCGAAACCCCCGCGTGGCTGTCATAGACGCCGGCCGGCTGCAGATGGTCCCGAGCCTTGGCGATGAGCCAGCGGCAGACCTCCGGCCCCACGAAGTCGCTCACCTTGCGCACCCTCGGCGCCTCGCAGATCGCGTCGCGCTGTGGGGCGGTCAGCCAGGCGTCGAGGTCCACGCCCTTCGCAAGGCGCGCCCAATCGCCCGGCGCGCCGCGGTCGGAGGAGAGCACCTGCAACTGCCCCCGCGCCTCGATCGAGCCTGCCTCGGCGGCTCGCCGCAGGAGATCGACGGCTTCGGTCCAGCTTTGCGCGACATAGGCGCCCGCGCCGGTGAGGGCCGCGAGGGTGGACAGCGCGTCGGGATGGCCGTGTTCGGCGGCGAGGGAGATCAGGCCCGCTCCTTGCGCGGGCGCGAACGGCGCGCCCTTGGCCCCGACCAGCAGCCGTCGCCCAAGCTCGACGATGGATTCGGACCCGCCCGTCTTGGACTCGTCTTTCAGCAGTTCGACCGCCTCGGCATGCCGGCCCGCCTCGTCCAGGGCGCGGACCTTCGCAAGGGTGTCGGCCTCGCCTGAGGCGGCTCTGCGGGCGATCTTGATGGACGGGGGGAGTTCCATGCCCTTCGATAGCACCGGCCGCGAGGTTGAAAACACCCCCCGCTTCCTGTACACGCACGCGCTTCCGTCGCCGGGCCCGTCCCGGAGGCGGTCCTGTCCGAGAACTGCGGGACGCCGGGGCCACCGGGGTCACAAGCGGGGAAGAGCCCTTCCACGCCGTGGGGAGACGGGGAACGAGACGCCAAGCCAGTCACACCCCTCCACGAGGGATGGGCGCGCGGCGGACCTTTCCTTTTGGACAGGCTGATCCGGCTCGCATTGCGGGGGCGACCCCTCGTGCGGGCTGCGTTTCGGCTGCCGGATGGTCCGGCTGCTGCATTGAAGTATGGAGACCGCAATGGACCGCGCTCAAAAGGCGGAGTCGATCGAGACGCTGAAGGGCGTCTTCGCCGATTCCGGCGCTGTCATCGTGACCCACTACCTGGGTCTCACCGTTGCGGAAATGACCGAGCTGCGTGGCCGCCTCCGCAAGGAAGGCGCCACGTTCAAGGTGGTGAAGAACACCCTGGCCCAGAAGGCTCTGAACGGCTCTGTCGGTGAAGCGGGCGACGCCCTCTTCTCCGGCCCGGTCGGCATCGCCTATGCGCCGGACCCTGTCTCCGCCGCCAAGGTCACGACCCAGTACGCCAAGGACAACGACAAGTTCACCGTCGTCGGCGGCCTCATGGGTCAGACCGTGCTGGATCAAGCCGGGATCAAGGCGCTCGCCACGCTCCCGTCGCTCGACCAGCTCCGCGCCAAGATCATCGGGCTCGTGCAGGCCCCGGCCACCAAGGTGGCGGGCGTGCTGCAGGCGCCGGCTGGTCAAGTCGCCCGCGTCATCGGCGCCTATGCCGCCAAGGACGCCGCCTAGGTCATCTCCGCCAACTCACATCCCATCCTCGTAAGGAAGAAACACCATGTCGAAGCTTGAAAAGCTGGTCGAAGACCTCTCCACCCTGACCGTGCTGGAAGCCGCTGAGCTGTCCAAGCTGCTGGAAGAGAAGTGGGGCGTTTCCGCCGCCGCTCCGGTGGCCGTGGCCGCCGCGCCCGCCGCCGGCGGCGCCGCTCCGGCCGAAGCCGCTGAAGAGCAAACCGAGTTCACCGTCGTGCTGACCGCCGGCGGCGACAAGAAGATCAACGTGATCAAGGAAGTCCGCTCGGTTCGTCCGGACCTCGGCCTGAAGGAAGCCAAGGACCTCGTCGAAGGCGCTCCTCAGAACGTCAAGGAAAACGTCTCCAAGCAGGAAGCCGAAGAGATCAAGAAGAAGCTCGAAGAAGCCGGCGCTTCCGTTCAGATCAAGTAAGCTGCGCTTCAGCGCTGACTTTTGCGGGCTCGGAGGGTGACCTCCGGGCCCGTTTCATTTCCGCCAGCCCCACGGGGGTAAGGGGTGCGGAAGATTCTTCGGAAATCCCCGCTTCCACCCCTTCCCATCTCTCAACGATAGGTCTATCTGTCCCGGTCCCGCGCGAACCCAGGTCCGCGTGGCGCGCATGCATTGCGCAGCCCCGAGGCACGGTCCGCCGCCCTCCGACCGTGCGAAGGGGCCGCTCCTGACCCACAGGAGCGAAGTCTGCGTCCGGCCCGTCGACAGGCGGGCTTGAGGGTGGACGCTAGGCGACAAAACGAACACGCGCGGAATCCGTTCGCGCGACACAGGGAACAAAATGGCGCAGTCCTTCACCGGAAAGAAGCGGATCCGGAAGTCTTTCGGCCGCATCCCCGAAGCCGTCCAGATGCCGAACCTCATCGAGGTTCAACGCTCCTCCTACGAACAGTTCCTGCAGCGCGAGACCCGCTCCGGCGAGCGTCGCGACGAGGGCATTGAGGCGGTCTTCAAGTCGGTCTTTCCGATCAAGGACTTCAACGAGCGCGCCGTGCTCGAGTACGTCTCCTACGAGTTCGAGGAGCCGAAGTACGACGTCGAGGAATGCATCCAGCGCGACATGACCTATGCCGCGCCGCTGAAGGTGAAGCTGCGCCTCATCGTCTTCGAAATGGAAGAAGAGACCGGCGCCCGCTCCGTGAAGGACATCAAGGAGCAGGACGTCTACATGGGCGACATCCCGCTCATGACGGACAAGGGCACCTTCATCGTCAACGGGACCGAGCGCGTCATCGTCTCCCAGATGCACCGCTCGCCGGGCGTCTTCTTCGACCACGACAAGGGCAAGACCCACTCCTCGGGCAAGCTCCTGTTCGCGGCCCGCATCATCCCCTACCGCGGCTCCTGGCTCGACTTCGAGTTCGATGCCAAGGACATCGTCTATGTCCGTATCGACCGCCGCCGGAAGCTGCCCGCCACGACCTTCCTCTACGGCCTGGGGATGGACGGCGAGGAGATCCTGACGACCTTCTACGACGTCGTTCCCTTCGAGAAGCGCGAAGGCGGCTGGGCCACCCCGTACAAGCCCGAGCGCTGGCGCGGCGTGAAGCCGGAGTTCCCGCTGGTCAACGCCGACACCGGCGAGGAAGTCGCTCCCGCGGGCACCAAGATCAGCGCCCGCAACGCCAAGAAGTTCGCCGACAATGGCCTGAAGACCCTGCTGCTCGCGCCTGAGGCCCTGACCGGCCGCTACCTGGCCCGCGACGCGGTCAACATGCAGACCGGCGAGATCTACGCCGAAGCCGGCGACGAGCTGGACGCGACGGCGATCGCGGCCCTGGAAGAGCAGGGCTTCACCACCATCGACGTGCTCGACATCGACCACGTCACGGTCGGCGCCTACATCCGCAACACCCTGCGCGTCGACAAGAACGCGGTGCGCGAGGACGCTCTCTTCGACATCTACCGCGTCATGCGCCCGGGCGAGCCGCCGACGGTGGAAGCCGCCGAGGCGATGTTCAAGTCGCTGTTCTTCGACAGCGAGCGCTACGACCTCTCGGCCGTGGGCCGGGTGAAGATGAACATGCGTCTGGAGCTCGACTGCCCCGACGACATGCGCGTCATCCGCAAGGAAGACGTGATCGCGGTCCTCAAGACCCTGGTCGACCTGCGCGACAGCCGCGGCGAGATCGACGACATCGACAACCTCGGCAACCGCCGGGTCCGTTCGGTGGGCGAGCTGCTGGAGAACCAGTACCGCGTCGGCCTGCTGCGCATGGAACGCGCGATCAAGGAGCGCATGAGCAGCGTCGATATCGACACGGTCATGCCGCACGACCTGATCAACGCGAAGCCGGCGGCCGCGGCCGTGCGGGAGTTCTTCGGCTCCTCGCAGCTCTCGCAGTTCATGGACCAGACCAACCCGCTGTCGGAGATCACCCACAAGCGCCGCCTCTCGGCCCTTGGCCCGGGCGGTCTGACCCGCGAGCGCGCGGGCTTCGAAGTCCGCGACGTGCACCCGACCCACTACGGCCGGATCTGCCCGATCGAGACGCCGGAAGGCCCGAACATCGGTCTGATCAACTCGCTGGCCACGCACGCGCGGGTCAACAAGTACGGCTTCATCGAAAGTCCTTACCGCCGCGTCCAGGACGGCAAGCCGCAGGACGAAGTCGTCTACATGTCGGCCATGGAAGAGGCGAAGCACGTCATCGCCCAGGCCAACATCGCCATGAAGGACGGCGAGATCGCCGAGGACCTCGTTCCGGGCCGGATCGGCGGCGAGCCGACCCTGCTGGCCAAGGACCAGGTCGACCTGATGGACGTCAGCCCCAAGCAGGTGGTGTCGGTGGCCGCGGCCCTGATCCCCTTCCTTGAGAACGACGACGCCAACCGCGCCCTGATGGGCTCGAACATGCAGCGTCAGGCCGTGCCGCTCATCCAGTCGGACGCGCCGCTGGTCGGCACCGGCATGGAAGACGTGGTCGCGCGCGACTCCGGCGCCGTGGTGGTGGCCCGCCGCGACGGCGTGGTCGAGCAGATCGACGGTACGCGTATCGTCATCCGCGCCACCGCCGAGACCGATCCGACCAAGCCGGGCGTCGACATCTACCGGCTGTCGAAGTTCCAGCGCTCGAACCAGAACACCTGCATCAACCAGCGTCCGCTGGTGCGGGTGGGCGATCGCATCCAGGCCGGCGACATCATCGCCGACGGCCCCTCGACCGACCTCGGCGAGCTGGCGCTGGGCCGCAACGCCCTCGTCGCCTTCATGCCGTGGAACGGCTACAACTTCGAAGACTCGATCCTGATCTCCGAGCGCATCGTGCGCGATGACGTCTTCACCTCGATCCACATCGAGGAGTTCGAGGTCATGGCCCGCGACACCAAGCTGGGCCCGGAAGAGATCACCCGCGATATCCCGAACGTCGGCGAGGAAGCGCTGCGCAACCTCGACGAAGCGGGCATCGTGGCGATCGGCGCCGAGGTGATGCCGGGCGACATCCTGGTCGGCAAGGTCACGCCGAAGGGCGAAAGCCCGATGACGCCGGAAGAAAAGCTCCTGCGCGCGATCTTCGGCGAAAAGGCCTCCGACGTGCGCGACACCTCGCTCCGGCTGCCGCCCGGCGTGGCCGGCACGGTGGTTGAGGTCCGCGTCTTCAACCGTCACGGCGTCGACAAGGACGAGCGCGCGCTCGCCATCGAACGCGCCGAGATCGACCGCTTGGGCAAGGACCGCGACGACGAGTTCGCGATCCTGAACCGCAACATGACCGCGCGCCTTCGCGAGCTGCTGGTCGGCAAGAACGCCGTGTCGGGTCCGAAGGGCCTGGGCCGTGGCGAGATCACGCCGGACAAGCTCGGCGAAATCGCGCCGGGCCTGTGGTGGCAGATCGCCGTCGACGACGAAAAGGCCATGGGCGAGCTGGAAGCCCTGCGCCGTCAGTTCGACGAGGCCCGCAAGCGTCTCGACCGCCGCTTCGAGGACAAGGTCGACAAGCTGCAGCGCGGCGACGAGCTGCCGCCGGGCGTCATGAAGATGGTCAAGGTCTTCGTGGCCGTGAAGCGCAAGCTGCAGCCGGGCGACAAGATGGCCGGCCGTCACGGCAACAAGGGGGTCATCTCCAAGATCCTGCCGATCGAGGACATGCCCTACCTGGAAGACGGCACCCACGTCGACATCGTGCTCAACCCGCTGGGCGTGCCTTCGCGGATGAACGTCGGCCAGATCTTCGAAACCCACCTCGGCTGGGCGGCCGCGGGCCTCGGCAAGCAGATCGCCGGCCTGCTGGAAGCCTGGCAGCACGGCGGGCAGAAGGCGGCTCTGATCGAGCGGCTCACCGAAGTCTATGGCAAGGACACGCCGCTGCCGGACGACGAGGAAGAGCTGGTCGAGCTGGCGCGCAACCTGTCGAAGGGCGTGCCGTTCGCCACGCCGGTCTTCGACGGCGCCCACATCGACGACATCGAGAACCTTCTCGAAGCCGCCGGTCTCGACCGCTCCGGTCAGTCGATCCTCTACGACGGGCAGACGGGCGAGCAGTTCAAGCGCCCGGTCACGGTCGGCTACATCTACATGCTGAAGCTGCACCACCTGGTGGACGACAAGATCCACGCCCGCTCGATCGGCCCGTACAGCCTCGTCACCCAGCAGCCGCTGGGCGGCAAGGCGCAGTTCGGCGGCCAGCGCTTCGGGGAAATGGAGGTCTGGGCCCTGGAAGCCTACGGCGCCGCCTACACCCTGCAGGAGATGCTGACGGTGAAGTCGGACGACGTGGCCGGCCGGACGAAGGTCTACGAGTCCATCGTACGCGGCGACGACACCTTCGAAGCCGGCATCCCGGAAAGCTTCAACGTGCTGGTCAAGGAGATGCGCTCGCTTGGCCTGAACGTGGAGCTGGAGAACGGCTGACGGGGAGGGGTTAGGCACTAGGGACTAAGGGCGAGCAAGCCCGGTCCCTCTAGTCCCTATCCCCTAGTCCCTAGCCCCTGATCTTACTTTTCGCGGGTCCTCCCCGCACTGAAGGAACCAAGATGAACCAGGAAGTCCTGAACATCTTCAACCCGGTCCAGGCCGCCCCGACCTTCGACCGTATCCGCATCGCTCTGGCCTCGCCGGAGAAGATCCGCTCGTGGTCGTTCGGCGAGATCAAGAAGCCGGAGACCATCAACTACCGCACGTTCAAGCCCGAGCGTGACGGCCTGTTCTGCGCCCGCATCTTCGGTCCGACCAAGGACTACGAGTGCCTGTGCGGCAAGTACAAGCGGATGAAGTACAAGGGCATCATCTGCGAAAAGTGCGGCGTCGAGGTCACCCTGGCCCGCGTCCGGCGCGAGCGGATGGGCCACATCGAACTGGCTTCGCCGGTCGCCCACATCTGGTTCCTGAAGTCGCTGCCGTCGCGCATCGCGCTGATGCTCGACATGCCGCTGAAGGAGATCGAGCGGGTCCTCTACTTCGAGAACTACATCGTCACCGAGCCGGGCCTGACCTCGCTGAAGCAGAACCAGCTGCTCTCGGAAGACGACTACATGCGCTTCCAGGAGGAGTTCGGCGACGACAGCTTCACCGCCGAGATCGGCGCCGAGGCGGTCCACGGCCTCCTCAAGGCGATCGACCTGCAGGCCGAGGCCGACAAGCTGCGCGAGGAACTCGCCGGCACGCCCTCGGAAATGAAGCAGAAGAAGGCGTCCAAGCGCCTGAAGATCATCGAAGCCTTCATGGAATCCGGCAACAAGCCGGAGTGGATGATCCTGACGGTCATCCCGGTGATCCCGCCCGAGCTGCGCCCGCTGGTGCCTCTGGACGGCGGCCGCTTCGCCACCTCCGACCTGAACGACCTCTATCGCCGGGTAATCAACCGGAACAACCGCCTCAAGCGCCTGATCGAGCTGCGGGCGCCGGACATCATCATCCGCAACGAAAAGCGGATGCTGCAGGAAGCCGTCGACGCCCTGTTCGACAACGGCCGCCGCGGCCGCGTCATCACCGGCGCCAACAAGCGTCCGCTGAAGTCGCTGGCCGACATGCTGAAGGGCAAGCAGGGCCGCTTCCGCCAGAACCTGCTCGGCAAGCGCGTCGACTACTCGGGCCGTTCGGTCATCGTCGTCGGCCCCGAGCTGAAGCTGCACGAGTGCGGCCTGCCCAAGAAGATGGCGCTGGAGCTGTTCAAGCCGTTCATCTACGCGCGGCTGGACGCCAAGGGTCTCTCCGGGACGGTCAAGCAGTCCAAGCGCATGGTCGAGCGCGAGCAGCCGGCCGTCTGGGACGTGCTGGAAGAGGTGATCCGCGAGCACCCTGTTCTGCTGAACCGCGCGCCGACGCTCCACCGCCTCGGCATCCAGGCGTTCGAGCCGAAGCTGATCGAGGGCAAGGCCATCCAGCTGCACCCGCTGGTCTGCGCGGCCTTCAACGCCGACTTCGACGGCGACCAGATGGCCGTGCACGTCCCGCTGAGCCTCGAGGCCCAGCTGGAAGCGCGCGTGCTGATGATGTCGACCAACAACATCCTCAGCCCCGCCAACGGCCGCCCGATCATCGTGCCGTCGCAGGACATCGTTCTGGGCCTCTACTACCTGTCGCAGGCCCGTGACGGTGAGCCGGGCGAAGGCAAGCTGTTCGCCGACCTCGGCGAAATCGAAGCCGCGATGGATGCGGGCGTCGTGACGCTGCACTCCAAGATCAAGGCCCGGTTCTCGGAGATGGACGCCGACGGCAACGTCGTGCGCCGCGTCATCGACACCACGCCCGGCCGGATGAAGATCGCGGCCCTTCTGCCGCGGCACCCGCAGGTCGGCCACCGGCTGATCGAAAAGGCGCTGACGAAGAAGGAAATCGGCAACCTGATCGACGTCGTCTATCGCCACTGCGGGCAGAAGGCGACGGTCATCTTCGCCGACCAGCTGATGGGCCTGGGCTTCAAGGAAGCGGCCAAGGCCGGCATCTCCTTCGGCAAGGACGACATCGTCATTCCGGAGCGCAAGGCGCCGATCGTCGAAGAAACCCGCAAGCTGGTCGAAGAGTACGAGCAGCAGTACGCCGACGGCCTGATCACCAAGGGCGAGAAGTACAACAAGGTGGTCGACGCCTGGGCCAAGGCGACCGACCGCGTGGCCGACGAGATGATGGCCGAAATCTCCACGCGGAAGACCGGAGACGGCGGCCGCGAGCTGGAGATCAACTCCATCTTCATGATGGCCCACTCCGGCGCCCGGGGTTCGCAGGCCCAGATGAAGCAGCTCGGCGGCATGCGCGGCCTGATGGCCAAGCCGTCCGGCGAGATCATCGAGACCCCGATCATCTCGAACTTCAAGGAAGGCCTGACCGTTCAGGAGTACTTCAACTCCACGCACGGCGCCCGTAAGGGCCTGGCCGACACCGCCCTGAAGACGGCGAACTCGGGCTACCTGACCCGCCGCCTGGTGGACGTCGCGCAGGACTGCATCATCACCGAGGAAGACTGCGGCACCACGCGGGGCATCACGCTTCGGTCCGTGGTCGAAGGCGGCGATGTGCTGGTCTCGCTGGGTCTCCGCATCCTGGGCCGGTTCTCGGCCGAGGACGTGAAGGACCCGAACACGGGCGAAGTCATCGTTCCGGCCGACACCTACCTCGTCGAGGACCAGGTGGAGATCATCGAAGCCGCGGGCGTGCAGGCCGTGAAGGTCCGCTCGGTGCTGACCTGCGAGGCCCGCATCGGCGTCTGCGGCGCTTGCTACGGCCGCGACCTGGCTCGCGGTACGGCGGTGAACATCGGTGAAGCCGTGGGCGTCATCGCCGCCCAGTCGATCGGCGAGCCGGGCACCCAGCTGACGATGCGGACCTTCCACATCGGCGGCACCGCCCAGGTGGCCGAGCAGTCCTTCTTCGAGTCCGGCAACGACGGCGTCGCCAAGATCGCCGGCGGAGCCACGGTCACGGCCGCCGACGGCGACCTGATCGTCATGAGCCGCAACCTGACGGTCACCATCCAGGTCGATGGCAAGGACCGTGAATCCTACAAGCCGCCATACGGGGCGCGCCTGAAGGTGAAGGACGGCGACAAGGTCAAGCGCGGCCAACGTCTGGCCGAGTGGGACCCCTACACCACGCCGATCCTGACCGAAGTGGGCGGCCGCGTCCGCGCCGAGGACCTCGTCGACGGCCTGTCCGTCCGCGAGGAAGCCGACGAGGCAACCGGCATCTCCAACCGCGTGGTCATCGACTGGCGCGCCAGCCCGCGCGGCTCGGACCTGCGTCCGGCCATGGCGGTGCTCGACGAGCAGGGCGCCTACAAGCGCCTGGCCAACGGCGGCGAAGCCCGCAACCTGCTGCCCGTGGGCGCCATCCTCTCCGTCGGCGACGGCGACGAGGTGAAGCCCGGCGACGTGCTGGCCCGTATCCCGACCGAAAGCGCCAAGACGCGCGACATCACGGGCGGTCTGCCGCGGGTGGCGGAGCTGTTCGAAGCGCGGCGGCCGAAGGATTGCGCGGTCATCGCCGAGATGGACGGCCGGGTCGAGTTCGGCCGGGACTACAAGAACAAGCGCCGCATCAAGATCACGCCGGAAGACGGCGGCGAGGCGGTCGAGTTCCTGATCCCGAAGGGCAAGCACATCGCCGTCCACGACGGCGACGTGATCCGCAAGGGCGAGTACCTGATCGACGGCAACCCGGATCCGCACGACATCCTGCGCATCCAGGGCATCGAGGCGCTGGCCGACTTCCTGGTCAACGAGATCCAGGAGGTCTACCGACTGCAGGGCGTGCCGATCAACGACAAGCACATCGAGGTGATCGTTCGCCAGATGCTGCAGAAGGTCGAGATCCTCGAGCCCGGCGACACCGGCCTGATCAAGGGCGACCACCTCGACAAGCCCGAACTCGAAGAGGAGAACCGCAAGGCGGAAGCCCGCGGCGGCCGTCCGGCCATCGTCCAGCCGGTCCTGCTCGGCATCACCAAGGCCTCGCTGCAGACCCGCTCGTTCATCTCCGCGGCCTCGTTCCAGGAGACGACGCGCGTGCTCACCGACGCTTCGGTGCACGGCAAGATCGATACGCTGGAAGGCCTGAAGGAAAACGTGATCGTGGGCCGCCTCATCCCGGCGGGCACGGGCTCGTACCTGCGCGGCCTGCAACGCATCGCCAACAAGCGCGACGAGGCCCTGTCGGCCTCCCGCGAACAGGCGATGGAGCCGCTGCCGGCCGAAATCGCCGAAGCCGCGGTGGAAGAGGCCCCGCAGGAAGGCTGAGGGTTTTAGCCTGACTACGAAGCGGCCCCGGGAGCAATCCCGGGGCCTTTTTCGTTTCTGCTCGGACCCCCACTCCCGTCTCCCCGGCGAAGGCCGGGGCCCAGATCCAGCCGGAGAGGTTGGTGGGTTTCACCTGGGTCCCGGCCTTCGCCGGGGAAGACGGGAGTGGGTTGTGGTAGCGCCGAGGCCACTCACGAACGCCGAGCGGGAGAGGTTGAGTCCCGGCCTCGTCGCCGCGCTACAAGCGGCCGGCGTCGAGCCCTTGATCGTCCCGAGGGCTGCGTGGCTGGCGCGGCTGACGTGGCTTTGGCGGCGGCATGTACCGGTGCTAACGCGGGGGAGGCGCATCTACTGGCCTGGTGCGCTGGCGGACTTCTCAGGCACGCCGCAGCACATGGCGGTGCTCCAGCACGAGCTGCAGCATGTGCTGGACTTCTCGACGGGGCGGCTGTCGAGCCTCGGCTACCTGCTCAATCCGAGGAACTGGACCTACCGGCTGCCGGCGGAATGGAACTGGCATCGGCTCGGCGCGGAACAGCGGGCGGTGTTGGCGGAGCGGCTCTGGCGGGCGGAGCAGGGGCTGGCCCACGACCTTGCCGAGGTCCGGCGCGTCATCCCGTGGGCGAAAGATAGCGGCGACGTTTGATCCAGATCAAAGATGACGCCCCCGTCATCTTTCATTCTCCCGGTCATAGAACACGAACGGGAGGTTCGCCAATGCACGTCACCATCGTCGACCGGCCGCCGCAGGAGGTTCGCGAGTTCGACAACGAGCTGACCCACAAGCTCACCGACCAGGACGTCGAAGTGATCCGCGAGATCTTCGACACGCCGCTCACCGGCTCCTACAACTGGGACTACGAGAGCGCCAATGCCAAGATCCGCAAGCTCTATGAGCTCGGCAAGCGGTTCAACTGGGACGCCGCCCTCGACGTCGACTGGGACGTGCCTTTCCCGCACACCGAAAGCCCGAACGTGCCGGAGATGAACGCCTTCGCGGGACATCCGAAGTACGAGGCGCTGACCGAAGCACAGAAGCTCGACATGGCCTGGCGGGGCCACGCCCAGACGCTGTCGCAGTTCCTGCATGGCGAGCAGGGGGCCCTGATGGTGGCCAGCCAGCTCGTCTCCTGCGCGCCGACCCACGACGCGAAGCTCTACGCCGCCTCCCAGACCTTCGACGAAGCCCGCCACGTGGAGGTGTTCCACAAGTACCTGAAGGAGCGGTGCCGGATGATCTATCCGATCAATCCGAACCTGAAGGCGCTGCTGGACAAGGTGCTGACCGACGAGCGCTGGGACCTGAAGTTCATCGGCATGCAGATCCTGATCGAGGGCCTGGCGCTGGCGGCCTTCCAGTCGATGGCCCAGACCACCCGCGACCCGCTGCTGCGCCAGATCGTCCAGCTCGTCATGCGCGATGAGGGCCGCCACGTGGCCTTCGGCGTCAACTACCTGGAGGACTGGATCAAGTCGTTGCCGCAGCCCGAGATCGAAAAGCGCGCCCAGTTCGCCTACGAGGCCTGCGTGGTCATGCGCGAGCGGCTGTTCTCGACGGAAGTGGCCGAGGAGTTCGGCTTCACCCGCGAGGAAGCCCGCGAGCTCACGGTCAACAGCCAGTCCGGCCGCGCCTTCCGCGACTTCCTGTTCGAACGAATGATCCCGAACCTGAAGCGAGTCGGCCTGCTGACCGAAAGCGTCCGGCCCCGCTTCGAGGCGCTCGGCGTGCTGAAGTTCGAAGACCTGCAACACGACGGCCTGATCGACTGGGCCACGCTCGAAGCCCCGATGCCGACCAAGGGCCAACTGATGGCCGCTGAATAGCGTCCGGAGCCGACACACGCTCCGTCACTTTGAGGCTCGGGTCCGCCCGGGCCTTCTCTTTTGCCCGGGTCGCGGCTAAACGCCCGCGTCCCTTGACCTTCTTCCCCCTCGCGCGTATCTACCGCGCTCTTTTCGAGGCGGGGTCAAAAGCCCCTGCCGCGATGGACCGAATGTCCCGCAAAAGACGGGCAGGCCCGCCGGAACGCACGTAAGAGCGATCCGGCGAGTTTTCGCGTTCACCGGGGCCCTCGAAGCCGGACTGTAACCATAGGACCCCTGAGAGGCCTCGGCCGAAAGGCACACCTCTCCACGAGCAAAGAGAACGAATGCCTACCGTAAACCAGCTCATCCGCAAGCCGCGGTCGCCCAAGCCCAGCCGCAACAAGGTGCCGGCCCTCAAAGGCTGCCCCCAACGCCGCGGCGTCTGCACCCGCGTCTACACGACGACCCCGAAGAAGCCGAACTCGGCCCTTCGTAAGGTCGCCAAGGTCCGCCTGACCTCCGGCATCGAAGCCGTGTGCTACATCCCCGGCGAAGGCCATAACCTGCAGGAGCACTCGGTGGTGCTCATCCGCGGGGGCCGCGTGAAGGACCTTCCCGGCGTCCGCTACCACATCCTCCGCGGCGTCCTCGACACGCAAGGCGTCAAGGATCGCAAGCAGCGCCGTTCGCTCTACGGCGCCAAGCGGCCGAAGTAAGGAGTCTCCGATATGTCCCGCCGCCGCCGCGCTGAGAAACGTGAAGTCCTGCCCGATCCGAAGTTCGGGGACCTCGTGGTCACCAAGTTCATGAACTACGTGATGTACGAAGGTAAGAAGGCCGTCGCCGAGAACATCATCTACGGCGCCTTCGACATCCTGGAAGCCAAGCGCAAGGACCAGGGCCCGCTGGAGACCTTCCACGCCGCCCTGGACAACGTCGCCCCCTCGATCGAGGTCCGCTCCCGCCGGGTCGGCGGCGCGACCTATCAGGTGCCCGTGGAAGTCCGTCCGGACCGCCGCCGCGCGCTGGCCATCCGCTGGCTCGTCACCGCGGCGCGCAAGCGTGGCGAGACGACGATGACCGAGAAGCTGGCCGCAGAACTCCTCGACGCTTCGAACAACCGCGGCACCGCCGTGAAGAAGCGCGAAGACACCCACAAGATGGCCGAAGCCAACCGGGCCTTCTCGCACTACCGCTGGTAAGACCCAGCGCCACAGCTTTCAGGCGCGGGCGGTTTCAGGTAAACCGCCCGCGCCGCTTTTGAGACACCCTGTCCCCGAGCACCCCGATGCCCCGCACGCACAAGATCGAAGACTACCGCAACTTCGGAATCATGGCCCACATCGATGCGGGCAAGACGACGACGACGGAGCGGATCCTCTACTACACCGGCAAGTCCCATAAGATCGGCGAAGTCCACGACGGCGCCGCGACCATGGACTGGATGGAGCAGGAGCAGGAGCGCGGCATCACCATCACCTCGGCCGCGACGACCGC
>JBLNCT010000037.1:0-21263 GCA_050260915.1 Parcubacteria group bacterium
TTGAGCCGGACCTCCGGGAAGATGGTCGTGGTGTGGTCGGCCCAGTCCTTCAGCGTCGCGCGCTGGCCGGGCAGCGCGTCCAGCTTGCCGTCCACGAAGTCCCGGAACGACTTGCCCGACAAATCGACGTAGCGCCCGCCGCGCTTGGCGAAATACATCGGCACGTCGAGGGCATACCGGGCATACCGCTCGAACCCGAAGCCGTCCTCGAACACGAAGTCGAGCAGCCCCGTACGGTCCGGGTCGGTGTCGGTCCAGATGTGGGCGCGGTAGGACAGGTAGCCGTTCGGGCGCCCTTCCGTGAACGGCGAGTTGGCGAACAGGGCCGTGGCGATGGGCTGCAAGGCAAGGCTGGTGCGGAACTTCGCCACCATGTCGGCTTCGGAGTCGAAGTCGAGATTGGCCTGCACCGTGCAGGTGCGCAGCATCATGTCGAGGCCGAGCCCGCCCACCTTTGGCATGTAGGCCCGCATGATGTCGTAGCGGCCCTTGGGCATGATCGGCACGTCTTCGCGCCGCCAGATCGGGCTGAAGCCGAGGCCGAGGAAGCCGAGTCCCAGCTCGTCGGCGACGGTCTTCACCTCCTCCAGGTGGCGGCCGGTCTCCTGGCAGATCTCGTGCATCGTCTCGAGCGGCGCGCCGGAGAGTTCGAACTGGCCGCCCGGCTCCAGGCTGATGTTGGCCAGCCCCCGCTCCAGCGCGATCAGCACCGGGCCAGTGTCGGAGTCCTCATAAACCCCTTCCCAGCCGAACCGCATCAGCCCCTTCAGCAGGGCCTCGATGCCGTTGTCGCCATAGTAGGGGACGGGCTCGTGCGTGCCGATGCGGAAGCCGAACTTCTCGTGCTCGGCGCCCACGCGCCAGTCGGCCTTCGGCTTGGAGCCGGCCGCGAGCCAGTCCGTCAGGTCCTGCAGCGTCAGCGGCCGGTCGGGTATTCCGGAATCCGCCATTTTGCTCTCCCACGCCCTACGCTGGACGGGGATGAGCCCACGCACCCCGGCCGGTTTTCATTCTTTACGCTCTGCCGCAGGTAGGCGCGAGCGTCGCCGCACTCAAGAGGCGCCGCGCCAATCCCCCAGTGCGGCCTGCCACAGCGTCAGCGCCGAAATCGCCGCCGTGTCGGCCCGCAGGATGCGGGGGCCGAGCGACACCGGCGTGACGAAAGGCAGATCGCGCAGGCGCCCGCGCTCCTCCGGCGCGAAGCCGCCCTCGGGGCCGATCAGCACGGCCCATGGGCCGTCTTCGGCGAGCGCCTGAAGCGCCGGTTTCGCCTCGCCGCCCTCGTCGCAGAACATCAGCCGCCGGGAAGCCTCCCAGCCGTCGAGCAGCTTCTCCAGCTTCACCGGCTCGACGACCTCCGGCACATCCAGCCGCCCGGTCTGCTCCGCCGCTTCGGTCGCGATCGCCTGCAGGCGGCCGACGTTGGTGTGGTCCGCGTTCGTCCGCCGCGTCACCACCAGCCGCACCCGCCGCGCGCCAAGCTCGGCGGCCTTCTCGACAATCGTCTCCAGCCGGTTGCGCTTGACCAGCGCCACCACGAGATCGAGGTCCGGCCCGACCTGTTGCGGCCGCGTCTGCTCGCCCACCTCCAGCAGACACCCGCGCTTGGAGACCTCCGCTACCCGCGCGAGCCACTCCCCGTCACGCCCGTTGAACAGCGCGACCTCATCGCCGACCGAGAGCCGCATCACCGCCGTCAGATACCGCGCCTGATCCGCCGACGGCGCGACCTGGGCGCCGGCGGTCAGGGCATCGGTGACGAAGAGGCGGATCATGGAAGCTTCCTATCCGCCTCGCCTGACGGACGGCAACGCTCTTCCCCCAGCTCGTCTGGGGGAAGTGGCCCGACAGGCGGAGCCTGGAGGGTCGATGGGGGAGTCTTAGAGTCGCTTCCCCCAACGAGCTTCGCCGCTTCGCGTCTCAGCCCACTTCCCCCGCAAGCGGGGGAAGGGCTACGACTGCGCCGATGACAGCTCACCTCCCCGACGCCGCCCCGACCAACTGGGTGGACCGGCATGCGCCCACGTGCCTGCAGCCCTGGCTGAGGCTCGGGCGGTTCGACCGGCCGACGGGGATATGGCTGCTGATGCTCCCGGGCTGGCAGGGGATCGCGCTGGCGGCGGCGCAGCATCGCCAGCCGCCGCCGCTGCCGCTCCTGCTGCTCTTCTTCCTCGGCGCGGCGCTGATGCGCGCGGCAGGGTGCGCCTACAACGATATCGTCGATCGCGACATCGATGCGAAGGTCGCCAGAACGGCAGGCCGCCCTATTCCCGCGGGCCAGATCACCGTTCCACAAGCTTCGATCTTCATCGCACTCTGCCTGCTCGTCAGCGCCACGATCCTGCTGTTCTTGAACTGGGAGGTCACATTCCTGGCGGTCGCCTCGCTGCTTCTCGTGGCCGCTTATCCCTTCATGAAACGTATCACCTGGTGGCCGCAGGTGTGGCTCGGGCTCACCTTCAATTGGGGAGCTCTGATGGGGCATCTGGCCGCCAGCCCGGGAGCGACCCAGCTTCAAATCCAGATCGCCCAGCACACTCCGGGCGCTCTCGTCCCGCTGGAAGTCTTCTACAATTATCAAAGCCTGCCCGCCCTCCTGCTCTATGCGAGCGGCATATTCTGGACCCTCGGCTACGACACCATCTACGCCGTGCAGGATCTTGAGGACGACGCGCTCGCCGGCGTGAAATCGTCTGCACGCAGGCTGGGCGCGGCCGCTCCCAAGGCGGTGCTGCTCTTCTATGTGGCATCGTTCGTGCTGGTGCTGGCGGCGGCATTCGCTGGCGGGCTCGGACCGCTATTCCTCCCGCCTGCGGTGATCTTCGGAATGATGCTGGCCCGCCAAGCGCAACGGCTCCGCCTCAACGATCCCGCAAGCGCGCTGGCGCTCTTCAAGTCCAACACCTGGGCAGGCCTGGTTCTCTTCATCGCCTTCATAGCCGGCCTGTGGCGGCCGTAAGCGTAAAGTTGACTCCCCCGTCATTTCTGCTCGTGGCATAATCCGCCCATGGCCGTAGCCGCACGTGTAAAGCCCGGACCCTACTTCTCCCCCGCCGAGTGGGAGGCGTTGTCGCACCGCTCGTCCTGGAAGGGGCTGGCGCTGGTCGCCCACTGCTGGGCGGTGATCATCGCCGCCGGCGCCCTGTTCGTGGTCTGGCCGAACCCGCTGACCTACATCGTGGCCGTCGTGCTGATCGGCGCGAGGCAGCTGGGGCTAGCCATCCTGATGCACGACGCGGCGCATGGCTGCATCCACCCGAACCTGAAGGTCAACGACTGGGTCGGCCACTGGCTGTGCGGCGCGCCGACCAACGCCGACCTGCAGCGCTACCGCGACTACCACCTGCAGCATCACAAGTACGCCCAGCAGGAGGAGGACCCGGACCTCGTCCTCTCCGCCCCCTTCCCGATCACGCGGGAGTCGCTTCGCCGCAAGGTGGTCCGCGACCTGACCGGCCAGACCTTCTACAAGCAGCGCATCGCGCCCACGATCGGCGCCTTCCGGCAGGGCCAGCCCTTCGGCAAGACCTTCAAGGCCGTCGTCGCCTTCTGGTCGCCCTTCCTGATCACCAACGCCGTCATGCTGGCCGCGCTGACGGCGGCGGGCCTGTGGTGGGCCTGGTTCGCCTTATGGCTGGTCCCGATGGCGACTTGGTATCCGCTGATCACACGGCTTCGGAACATCGCCGAGCACGCCCTGGTGGCCAAGAACGAGCCCGACCCCCTCCGCCACGCCCGCACCACCCACGCCAACCTCTTCGAGCGCGCGGTGCTCGCGCCCTACTGGGTCAACTACCACTGCGAACACCACATGTTCATGCACCTGCCCTGCTGGAGCCTGCCAAAGGCCCACAAGCTGCTGGCCAGGAACCACGCCGCCGACGGCATGCTCATCGAGCCCGGCGGCTACGCAAAGGTGCTGCAGATGGCGTCGAGCAAAGGGTTGGCGGCGGCCGCCTGAGCAGCCGCCGCTTTCGTCCGCTTAGTTCGCGGCTCCGCTCGGGGCGGCCGCCGCGTCAGCTGCGGGCGCATTGGCTGCAGGCGTAGCAGCAGCCGGCGCCGCATCCGTGCTGGCCACGGCCGGCGCTTCCGGCTCCAGCTTCACGACCAGCGGATTGGGATGCAGGTCCAGCGTCGCGCCGCTGACAGCGTCAACGCCGATGCCGATGATGCCGCCGACCACGGCGTTGCCGACCAGGCCGGCCGTGCCCTTGCCGCTGATGCCGTTGGTGACCCGCGTCGAGTAGGTCTTGTAGCCAGCCTTGGTGACCGTGACCTGAAACTCGTTCTTGCGCGGCAGCTTCATCGTGCAGGGCGTCGGCTCGCATGAGTAGCCATGGTCCGTCTGCACCTTCGCGCCGACCGGATCGGTCTGAACCGCCCAGTCTTCCTTGGTGCCGCGAGTGATGGTGGCGCAAGCCGCCGAAGACGCCGCGAAAGCGACAATGAGGAGCGCGCGCGCGACGCGCCCAACGTAAGGATGATGCATGATAGCCCCCAATGACCGCCAACAAGCTTAGCGGTGAGGCGAGGGGGCCCGACGGTTGTTTCGCCGTCAAGTGGATTTTCTGTCGCGCTCAAACAGCTGGATGTGATGATCACCGACCGCCGCGCCTTCGTCCTTGAGAACACGCGTCTGCAGGCGCCGCCGCATGCGCCGGAGCTTCGGCTCCACCTTGCGGACGAGATCACGCCGATCTGGCGGATGACCGAAGAGGCGCTGGAGGAGATGGGGGTGCCGCCGCCGTTCTGGGCGTTTGCCTGGGCGGGCGGGCAGGCGCTGGCGCGGTATCTGCTCGACAACGCCGATACGGTCGCGGGCAAGCGGGTCGTCGACTTCGCGGCGGGCTCCGGGATCGTGGCGATTGCGGCGATGAAGGCGGGCGCCGAAAGCGTGCTGGCTGCCGATATCGACAGCTTCTGCGGCCCGGCCGTCGCGCTGAATGCGGCGGCGAACGGGGTGGAGATCGGCTTCACCGACACCGACCTGCTTGACAGTCCGCCCCCCGCCGTCGATGTGATCCTCGCGGGCGACATCTGTTACGAGAAGCCGCTCGCGACCCGGGTGCTGGCGTGGCTCGAAGCCGCCCGCGCGCAGGGCTCGACCGTGCTGATCGGCGACCCGGGGCGCACCTACTTCCCCCGCGAAGGGCTGATCAAACTCGCCGAATACCAGGTCCCCACCACGCGCGAGCTGGAGGACATGGAGGTGAAGAAGACAGCCGTCTGGGCTTTGCCTTAAGGTGCAGGCGCGTTGGGGGTGGAGGCGCGTGTGACCGAGTCCGAGAAGCAGTGCGGCGACTGCGCCATGTGCTGCAAGATCCTGGCGATCGACGCCATCGCCAAGCCCCGCCACACCATGTGCGGCCATTTCAGGAAGGGCGCGGGCTGCGGCATCTATGCCGAGCGCCCGCAGGCCTGCTCCCAGTTCGTCTGCGCCTGGCTGACCACGCCGCAGATGGACGCCTCGTGGCGACCTGATCGGTGCCGCTTCATGATGTGGGGCGACGGGCAGCTGATGATCGACGTCGATCCCGCCTACCCCGACGCCTGGCGCAAGGAGCCCTACTACTCGAAGATCAAGCAGGCCTCCGACCGCCGCCGCCCGGGCGCGGTGGACGTGGTGGTGCGAAACGGCCGCGAGGTCGTCATCGTCTTCCCCGAAAAGGACATCAGCCTCGGGCCAGACCAAGGCCTGCCGATCCGCTCAGGGTATCGGCTGGGGCAGCCGTTTGCGGAGTATGTGCAATAAAAACAGCGTCATCCCACGGCTGGCGTAGCCGGCCCGGGGGACCCAAGCGGCTTCGCAACTCCTGAGCTTCAGCTTGGGTCCCCCGGATCAGCCTGCGGCTGACCGTGGGATGACGATTTTAGGAGGCGGCGGCTTGCGCACGGCAAAGACACCGGCCCCAATGCTCCTCCCCCAAAGTGAGTGAGCACCCCCATGCGCCGCCGCACCTTCCTCGCCGCTTTGCCGGCCGCCGTCGCCACCCCGGCCCTCGCCCAGTTCACCCCGAACCGCCCAGACGTCCACGCCGGCGACCGGGTGGCGGGCGCGAGTTTTGCGGTCCACTCGGCGGCGTGGGGGATGCACGGCGCGGCGGCGACCGCGCATCCGCTGGCGAGCGAGGTGGCCCTCCAGATGCTCCGCGCCGGCGGCTCGGCGGTGGATGCGGCGATCGCGGCCAACGCCATGCTGGGCCTCGTCGAGCCGGTCAGCAGCGGCATCGGCGGCGACTGCTTCGCCATGCTGTGGGACCCGCGCGCCGGCAAGGTCGTCGGTATCAACGGCTCCGGCCGCTCGCCGCGCGGGCTGTCGCTGGAAACGGTGAGAAGCCGCGCGAAAAACGGCCACATCCCGCCCTACGGCGCGGTCGCCATCAGCGTGCCGGGCGCGGTAGACGCCTGGTGGAGCCTGCACCAGCGCTACGGCAAGCTCGCCTGGAAGGACCTGTTCGCGCCGGCCATCGCCTATGCGCAGGACGGCGTGCCGGTCGCCCAGACCATCGCCTACTACCTCGCCGCCAGCTTCCGACGGTTCAACATGCCCAATCAGGGCATCGAGGAGGTCGAGAACTTCAACAAGGTCTGGGCGCCGAGCGGCCGCACCGCGGCCGAGGGCGAAGTGTTCAAGAACCCCTATCTCGCCGAGACCTACCGCCAGATCGCGCTGGGCGGCGGCCGGGCCTTCTACGAGGGCGAGATCGCCGACCGGATCGAGGCGTACTTCAAGAGGATCGGCGGCTGGATGACCAAGGCCGACCTCGCCGCCCACCACTCCGAATGGACGGAGCCGTACAAGACCAACTACCGCGGCGTGGACGTCTATGGGCTGGGGCCCAACAGCCAGGGCCTCTCGACCCTTCAGCTCCTCAACATCGCCGAGACCTTCGACCTGAAAGGGATGGGCTTCCAGTCGGCGAAGTCGATCCACCATCAGGTCGAAGCCAAGCGCCTCGCCTTCGAAGACCGCGCCCGCTACTTCGCCGACCCGCAGTTCGCCAAGGTCCCGGTCGAGTGGCTGCTGTCGAAGGACTATGCGCGGGAGCGCGCCAAGCTCGTCCGCCCCGCCCGCATCCTCACCCCCGTCCATCCCGGCCAGGCGCCGAGCTTTTCCGACACCACCTACTTCTGCACCTCGGACGCGGACGGGATGATGGTGTCGATGATCCAGTCCAACTATCGCGGCATGGGATCGGGCCTGTCGCCTGACGGGCTCGGCTTCATGTTCCAGGACCGGGGCGAGCTCTTCAACCTGACCGACGGCCACCCGAACATCTACGCGCCGGGCAAGCGGCCCTTCCAGACCATCATCCCGGGCTTTGCGGTAAAGGACGGCGCGCCCTGGATGGCCTTCGGCGTCATGGGCGGCGACATGCAGCCGCAGGGCCAGGCGCAGATCATCATCAACCGGGTCGACTACGGCCTCGACGTCCAGGCCGCCGGCGACAGCCCGCGTTGGCATCATGAGGGCTCGTCGGAACCGACCGGAGAACCGCAGCAGGGCGTCGGCCTGCTCCGGCTGGAAAGCGGCGTCCCGGACTCGACGAAGAAGGCGCTCGCCGCCATGGGCTGGAAACTGGGCGGAAGCGACGGCGGCTTCGGCGGCTACCAGGCCATAGAACGCTGGCCCGGCCGCTACGCCGCCGCCACCGAAATGCGCAAGGACGGCGTGGCGCTGGCCTACTGATCAGGCGCGTGCGGGGATCGTCGCAACGTCGTAAGCTCGGACCTTCGCGTCATCGGTCAGCAGCGTCAGCTCCTCCAGCCGAGCCTGCGCGATCAGCATCCGGTCGAACGGATCGCCATGCAGGTAAGGCAGCCGCCCGGCCTCCTCGGCATGAGCCAGGGTGATCGGGAGAACGTCGAAGTCGTTTGCCGTCAGCTCACCCATCAGATTGACCGAGGGCATGCGCCGTGCCGCGATCTTGATGCCCAGTTCCCAATAAGACGCGATGCTGACCACCGCCTCGCTCTCGGCAATGAGTTGGCGTGCGCCGGGCCGTAGCCGCGGATCGTCCGTCACCCACCAGACGAGGACGTGGGAATCGAGAAGCAGCCTCATTTCGACGGCGGCGGTCCGAACAGCTCTTCGTCGTTTTCGCCGTGCGTCATCATGCGCTCGATCTCGGCGTCGGCTTTCCACCAGTCTTCGTCGCTGAAGAAGATTTTCCCTTTTAGCCGGCCGGGCTTGCGGTCAGGCCATCGCTCGGCCCCTTTCGGCTCAGGCGCGACCAGGGTCAGGCGCACGACAGGCTTGCCGGCGCGGGCGATGACGACCTCCTCGCCGGCTTCCACTTCGGCGAGTAGCTGAGAGAGGTGGGTCTTAGCCTGATGGATGTTGACCTGCTTCATGTTAGCTAACTTAGTCCACCTCACCCCGACCCACAAGCGTGACAAGCCGCGCTGAGGGCCCTAGACCTCCCGCCATGGCCTACCGCTCGCTCCGCGATTTCCTGGCGATGCTCGAACGCGAGGGCGAGCTCGTGCGGGTGAAGGAGCCCGTCTCCACGGTGCTGGAGATGACGGAGATCGGCACGCGGCTGATTGCGTCCGGCGGGCCGGCGGTGCTGTTCGAGAAGCCGGTGCGCGCGGATGGGCAGCCGTCCGACATCCCCTGCCTCATCAACCTGTTCGGGACGGTGAAGCGCGTGGCCATGGGCGTGACGCTGGGCGGCGAGAGCCGGACGACGGCGGGCGAACTGCGCGAGGTCGGCGAGCTGCTGGCCTTCCTCAAGAGCCCCGAACCGCCGCGCGACTTCAAGGACGCCATGGGCATGCTGCCGATCGCGCGGCAGGTAATGGCGATGCGGCCCTCCACGGTGAAGAAGGCGCCGGTGCAGGAGGTGGTGCTGAAGGGCGCCGACATCGACCTCACCAAGCTGCCCGTCCAGACCTGCTGGCCCGGCGAACCCGCGCCGCTGATCACCTGGCCCCTGGTGGTGACGAAGGGGCCGAGCACGGACCGCGAGGACGACTTCAACCTCGGCATCTACCGCATGCAGGTGTTAGCTAAGGACCGCGCCATCATGCGTTGGCTCGCCCACCGCGGCGGCGCCCAGCACTACGCCCGCCACAAGAAGGCTGGAAAGCGCGAGCCGCTGCCCGCCTGCGCGGTGATCGGCGCCGATCCGGGGACGATCCTGGCCGCCGTGACGCCGGTGCCGGACACGCTGTCGGAGTACCAGTTCGCCGGCCTGCTGCGCGGCGCGAAGGTTGAGCTCGTGCCGGCCAAGACCGTGCCGCTGATGGTCCCCGCCCAGGCTGAGATCGTCATCGAGGGCCACGTCCTGCTCGACGAGTTCGAGGACGAGGGCCCCTATGGCGACCACACCGGCTACTACAATTCGGTCGAGAAGTTCCCGGTCTTCCAGGTCAGCGCCATCACCATGCGGCGCGACCCCATCTACCTCACCACCTACACCGGCCGGCCGCCCGACGAGCCGTCGGTGCTGGGCGAGGCGCTGAACGAGGTCTTCATTCCGCTGCTGCGCCAGCAATTCCCGGAGATCGTCGACTTCTGGCTGCCGCCGGAGGGCTGCAGCTACCGCATCGCCGTGGTGTCGATGAAGAAGGCCTACCCCGGTCACGCCAAGCGCGTGATGATGGGCGTCTGGTCCTTCCTGCGCCAGTTCATGTACACCAAGTGGGTCATCGTCGTGGACGACGACATCGACGCCCGCGACTGGAAGGACGTCATGTGGGCCGTCTCCACGAAGATGGACCCGGCCCGCGACATCACCGTCATCGAACAGACGCCCATCGACTACCTCGACTTCGCCTCGCCCGAGAGCGGCCTCGGCTCCAAGATCGGCCTCGACGCCACCGACAAATGGCCGCCCGAGACCAAGCGCGAGTGGGGCAAGGAAATCCGCATGGACGAGGAGGTCGTGCGGACCGTCACCGAACGCTGGGCCAGCCTCGGCCTTCCCGGCGACGGCAAGCCGGTCTGGAAATGAAAAAGCCCCGCCGAAGCGAGGCTTTATCTACGCCGTACCAGCAGCTTGTTATCGCCGCGGTAGTACGACGGCCCCGGGTGGGGTCTTAGACGCGGATCGCCGAAGCGAGAGCCGCTCACAAACGAAAAGTGGGCGTTCAGATTGACTTTGTCAATTGGGCGAGCCCGAGACCCGCAAGAACCGATCGCCGGATTTTCTTGAGATTCTCGGGGCTTACAGTGGCGTAGCAGTAGGTTCTCCTGCCGCTTCGATCCTTTCCCAGCTTTACCAAGTCAAGTCGGCTGAAGCTGGCGGCGAACATCATGTCCGCCTTCACCCAGACGCCGTTCTTCTGCATCCAGTCCGGCAGCTGATCCGGTAAATCGATCTGGCAGTGGTACTGCATGACAGGATTTGGCGCGGTCGTGCTGAGCGGCACCACCGTGCAAAGTCCAGCCCGAGCCGCGATCTTCGGGCTGATCACGACGACCTGTCGCTTTTTCACCATCTCGGGTGGGCGGAAGCCAGTCTCGAAGTCGCACATCAAGACCGTTCCGATATCCGGATGCTCCCGGATCGCCATCGCCCCTCCCCCTCAACGGCAGCGATGCGGGAGGTAAACTGTGAGGCGATCCGGCGCAATCTTCGGCCGGTCTGGAAGTCGCAGGCGGCGCGGCCTAAGCTCCACCTACCACCTCGGGGGAGGACGCCATGGACAACGCTGCTTCCGCGCATGCCGCAGCCCTTTGGGCGGGGCTGCATATCGTCCTTCTGCTGGTGCTGTCGGTGCTGGTCGTCAGGCTGCGGCAGAAGCACAAGATCGCGTTGGGCGACGAGGGCATTCCGGAGCTGGCCCGCGCCATCCGCGCTTTCGGCAATGCGACGGAGTACGTGCCGGCGGGGCTGGCGGCAATCGCGGTGCTGGCGGTGGTGGGAGCCGGGCCGCTGACGATCCATGTGATCGGCTTCATCCTGCTGGCTGGACGACTGCTGCATGCGTTCGGACTGTCGAACAGCGGCGGCAACTCGATCCCGCGCGCGATCGGCATCACCCTGACCTGGGTGGCCTACATCTTCGCGGCGGTGGCGCTGCTCTTTTCCGCGATCCCGTAAGACGGGTTGTCCCGGCCGCCCGCGCCCGTACATAAGGCGGGATGGACGAGAGCCTGTTGCATGATGTCGTGGGCGCGGCGCTGAAGGCCGGCGCCGACGCCGCCGAAGCCGTCTTCGCCGAGCGCCAATCCCTTTCGGTTAGCGTCCGGATGGGCGCGCTGGAGGAGGTCGAGCGCGAGGAATCCCGCGACCTGGGACTGCGCGTCTTCGTCGGGCGGCGCCAGGCGACGGTCTCCGGCTCGGACATCTCCAGCGAAGCCCGCCAGAAGCTGGTCGAGCGCGCCGTCGCGATGGCGCGCCTTGCGCCCGAAGACCCCTACGCCGGCTTCGCGCCGGCCGAGCGGCTCGCGAAGGGCCCGTTTGGGGACCTCGAACTCTTCGACCCGACCGAACCCTCCGCCGAGACGCTGGAGGAGAAGGCGCGCGTCGCCGAGGAAGCCGCCCGGGCCGTCAACGGCGTGACCAATACCGATGGCGGCAGCGCGGCCTGGTCGTCCGGCCGCTGGCAGCTCGTCACCAGCGCGGGGTTCACGGGTCCGCACGAGGGCTCCAGCTTCTCGCTCTCGGCCTCGGCCATCGCGGGCGAGGGCTCGGCGATGGAACGCGGCGGCGAAGGCCGCGCCGTCCGCTGGCAGACCGACCTGCCCTCGGCCGAAAGCATTGGCGCCGAGGCCGGCCGCCGCGCCGTCCAGCGGCTGGGCGCGCGCAAGATCGACTCCACCACCGCCCCGGTGATCTTCGAGAACCGGCTGGCGGCCTCCCTGCTCGGCCCGCTGATCGGCGCCATTTCCGGCCCGTCGGTGGCGCGCGGCGTCTCCTTCCTGAAGGACAAGCTCGGCCAGCCGCTGTTCGCCAAGGGGATCAACATCGTCGACGACCCGCACAAGCCGCGGGGCCTCGGCTCCAGCCCGTTCGACGACGAGGGGGTGGCCAACGAGATTCACGTCGTCATCGACGACGGCGTGCTGACGACCTGGCTCTTGAACACCTCGAGCGCCCGCCAACTCGGCATGGAAACCACCGGCCATGCCTCGCGAGGCCTCGCGGGACCGCCGGGCGTGTCGCCGTCGAACCTGACGCTGATGCCGGGCGCCCTCGATCAGGCCGGGCTGATGCGGGAGGCCGGCAAGGGCCTGCTCGTGACCTCCATGTTCGGCCCCTCGCTGAACGCCAACACCGGCGACTGGTCGGTGGGCTGCTCCGGCTTCTGGTTCGAGGGCGGCGAGCTTGCCTGGCCGGTCACGGAGATCACCGTCGCCGGGAACCTGAAGGACATCTACGCCCGCCTCGTTCCCGGCTCCGACCTCGAAATCCGGGGCTCGACCAACGCGCCGTCGCTGCTGGTCGACGCGCTGGCCATCGCGGGCCGATGAGCGACGACCTTGCCCTGATCGAGCAGGCCGCCCGAGACGTCGGCGAAGTCGCCTGCGAGCTGCGCGACGCCGGCCTGCAGATCTGGGACAAGGGCGGCACGCCGGTCACCAACGCCGACCTGCGCGTCGACCAGATGCTGCGCGAGCACCTGGGCGCGGCGCGCCCCGACTACGGCTGGTTGTCGGAAGAAACCGCCGACGACGCCGCGCGCCTCTCCGTGAAACGCATCTTCGTCGTCGACCCCATCGACGGCACCGTCGCCTACATGAAGCACCGCCCCTGGTGGGCGGTCTCCATCGCGGTGGTCGAGGACGGCCGTCCCATCGCCGGCGTCGTCCACGCGCCTTCGCTCAAGGAGACCTACGTCGCCGTGAAGGGCAAGGGCGCCACGCTGAACGGCGAGTCGATCCAGGCCAGCGACGTCGCCGACATCGAAGACTGCGCCATGCTGGGCGACGCCAAGATGTTCCTGCACCCCGACTGGCCCCGCGCCTGGCCGTCGATGAAGGTCGAGACCCGCAACTCCATCGCCTACCGCATGTGCCTGGTGGCCTCGGGCGCGTTCGACGCGGCCATCGCCCTGTCGGCCAAGAACGAGTGGGACCTCGCCGCCGCCGACCTGATCTGTTCGGAAGCGGGCGCCCTCGCCACCGATCACCTTGGCCGTGCGTTCATCTACAACGACCCCAACCCCCGCGCGCCCAGCCTGATCTGCGCCGCCCCCGCGCTGCACCCGCTGCTGATCGAGCGGGTGAACCACATAGAGCTCAAGTAGAGGACTTCCCCCATGACCGACCCCCGCCAGCTTCTCCACCTCGTCATCGGCGGCGAGCTGAAGGAGGTCGGAGGGACCGAATTCCGCGACCTCTCCAAGGTGGAATTCGTCGGCGCCTACCCGAACTACGAGGCCGCCAAGCAGGCCTGGAAGGGCAAGGCGCAGTCGACGGTGGACAACGCCCTGATGCGGTATTTCGTGATCCACGCGCACCGGCTGCTGGATCCGTCGCAGGACGGGGCCTAACTCCCTTCCCCCAGCTTGTCTGGGGGAAGTGGCCCGACAGCGATAGCTGGAGGGTCGATGGGGGAGTTGCCCCCCCCCTTTTTTTACTCCCCCAACGAGCCTCGCCTTCGGCTTCGGCCCACTTCCCCCAGACAAGCTGGGGGAAGGGCTTACTCCCGCCTCACCAACCTCTCCGTCAGCAACGTCCCCCACCAGTTGGCGCGGAAGTCGGCCTTCATCGCCACGGGGTTGTAGGCGTCGCTCTCGACCCATTCGGTGAAGGTCAGCCCCTTCGGCTCGCCGTCTTCCAGGTAGCGCTCGAACACATAATCAAGCACGCCCGTCTTGCCGTGCTTCACGTGCAGGGTCCGCAGGCCCAGCTCCTCCACCGCCTCCCGGATCGGGTGGCCGAGGTGAAAGTGGCGGTAGAAGACGCTCATGATCCCCGCCCGGTCCGCGCCGGACTTGCAGTGCATCAGCGCCGGGTACTCGATCGACTGGAAGAGGTCGCGCGCGCCCAGCACCCGCTCGCGGATCGGGACCTCGCGCGAGGTGATGATGAAGTTCACCAACTTCAGGCCGTAGCGCTCGCAGGCGTCCTTCTCCAGCGCGTAGAAGCTGGCGTCATAGCCGCCGCGCAGGTTGATGACCGTCTTGATGCCGTGCCTGGCCCACCACTTCAGCTGGAAGGGCCAGGGCTGATTGGTGCGCACCAGGTCCGGCCCGATCCAGTGGGCGTTCTGGAAGCCCAGCCTGAGGAACGCATGGTCGTTCCACAGGTAGTCGAGGTAGGTCTTCAGACGACCGCCCGGCGTGGAAAGATCGAACTCGGCCAAATGGCGCTCCCCTTGAAGCGGCCCTAAGTAGGGGGAGAGCGCCATGATTGCAAAATAGCAAGATAGCAAAGCAGCGCCGCCGCTTGACACTCGCCTCCAACCAGCCGACCCGTCGCCCATGACCGCCGAAGCGCCAGCACAGACGCCGAACCGCGCCCTCGCGCTCCGGGTGCTGCGGACCTACCTCGCGCCGCGCTGGCGGGGACTCGCCGTCTCGATCCTGGCGGCCGTCGTGGTGGCGGTGCTCAGCGCCGAGCTGATCCGCATCCTCGAGCCCGCCATCAACGACCTGCTGGTCAACCACAAGCCCGGCACGCTGGTCTCTATCCCGCTGATGATTGCGGGCATGGCGTTTGCGCGCGGCGTCGCCCAGGTCGTGCAGGCCTCCGTCGTCAACACCATCGGCAACGGCATCGTCGGCCAGGTGCAGGCGCAACTGTTCGGCAAGCTGGTCCGCGCCGACCTCGCCCGCCTGCGCACCGAGCACTCCGGCGCCTACGTCTCCTCGGTGCTCTATGACGCCGGCCTGATCCGCGAGGCCGCGACCAACGGCATCGTCAACTACACCCAGCACTTCCTGACGGTGGTGGGCGCGATCACGGTCATGGTCTCGAACGACCCCCTGCTGTCGGTCGCCGTGCTGGTCGTGGCGCCGCTGGTCGGCTGGGTGATGCGGCGCTTTTCCAAGCGCACGACGAAAGCGGCCAGGGGCGCCATGGTCGAGACCTCGGCCCTGTCGACGGCCATCATGGAAAGCCTCGACGGCATCAAGATCGTCAAGATCGAGAACCGCGAGGCCTATGAGGAAGCCCGCGTCACCGAGGTCATCGACCGCCGCCAGCGCCACCTGATCAAGGGCGCCAACGCCCGGGCCACGGCCGCGCCCGCAACCGAGACCCTGATGACGCTGGTGACCGCGGGCGTGCTGGCCTACGCGGGCTGGCGCTCGCTGTCGGGACAGATGAACGTCGGCGCCTTCGTGGCCTTCCTGGCGGCGCTTGGCATGGCGTCGCAGTCGATGCGCCAGCTCGCCAACCTGCAGACCGTGATGGCCGAGGGCCTGATCGCGGCGCGGCGGCTGTTCGCCGCCCTCGACGTCGAGGCCGAGGTCCGCGATGCGCCGGGCGCCCGCGAGCTGCCGCGCGGCGAGACGACCGTGCGGTTCGAGGACGTCACCTTCACCTATGGCGCGGAAGAGCCGGTGCTGGACCATGTGAACCTGGAGGTCCGGCGCGGCGAGACCATCGCGCTCGTCGGCCCCTCCGGGGGGGGAAAAAGCACCATCCTGAACCTGATCCCCCGCTTCTACGACGTCACCGGCGGCAAGGTGACGATCGATGGGACGGACATCCGGGATGTGACCCTCGCCTCGCTCCGCCACCAGATCGCGCTGGTGACCCAGGAGCCCTTCCTGTTCGACGACTCCATCCGCGCCAACATCGCCTACGCCCACCCGGAGGCGTCGCAAGATCAGATCGAGGAGGCGGCGCGGCAGGCCGCCGCGCATGACTTCATCGCCGAGCTGCCCCACGGCTACGACACCGGCGTCGGCGAGGCGGGCGCGAGGCTCTCCGGCGGCCAGCGCCAGCGGATCGCGATTGCGCGGGCCTTCCTGAAGGACGCGCCGATCCTGCTGCTCGACGAGGCGACCAGCGCGCTCGACACCGAAAGCGAGCAGCAGGTGCAGGCAGCACTTGAGCGGCTGATGGCCGGGCGCACCACCATCCTGATCGCCCACCGCCTGTCGACCGTGCGCCACGCCGACCGCATCTACGTCATCGACCGGGGCCGCGTGGTGGAGACGGGCTCTCACGCCTCGCTGGTGCGCAAGCGCGGCCTCTACGCCCGGCTCGCCAAGGCCCAGGACCTCGACCACGCGCCCGAGGAGGCCGCCGGCTGATGAGGCCGCTGCGCGTGTCCTGGGTGGTGAAGGCGCTCGCCTGGGTCTTCGCCGCCTACCTGCGCCTCGTCTATGCGACCATCCGCTGGACCCGCGAGGGGCAGGAAAAGGCCGAGGGCGTCTGGCGCGAGGGCGGCGGCGCCATCCTGTGCTTCTGGCACGCGCGCATTCCGCTGGCCCTGCCGACCTGGCCGAACGACGGCAAGCGCCAGACGATCCACGCCCTGATCTCCTACTCCGCCGACGGCGAGTTCATCGCCCGCGCCGTGGAGCACATCGGCTTTCCCTCGATCCGCGGCTCCTCGAAGAAGAAGAAGGACCCGTCGAAGAACAAGGGCGGCGAGCAGGCCTTCCGCGACATGCTGCGCTGGGTGAAGGCCGGCAACGCGGTCGCCATCACCCCCGACGGCCCGCGAGGTCCCGCCGAGACGATGGAGAAGGGTACGCCGGTGCTGGCCCAGATCACGGGCGCCCCGGTGCTGTTCGTCGGGCTTGCTTCGAAGCCTTGCATCCGGCTGGGGACCTGGGACCGGACGCTGGTGCCGCTGCCGTTCTCAAAGGGCGCGATGGTGTGGGACGGGCCGCTGGGGGCCGCACGCGACGAGGACGCCGAGGCCTTGGCGGCGGAGTGGGCGCGGCGGCTGAGCGCCGTGACCGCCCGCGCCGAAGCCCTGCTCGGCGGCCCGGATTGATCGAGTCTGCGGCGGGTGGGATGTAGGGCCATGCCGCACGACCACCATCACGGTCATCACCACCACCACGAGCCGCCGCAGGACGCGAGCCGCGCTTTCGCTATCGCGGCGGCGCTGAACGTCGCCTTCGTGGGATTTGAGGCGATCTCCGGCTTCGTGACCGGCTCGCTCGCCCTGCTGGCCGACGCCGGCCATAACCTTTCCGACGTGCTTGGTCTGCTGCTCGCCTGGGGCGCGGCGGTCATGGCCAGGCGGGCGCCGACGAGCCGGCGCACTTACGGCCTTGGCAAGAGCACCATCCTGGCCTCGGTGGCCAACTCCGGCCTCCTGCTGGTGGCCATCGGCGCCATCGCCTGGGAGGCCGTCCGCCGCTTCAGCCAGCCGCACGAGGTCGCCACGACGCCGGTGATGGTGGTGGCGGCGGCCGGCGTGGTCATCAACACGGTCACCGCCCTGATGTTCGCCCGCTCGCGCAAGGAGGACCTGAACGCCCGCGGCGCCTTCCTGCACATGGCCGCCGACGCGGCGATCTCGGCGGGCGTGGTGATCGCGGCGCTGGCGATCCAGATGACCGGGCTCTTGTGGATAGATCCGCTGGTCAGCCTCGTGATCGTAGCGGTCATCCTGATCGGGACCTGGGACCTGCTGCGCGAGTCGCTGGACCTCGCCATGGACGCCGCGCCCAAGGGCATCGACACCGCCGCCGTGAAGGGCTGGCTGGAGGAGCTGCCGGGGGTGACCGAGGTCCACGACCTGCACATCTGGGCGCTCTCGACCACCGATTCGGCGCTGACCGCCCATCTGGTGCTGCCGACGCCGGATGACCCCGACGCCTTCCTGCACGAGACCAGCGAGGCGCTGCACCATCGCTTCGGCATCGGCCATGCGACCATCCAGATCGAGACCGGCGGCGCCTGCCGCCTTGCGCCGGCTGACGTGGTTTGAGCGCGGGGCTCTCCCTCTACCGGCTGCTGACCGCCGCCGCCGAGCCGCTGGCGGGCGCGGTTCTGCGCAGGCGGGCGAAGCGGGGGAAGGAGGACCCGCAGCGCCTCCCCGAACGCCTCGGCCACGCGAGCGTGCCGCGCCCCGAAGGTCCGCTCGTCTGGCTGCATGCCGCGAGCGTCGGCGAGAGCGTCTCGGTCCTGCCCCTCATCCAGAAGCTCCGCACAGAGCGCCCCGACATCGCCGTGCTGGTCACCTCCGGCACCGTCACCTCGGCCGAGCTGCTGGCCAAACGCCTGCCGCAAGGCGCGCTCCACCAGTATGCGCCGGTGGATGCGCCGCGCGTGGTGCGCCGCTTCCTGGACCACTGGCGGCCCGACCTCGCCGTCTTCGTCGAGAGCGAGCTGTGGCCGAATCTCCTGCGCGGCGCGAAGGCGCGGGGAACGACGCTGGCCCTCCTGTCCGCCCGCATCACCGAAGACAGCGCCAAAGGCTGGACTCGCGCGCCGAAGGCGGCCGGGACGCTCTTGTCTGGCTTCGACCTCGTCATGGCGCAGGACAGCGCCAGCGACGCGCGGCTGAAGGCGCTGGGCGCGCGGACCATGGGCGTCGCCAACCTCAAGCTTGTCGGCGAACCGCTGACCTGCGATCCGGAGGAACTCGCCGCCCTGAAGAAGGCCGCCGGCCAGCGCCCCATCGTGCTCGCCGCCAGCACCCACCCCGGCGAGGAGGAGATGATCGCTCAGGCGACGCCCTGGGGTGCGCTTCTTGTCGTCGCGCCACGCCACCCGGAGCGGGGTGAGAGCGTTGTAGCCGCTCTGCAGATGATGAACGCCACGACCGCCCGCCGCTCGATGAAGGAGCCCCTGACGGCCGACACCCAGGCTTATGTCGCCGATACGCTGGGCGAGATGGGCCTGTTCTTCTCCCTCGCCGACGTGGCGGTGATGGGTGGCTCCTTCGCGCCCGGCATCGGCGGCCACAATCCGCTGGAGCCCGCCCGCCTCGGCGTCCCCGTCGTCACCGGCCCCCACGTCTTCAACTTCGCCGAGGTCTATGCAGCGATGGTCGAGGCCGACGCCGCCATGATGACCGAAGGCTTCGAAGACCTCGGCGAGGCGCTCGAGACCCTCGTCAGCGACGACATCCGCCGCGAGGTGATGAGCAAGGCCGCGCGCGCCTTCGCCGCCCAGGGCCCCGCCGCGCTCGACGCGACCTGGGCGAAGCTGAAGCCCCTGCTGCCATGAAGCTCTCGACGCCCAGGTGGTGGTACCGGCGCAAACCCGGCATGCGGGCGAGCCGCACGCTCTTGAAGCCCTTCTCCTGGCTGTGGGCGGGCGTCACCGCGGCCCGCATCCGCCGCGCCAAGCCGATCTACCCCGGGGCGCCGGTGATCTGCGTCGGCAACCTCACCGTCGGCGGCGTCGGCAAGACGCCCATCGTCCGTGAAATCCTCGTCCAGCTGGCCGTGATGGAGATCGACGCCTTCGCCCTCTCGCGCGGCTACGGCGGTCGGCTCAAGGGCCCGGTGAAGGTCGATCCCACGGTCCACACGGCCGAGGACGTCGGCGACGAGCCGCTGATGCTGGCCAAGACCTTTACCGTCTTCGTCTCCCGCGACCGGCTCACCGGCGCCAAGGCCGCCGTCGCCCACGGCGCGCGCGCCATCGTCATGGACGACGGCCACCAGAACCCCTCGCTGGAAAAGGCGCTGTCGCTGGTCGTGGTCGATGGCGAAACCCGCGACGGCGAGTGGCCCTTCGGCGACGGTTCGGTCTTTCCGGCGGGCCCGATGCGCGAGCCGCTGAAGTCCGGCCTCGCCCGCGCCGACGCCGTGGTTCTGCTGCTCCCCGCCGACCTGGAGGAGCCCGACCCGGCGCTGCTCGCCATGTTCGGATCGACCCCGGTGCTGATCGCGCGCCTGACGCCCAACGCCGCCCCGCCGCCCGGCCCCCAGTACGGCTTCGCGGGCGTCGGCAAGCCCTGGAAGGTCGAGCGGGCGCTGCGGGCCGCCGGCTGCGACCTCGTCGACTTCGCCAGCTTCCCCGACCACGGCGCCTACGACGCCCATACCCTCGCCGCCCTCGAACGCCATGCCAAGGCGGCCAACGCGGGCCTCGTCACGACCGAAAAGGACTGGGTCCGCCTCCCCACCGCCTGGCGCGAGCGGGTGACGCCCTGGCCCGTGCGGGCGCGGTTCGAGGACGAGCGGGCGCTACGGGTGCTGCTCGGCCAGGCGATGAAGCGCTAGAAACCCTTCTCCCCTTGCGGGAGAAGGTGGCCCGCGAAGCGGGTCGGATGAGCAACCATGTTCAGGTTGCGGGTTGTCTTAGCCATGGCTGGCCGCGGCTGAGGACGAGGTTAGCGGCTTCGATGAGCTTTCGCATGACGGCGACGACGGCGAGCTTGGCGGGTTTGCCGTGGGCGAGGAGGCGCTCGGCGAAGGCCTTCAGCGCAGGGTCGCAGCGTTTGGCGGCCAGGGCTGCGAGGTAGAGCATGCGCCTTGGCCGGGCGCGGCCGCCGGCGATGAAGCGCTGACCGCGCCATTGGCCTGAGTCACGATCGAAGGGGGCTGCGCCGAGCAGGGCGGCGGCCTGCCCGCGGCGCATGGAGCCGAGTTCGGGCATGCGCACCACCAGGGTGGCGGCGACGATGGGGCCGACGCCGGGCAGCGACCTCAGCAGCCTGAAGCGGGCGGCAAGGTCGGGCTCGGCCTCGATGCCGGCGATGACCTCGGCCGCGAGCCTGGCCTTCAGCCGCTCCAGCGCGGCGATCTGGCGGCGGACCAGGACGGCGACGTCCTTCAGCCGGACGCTCTCCAGGAAGGTCTTCAGCTCGGCGGCCTGGTCGGCGATCTGCTCGTAGGCGGTCAGCCGCTCGGCCAGGTCCCGCAGCCTCGGATCGGCGGCGGCCTTGACCGCTTCGACCTGGGCCGTGGCCGCCGCGATCAAGGCCGCGTCCAGCCGGTCGTTCTTGGCCCGCCGGCGTTTGAGCCGCGCATACAGCCGCACCTCCAGCGGCTGGTGGACGACCACTTCGAAGCCTGCCGCCTCGAACGCCTGACGCGCCTCTCGCTCGTAACCGCCGCTGGCCTCCATACCGACGCGGGTGACCCCGCGCGCCTTCAGCCAGCCGATGAGCTCGGCATGACCCGCCGCATCGTTGGCCACCCGAAGCTCGCCTTCGCCGCCATGCACCGCCGCGTCCAGCCAGCGCTTGCCGACATCGACGCCGGCGGCCTTCGTGCTAGTGTCTCCCCGTTCCATAACCCCTCCTTGTGGCTTCGGACCTTCAAGTCCCTGCAACCATCCGGGTCGTGGAAACGTCGGCGGCGGCCCAGCTCATCCGCAGCCCTCAAGGCTTAGGGTTCGACGGCCCCTCCACCGACAGTCCGCCTGGCGCTGCTAACGCCAGGCGGACGTCCCGGAAGACGCCCAAACCTAGCAGCCTTCGAACACACAAGGGGTC
>JBLNCT010000038.1:0-44163 GCA_050260915.1 Parcubacteria group bacterium
CCGAGCATTCTTGTGTACGTTCATCCGGGGAGCTCCGGTGGAAGTGGAGTGTCGCAACCCCAGCTTCGTTCAAGACACTCCCCGGGTGAACAACCTTCATAGCTTCGACACCTAAGCCGCCCGCGCGATGACCCGGTTCCGGCCGCCGGCCTTGGCGGCATAGACCGCCTCGTCGGCGCGTTTGACGAGCGCCTCGGGGGTGTCCCCGTCGCCCATGCTGGCGGCCACGCCGATGGAGATGGTGACGTTCAGCAGCTCCGTGCCGCCGGACACCCGGAACGGGGCGCCCGCCACGTGCAGGCGGATACGTTCTGCCACCTTCTCGGCCGCGTCCAGGCTGGCGCCCGGCATGATCACGGTGAACTCCTCGCCGCCGTAGCGGCACGGCAGGTCGATGGCGCGGACGTTGGTGGCCAGCCGCGCGGCGAACTCGCGCAGCACCTCGTCGCCGACGTCGTGGCCGTAGGTGTCGTTGATCTTCTTGAAGTGGTCGATGTCGATCATCAGCGCCGCCACCGGATCGCCGCCGGCCGCGGCCCGCTCCACCAGCGCGATGATCTGGCTTTCCATGAAGCGGCGGTTGTTCAGGCCCGTCAGTTCGTCCGTGACCGCCAGCTCCAGCGAGTAGTCGAGGTTCTGGCGCAGGAAGTCGGTGTAGCGCTTGCGCTTGACCTGGGTGCGCACGCGCGCGGCCATCTCCTGCGGGTCGATGGGGCGGGTCAGCACGTCGTTGACGCCGATCTCCAGCGCCTTGACCAGGCGCTTGCGGTCGTCTGCGTCGATGATGGCCAGGACCGGTACATGCCGCGTCCGCTCGTCGGAGCGCAGGGCGGCCGCCAAGCGCAGGCCGTCGAAGTTGCGGGCCGCGGCGTTGACCAGCACTACGTCTACCGGCCCCTTGGCCGTGAGCAGAGCGTTCTCCGGCTCGATCTCGGCGACGGGGCGGTGCTCGACGGAGAGTTCGGCGACGATGCGCTGCAGCTGGCGGGGATTGTCGTCGACGACCAGCACCCGCCCGCCCGTGCCGCCCAAACGGCCCGACGAACCGCCGATCACGCCAAGGCGCCGGCCCGAGGCCTCCCTCTGGCGAAGCTCGTCGATCGCCATCTTCAGCCGCGTCAGGCTCCGCACCCGGGCGAAGAGGAGCATGTCGTCGATGGGCTTGGTCAGGAACTCGTCGGCCCCGGCGTCCAGCCCTGTGATCTTGTCGCCACGGCTGTCCAAGGCGGTGACCAGCACGACGGGGATGTGGCGGGTGAGCGGATCGTCCTTCAGCCGTTTGCAGACGGCGAACCCGTCCATGCCGGGCATCATCACGTCGAGAAGCACGATGTCCGGCGTATGGCCGGCCGCCAGCTCCAGCGCGCTCACCCCATCGGAAGCGGTCAGGACGTCGTAGTACTCGGCCTCCAGCTTCGCCGCGAGCAGGCGAACGTTGGCCTCGATATCGTCGACGACAAGAATCTTCGCGCTCATCCCCTACCCCAGAAAGCGCCGGATCGTTTCGAGGAAGTGCGACACCGAGATCGGCTTGGAGATGTAGGCCTCGCAGCCCCCCTCGCGGATGCGCTCCTCGTCCCCCTTCATGGCGAAGGCCGTGACCGCCACCACGGGAATGTGGGACAGGTCGTCGTCTTCCTTGAGCCACTTGGTGACCTCCAGCCCGGAAATCTCCGGCAGCTGGATGTCCATCAGGATCAGGTCCGGGCGGTGTTCGCGGGCCAGCGCAAGCGCCTGGAGCCCCTCGCGCGTCTGGAGGGTTTCATACCCCTGCGCGTCGAGGAGGTCGTGGAAGAGCTTCATGTTGAGCTCATTATCCTCGACGATCAGGACCTTCTTGGTCATTCCTACAAGACCCCTGCGGCGAAACCCGTAGGGTTGCCGCCCCCGTAACCTGAACACCTCTTCACACGAATATCCTTAAACGGGCGCTAATCTCGGATTGCGACGTTTTTTCAAGGCCCATGGAACAGTCACTTACCGACCTGGATCACGTTATCGTCCACCCGAGCCGTCCGCTTGTCATCGTCGATGTGGATGAGGTGCTGGCGAAGTTCATGGCCGGCTTCGAGCGCTTCATCGGCCGCCATGGCTACGAGATGCGGGTGGAGAGGTTCGCCCTGTTCCAGAACATCTACCCGGCGGGCGCGACAGACCACGTGGGCCTGGAGCGCGGGGTGGAGCTGTTCAACAGCTTCTTCGAACACGGCGCGGACGACCTGGAGCCCGCCGAGGGCGCGGCCGATGCGCTGGCGGACATCTCCGGCCGGGCCGACGTCGTGATCCTCACCAACGCCCCGCCGCATGGCCGTCAGGCACGCAGCGGCTGGCTGAAGACGCACGGCTTCGATTACCCGCTGGTCATCAACTCCGGCCTGAAGGGCCCCGCGGCGGCGGAGCTGTCGCGCCGGACGGCGGGGGCGAGCGCCTTCATCGACGACCTGCTGCCGAACCTGGAGTCCGTGGCGGAGGCGGCCCCGGCGGTGACCCGCTTCCAGATGGTGGCGGACGAGCGGCTGCGCCCCCTGGCCCCCTGCGCCCCCGAACGGCACGCCCGCCACGACGAATGGCCCGCGCTGAAGGCGGCCATCGAGGCCAAGCTCTTCTCCCGCTAGCGGGAGAAGTGGCCCGACAGCGATAGCTGGAGGGTCGATGAGGGAAGTGACTCGAAAACTCCCCCATCGACCTTCGCCGCCTGCGGCGTCTCAGGCCACTTCCCCCACATGCGTGGGGGAAGAGCTTGCGCGCGCTTCCGACGCACGGTTTGACTGACCCATGAGCACCCGGATCGGCATCGACTTCGGCGGCACCAAGATCGAGGCGGCGGCGCTCGCCGGCCACGGCGAGGTCGTCGCCCGCAAGCGGGTGCCGAACCCGGGGGCATACGAAGCGGCGGTCGAGGCGGTGCGGGCGCTCGTCGCGGACGTGGAGGCGGAGGCGGGCTCTCCCGGCGCGACGATCGGCATGGGCATCCCCGGCTCGATCTCGCCTCGGACGGGGCTGGTGCGCAACGCCAACTCGACATGGCTGAACGGAAAGCCCTTCAAGCAGAACCTGGAGCGGGCGCTCGGGCGGGAAGTGCGGCTGGAGAACGACGCCAACTGCTTTGCGCTGTCGGAAGCCTCCGACGGCGCGGCGGCAGGGGCGGAGGTGGTGTTCGGGGCAATCCTGGGCACCGGCTGCGGCGGCGGGATCGTGGTGCGTGGCAGGACAATCGAGGGGATCAACGGCATCGCCGGCGAATGGGGACACACGCCCCTGCCCTGGCCGCGTCCGGAGGAATACCCTGGAAACCAGTGCTGGTGTGGACATGGCAGCTGCCTGGAGACGTGGATCTCCGGCACGGGCTTCGTGCAGGACTACGAACGCGCCACGGGTCGCCAGCTGAAGGGCGCGGAGATCGAGGCGGCCGCGGAGGCCGGAGAGTCCGAGGCCGCGGCGGCGCTCGACCGCTACATAGACCGGCTTGGGCGCGGGCTGGCCGTGATTTGCGACATCCTCGACCCGGACGTGATCGTGCTGGGCGGCGGGATGTCGAACACGGCGGCGCTCTACCCTCGCCTGCCCGACGTGGTGACGAGATACGTCTTCTCCGACGTCTTCGAGACGCGCATCGTCAAGGCCGCCCACGGCGACTCCTCGGGCGTGAGAGGCGCCGCCTGGCTGTGGCCGGCGTAGTGCGTGGTTCGACACGCCCTTTCAGGGCTGCTCACCATGACGAACTCACAAAATTCGGACTTGATCCGGGGCATGTCGAAGGACGCACGACATGAAAGCCTTCTGCCGCGACTGTTTCTGGACTGGCGACAACGCCGTCCGCCGCTGCCCGACCTGCGGCTCGCCCCGGATCGTTGCGCACGAGGAGCTCTCTACCCTCTCCATCGCCCACATGGACTGCGACGCCTTTTACGCCTCAGTGGAGAAGCGCGACCGGCCCGAGCTGCGCGACGTGCCGCTGATCGTGGGCGGCGGCAAGCGCGGGGTGGTCACCACCTGCTGCTACATCGCCCGCATAAGCGGCGTCCGCTCGGCCATGCCGATGTTCAAGGCGCGCAGGCTCTGCCCACAGGCGACCGTCCTGCCGCCGGACTTCGCCAAGTACCGGGCCGAGAGCCGGCGCATCTTCGACAAGGTCCGCAACCTCACCCCGCTCGTGCAGGGCCTGTCGCTGGACGAAGCCTGGATGGACCTCTCCGGCACCGAACGCCTGCACGGCGCGCCGCCGGCCCTGACGCTCGCGAAGCTGCAGGCGGAGATCGAGCGGGACACGGGTCTGACCGTCTCCATCGGGCTGGCCCCCAACAAGTTCCTCGCCAAGATCGCCTCCGACCTCGACAAGCCGCGCGGCTTCTCCGTCATCGGCGACGCAGAGAAGGCGACGTTCCTCGCCAACAAGCCGGTCGGCATCATCCCCGGCGTCGGGCCTGCCATGGTCGCGTCGCTGGAGAAGGCCGGCTACCGCACCGTCGGCGACATCGCCCGCGCAGAGCCCCGCGACCTCGCCGACCGCTTTCACGCGTATGGCCTCACCCTCCACCGCCTGGCCCACGGCGAGGACGCCCGGCCCGTCGATCCCGACACCTCGCGCAAGACCATCAGCGCCGAGAACACCTTCTTCGACGACCTCTCGACCCTCCCCGAGCTGGAGGACGAACTGTGGCCGCTCTGCGAGAAGGTCGCCCGCCAGCTGCGCGCCGAGGGGATCGCCGGCCGCGTCGCCACCCTGAAGCTGCGCACCACCGACTTCCGCATCGTCACGCGCCGTCGCACGCTCGCCGTTCCGACTCAGACCGCCCGCACCCTTTTCACCGTCGCGCGCGAGCTGCTGGCCCGAGAAATGCGCCAGGCCCCTTACAGACTGATCGGCGCGGGCCTATCTGACTTCGTCGACGCCGAGGAAGCCGCCAGCGACTTCTTCGCCGGTGAGGAACGTCGTGCGCTGAGCGGCGAGAAGGCCATGGACGCGTTGCGCGCCCGCTTCGGGCGTGACGCGGTGGTCTCCGGACGAGCGCTGCGCCGCAAATCGTGATCGCCGCTTGAGCGCGACCTGCACAACAGGGTCGCAGGGCGTGCGACAACTCTTCCAAACCGCCCGCGTTGTCATATCTACTAGGTGTCGGCGGGACTCACTCGGGAACCGCCCGGGAGCAGGAGCGGAATGCCCGAACGGCGGCAAGACGGACAAGGCAACGGACTGGGTTCTGCGGTCGTTACGCAGACGAAACCGAAAACCCAGAAACCTTCGCTGTACCGTGTGCTCCTACTCAACGACGACTACACGCCGATGGAATTCGTCGTGTACGTGCTCGAGCGGTTCTTCAACAAGTCGCGGGAAGACGCGACGCGGATCATGCTCCACGTGCACCAGAACGGCGTCGGGGTGTGCGGCGTCTTCACCTACGAGGTGGCCGAGACAAAGGTCGCCCAGGTGATCGACTCCGCCCGCCGGCACCAACACCCCCTTCAGTGCACCATGGAAAAGGATTGAGCGGCTGATGCCCTCGTTTTCGCGCCACCTCGAAGAATCGCTCCACCGGGCCGTCGCCTACGCCAACCAGCGTAAGCACGAGTACGCGACGCTGGAGCACCTGCTGTTGTCACTCATCGACGATGAGGACGCGGCGGCTGTGATGCGCGCCTGCGACGTGGACCTCGCCGCGCTGAAGAAGAGCCTGATCAACTACCTCGACACCGAGCTGCGCTCGCTGATCGTCGACGACGGCGAGGACGCCAAGCCCACCGCCGGCTTCCAGCGCGTGATTCAGCGCGCGGTCATCCACGTGCAGTCTTCGGGCCGCGACGAGGTGACCGGCGCCAACGTGCTGGTCGCCGTCTTCTCCGAGCGGGAAAGCCACGCGGCCTACTTCCTGCAGGAGCAGGACATGACCCGCTACGACGCGGTCAACTACATCGCCCACGGCATTGCCAAGAAGGCCGGCGCGTCGGAGCCGAAGGTGGTCAAGGGCGCCTCGCCCGCCGAGGACGACGAGAAGCCGAACACCAAGACCGGCGGCGAGGCCCTGGAAGCCTACTGCGTCGACCTCAACGAGAAGGCCCGCCAGGGCAAGGTCGACCCGCTGATCGGCCGCGCGGCCGAGGTCGAGCGCTGCATCCAGATCCTCTGCCGGCGGACGAAGAACAACCCGCTGCTGGTCGGCGACCCGGGCGTCGGCAAGACCGCCATCGCCGAGGGCCTGGCCCGCAAGATCGTCACCCACCAGGTGCCCGAAGTCCTGGAAGGCGCCACCATCTTCGCGCTCGACATGGGCGCGCTGCTGGCCGGCACCCGGTACCGCGGCGACTTCGAGGAACGGGTCAAGCAGGTGGTCAAGGAGCTGGAGAACCACCCCAACGCCATCCTGTTCATCGACGAGATCCACACGGTGATCGGCGCCGGCGCCACGTCCGGCGGCGCGATGGACGCCTCGAACCTGCTCAAGCCCGCGCTGGCCTCCGGCACGCTGCGGTGCATGGGTTCGACGACCTACAAGGAATACCGCCAGCACTTCGAGAAGGACCGGGCGCTGGTCCGCCGATTCCAGAAGATCGACGTCAACGAGCCGACGATCGAGGACACGGTGAAGATCCTCAAAGGGCTCAAGAGCTACTACGAGGAATTCCACAAGCTGAAGTACACGGGCGACGCCATCCGCTCGGCCGTGGACCTGTCGGCCAAGTACATCACCGACCGCAAGCTGCCCGACAAGGCGATCGACGTGATTGACGAGGCGGGCGCCAGCCAGATGCTGCTGCCCGAGGGCAAGCGGAAGAAGACCATCGGCGTGAAGGAGATCGAAGGGATCGTCGCCAAGATCGCCCGCATCCCGCCGAAGTCGGTCTCCAAGTCCGACACCGAGGCGCTGAAGCAGCTGGAAAGCGACCTGAAGCGCGCCGTGTTCGGCCAGGAAGAAGCGATCCACCAGCTCGCCGCGGCCATGAAGATGGCCCGCGCCGGCCTCCGCGATCCTCAGAAGCCCATCGGCTGCTACCTGTTCAGCGGGCCTACGGGCGTCGGCAAGACCGAGGCCGCGCGCCAGCTCGCCTCGACGCTCGGCATCGATCTGCTGCGCTTCGACATGAGCGAGTACATGGAGCGCCACACGGTCAGCCGCCTGATCGGCGCGCCTCCGGGCTACGTCGGCTACGACCAGGGCGGCCAGCTGACCGACGCCGTCGACCAGCATCCGCACGCCGTGGTGCTGCTCGACGAGATCGAGAAGGCCCACCAGGATGTCTACAACATCCTGCTCCAGGTCATGGACCACGGGCAGCTGACGGACTCGAACGGCAAGAAGGTCGACTTCCGCAACGTGGTCCTGATCATGACCACCAACGCGGGCGCCGCCGACGCCCAGCGCAACACCATCGGTTTCGGCCGTGGCAAGGCTGAGGGCGAAAGCGAAGAGGCGATCAAGCGCATCTTCACGCCGGAGTTCCGCAACCGCCTCGACGCCGTGGTCGCCTTCAAGCCGCTGACGCCGGAGATCATCCGGATGGTGGTGCAGAAGTTCATCCTGCAGCTGGAAGCCCAGTTGGCCGACCGCGCGGTCACCATCGAGACGACGGACGAAGCGGCCGACTGGCTGGCCAAGAACGGCTTCGACGAACTCTACGGCGCCCGGCCGCTGGCCCGGGTCATCCAGGAAGAGATCAAGAAGCCGCTGGCCGACGACATCCTCTTCGGACGCCTCTCGCGCGGTGGCCACGTCAAGGTCGTGCTCAAGGACGGCAAGATCGCCTTCGAGTTCGACACGCCGGCGGGGCCTGCGAAGCCTGCGGACGAGGCGGAACCGGCGCTGGCGGAGTGACGGCCCTTTCCGCCATCGCTCCGGTATCCTCTAGATCGTCATCACCCGGCGAAGTCCGGGTGACCCAAGCGGCGTCGCAAGCTTCGCACGTCAGCTTGGGTCCCCCGGATCGCCTACGGCGCCCGTGGGATGACGATTGATGAGGTTGCGACCGAGCGCTAGAGCGCGGCGGAAATCTGGGCGGCCAGCTCCCGCAGCTCCCCCATATCCGCCATCTCCCCGCCCCCATGCCGCCCGAGCGCCACCCCTTCCCAGCGCGGGATGACGTGGAAGTGGAGGTGATAGACGGTCTGCCCCGCGGGGGCGCCGTTGAACTGCATCACGACGATGCCGTCAGGGTTCAGCGCGGCGCGGACGGCGCGGGCCAGCTTCTGCGTTGCCCCGATCACCCGGCCCAGCGTCTTGGGCTCGGCATCCAGCAGGTTACGGGCCTTGGAGGTCTTGGAGATCACCAGGCAATGGCCCTTCGCCTGCGGGAACGCGTCCATGAAGGCGAGGACTTCATCGTCCTCGAAGATCTTCACCGCGGGGATCTCGCCCCGCACGATCTTCGCAAAGACGTTCTGCTCGTCGTAGGTCCCGTCCAGGCTCATCGGCAGCTCCTCCGCTGCCGTCGTCCTAGCAGACCTAGCTCGCCAGCGTCATCAGGTGCTGGCCGAACTGGCGGGCTTCGATGGAGACGAGGCCGCGTTCGTCCAGCAGCCGCTGCATGGTCGCGAGCAGGTCGTCCTGGTTCGCGCAGGTCAGCGGCTCGAACGTGGACGTGCCGTCGCCGTGCTGGAGATAGAGCTCATAGGTTAGGTGAAGCGACATACTGGTTGCGGGACGAAGGGGCATCCTGCCCAAATAACGGGCGTCGCCGTTCGGCGCACCTAAGGGGAATTACGTAGTCTCTGACCGAAAGGGCGAGTACTCCTCTCCAAGCAACTCCATGTCGCGTTCCACGGCCCGGCGCTCTTCTTCGAGGTAGCGGCGGACGGGCTCGCGCAGCGCCGGGTCGGCGATCCAGTGGGCGGAATAGACCGGGGTGGGCAAATAGCCGCGGGCGATCTTGTGCGGTCCCTGGGCGCCCGCCTCTACGCGCGGCAGTCCGAGCCGGATCGCGTGTTCGATGGCCTGGTAGTAGCAGAGCTCGAAGTGGAGGAAGGGCACGTCCTCGATGCAGCCCCAGTGGCGGCCGTAGAGGCAGTCCTCCCCGATCAGGTTGAGCGCGCCCGCAATCCAGCGGCCATTTCGGCGGGCGAGGATCAGCAGCACCTTGTCGGCCATCCGCTCGCCCAGCAGCGAGAAGAAGCGGCGGTTCAGGTACGGCCGCCCCCACTTGCGGCCGCCGGTGTCCATGTAGAAGTGGAAGAAGGCGTCCCAGTGCTCTTCGGTCAGCTCGGCGCCGGTCAGAGCCACGATCTCGTCCACACCGGCCCGCGCGTCGCGCCGTTCGCGCCGGATGGTCTTGCGGCGGCCGGATGACAGCGCGGCCAGGAAGTCGTCGAAGGTCGCGTAGCCGGCGTTCAGCCAGTGGTACTGCTGGTCCTGGCGCAGCAGCATCCCCTGCTCGCCCATGAACCGCCAGTCGTCCTCGGTTGGGAAGGTGACGTGCAGGCCCGACGCGCCGAGCCGCTCGCAGAGCGCCAGCGCGCCGCCGAGCAGTATCTTGCGGCCGAGTTCATGGTCCACGCCTTCGCGGACCAGCAGCCGCGGCCCGGTCACGGGCGAGAACGGGACGGCGCACTGGAGCTTTGGGTAGTAGCTGCCCCCTGCCCGCTCATAGGCGTCGGCCCAGGACCAGTCGAAGACGTATTCGCCCTGGCTGTGGCTCTTCAGGTAGAGCGGCATCGCCGCCGCGACGTCGCCCGCGTCATCGGCGACCGCGAGGTGCTGCGGCGCCCAGCCGGTGCGCTCGACGGCGCAGCCCGCCTCCTCCAGCGCATCCAGGAAGTCGTAGCTGACGAAGGGATTGCGGGACCCGGCGCAGGCGTCCCACGCCTCGCGTCCGATCTCCGAAATGCGGCGGTGAACCGATACCGCCGCCTTGAGCGCTGTCACGCCAGGAAGCCCTCGAAGATGAGGTTGTCGCAGTGCCCGCGCACCCGCTCCCAGTCGGCCGGCGAGCGGCAGGTCCACGCCACGACCGGCATGCCCTGCGCGCGAAGCTCATCGGCCCGCTCGTTCGGCAGCATGTCCAGGCCCAGCGCCAGGAAGTGGGGTTTGGCGATCTCCACGTGCTCCAGACGCGCGAAGGCCTTGCGCTGTTCCGGCGCCAGGGTCGCCGCGCCCTTGTCGTTCCAGCGGTAGGAGTCGAGGCCGCGCAGCACCTTGGGATGATGCGACGCGAACCAGGCGTGGGAATAGGGATTGAAGCCGATCACGCAGACCGGCCCGTTGTGGTCGATCAGCACCTCGTGGACGCGCTTTTCCAGCGGACCGACGTCGCCGAAGGGCGTCTTCAGCTCGATCTGGACCAGCGCACGGTGGCCGACCTCGGCCAGCGTCTCGGCCAGCGTCGGGATCGTCTCGTCCGTGCCCTTAAGCCGCAGCTCGCGCAGGTCGGCGAGGCTGCGGTCGCGCAGCCGGCCCTCCACGCCACACATGCGCTCCAGGGTGTTGTCGTGGAAGACGACCGCCTCGCCGTCCCGGGTCAGCTGAACGTCCAGCTCGATGCCGTAGCCGCCGGCGCAGGCGGCGTGGAAAGCCGCCAGCGAATTCTCCGGCGCGCCGCTCGGCGACCACAGGCCGCGGTGGGCCACCGGCGGTGAGAACAGCAGGTCCCATGCCTCGCCGAAGACGCTGCGGTCCGGGCTCGGCTGGACGGTCATCACGAGACCTCCACCACCGCGTCGACTTCCACCGAGAAGTTCCTCGGCAGCCGATAGACGCCCACGGCCGAGCGGGAGTGGCGGCCGGCGTCGCCGAACGCCTCCACCATCACGTCGGAGCAGCCGTTGATGACGCTGGGGATGTCGAAGAAGTCCGGGCCCGCCTGGACGAAGCCGCCCAGCTTCACCACCCGCACCACGCGGTCGAGATCGCCGTCGCAGGCGACCCGCATCTGGGCCAGCAGGTTGATGCCGCACAGCCGCGCGGCCTTCTGCGCCGTCTCGAGATCGACATCGACGCCGACCGTGCCGACGATCCCGCCGGAGGCGTCCAGCGACACTTGGCCGGAGATGTAGAGATGCGAGCCCGACCGCACGAACGGGACGTAGTTGGCGATGGGGGCGACCGGCTGGGGAAGCTCGATCCCCGCGGCTTTCAGGCGTGCTTCAACGTTAGACATGCCGCCAAGCTAGCACATGCGAAAAGGCCCGGACCATCGCTGATCCGGGCCTTCGAAGGGGTACGCAGGGAGGAAAACTTACGCGGCGGCTTGGGTCCGCTCGACGAAGGCCGCGACACGTTCGTTCAGCGGCTTCATCGTTTCCTTCACGGAGTCGGTGACGACTTCCGTGAGCTTGCCGAAGTTGGCGAGGTAGCCTTCCAGAGCGGCCTTGGCGAAGCCGGTCTGCAGCTCGATGGCTTCCTGCACGCTCTTGGCGCCGGCCAGCGATTTGGCAGCCGCTACCTGGTCTTCCAGGGCTTGCTTGGAGAAGGCCATCGTGTGCGCGCCGAGCGCCTCGGCGCCCTTGGTGGCGGCGGTCACGGAGGCCACGACCGCTTCCAGGTTCTTCTTGGAATGAGCGTTGAACTCGTTCAGCGCGGTCAGGGACTTTTCGATGTTGTCCTTGAACGCCTGGTTGCCGGCGCTCGTGAACTGCTCGACGGTCGCCTTCAGGGTTTCGGCGCCATCGGTCATCTGGGTCGCACTTTCGGTTTTGGCCTTGGCCATGATTGCTCTTCCTCTAGCTCTCGGGGGTCGCTGAGAACGCGAGGGTTGTCTCATGTTGCAGTGCAGCAGTCAACGAGTTTTGTGCGGTGCACAATGGGCCGTGCTGCGGCGCAGTGAAGCTTGAACGGCCCCGCTGCGGCATTTCGTTCAAGTCTCGTTTACTTTAATTAAACCGCGATTCACCCATGGTAAGGTTTCCCGAGCGGCTGAGTTTGCCGCTCCCGTTCAAATCGACGGACGCCCGCATGAAAAAGCTCGCCCGCCGCCTGTTTTCCGCGTTCGGCATCGCCGCCCTCCTCGTCACGGGAACGGCGGCTCCTTCCATCGCTCAAGCCCAGATCCTGCGGGTGAACACGGCGGAGCCGCGTTATGCCGCGATGGTGATGGACGCCAACACGGGCGAGATCCTCTACCAGGTGCGGGCCGACAGCCCCCGTTACCCCGCCTCGATCAGCAAGGTCATGACCATGTACCTGGCTTTCGAGGCGCTGGCCGAAGGGCGGCTCAAGCTTACCGACGACCTGGTGGTCTCGCCGCACGCGGCGTCGATGCAGCCGACGAAGCTCGGCCTGCGGCCCGGTTCGCGGATCACCGTCGACAGCGCGATGCGCGCCATCGCCACCAAGTCCGCCAACGACATGGCCGTCGCCCTGGCCGAACGGCTGGGCGGCACCGAATCGAATTTCGCCAAGCTGATGACGATGCGGGCGCGCGAGCTGGGGATGACCAACACACAGTTCGTGAACGCGTCGGGCCTGCCAAACACGGGCCAGATCTCGACGGCGCACGACCTCGCCCTGCTCTCTCGCGCCGTGATGCGCGATTTCCCGCAGTATTACAGCTACTTCTCCCTGCGCAGCTTCACCTATCGCGGTGAGACGATGCGCAACCACAACCACCTGCTGGGCGCGGTGCCGGGCGTGGACGGGATCAAGACCGGCTACATCGGCGCCTCGGGCTTCAACATCGCCGTCTCGGCCGTGCGTGACGGCCACCGCATCATCGTGGTGGTGCTGGGCGGCTCGTCCGCCGCAGCCCGGGACGACAACGTCGAAGACCTGCTCAACACCAGCTTCAGCGCGATCAAGCGCCGCGGCATGGGTCAACGGGTCCAGATCGCCCAGAACATGTATGCGCCGGAGCTCTCCGGTCCCATCCAGCGCCCGCCCTCCGAACAGGGTGACGGCGACCAGGACGGCCTTTCGATCCAGCTGACCAACAACCCGGCCTCTTCCGGCAGCTACGCCATCCAGCAGCGCATGCCGCAGCGCGTCGCCACCCGCCAAGGCGGGGATTACGCCGCCCAGGTCGGCGCCTTCCGTAACCGCGCCCAAGCCCAGAACTATCTGGACACCGTCGGCCGCCGCTTCCCCTCGGTGCTGGCGACCGGCGCCGGGCACGTTTCCGATCCGCAGAACGGCTACTACCGCGTGCTCTTCGCAGGCATGACCGAGGCCGATGCGCAAAACGCCTGCCGCACCCTGCGCGCGCGGGCGCAGGCCTGCCTCGTCACTTCCGACTGAGCCGGTCGCGCGCGGCGTTCAGCTGCGCGGCCAGACCGCTCGTGCCGCCCTTGTCCGGGTGCGCCATGCGCATGAGGCGCTTGTAGGCGGCGTCGATCTCTTCGCGTGTCGCATCAGGGCCCACGCCCAGGATGGATCGCGCCGCCTCCGCGCTCATCCCTGACGTACGCGGCGGCGAGGGCCTGACACGCGCCGCGAACATTCCGCCGAGCGACATGACCAGCAGGACGAGTCCGACGATCCAGTCGCCCCGCAAGGCGATGATCCCGGCGGCCGACAGCATCAGGATCGACAGCACCCCGCCGGCCACGCGAACGCCGCCGCGGCTCAGGGACCGCAGCCCTCCCCGGCCGGCCCAGACCAGCAGGACCAGCACCGCCAGCGCGGCAAGGTAGATCATCGGTGCTCCGTCGCCCGCCCTACTCGGCGGCGATCAGCTTCTCGCCCGCCCAGTCGGAAAGTCCAAGCGAATGCATCAGCGAGCGCAACTCCTGACGCGCGGCGACGTGGCTCAGCGACACCGCCACCGGCCGCACGGTCGGCGACAGGTCGGCGACGGTCAGGCCGAACGGAAAGAGTTCGCGGTAGATCACCCGGTCCCTCAGGCCCGGCCCAACGCGGAAGCCGACCCGCCGCGACAGCGCCTCAACGCGCTCGTCCAGGCGGCGGCGGTTGCGGGCTTCGGTGGTGGCAAGGCGGTTGCGCAGCACCACCCACTCCAACGGATCGCGCTTGCCGGTCGCGGCGCGCACCTTCCGCGCTTCCCACACCGTCTCCGAATAGAGACTGGGCTTCAGCAGTTCGAGCGTCACCGGATCGACGTGTCCCAGCATGTCGAAGTCGACGAAGCTGTCGTTCATTGGGGTGACGATCAGGTCCGCGCGCGAGTGCGCGGTCCGCGACAGGGCCGTGTCGCCGCCGGGCGTATCGATCAGGATGTAGTCGGCCTCTTCGTTGGCCTTGGCGAAGGCCTCCTCGAAGCGAGCGAGCTGTTCGGTGACATCCTGCTTGGCCAGGGCCACGCCATCTTCCGCGGGATGCGCCAGGATCGGATGCGGCAGCTCGGCCTTCGCGTCGGCCGCCCACGCACGGCGGTTCTCGAAGAAGCGGCCGAGCGAGGATTGGCGGAGGTCGAGGTCGCAGATCGCCACCTTCGCCCCGCCGTGCAGCAGGGCGCAGGTCAGGTGGACGGCGATGGTGGACTTGCCTGCCCCGCCCTTCTCGTTGCCGACGACGATCACCCCAGCCATGCACGCCTCCGCACCCCGTCCGACTCATCGCGAGCCGCACAGTTGGACGAGACGCCTGTGGCGGTTCCGCGTCAACGAAAGCGCGCGGGTTGTCCACAGCGGCCTTGGCGCGGCATAAGCCCCGCCATGCTCAAGACCGTCCGCACCGTCGCCGATCTCCGCGCCCAGGTCGCCGCCTGGAAGGCCGCCGGAGCGCGCGTCTCCATGGTCCCGACCATGGGCGCCCTGCACGAGGGTCACCTGTCGCTGGTGCGGCTCGGCAAGGCGCGCGCGGATCGCGTGGTGGCCAGCATCTTCGTGAACCCCACCCAGTTCGCGCCGCACGAGGACTTCGACGCCTATCCGCGGCGCGAGGCCCGTGACGCCGAGCTGCTGGAGGGTGTCGGCTGCGACCTCCTTTATGCGCCGGCAGCCGCCGAGATGTACCCCGAGGGGTTCGCGACGTCGGTCACCGTCACCGGCGTCTCGGAGCCGCTCGACGGCCAGGCGCGCCCGCACCACTTCGGCGGCGTGGCGACCGTGGTGACCAAGCTGCTGACCCAGTGCGGCCCGGACATCGCGATCTTCGGCGAGAAGGACTACCAGCAGCTCCTCGTCATCAAGCGCCTGGCCCGCGACCTCGACCTGCCGGTGGAGATCGTTGGCGGGCCCACGGCGCGCGACACGGATGGCTTGGCGCTCTCCTCCCGCAACGCCTACCTCTCGCCAGACGAGCGCAAGATCGCGAGCGCCCTGCCCGCTGCGCTCAAGGCCGCTGCGCAGTCCATCGCCGCCGGTGAATCCGTCGCGGAAGCCGAAAACCGCGCTATCGCCCAGCTGCACGCCGCCGGTTTCGCCAAAGTCGATTACGTCGAAGTCCGCCACGCCGACACACTGGCGCGGCTAGGGCCCGGTGGGGCCGGTCAGAACGCCCGCATCTTCGTGGCCGCCTGGCTCGGGAAGACGCGGCTTATCGATAACATGGCGGTTTGAGGCTGGGTGCGTCCTTCGACACGGCCCTTCGGGCCTGCTCAGGATGACGACGTTTGTCGATGCAAAGAATTCGTCATCCTGAGCAGCCCGCGCAGCGGGCATGTCGAAGGACGCACTACCAGGCCCCGATCTCGCGCAGCTGCTTCGCCAACTCCTGCGGCACCTCCGAGCCATCGTTGCTGGCCAGGTCCGGCGGCGCGTCCTTCGTCTCAAGATAGCGCCACCCCTGGAACGGCCGCCTTGGCTGCGGCGCAGTCAGGATCAGCTCCGGTCCCAGGTCGATGCGGCAAGGCTGGGGCCCGCTATCCAGCGTCTTGATGCTGACGATCCGCTGGCGGACCAGGATGACGCCCTTGATGACCCAGTAGAGCGAACCGCCGTCCAGCAGCTCGTCCGCGCGCTTGGGCGTCATGCGGGTGGGCACGATGGGCGGGATGCCCCGCCGGGCGCGGTCCTCGCGCCAGGCACGCAGCTCCTCGACCGAGTCCGCGCCGACGCAGAGCTTGATGAGGTGCAGCGCCATCAGTCCATCCAGGACGGCTTGCGGCGCTCCAGGAATGCCCGGACGCCCTCCTGCCCCTCATCGGAGACGCGACGCGCCGCGATCCGGCGGGCGGTCACGTCCATGAGGTGGTGGTCGATCTCGCGGCCGAAGACGTCGTCAACCAGCCGCTTGGAGTCCTCCACCGCTCCCGGGGCGCAGGCCATGATCTCCTTGGCGAGCCGCGCCTTCACAGCGTCGATCTCGGAAGCCTTCACCACCTCGCTGACCAGCCCGATCTTCTCGGCGTAGTCGGCATCGAACACCCGCCCGGTGGCGAACAGCGCCCGCGCGTTCCGGGGCCCGATGGCGCGGACCACATATGGGCTGATCGTCGCCGCCAGCAGGCCGAGCCGCACCTCGGAGAAGGAGAACTTCGCGCCATCCACCGCGATGGCGATGTCGCACGCCGCCGCCAGCCCCGCGCCGCCGCCGAAGGCGCCGCCCTGCACGACGGCCACCGTCAAGGCCGGGATGTCCCACAGAGCCTTCAGCATCGCGGCCATCGCCATCGCGTCCTGCCGGTTGTCGTCCTCGGTCAGGTCCGCGGCCGCGGCCATCCAGTCCAGATTGGCGCCGGCACTGAACGTCCCGCCCTCGCCCTGCAGGAAGACGATCCGCACGCCCTCGGCCCCGTGCATCGTCTCGAACGCCTGCCTAAGCGCGGCGATCACCCGGTCGTCGAAGGCGTTCTTCGTCGCCGGGCTGTTGATGGTGATGGTCGCTACGCCTTCGACCGTCGCCTCAATGCGCACCAGCGGGCTTTCGGCGTCGGTGTCGACGTTTTCGACGAAGGGATCGGCGATGGGATTGGTCATGGGGGGAGCCTCTCGCTTGCCGAACCGATAGCGCGTTCGCGGCGCGCCCGAAAGCGGGGCGGATGGCCGCGACTCTCCGGTGACGCTAGGGTGTAGTCGTGGCGAAACGGCGCGACATCCCAGATACGGCGCTGGCGCATCTCTTCGATCGGGAGCGCCGCAACGGCGCGGCGCGCTGGTTCGCGCTGCCGGGCGGTTCGACGCTCTATTCGGCGGGCGAGCCGTCCGACGAGCTCTACTACCTCCACGCGGGCCGCCTGGGCGTCTTCCGCAAGCACGAAGGCCAGGAGCAGCAGTTCCTGGGCGTCATCCGTCCCGGCGAGCCCGTCGGCGAGATGGCGATCCTCGCGGGCACGCCGCATTCCGCGACGGTCGTAGCGCTGCGCGACAGCGAAATCCTCGCCCTGCCCCGCGCCGAGCTGTTCCGCGACGCCGACCGCCACGTCCTGACCGAACTCGCCCGGCTGGTCGTCCTGCGCACCCAAAGCAGCTCCCGGCCCGAGCACGTCGGCGCGCCGTCCGTTTTCGGCTTCATCGCCGCCGACGCGGGTCCGCCGATCCGCCCTCTGGTCGGCCAGATCGCCGCCGAGGTGGAAAAGCTCGGCTATGCGGTGACAGTGGCCGGCGGTGACGCGGTGAACGCCTCGACCGAGTGGTTCTCGAACCTGGAGGCCACCCACGACTTCATCCTCTACTCCGCCGAGCACGACGAGGAGGCCTGGAAGCAGCTGGTGGGCCGTCAGGTCGACCGGATGTTCCGGGTCGGCCACGGCAGCCGCACGCCGCCCAGGCGCTTCTCCAGCTACGCGATGGAGCCGCTCCAGACCCAGCAGCTCGTCGACCTGATCCTCATCCAGCGGGATCCGACGCCGACGGGCTCGGCCGCCTGGATCGACGCGACGGCGTCCGCCCGGCTCTTTCACGTAAAGGAGAACGACGCCGACGACCTCGCCCGCATGGCCCGTGTACTGACCGGGCAATCGGTGGGGCTGGTCCTCTCCGGCGGCGGGGCCCGCGCCTATGCCCATATCGGCGCGATCCGGGCGCTGAAGGAGCACGGCGTACCGGTGGACTTCATCGGCGGCGCCTCCATGGGCGCCATGATCGGCGCCGGCCTCGCCTTGGGCTGGGACGACGCCGAGATGGACCGGCGGATGCACGAAGCCTTCGTCGACTCCAGCCCCATCGCCGACATCGCCATCCCGCCTCTGCTCGCCATGACCGGCGGCCGCATTGTCGCCCAGAGGCTGGAGGAGCACTTCGGCGACGTTCAGATCGAAGACCTGCCACTGCCCTTCTTCTGCGTCTCGTCGAACCTCACCACCGGCGCCTATCACCTGCACCGGCGCGGCTCGCTTTGCCGGGCGCTGAGGGCCTCCATCGCCCTGCCGGGCGTGCTGCCTCCGATGACGGAGGACGGGGATGTGCTGGTCGACGGTGCGGTGATGAAGAACCTGCCGTCCGACCTGATGCATGCCTTCCAGCTCGGACCGGTGGTCGGCGTGGACGTCAGCCGCGCGCGCAGCATCACGGCGGACGACGTGAAGCATCCGCACTTCTGGCGCTGGCTCTTCACCGGCGGCTGGCTGCAGGGGCCGCCCATCGTGTCGCTGCTGATGCGCGCCGCGACCGTCAGCAGCGGCCGCGACCTCGCCGCGGCGCGCGCCGCCTGCGACGTGCTGATCCAGCCCAATGTCGAGGGCATCGATATCCGCGACTGGAAGGCCTACGACCCCGCCGTTCGCGCGGGCTACGAGGCGGCGCAACAGGCGTTAGACGCGCTAACCATACCGGTCACCGACCTTCACAAGCGCCCGCCCCTCGCGACGTCCTGACGCGGCCATTGCGACTCAGGCGCAAGCGACCCAAATTGGAATTCCTGTTCAACAGCTGAAAGGAGGTGATCCAGTGTCTCATTGTCTCTCGCCGCAGGCGGATACCGTGACCTGGGCCTCCGCGATCGAGGTCCGCGCCTAACCCGCGCTCACAGGTCGCCGGGCCGCTGTGCGGTTCGACAATGGAAAGGCCGTCTCCGACAACGAGGCGGCCTTTCGCATTTCAACAGTAATGTATGTTGCCTTCGCGGCACATTGGCGCAGCAAACGACAGATTCCCTCTGCAAACGCCCGCAAACGCTCATCAAAGCGGCCCGAGGCCGTAGCCAAAGGCCCGGAAGGGGATATGCTCCTAAAAAAACCGCCGGGGGAAAGCGGCGGATAAAATTTCGGAGGGGACCGGGTGCGTGTATTCCACGCGGTCATGCTTGCTGCGGCGATGCTGTTCGGCCTCGCTGCGGGACCAGGGTGTCGAGCGTTCGCCGCTTCCAAGCAGGAAGCGCCGAAGGAGTCCTCGTACGTCTGGACACGCGTGACCTCGAGAGCCGGACTGCCGGGGGGCGCCAACTTCCCTGTCTTCGCGAGCGGACGGGCGTACGCCCTGCACCCGGATCACACCTGGAGCACCATCGACGGCCGCATCTGGAAAAGCGAGAGCCTGCCCGACAGCGGCCTGAACACCGCCTACCTCTCCTACGTGCAGCACAACGGCGCTATCTATGCGCTGGGCGCGATGAAGGGCACCTACACCGACTTCGTCCTCGACCCGACGATCCGGCGTACCAGCGACTTCAAGAAGTGGGAGGTTGTGGGCCAGGCCGCCAACCTGCCCAAGCGCGTCTTCTACGCCGTCGTCAGCTTCAAGGGCTGGATCTGGCTGCTCGGCGGCGACGACGGCAAGAACCTCTACAATGACGTCTGGCGGTCCAGGGACGGGATCGAGTGGCAACTCGTTGCGGACCACGCGCCCTGGTCACCGCGCACGAGCGCCCATGCCTTCGTCTTTCATGACCAGCTCTGGATGATCGGCGGCTCGGATGCTTCGGGCCTGACCAACGACGTCTGGACCACGGCCGACGGGCTCCAGTGGCAGCAGACCACGGCGCAGATCGCCTCGCCCAAGCCGTACGGCTACACGCCGCTCGTCTACGACAACAAGATGTGGCTGCTCGGCGTCGACAGCGACGACGACAGCAGCAGCGGGCGGATGATGGTCTCTGAGGACGGAACCCAGTGGCGGCCGATCAACGCGCCGTGGAGCGCCCGTTCCGGCGTCGCCGCATGGGTCATGGACAACGCCATCTTCATCACGGGCGGCGTGCTGCCCGGCGAGGGCGACACCGTCTACAGCCGCGAAGTCTGGCGGATGGACCGTTAGAGGTCTTCGGTAAGTCCCCGCAGGAACAGGTAGGCGGCGAAGGACACCAGGCTCACGCCCACCAGCCCGCCGGCCCAACTCACGATCTGCGGATCGAACCCGCCCGCCGTCACATCGGCGCCGAGCCCCCACGCCATCGAGCCTCCGGCAAGGCCGAGACCCGCCACAGCCATGAGCGCGAGAGCCGCCGTCGTCCGCCAGCCGTGACGAACGGTGGACCCCGGTTGGCCCACGACGTCCTCCAGCACCATGCGCGCCGGCGCCGCTTCGTTCGCGGCGGCAAGGGTGCGAGGCGCCTCGGGTTCGGGCGGGACGACGTCGAACAGCGTCGGCCCCTCCGGTTCGGACGCTGCCTCTTCAGCCCCCGACGCCTGCGGCTCGGAGAGGTCGAACTCCGGCGCGGGCGTCAGGCGAAGGACGGGACCGGCGGGAGCCTCGGGCTCCGGAAAGATCTGCTGGAGCCGCGCGCCAACAGCGGCGGCGGCCCGCTCGCTGGCTGAGCCGTCCAGCTGCGGCGCTTCCTCGATCGGCCCGGCGATCGCGTCGTCGATCCCCACGATGTTGGAGGGCTCCAGCCCGAGCGCTTCCATGGCGCCGTGGTCCAGCTTCGGCGGCAGAAGCGCCGACGGAACCGGCACCCAGCCCTCGGCCGGGGTCAGGAACAGCGTCTTCTCGGCAGCACGCCTGCGCACCAGGGCGTCGACGACGATCCGCTCGCCGCCGATGTCGGCCTTGCGCCAGAGCTCCATCAAGGCGGCGGCCTGGAGCACCGCGCCTTCGTTGAGCCGCAGCAGGACGGCGGACTCCCGGAAATTGCCTGTCCCGATGTTGAACACGAAGGAACACAGCGCATCGAACTGGTTCTGCGTCAGCGGCGTAAGCACATGCTCGTTCACCGTGTGCGCGACTTCGATCAGGTCGTAGAGCAGCAGCGCCTCGGCGTCCTCAGGGGAGACCGCCGCGCCCTCTTTGGCCGTCAGCGTATGCCCATGCCCCAGCATCCAGCGGCCCGACGGCAGCTGGACGGCCTTGCGGCGATAGCCCTCGAACCGCTTGATCATGTCGATCGCGGCCCGTGACACCTGATGGCGCGGCTTCATTAACCTTAACTTGAACCGATCTAGTACAGACGCCCCAAATTCAGAGGCTTACCTGCAAAACCTGTGCCGTCTAAAGCAAAATCAGCGAAGCGATTGCCAGGACGGCCAGGAATCCCATGAAGTCGGTTAGGAATGTTACAAAAATGGACGAGGACACGGCCGGGTCCCGTCCCATCCGCTCCAGCGTAAGCGGCGCCAGGATGCCGCCGACCGCCGCCACGAAGATGTTCGCCACCAGCGCCAGCGCGACCGTGATCGCCAGCCGCACCTCGTGGTAGTAGGCGTAGACCGCGCCTCCCATCACCGCGGCCAGCACGATCCCGTTGAACACGCCGACGCTCAGCTCGCGCGCGATGATGCGGCGCGCGTTGACGGCTGAAAGCTCGCGGCTGGCCAGCGCCCTCACCGCCACGGCGAGCGTCTGGGTGCCCGCGTTGCCGCCCAGCGAGGAAACGATGGGCATCAGCACGGCCAGCGCCACGACTTTCGCGATCTGCGACTGGAAAACGACGATGGCGGTCACCGCGATCGTCTCGGTCACCAGGTTCAGCAGCAGCCAAGGCAGGCGCGAGCGCACAATGCCCAGCACGGTCGCGTCACGGCCCGCATCCGACACGCCGGCCAGCGCCAGGATGTCTTCCTGCGCCTCCTCGCGGATGACGCCGACGATGTCGTCGACGGTGATCTGGCCGACCAGCCGCCCGCCCTCGTCCACCACGGGGGCGCTGATCAGGTGGTACTTGTCGAAGATGTAGGCGACCTCTTCCTGGTCGAGGTCGACGGTGATCTCCGTCACCGGCTCCATGATCTCGCCAAGCGGCGTGTCGCGCTTCGAGCGCAGCAGGGTGCTGACCGGAAGCGCGCCCACCGGCTTGTAGGCGGGATCTACCACATAGACGTCGAAGAACAGCTCCGGCAGCTCCTCGGAGGTCGCGCGGACGTGGTCGATGGTCTGGCCGACGGTCCAGAACTGCGGCGCGGCCAGCACCTCGCGCTGCATGAGGCGCCCGGCCGTCTCGTCCTCATAGGCCAGCGCCGTCTCGATTGCCGCCCGGTCGACCTCCGGCATGGCGGCCAGCACCTGGGCGCGCTTGCGCTTGTCCAGGTCGTCGATGACGTCGGCGGCGTCGTCGGAGTCCAGCTCCTCCAGCGCCTTGGCGAGCTGGGCGGACGGCACCGCGTCCAGCACCTCTTCCCGGAGATTGTCCTCCAGTTCGGAGATGATCTCCGCCAGCACCTCCGGGTCGAGGTTGGGGATGACCTCCTCGCGGTAGTCGGCGGTCAGGAAGCCCATCAGGTCGGCCACGTCCGCCGGGTGCAGCGCCCCCAACAGCTCGCGCAGCCGCGCGCCGTCGTTCCGATCGGCGGCGTCGATGACCATTTCCACGAAGGCGGGATTGAGCGCGTAGTCGTCCCGCAGCGCCAGATCCTCGAGGTCTTCAGCCTCCGGCGCCGCGGATTTTTGGGACTCCTTCGTCAGGTCGGCAGAATCCCGGGTCATGGGGGCCTCCTCCTGACTGACGAATGGCTACGCTGAGCGGCTTATCCCTGAATCACTTGGTAGGCCACAGCCGCTTGCGCGCAAAGGCGTGGCCGGAACCGGATTTCAGGTACCTCTCAAAAGCCTCGGCCTGCTCTCGGTCCGAGAAAGCGATGTAGGTGACGAGCTTCCAAGGCAAGTGCTTGGCTGTGTGCGGAGACCTGCCGTCGTTGTGGGCGGACAGCCGCGCTTTCAGGTCGGATGTGACCCCGACGTAGCGCTTCTCAGCGTCGGAGACACTCACGAGCAGATAGACGTAATACAGCTGCTAGGTCCCCTGCCCTGCTACGCCAAGGCTTCGCAGGGCATTCTGCTTCGCCCCCCCGAAGCAGGCCTTGTTCTGCGAAGCCCGTAAGGGCGAAGCAGAATGGTGCGGTCGAGAAGACTCGAACTTCCACGGGTTGCCCCACAGCGACCTCAACGCTGCGCGTCTACCAATTCCGCCACGACCGCTCGTGGTGAGGCGCGGGGGTTAGCAAAACCCGGCCCCAATGGGAAGAGCCGCTTCGCCGCGTGACAATTTGCACGTAAGCTCCACCATATTGCGCGCGAAAGGAGCGGTACGATGCGATGGCTCATGCTCGGCCTTGCGCTAGTGTTCCTGCCCACGGCCGCTAGCGCCAAATACGTTCAAACCGTGAAGGTTCGCTACGCGACCGACGACGGCGCCAGCCCTTGGTACTCGGTGGATGTGACCTTCCTCACCGGCACGGAGCTCAACCGAGCGACTCGCACCTTCAACTACGGCGGATTCGATAAGTACGCTGTCATCTTTTGGGACCAAAATGAGGCGAGCGTAATCAAGCTGGACGGCTTTTTCGCTTGTGGGACGGAGTTCACCCAATCCTGTCTGCGGACGATCGGAAACATGGATGGTACGGACCAAGAAGGCCGGGGCTGGGAGATTTGTGCCCATAGCTTATGTCTATAGGCCATCTCCACGTCCGAGCGGGTCCGGCAGGGGCTCGCCATCGCCCGCGAACTGAAGCGACACCGAGTTGATGCAGTAGCGTAGCCGCGTCGGGGGCGGCCCGTCGGGGAAGACGTGGCCCTGGTGGCTGTCGCACCGGGCGCAGCGGGTTTCGATGCGGACCATGCCGTAGCTGGTGTCGCGCACCTGCTTCACATGCGCCTCGTCGAAGGGTGCGTAGAAGCTGGGCCAGCCCGTGCCGCTCTCGAACTTGGTCACCGACCGGAACAGCGGCAGCCCGCACAGCCGGCAGCAATAGACCCCCGGCCGCTTCTCCCCGAGCAGGCCGCCGCAGAACGGCGCTTCGGTCCCATGTTTGAGAAGTACCTCGCGTTCGTCGCGCGTCAGCGAGGCCTCGAGCCGCGCGCGCTCCTCAGGCGAAGGCGGGGTCAGGTCGAAGCCGGAGGGGGATGTCTGGGTCATGGCTGCAATGTAGGCCTTTCGGCGCTCACAGGAAGCGTTGCAAAGCCCGCTCTGCCCGTCTAACTGCACGCGACATTTTCGTGCGTGAGGGGCGTCCGTCAGCCGATGTTTTCGAAGATTCTGATCGCCAACCGGGGTGAAATCGCGGTCCGGGTTATCAAGACCTGCCGCCGGATGGGCATCAAGACGGTGGTGGTCTACTCGGAGGCCGACGCCGACTCCATGGGCGTGGAGCTGGCCGACGAGTCGGTGTTCATCGGCCCGGCGCCCGCGTCCGAATCCTACCTCGTCGCCGACAAGATCATCGCCGCCTGCAAGCAGACGGGCGCGGAAGCGGTGCACCCGGGCTTCGGCTTCCTGTCCGAGAAGGCCGAGTTCGCCCAGCGCTGCGCCGACGAGGGCATCGTCTTCATCGGTCCGAACCCCAAGGCCATCGAGGCCATGGGCGACAAGATCGAATCGAAGAAGTTCGCCGCCGCGGCGAAGGTCTCCACCGTCCCCGGCCACATCGGCGAGATCGACGACACCGCCCATGCCGTGAAGATCTCCGAGGAGATCGGCTATCCGGTGATGATCAAGGCCTCGGCCGGCGGCGGCGGCAAGGGCATCCGGGTCGCCTGGAACCGCAAGGACGTGGAGGAAGGCTTCCCCGCCGTGCGCGCCGAGGCCAAGGGCGCGTTCGGCGACGACCGCATCTTCATCGAGAAGTTCATCGAAAGCCCGCGCCACATCGAAATCCAGGTGCTGGGCGACAAGCACGGCAACGTCGTCCACCTGTTCGAGCGCGAGTGCTCCATCCAGCGCCGCAACCAGAAGGTCATCGAGGAGGCCCCCTCCCCGCTGCTGGACGAGAAGACCCGCGAGGCGATGGGCGCGCAGGCCGTCGCCCTGGCCAAGGCCGTCGGCTACGACAGCGCCGGCACCGTCGAGTTCGTGGCCGGGCAGGACAAGTCCTTCTACTTCCTCGAAATGAACACCCGCCTGCAGGTGGAGCACCCGGTGACGGAGCTGATCACCGGCCTCGACCTCGTCGAGCAGATGATCCGCTCCGCCTACGGCGAGAGGCTGGCGTTCGGCCAGAAGGACCTGAAGATCAACGGCTGGGCCATCGAGAGCCGCATCTACGCCGAAGACCCCTACCGCAAGTTCCTGCCCTCCATCGGTCGCCTCGTCCGCTACGAGCCGCCGAAGGAAGGCGAGCAGGAGGGCTACACCGTCCGCAACGATGCCGGCGTCCGCGAGGGCGACGAGATCTCGATGTTCTACGACCCGATGATCTCCAAGCTCTGCACCTGGGGGCAGACGCGGCTGGCGGCCATCGACGGTATGGGCCGGGCGCTCGAGGACTTCCACATCGAGGGCCTGGGCCAGAACATCCCCTTCCTGGCTGCGGTCATGGACCAGGAGCGGTTCCGGTCCGGCAAGCTCTCGACCAACTACATCAAGGACGAGTTCCCCGACGGCTTCAAAGGCACGGAGCCGACGCCCTTCCAGATCGACGTGATGATCGCCGCGGCGGTCGCCATGCACCGCATCGTCTGGCGGCGAGCTGGCGGCAACATGCGCAACGACTGGTACGTGCTGGTTGGCCATGACAAACGGCTGGTCGCGGTCGAGGGCGAAGGCGACGACCTGAAGATCCGCCTCCCCGACGAACAGCGCACGCTGGTGCTGGACGGCGTCACCTGGCGCCCCGGCAAGCCGCTGCTGCGCGGACGCCTGGACGGGCAGGACTTCACTGTCGCCGTCAAACCCGCGGCCGAAGGCTTCATCATCCGCCACCGCGCCGCCCAGGCGAAGGTGCTCGTGCTGACGCCCCGCTCCGCCGAGCTGCACGAGAAGCTGCCGGAGAAGCAGGCGGCCGACACCTCCAAGATGATCATCTCCCCCATGCCGGGCCTCGTCGTCTCCATGGACGTGACCGTCGGCCAGGAGGTGAAGGAGGGAGAGGTGGTCTGCGTCATCGAGGCAATGAAGATGCAGAACATCATCCGCGCCGAGCGCGACGGCCTGGTGAAGGCCGTCTCCGCGAAGGGCGGCGACAGCGTGGCCGCTGACGAGGTGCTGGTCGAGTTCGCCTGAGGCGCCTAAGTTCGGCGTCTCGCCAACGGAGTCGCGAATGGTCGGCCAACTGGATTGGGTGGAGCTCTTCTTCTCCTCCGCGGGCCGTCTGGCGCGCGGACCGTTCGTGATCGCCAGCCTCGTGCTGATCGCCATCGCCGCGCTCTACGAGAGCCTGATGGGCCCGACGCTGCACTGGCTGACGGGGTGGCTGATCTACCCGCTGCTGATCTTCTGCGCCGCCTGCATCCTCTCGAAGCGCCTGCACGACCGGGGAAGGAATGGGTGGCTCGCGGCGGTGGTGATCCTGGCATTGATCGCGGTGTGGCCCGCGCCGTCGGGCTTCTTCGACTTCCTGTTCGCCCTGGTCCTGATCTGGGCGGCCGTGGAACTGGGCGCGCTGCCGGGTGAGCAAGGCGCGAACCGGTATGGGCCCAATCCGCTGAGGCCGGCCGCGGGCTAAGCTCTTCCCCCGCTTGCGGGGGAAGTGGGCTGAGACGCGCAGCGGCGAAGCTCGATGGGGGAAGTAACCCGGGTACTCCCCCATCGACCCTCCAGCTACCGCTGTCGGGCCACTTCCCCCACATGCGTGGGGGAAGGGCATTCCTCTACCTCCCCGAACACCCCCACAAACGCCGCCTTCAGCGCCGCATCCACCTCGTCCATCGTCACTGGCAGCCCCAGGTCCACCAGGCTCGTGACCCCGTGCTCCGTCACCCCACACGGCACGATGCCGGAGAAGTGGCCGAGATCGGGCTCAACGTTCAGTGCGATGCCGTGGAAGCTGACCCATTTGCGGAGCTTCACGCCGATCGCGGCGATTTTGTCCTCCCGCGCCCAGCCGGGCCCTTTCCGCTCGACCCAGACACCCACGCGCCCCGGCCGCACCTCGCCGCGCACGTTGAAGGCCGCCAGCGTCTCGATGATCCAGCGCTCCAGCGCTGCGACAAAGGCCCGCACGTCCTTGGCGCGCTCGGTCAGGTCGAGCATCACATACGCTACGCGCTGCCCCGGCCCGTGATAGGTGAACTGGCCGCCACGCGCGGTGCGGAACACGGGAAAGCGCTCCGCATCCAACAGGTCATCGTCCTTCGCCGAGACGCCCGCCGTGTAGAGGGCCGGGTGCTCCAGCAGCCACACTAGTTCCCCCGCCCTTCCCTCGGCGATCGCTTCCGCCCGCGCCTCCATGGCCGCGACTGCGGCTGGGTAGTCAACGTAACCGCGTGAGACAGCCCATCCGACCGGTCGCCCATCGGCCCGCAGGAGACTCGGCGTATGGTCAAGGTGCGACATCAGGTCCCGCAGATTTTCCCGTAAGTTCACCGTTCATCAGCCTTAGGAGGGGCATTTCCACGGCCATGACTGGTGATCTCACGTCCGAGGAGCGTGCGAAAGGGCGACGCGCCCTTAAGCGCACCATGCTGCTTGGGCGGCTGATCCTGGTCTTTGCGCTGATCAGCAGCGCGTCCCTGCTCGCCTTCACCGTCCGCTCCGTCGACCAGCTTCAGGCCAGCGAGGAGCGAGTGCAGGTGGAGCGCACGCTGGACCGGTATGAAGACCGCGTCGTCAACAACATCAGCAGCGTCTCCGTCTGGGATCAGGCTTACCAGGTCTTCCGACCCGGCGGCGATCTGACCTGGGCGGATGCCGAGATCGGCACCTATTTCGCGAACAACCGCCATCACGACGTGACGCTGGGGATCGACAATGAGAACCGGCCCTTCTACGCCTGGACGGGCGAACAGCGCCGCGATCCGAGACTGTTCGCCAGCTTTCAGGCGGCGGTTCAGCCGCTGATCGACGACGTTCGGGCCCAGGAACGCTCCGGCAAGCCGACGCCGCACCTGGACCCCACCAACCCCGGCCTTGCGAATACCGCGAGCGGAATCGTCCGTTGGGACGGCGACTACTACCTGGTCGGCGTCTCGAACGTGGTGCCCGAGCACGCTGAAGCGCCGCGCCGCGCGGGTCCGGGGGTCCTTCTGATCTCCGCGCAGAAAGTGGACGACCTCCTCGCTGAGCTGAACAACAACCTTCGGCTCGACGACGCGCGGTTCCTCCCTAAAGCTCGGGACCACGACAACAGCATCAAGCTGCTGGACGTGTACGGGAAGACCGTCGGCGTCATCGACTGGGCGCCCAGCCGCCCCGGCCTCGCCGTGCTGCGCGCCATACTGCCAACCCTGCTGCTCGGGCTGATCCTGCTGATCTCGCTGGCGCTGGCCTACGCGATCCACCTGCGCTCGATCATCGACCGGCTGAAGTCGGAAGAACTGGCCAACGAGACGGCGGTCAGCGAACTGGCCAGCGCGCGGGACCGCGCGGAAGAGGCCAACCGCGCGAAGTCGCAGTTCCTCGCGAACATGAGCCATGAAATCCGGACCCCGCTGAACGGCATCCTGGGCATGGTTCAGGTCATCGAGCGCAGCGGTCTTGGCGCTCCTCACGCGGAGCGGCTGCAGATCATCCGGGACGCGGGCGAGACGCTGCTGTCGGTGCTCAACGGCATCCTCGACCTGTCCAAAATCGAGGCCGGCCGTTTCGAACTCGACATTCAGGAGTTCGACCTCGCCGAAACCGTCAACGCCGCCTGCAAGCCGTTCGCCAACCTGGCGGCGCAGAAGGACATCGAGTTCGAGATCGACATCGATTCCGAGGCCCGCGGCGTCTGGCAGGGCGACTCCATGCGGCTACGCCAGGTGCTGTCCAACCTGACCGCGAACGCCGTGAAGTTCACCAGCCACGGCGGCGTCCGCGTCCGCGTCCGTGCGACCGCGAAGGGCGTCGCCTTCACGGTTAGCGACACCGGCATGGGCATCCCCGCCGACCGGGTTTCCGAACTGTTCGAAAAGTTCGTGCAGGCCGACAGCTCGATGAGCCGCAAGTTCGGCGGCACGGGCCTGGGGCTGGCGATCTGCCGCGAGTTCGTGGACATCATGGGCGGGCGCCTGGCCGTCCAGACGCAGGAGGGGCTTGGCTCGACCTTCGCTTTCGAGCTCCCCCTGCCCCGTGTCCGCGACGCCGTCCCGCCGCCCGCCCACGAGACCAAACCCCAGCCCGAGCTGCCGCCGATCCGCGTGCTGGCCGCCGAGGACTCAAAGCCCAACCAGCTGGTGCTGAAGGCGCTTCTGGAGCCGCTCGGTTTGGAAATCGACGTGGTCGGCGACGGCAACGAAGCGATCCGGGCCTACAAGACCGGCTCGTTCGATATCGTCCTGATGGACGTGCAGATGCCGAACATGAACGGCATCGAGGCCGCCATGGCGATCCGCGCCTGGGAGATCGAGCACGGCCGGCCGCGCACGCCGATCCTGGCGCTCTCCGCGAACGTGATGAACCACCAGATGATGGACTATGCCGCCGCCGGCATGGACGGCTGCGTGGCCAAGCCCATCGACGCCACCGAGCTCGTCGAAACCATCCGCGACACCCTCGAGCGGTACGGCGCGGAAGAGGAACAGCCTAGCTCGGCGGCCGGCTGAGCAGGGTCTTCACGAACGGCCCAAGCCACGGGTTGCGATCCTTGCGCAGCCGTTCCGCGTGATAGATGTGCAGCAGGTCGGAGTAGGTCTGGTCGTAGTCCTCGTTGACCAGCACGTAGTCGTACTCGAACCAGTGCTCGATCTCGTCCGGGGCGCGTTGCAGTCGCCGCTGGATCACCTCTTCCGAATCCTGCGCCCGGGTGTGCAGCCGCCGCGCCAGCTCCTTCATTGAGGGCGGCAGGATGAAGACCCGCACCACGTCGGCCGCCGCCACCGTGTGGATCGCCTGCGCCCCCTGCCAGTCGATGTCGAACAGGACGTCCCTGCCGGCCTCCAGCGCCGCCATCACCGGCTCCTTCGGCGTGCCGTAGCGGTGCCCGTGGACCAGCGCATGTTCGAGGAAGGCGTCCTTCGCCATCATCCCATCGAACTCTTCGGGCGTGACGAAGTCGTACTCGCGCCCATGCTCCTCGCCCGGCCGGGCGGCGCGGGTGGTCGCCGAGATGGACAGGGCGAGCTCCGAGTGATCGGAAACCAGCTTGCGCGACAGGGTCGTCTTGCCCGCGCCCGAGGGGCTGGAGATCACCAGCATCAGGCCGCGGCGGCGGCGCGCCTCACTCGACATTCTGCACCTGCTCGCGAAGCTGCTCGATCACCGCTTTGAGGTCGAGCCCGACGGCGGTCAAGCTTGTCGTGGCGGACTTGGAGCAGAGCGTGTTCGCCTCGCGCATGAACTCCTGCATCAGGAAGTCGAGACGACGCCCGGCCGGCGCCTTGTCCGCCATCAACGTGCGGGCGGCGGCGATGTGGGCGGTCAGCCGGTCCAGCTCCTCGCGCACGTCGGCCTTGACCGCCATGGCGGCCGCTTCCTGGACGATGCGGTCCTCGTAAGCGCCCTCGCCGACCAGATCGGCCATCCGGCGCACCCAGCGCTCCTTGATCACCGCGGGTTGGCCGGCGGCTTCGGCTTCCGCTGCCCCAACCAGTGCCTCGATCCGCTCGATTTGCCCGTTGAGCACGGGAGTCAGGGCCGCGCCTTCGGCCTGGCGCGAAGCCTTCAGGGCGTCGAAAGCCGCGTTGATCGAAGCGCCCATCGCCTCTTCGAGAGCGGCGCGGGCTTCGGCGTCCTCGTCCGTGCTGGTCTCGACGACCCCGGGCAGCGTCAGCAGGGCCGCCACGTCCGGCGGCGAGGCCTTGCCCATGTCGACCAGCGGCTCGCCTAGCCGCAGGTAACGCTCCAGCTGCTCGGTGTTGACCACCACGCCCGCGCCAGACGCCCGCTTGGCCTGAACGCCGATAGTCACCTGCCCTCGCTGGAAGCGCGCCTGCGCCGCCTCTCGGGCGATGCGGTCCAGCCCGTCGAACCCCGGCGGGGCGCGGAAGCGAACTTCGAGATTGCGCCCGTTGACCGAGCGCGCCTCGACGGCCCAGGTCCAGCCGCCGTGGGCTCCTTCCTGTCGCGCGAAACCGGTCATCCCCGACAGCGCCATCAGTGAACCCCCGCCGCCTTCTGCTGCGCCAGCTGCTGAGCCTCGACCTGGCGCCACCTGGCGACGTTGGCCTGATGCTGAGCGTAGGTCGAGGAGAAGACGTGGCCGCCGTTCCCCGTCGCCACGAAATAAAGCTCGTTGGTCTTCATCGGATGCAGCACGGCCTCCAGCGACGCCTTGCCCGGGTTCGCGATCGGTGTCGGTGGCAGGCCGTAGATGACGTAGGTGTTGTACGGCGTGGGCCGGACCACCTCCGACGCCAGGATCGGCCGCCCGAGCGGACGCCCGCCGGTCAGGCCGTAGATGATGGTCGGGTCGCTCTCCAGCCGCATCCCCTGGGTCAGGCGGTTCAGGAAGACGGCGGCGATACGCGGGCGCTCGGCCGGCAGGCCCGTCTCCTTCTCGACGATGGAGGCCAGCGTCACCGCCTCTTGCGGCGTCTTCAGAGGCAGCCCCGGCGCGCGCGCCGCCCAGAGCTTCGCCAACAGTTTCGTCTGCGCCGCTTCCATCCGTTGGAGCACGTCGGCGCGGGGCTCACCGCGCTGGAACTCATAGGTGTCGGGCAGGATCGAGCCTTCCGGCGGCGCCACGGCGGGTCCCGTCAGCAGCGGCTCGGCGTTCAACGCGTCCACCGCCATCTGTGAAGTGAAGCCCTCCGGCACCGTCACGGTGTGGCGGATGAAGCGCCCATGGTGAATGTCGCTCAGGATCCGCCACATCGGCTCGTGCGAGCGGATCACGTACTCGCCCGCTTTCAGGCTGCGAGACGCGCCGGTGACCTTGGCGGCGACCATGAACAGCAGCGGGGAGGAGATCACCTTCGCCCGGTCCAGCGCGTCGGCGATCTGCGGGAGGTTCGCGCCGCGGTTCAGGATCACTGTCGTCGCCTGCCCGTGCTGCGCCTTCGGCCCCGGTCCCACGAACGCCAGCAGCGCCCAGAGCGCAACCAGGACAGCTCCGGCCAGCGCCAGCCGCGCTATGGCGCCCAGGCCCGGCCTGCGGAATATGGGCCCTCGCCCCTTCCGGCGCGCCCGAGCGGCTGCGCGGGTTCTGCGGCTCACGCGAACTTCTTGAAGATGAGCGCCGCGTTGGTGCCGCCGAAGCCGAAGCTGTTCGACATGACCGTGTCGATCTTCATCGGCTTGGCCTTGTTCGGCACGAGGTCCATCACCGTCTCGACGTTGGGATTTTCGAGGTTGATGGTCGGCGGCGCGACCTGGTCGCGGATCGCCAGCAGCGAGAAGATGGCTTCGACCGCGCCCGCAGCCCCCAGCAGGTGGCCGATGGACGACTTGGTCGACGACATCGCCACCTTCTTCGCGTGCTCGCCCAGCGCCCGTTCGACGGCGCCCACCTCGATGCCGTCGGCCATGGTGGAGGTGCCGTGGGCGTTGACGTAGTCGATCTCGGACGCATCGATCCCGGCGTCCTTGATGGCGGCCTTCATCGCCCGATAGCCGCCGTCGCCGTCCTCGGCCGGCGCGGTGATGTGGTAGGCGTCGCCCGACAGCCCGTAGCCCAGCACCTCCCCGTAGATCTTCGCCCCGCGCCCCCTGGCGTGCTCCAGCTCTTCGAGCACCAGCACGCCGGAGCCCTCGCCCATGACGAAGCCGTCGCGCCCGGCGTCATAGGGCCGCGAGGCCTTCTCCGGCTGGTCGTTGTAGGCCGTCACCATGGCGCGACAGGCCACGAAACCGGCGATGCCCAGCGGACAGATCGCCGCCTCGGCGCCGCCCGCCACCATCACGTCCGCGTCGCCGTAGCGGATGATCCGCGCCGCATCGCCGATGGCATGCGCCCCGGTGGCGCAGGCCGTCACGACCGAGTGGTTCGGGCCCTTGAAGCCGTAGCGGATCGAGACCTGCCCCGACGCCAGGTTGATCAGCGAGGACGGGATGAAGAAGGGGCTCACCCGCCGGGGGCCCTTCTGGGACATCTCGACAGCCACACGCTCGATCGAGGTCAGGCCGCCAATGCCCGAGCCAATCATCACGCCCGTGCGCTCGCGCTCGGCCTCGTCCTCGGGCGTCCAGCCCGCGTCGCGCACCGCCTCGTCGGCGGCGGCGATGGCGTAGAGGATGAAGTCGTCGACGCGCCGCTGGTCCTTGGGGCTCAGCGTCTGGTCCGGATCGAAGGAGCCGGGCACATCCGCCCCGCCGCCGCCCCGGCCGTCGACACGAGGCACCTCGCAGGCGACCTCGCAGCCGAAGCCTTCCGGATCGAAGCTGCTGATCCGGCCCGCGCCGGACTTCCCTTCAAGAATGCCCTTCCAGGTCACGTCGACGCCGTGGCCCAGCGGCGTGATCATGCCGATACCGGTGACGACGACTCGACGCATGTGGCTACTCCTTGGGGCCGCTAACGAAAACCGCCGCGCGCACTAAGGCAAGAGCCCGTGCACGCGGCGGTTAAATCGCGAGTCCTGAGGTCAGGACAGAGGGCCTCAGCCGCCCGTCTTTTCCTGGATGAACTTCACGGCGTCGCCGACCGTCTGGATGTGCTCGGCCGCGTCGTCCGGGATTTCGATGTCGAACTCTTCCTCGAACGCCATCACCAGCTCGACGTTGTCGAGGCTGTCGGCGCCCAGGTCGTCGATGAAGCTCGCCTTCTCGGTGACCTTCTCGGGATCGGCGTCGAGGTGCTCGATGACAATCTTACGCACCCGCTCGAGAATGTCGGACATTCGGTTTGGTCCCTCTTTGACTTCGTTCACTACCGGCGAGCCTTCACCGGCATTAATCCGGCCCCGCCTAGCATGTTCCATTCGGGGTGACTAGCACTGCCCCGCTCGGCTCAGATCATCGCCATGCCGCCGTTCACGTGCAAGGTCTGGCCGGTCATGTAGGCCGCTTCGTCGCTCGCGAGATAGACGCAAGCCGCCGCTACGTCCGCGCCCGAGCCCAGCCGCCCGGCCGGGATCTTGCCCATGATGGTTTCGCGTTGGGCCTCGTTCAGCTCGTCGGTCATGGGGCTTTCTATGAAGCCGGGCGCGACGCAGTTGACGGTGACGTTCCGGCTCGCAACTTCCTGCGCTAATGCCTTGGAAAACCCGATCATTCCAGCCTTGGAGGCTGCGTAGTTGGCCTGCCCCGGGTTGCCGGTGACGCCGACGACCGAGGTGATCCCGATGATCCGCCCGAACCGCCGCTTCATCATGCCCCTGAGCGCCGCGCGGCTGAGGCGGAAGTAGCTCTCCAGGTTGACCCGGATCACCTGCTCCCAGTCCTCATCCTTCATCCGCAGCATCAGGCCGTCGCGGGTGATGCCGGCGTTGGCGACCAGGATGTCGACCTGGCCGTTCGCGGCCGCCTCGGCCTTGCCGATCAGCCCATCGACCTCAGCCGCATCTGAGAGATTCGCCGCCGCTACGCTGGTGCGGTCGCCAAGTTCGGTAGCGAGATCCGCCAGCACGTTCTCCCGCGTGCCCGACAGCACCACATGAGCGCCCTGCGCATGCAGCGCCCGCGCGATCGCCCCGCCGATGCCGCCGGTGGCGCCGGTGACGAGAGCGGTCTTTCCAGTCAGATCGAACATCGACGGCAATTCCTCCATGCGTCCTTCGACACGGCCCTCCGGGCCTGCTCAGGATGACGAACTCTTTTTCTCGCACAAACCTCAGTCATCCTGAGCAGCCCGCGCAGCGGGCGTGTCGAAGGACGCACTAAAGGCTCTTCGCAAACGCTTCCAAATCGGCAGGCGCATTCAGCGGCACAGCCTCCGCGTCCGGCGCGATCCGCTTGGCCATGCCGGAGAGGACCTTGCCGGCGCCAGCTTCGGCAAAGCGCGTGACGCCGCCCTCGCCCGCCAGCCACTCCATGCTCTCGCGCCAGCGCACCCGGCCGGTGACCTGCTCGACCAGCAGCCGGCGGATCTCGTCAGGCGCATGCACCGGCCGAGCCGTGACGTTGGCCACCAGCGGCGTCCTCGGCGCGGAAATCTGCGCGCCCGCCAGCGCGTCGGCCATCTCCCGCGCGGCCGGCTCCATCAGAGGCGAGTGGAAGGGCGCCGAGACGTTCAGCGGGATCGCCCGCGCGCCGAGTTCCTTGGCCTTCTCGATGGCCCGGTCCACCGCGGCCTTGTCGCCGGAGATGACGACATTGCCCTGGTTGTTGTCGTTGGCGACGACACAGACGCCGACCTCCGCGCCCGCCGCGGCCGCCGCTTCCGCCAGCGCCACGTCGGTCTTCGGCCCGATCAGGGAAGCCATTGCCCCCTGCCCCACTGGCACGGCCCTCTGCATCGCCTGCCCGCGCAGCTTCAGCAGACGCGCGGTGTCGGGCAGGCTGATCGCCCCCGCCGCCGCGAGCGCCGAGTATTCGCCAAGGCTGTGGCCCGCCACGAACGCCGCCTTCTCCACCGCCACGCCGAACTCGCGCTCCAGCGTGCGCATCACCGCGAGGCTCACGGCCATCAGCGCGGGCTGGGCGTTCTCGGTCAGCGTCAGGTCCCCTTCCGGCCCTTCGCGCATCAGCTTCGAGAGATTCTGGCCCAGGGCCTCGTCGACTTCCTGGAAGACCTCGCGGGCGGAGGCAAACGCCTCGGCGAGCTCCGCGCCCATGCCGACGGCCTGGCTGCCCTGTCCGGGGAAGATGAAGGCAAGGCTCATACGCACACTCCCGTTCGAGTCAGGGCGCCACGGTTAGGGCGCCCGGCGCGAGCGGGCAACTACTGCGCAGGTGCGGTGGTTGCGGGCGCGGGGGTGTTTGTGGCCGGAACCTCGGCCGCCGCCGGTTGAGCCGCGGTCAGCGCCGTCGGCGCTGGTTGCGGCGTCGCAGCAACCTGGGTCGGAGCCTCCGCCGGCTTCTTCTTGCCGCCGAAGATCTTGTGCAGGAAGCGGCCGACGCCACGCCCGAGCTTCCCACCGACCCAGCCGCCCGCGAACTTCCCGACCGGCCCGCCCGCGGCCCCGGCGACGCTGCCGACCAGGCTGCCGACCGTGCCGCTGACCGCCACGACAGGCTTGACCTTCGGCTGCTCAGGCTGCTCCGGCTGCGCCTCTGCCGGGGGTGTCTGCTGCTGAGGGGCCGGAGTCGTCACGGGCGCCTGTGCGGGAGCGGCCGCGGGCGCCTCCTGCTGGGCGAAGGCCGCCACGGGCCCGGCCATCATCGAAATCGCGATCAACGCACTGACAGGTTTACGCATAAGCTCACCTCATTCGAGAGGTGCAAACGTCGACCCATGCCCCTGGTTCACGCTCCCGCTTCAGGCTTTCGCGAAATCAGCCGCTGTCAAAACCAACGGTTGCATGCAATACGTGTTTAATGGTTATGATGAACAAGAATTCGCAGGTGCTGACGGACGAGCGAGGAACGCGGTGGCGAAACGCAGCAAAAGCCAGGTGCCGCCGCGTTTAGCTCAATTCCTGAAAGATCGGCGTAGCTTCACGCCATCACCTGACTATCCTGAGGCAAATGCAAATTTCGACGGGCTATACGCCGCGGTTCAGGATGTGCTTGCCAAAGCGGGTGTCGGCGGACTTAGGCCGCCGGTCGCAGACGCGCTCACGCGAGGGCCGACACCCCGCCCGATCCTTAAAGCGTTGGCAGTCGTCTATCCCACCGTCGATTTCGACTCCTTCCTTGAGCCAGAAACCGTCGAGATCATTGACTCCGCCCGGCGACTCTCCGAGGGGATCGTCCGCCTGAAAGCAGCAAGAGCGACCCTGAAGCAAAGGCGATCCGAGCTCTCGCAGATCGCGTGCTCCTACTATCTCGGCCACGCCGATCCCAGGAGTCTGGCGAAGGTGGATTTCGATTTTCCCCTTCTGCAGCGGAACGAATGGAAGCTGGCTTCGCCTTTGCCGCTCCACCAGCTCGAATGTCACTTCGAACACACGCCTGATCGCTCCCCCGCACGCATCTTCCCGGGGATGGACGTCTCCTACTCCTCCGTTCTTGCCTCGCTCAGCCAGGACAGCATGCTGTGGAACGGTCACGCGTATCGGCTGACCGGCGTGCACCCAGCCGGGAAAATCGGTCAGCCGCCTCGGTTGACGTTCGGGCCCGGCGACTACTTTGGCTATCTGAACACCTGCGAAGTTCTGGGCATGGAACTGGCCGAGAAGGCCGTCTCGGGACCGGCTTTGCGGGTTCCTCAACGCCTCCCGTGGCGGGGACGCCTGGAAGATGCGTTCGACTTCTCAAACCGGTGCGCGGTGGCCGGATTGAACTGCCTCATGGCTTTTACTGACTACAAGCCGAATCCGGGCGGGCCAGCGAAGTCCGTCTTCCTGATGCACGACCGCAAAGGCGGACCGACAGTCGAGGCCGGGGATGTGAGGCACGTCGTTCCAGCCGGCACCTTCCAGTCCATCGCCGACGGGGATGAAGAGCACGACCGGGACTTTTCCATTTCCCGCACGCTCGCTCGCGAGCTGTTCGAGGAAGTATTCGGCATGACGGAGGTCGAACAGCAGCGCGGCGACCTCGTCGATCCCATGGCCGAAGAGCCTTATGCGAGCGCCTTGAAGGTCTTCCGCGACAAGAGGCACACCCGAATTTATTTCCTGGGCCTCGGTCTCGACCCCGTGACCACAAAGCCGGAGTTGCTGTTTGTCGCGATCTCCAGTTGGCGGCGGCTGGTCGAAGCCAACGGGCTGAAGCTCTCCCCAAACGGCGAAGGCAAGGTGAAAATGCTTGCGCTTTCAAAGGAGCGACTGGCTCAGGAGGCGGCAACCAGTGACATGCTTGCGGCGGGCGCCGCCTGCATGAGCTTGGCCGCCGAGCATTATGACGCCCTCTTCGCGAGAGGTCTTTTCGCAGCGCTCATAGGTTAAGCCGCTCCATGTCGGAAGTTTTGAAGCTGATCCGGAAGGAGCGCGAACTGCGCGCGGAACGACATACGGCCGTTCTGCACCGTATCCTCGCGTTGACCTCCTCACCTCAGCCCCCTTCGCCCGAGGAGCTGAATGGACTGCATAGCGAGGAGGCGCGGCTTGAGGCGGGTCTCAACGCATGGCGCCAGGCGGAAGCGATCGCGCAGGACAATATAAACTCCGCTGAAGAGAGCCGACGCGAAGCTTGGCGGCAGTGGAGCAAGGAAGACGCCGCATTCTGGCTGCGACGGTTTCATGTCTCATTGGCGATCGCTCATGGCGGCGCCTTCGCGGCGATCATGAACAACCTGTTTTCGGCCAAGGACGTTCAGGACTTGGCGGCCGTGCTTTTCTGGCCGTTGACCTGTTTCGGTACGGGTCTGCTGACGGCCGGCGTCATACCAGTCGCGCTTTACCGCCGCGCGAGGACGGTCCCGTGGCTGCTCGCGGCACTCTCCGGCATGCTTTTCGTGGCGGGAGTGGTCGGCGGACTGGCGGCCGTTTTCTACGTTGGGGACCTGCAATTGCCCTGGCCGTCCCGATAAGACCCGTCGGCCTGCGCCTTGCCTTTCGCCCCCCGCACGTGTACACGCGCGCCCTTCACGGAAGGCGGTCTGGAAGCGTTCTCGTCTTGCTTGCCAGATCCATCGTGTCCGCCGGTCTTCCGCCGACGGGCGCGCCGCCCTCCACAACGGAAGGGAAAACATGGCGTTCTACGAACACGTGGTCATCGCGCGGCAGGACATCTCGCCGCAACAGGCCGAAGCTCTCAACGAGCAACTGAAAGCCCTCATCGAAGAACAAGGCGGTCACATCGCCAAGATCGAGTACTGGGGCCTTCGCAACCTCACCTACCGCATCAAGAAGAACCGCAAGGGGCACTACTCCCTGCTCGCCATCGACGCGCCCGCCGCGGCGGTGAAGGAGATGGAGCGGCAGCTGTCGATCAACGAAGACGTGCTGCGCTACCTGACCATCCGCGTCGACGAGCTGGACCTGGAGCTGTCGCCCGTTCTGGCCCGCCGCGACCGTGAGCGCGAGCGCGACCGTCCGCGCGACGAGTTCGTGGCCTAAAGGGAGAACAAGATCATGACCGATACGACCGCTCCCGAAGCAGCCGGCGGCGCCCGCCGCCCCTTCTTCCGCCGCCGCAAGGTGTGCCCGTTCTCCGGCGCCAACGCGCCGAAGATCGACTACAAGGACGTCAAGCTCCTGCAGCGCTACGTTTCCGAGCGCGGCAAGATCGTCCCGTCGCGCATCACCGCGGTGTCGGCCAAGAAGCAGCGTGAACTGGCCAAGGCCATCAAGCGCGCCCGCTTCCTGGCGCTCCTCCCCTACGTCGTCCAGTAAGGGGAGCGTTGAACCATGAAAGTGATCCTGCTCGAACGCGTTGAGCGCCTCGGCGGCCTTGGCGACGTGGTGTCGGTGAAGGACGGGTTCGCCCGCAACTTCCTGCTGCCGCGCCAAAAGGCCCTGCGCGCCAACTCCAACAACCTGAAGGTCTTCGAAGCCCAGCGCGCCGAGATCGAGGCCCGCAACGCCAAGGCGCGTGAGGCGGCGTCGAAGTCGGGCGAGAAGCTCGACGGCTCGCAATACGTCCTGATCCGTCAGGCGGGCGAGAGCGGCCAGCTCTACGGCTCGGTCTCCGGCCGCGACGTGGCCGAGGCCGTCAACGCCGAGGGCGGCAAGATCGACCGCGCGATGGTGGTGCTCGACAAGCCGATCAAGACCTTGGGCGTCCACGAGGTGAAGGTCCGCCTGCACCCGGAAGTGACGGTCACGGTGTCGATCAACATCGCCCGCTCGGCCGACGAAGCCGAACGCCAGGCCCGCGGCGAAGACGTCATCGCCTCGCAATTCGAGGAAGACGCCGCGCTGTCGGCCGAAGCCGCCGCCGACCTTCTCGAAGGCGGTGCCGGCGCCCAGGAGTTCGCCGCCGAAGAGGCGTAAGCTTCTCCGCAGCGATGAGTGTGAAGCGGCGCGGGGGCAACTCCGCGCCGTTTTCTTTTTGCCTTCTCCCCTTGCGGGAGAAGGTGGCCCGCGGAGCGGGTCGGATGAGGGGTTGAAGACACGATCAGCTGCGAGTCAGCGCATCCGCTTCATAGAGGTTTGAGAAACCCCTCATCCGTCAGCCTTTGGCTGCCACCTTCTCCCGCAAGGGGAGAAGGGCAATTGAACCGCTGCCTTAAGCCCACAGTCGCCACTGGAACATACATCGAACATCCCCCACCATTTTGGGCCTGCGGCAGGATGTGATCTCCCTCCTCACCCGGCGCTTGTTAAGTTCCGCGTCCCATGGCTGTCGTCCCCGCTCTCGATCTTCGTCCGGTCTCCAACGAGCCCGCCGTCACCGCGCTTCCGTCGAACATCGAAGCCGAACAGGCGCTCCTCGGCGCGCTGCTCTATGACAACGCCGCCTACGAGCGGATTCTCGACAAGCTGCAGTCCGGCCACTTCTACGAGCCCTTCCACCAGCGCCTGTTCAGCGCGCTGGAAACCCACATCCGCAAGGGCCAGCTGGCCGAGCCGATCCTGCTGGCCGACGAGTTCAAGCGCGACCCGGCATTCGAGGAACTGGGCGGCCTGCGCTATCTGGCCGACCTCGTCGACCGCGCCCCGCCGGCGGCCAATGCGCCCGACTACGCGCGGGTCATCTACGACCTGGCGCTCCGCCGCGAGCTGATCCGCATCGGCGGCGAGATCAGCAGCGAGGCTCAGACCGGCGATCCGGACAAGACGGCGCGCGACCAGATCGAGCAGGCCGAGCAGCAGCTCTACACGCTGGCCGAAAGCGGCACGGCCTCGACCGGCTTTGTGCCCTTCGTCGAGGCGCTGCGCGGCGCCGTGGAGATGGCGGCGGAGGCCTACAGCCGCGACGGAGGGCTGGCGGGCCTGTCGACCGGCCTCGTCGACCTCGACCAGAAGCTCGGCGGCCTGCACCCCTCCGACCTGATCATCCTCGCCGGCCGCCCCTCGATGGGTAAGACGGCGCTCGCCACCAACATCGCCTTCCACGTCGCCCGCCACTACGCCTGGGAGCCGCAGCCGGACGGCACGCGCAAGACGGTGAACGGCGGGGTCGTGGCCTTCTTCTCGCTGGAAATGAGCGCCGAGCAGCTCTCCATGCGTCTGCTGGCCGACGTTTCGGGGGTTTCCTCCGACCGCCTGCGCAAGGGCGAGATCGACGCCTCCGAGTTCGGCCGCCAGCCCGTGACGAATATCCGCCAGCACACCGCGAACAGGCCCACGACCAGCGCCGCCGTGACCGCCACCCCAACGCCGATGTTGCTGTCCGCGTGGCCGATGAAGCCGTAGCGGAAGCCGTCGATCAGGTAGAAGAACGGGTTGTAGTGGCTGGCCGAGCGGAAGGGCTCCGGCAGGCGGTCGACCAGGTAGAAGGTGCCGCTCAGGAAGGTCATCGGCATGATGAGGAAGTTGGTGATCGCCGCCAGGTGGTCGAACTTCTCCGACCACAGGCCCGTCAGCACGCCCAACAGTCCGAGCAGCAGGGACGCGCCGGTCGCGAAATAGACGACGGCCCAAGGGTGCGCCACCGACAGGCTGGTGAACGGCAGCACCGCGATGGTCAGCGCGGTCACGGCCCCCACCACGATCCCGCGCGTCGCCGCGCCCAGCGTAAAGCCCAGCACCTGCTCCAGCGCCGACAGCGGCGGGGTCAGGAAGTCCGGCGTCAGGCCCATCATCTTCGCCTGCAAGAGCGAGGAGGACGAGTTGGCGAAGGCGTTGTTGAGGATGGCCATCATGATCAGGCCCGGCGCCACGAACACGCCGAACGGCATGCCCTCCACCCCCGGCCGGCTGCCGCCCACCGCCACGACGAACACCATCATATAGAGCAGCGTCGTCACCACGGGCGCGGCGACCGTCTGCATCCCCACCTTCCAGAACCGGCGCACCTCGCGCATGTAGAGGGTGGAAAAGCCCATCCAGTTGAAGCCGGCGTAGTCGCGCGGCTGCGGCGGCAGGGTGTGCTCGGCGGTGTCTCGCATGGAGCGTAAGTGCGCCCGAGGCGGGAGCTTCGCAAGAGGGGCTAGGGACCAGGGGATAGGGGCTAGAGGACTCTTCTGGCTCGCCCCTATCCCCTATCCCTAGCCCCTTAAGCTATCCACAACATCTAGTTCCTGTGGAGAAGTTGGAGGCTACATATTGCGCCCTCAGTCTCAGCCGTTACGATATCTGGTATGGAGACGGCCGGCGGGGCGGTCTCCGGCACAATATCTGGGGTGCGGCTATGGGCTGGACGGACGAGCGGGTGGCGCTTCTGAAGAAACTCTGGCTGGAAGGCCTCTCGGCCAGCCAGATCGCCAAGCAGCTGGGTGGGGTCACGAGAAACGCGGTGATCGGCAAGGTTCACCGCCTGGGTCTCTCGGGCCGGGCGACGCCGTCGCAGCCCAGGCAGGCGGTCTATAAGGCGCCGCGTCCGCCACGTCCGGTTTCCGCCACGCCGGCGCCGCGCCGGGTCGCGGAGCCCGCCCACCAGCCTGCGCCGCGTGTGCAGGTCTATCGCGAGGAAGCCCCGGGCTCGGCCACGGTGCTGACGCTGGGCGCGCATATGTGCAAGTGGCCGATCGGCGATCCCTCCAGCGACGGCTTCACCTTCTGCGGCAAGCGCGCCGACGACGGACACCCCTACTGCGTCGACCACGCCCGCGTGGCCTACCAGCCGCAGCAGCCCGGCAAGAAGAAGACCGGCGCCAATGAGCTGGCGCGGTCGCTGCGGCGGTACATTTAAGGGGTTAGGGATTAGGGGCTAGGGGTTAGAAGGGGCAGCGGACTTGCTAGCCCCTAATCCCTGGACCCTAGTCCCCTCCGAATGACCGACGTCTCCACAGCCTCCAACGCCCAGGCCTACTCTGTCTCCGAGCTGGCGTTCGCGCTGAAGCGGACCCTGGAGGACGCCTATGGGTTCGTGCGGCTGCGGGGGGAGCTGTCGAAGGTCACCTTCCACTCCAACGGCCACGTCTACCTGTCGATCAAGGACGACAAGGCCTGCATCGACGGCGTGGTGTGGAAGGGGTCTGTGCGCGGCCTGGCTGTGCGGCCCGAACAGGGGCTGGAGGTGATCGTCACCGGCAAGGTGACCACCTACCCGATGGGCTCGCGCTACCAGATCGTCATCGAGACGATGGAGGCCGCGGGCCTGGGCGCCCTGCTTGCCCAGCTGGAGCGGCTGAAGGCCAAGCTCCAGGCCGAGGGGCTGTTCGAGCCTTCGCGTAAGCGGCCCCTGCCCTCCATGCCCGCCGTCGTGGGCGTCATCACCAGCCCGACCGGCGCCGTCATCCGCGACATCCTCCACCGCATCCGCGACCGCTGGCCCTGCCGCGTGGTCGTCTGGCCGGTGGTGGTGCAGGGCGACGCCGCCGCCGCCCAGGTCTGCGCGGCGATCAAGGGTTTCAACGCGCTGGAGGCCGGCGGCGCGATCCCACGGCCGGACGTGCTGATCGTGGCGCGCGGCGGCGGGTCGGTGGAGGACCTCTGGCCCTTCAACGACGAGACGCTGGCGCGGACGGCGGCCGAGAGTGCCATCCCGCTGATCAGCGCCGTGGGACACGAGACCGACACCACCCTCATCGACTTCGTCTCCGACCGCCGCGCGCCGACGCCGACTGCGGCCGCCGAGATGGCGACACCAGTACTTTCCGAGCTGAAGGCCGCCGTCGCCGACTACGAGCGCCGACTGGCGAGATGCGGCGGCCGGGTGCTGGAGGAGCGCCGCACGCGCCTCGCCTCCGCCGCCCGAGGCCTGCCCCGCCCCACCGAGCTGATTGGCATGGCCCAGCAGCGGTTCGACCATGCGTCGAGCCGTCTGGCGGCGGCGCTGTCGCGCAACACCTCCGTCCACGAGCGTGAGCTTGTCCGCGCCACCGCCCGGCTGTCCGGCGCGGCCCTACAGCGGCGGGTGGAGGACGAAGGCAAGCGCCTGAACCAGGCCAACCTGCGCTTCAACCGCACGATCCCGCTGAACTTCGACCGCGAAGAGCTGCGGGTGGCCAACCTCGGAAAGCTGCTCGCCAGCTTGAGCCCCCGCGCCCCGCTGGAACGCGGCTACGCCCTCATCCACCGCGCGGATGGTTCGCTAGCGCGCTCTGCCGAAGCGCTGGCCACCGGAGAGGCGCTGGTGCTGGAGTTCCGGGACGGCAAGCGCGGTGCTGTTGTCGATGGCGCTCCGGCGCCCAGGCCCGCGAAAACCAAACCAACTCCACCCGATCAAGGCTCCTTATTCTAGCCCGATTGCCCCGGCGGAGGCCGGGGTGCAGATGAAAACCACCGACCGCGCAGGCAGAATCTTGGCCCCCGCCGTCGCCGCGGACACG
>JBLNCT010000039.1:0-6102 GCA_050260915.1 Parcubacteria group bacterium
AGATGCGCCTGCTCCAGCGCGCGGGTGGTCGGCGCCTGGCCGCCGGTGAAGGTGTCCGAAGCGGCGAGCGGCGCGCCCTCGCCTGCCTCGGCGCCCAACGCCCGCTCGGCCAGTTGCAGCAGCTCGTCCTCGTCCACCGCGCCGGCGGCGCTGACCACGAGCCGGTCGGGGGCGTAGAGCGCCGCGCGCCACTCGCCGAGGCTCTCCGGCGTGGCGGTCTCGATGCTTTTCGCCGTACCCAGGATGGAGCGGCCAAGGGGCTGATCGGCGAACGCCTTCTCCTGCGCCAGCTCGAACACCACGTCGTCGGGCGTGTCGTTGGCTTCGGCGATCTCCTGCTCGACCACCTGCTTTTCGCGGACGAGGTCTTCCTCGGCCAGCGTGGGCTTAAGGATCAGGTCGGCGAGGATTTCCATCGACAGCGGCAGCCCGCCCGCCAGCGCGCGGACGTGGAAGCTGGTCCGCTCATAGGCGGTGGCGGCGTTGATCTGGCCGCCCTCGGCCTCGATGACCTCGGCGATCTCGCGGGCCGAGCGGCCGCCCGCGCCCTTGAAGACCATGTGCTCCAGGAGGTGCGACCAACCCGAGCGGGCGGCGTCTTCGTAGCGCGCGCCGCGCCCGGCCACGACGGAAAGCGCCACCGTCTGCAGCCCGGGCATCGGGTCGCACAGCACGCGCACACCGTTGGAAAGCGTATGCAGGCGCGCGCTCACGCCTTCGCGAACTCGCGGATGTAGGCCTTCACCGCGCCCTGGTCGGCGGGCAGGCGGTCGAAGCGTTCGGGCAGGTCGGCCAGCGCGGCGGACCGCTCCGGGATCGCCGGCGTGCGGCCGCAGGCGATGGCGACGGATTCGGGGAACTTGGCCGGGTGGGCGGTCGAGAGCGCGATCATCGGCGTGGTCGCCCGACGCGCGGCGCAGACGGCCACCGCCGTGTGCGGGTCGATGATCTCGCCCGTTTCTTCAAACACAGTGCGGATCGTCTGGGCGGTCTCGGCCTCGCTGACGGAGGCGCCGGAGAACATCGCGCCCATGGCCGAGCGGGCCTGCGCGGGGATATCCAGCGCGCCGTCCTTCGCGAAGGCCTCGAACGCCCGCGCCGTCTCGACGCCGTCCCGCCCGACCGCTTCGAAGTAGAGCCGCTCGAAGTTGGAGGCGATCTGGATGTCCATGGCGGGCGACTGGGTGAAGGCGACCTGGCCGCGGGCGTAGCGGCCCTCCTCGAACGCGCGCGCCATGATGTCGTTCGCGTTGGTCGCCGCCAGGATGCGCTCGATGGGCAGGCCCATGCGGCTCGCGACATAGCCGGCGAAGGCGTCGCCGAAGTTTCCGGTCGGCACGGCGAACGACACCGGCCGCTGCGGCGCGCCCAGCGCCACGCCGGCCGTGAAGTAATAGACCACCTGCGCGGCGATCCGGGCGAAGTTGATCGAGTTGACGCCGGAGAGGTCGACGGCCCGGCGGAACTGGTCGTCCTGGAAGGCGGCCTTCACGATGGCCTGGCAGTCGTCGAAGGTCCCCTCGACGGCGACGCAGCGGACATTGTCGTCGGCTGCGCAGGTCATGAACCGGCGCTGGACCTCGCTGATGCGGCCATCGGGAAAGAGCACGACGATGCGGGCGTTCGACCGGCCCCGGAAAGCCTCGACCGCCGCCCCGCCGGTGTCGCCGGAGGTAGCCGCCACGATGGTCATGGTGCGGCCTTGGCGGGACAGCGCATGGTCGTAGAGCCGCCCCAGCAGCTGCATCGCCACGTCCTTGAAGGCGAGCGTCGGGCCGTGGAACAGCTCCAGCAGGAAGAGGCTGGGCGACAGCTGCTTCACGGGCGTGACCGCCACATGGTCGAAGGTGGCGTAGGCGCCCTCGCACATGGCGGCGAGGTCGGCGCCGCTGACCTCGTCCCCCGCGAACTTGCCGAGCACGGCGGCCGCGACTTCGGCGTAGGGACGGCCGGCGAACCCGGCGATCTCGTCACGCGTGAACGTCGGCCACGCCTCGGGCACGTAGAGGCCGCCGTCGGGCGCGAGGCCCGCCAGCACGGCGTCGAGGAAGCCGATCGGCGCGGACTCGCCCGCCGAACCGGACCGCGTGGAGATGTAGCGCATCAGCTCTTCAACCTGCCCCAGAGCACGGCCGCATAGACGGCGAGCAGGGCGCCCGCAAGGCCGAACCAGGTCAGCGCGTACTGGAAGTGGTTGTTGGGAATGTCCACCGGCAGCGGCGCGGGCTTCAGCGCCTGCCACTCCGGATTGGACGAAGTCTCCGCCATCAGGAACAGCGGCGCGGGGTTTTGCGCATGCAGCGCTTCGGCGAGCGGCGCGATCTGGCGGCCGAAGAAGCGGCCGTGCGCGGGGTCGTTGGCGGGCTGGACGAAGGTCTTGCGCTCCGGCGTTCGCAGGACGCCCCGGATGCCGGTTGGGCGGCTGTCGGCGGGGACCACCGGCGGGCGCGTCGAGACGGTGGCGGGCACGAAACCCCGGTCGACGAGGATGGAACCGTAGGGAGCTCCGTCGAGGCGGCAGACGGAAATCAGCCGCGAGCCCATCTCGCCGTCCATCACCGCATAGAGCTCGACGAACGGCGCGCTGGACAGGCCGGGACAGATCGCGGTCACGCGCCGATAGCCGACGTCCTCACCCTTGGCTGCCGCCTGCAGCACGCCGGTGATTGGCATGGCGGGCGCGGTCTGGGCGGCGTGCACGCGGGCCAGCAGGTCCTGCTTCCACGCCAGCCGCTTCAGCTGCCAGACGCCGAGACCGACGAGGATGGCGAAGGCGATGGCGGTCGCGACTGTGGCGCCGACGGGAAAGCGCTTGCTCATGCTCCCTTCCCCCTGGAGGGGGGAAGGGCCGGGGATGGGGGTGGCGCCGCTTCAGCCGGTGCTGCGAAGGGGAGTGGATGCTGAACCCATCCCACCCCCATCCCAACCCTTCCCCGCTCCAGGGGGAAGGGCTTTGAGGCGCTACTCATTCCACTTCACCTCGGACGCCTTGTTCCTGAACTGCGCCGCGACCATCAGGCCCTTCATCGGGCGCAGCAGCCCAAGGCACAGGATCGCGGCCAGGGGGAGCCACACCACCAGGTGCACCCACACGGGCGGATGCGCCACGACCTCGGTGATCAGCGCGCCGAACGCGGCCAAAAACCCCGCGATCATGATGACGAACACGGCCGGCCCGTCGCCGCTGTCGGCTTTGGAGAGGTCGAAGCCGCAGGCCTCGCACGTCGGCGAGACCCGCAGGAAACCTTCGAACAGACGGCCCTCGCCGCAGTTGGGGCAGCGGCCTCTCAGTCCGGCGATGAAGGGGTTCACCGCCACCGGCTCACCTCACGGGTGGCCAAAGACCACGTAGATGAAGGCGAAGAGGAACAGCCACACCACGTCGACGAAGTGCCAGTACCAGGCGGCTGCCTCGAAGCCGAAGTGGCGCTGCGGCGTGAAGCCGCCGCCCAGCAGGCGGAAGAAGCAGACGATCAGGAAGATGGTCCCGATGATGACGTGGAAGCCGTGGAAGCCCGTCGCCATGAAGAAGGCCGAGCCGTAGAGGCCGGAGTTCGAAGCGGCGTCCGAGTAGAACAGCTTCTCGGTCAGGATGTGGTGGTACTCGTAGGCCTGGATCGAGGTGAACAGCATCCCGAGCAGGATGGTGAGCGCCAGCCCGATCTTGGCCCCGCGACGGTCGCCCTGCTGGAGCGCGTGGTGCGCCCAGGTCACCGTGGTGCCCGAGAGCAGCAGCGTCAGGGTGTTGACCAGCGGCAGGTGGAAGGCGGGCACCAGCTCGACGCCCTTCGGCGGCCAGGCGGCCCAGGCGGCGCTGACTTCCTCCAGCGGCGAGTGCGCCCGCATGCCGGGGAACAGCGCCATGTCGAAGAAGATCCAGAACCAGGCGACGAAGAACATCACCTCGGAGGCGATGAACAGGATCATGCCATAGCGGAGGCCGATCGAGACAACCGGGGTGTGGTCGCCCTCGTTGGCTTCCTTCACCACATCCGTCCACCATCCGATCATGGTGTAGATGATGCCCGCGAAGCCCGCGGCCAGGACCCACCAGGTATGCTTGGGCAGGCCGAACAGGCCCTTCATCCAGATCACGGCGCCCATGGTCAGGACCACGGCCGAGATGGAGCCGACCAGCGGCCACGGGCTCGGATTGACCAGATGGTAGTCGTGCTTGACGGCGTCGTGGGCCATGTCCGTGCCTTTGCCCCTGTTACCCCTGAGCGCCGGGCGTGGGCCCAGCCGATTCCGCGTGTGCTATAGCCGCCCCTTGCCCGTTCCGCCAAGGGCTGAAGCGGCGGTTTGCGTCGTCTTCGGCTGATTGGCGATCTGGAAGAAGGTGTAGGAGAGCGTGATCTCCTGCCCGTCCTTCGTTTCCGGGTCGTTCACGTACTGGGGATCGACGAAGTAGACGACCGGGAAGTCGGCCGCCTGACCCGGCTGCAGCGTCTGGTCGGAGAAGCAGAAGCACTCCAGCTTGTGGAAGTAGGCGGCCGCCTGTTCGGGCACGACGTTGTAGCTGGCGCGGCCGGTGATCGGGCGGTTGCTGTTGTTCTTCACGTGGAAGAAGGCCAGCCCCGTGGCGCCGATCCGCACGTCCTGGCTGACCTGCTGGGCGGTGAAGTCCCAGGGCATGTCGCGGACGTTGGCGTCGAAGCGGATGGTGAGCTTGCGGTCCAGCACCTTGGTCGGCGCGACGGAGGCCTTGCTGACCGTGCCGTCGAAGCCGGTCGCCTGGCAGAAGGCGCGGTAGAGCGGCACCGAGGCGTAGGCCGCGCCGACCATGCCCGCGAACACCGCCGCGCAGATGAAGGCGACACGGCGGTTGCGCTTTTGCGCCTCAGAGAGGCCGGTTGGCGACATTGGCTCCAAGCCTGACGATGGTGACCACGAACACGAGGGCGACGAAGAGGAGCAAGCCCACTGCGATGGCGATATTGCGGCCCCGCCTGGCCTTGGCGAACGCTTCGGACTCGGACTTGGGATCGCTCATCGCAGCAGCTCCAGCGGCGCCATGCCCAGCGCCCGCTCGGCGAGCAGGGCGGCGAACAGCAGGGTCAGGTACAGGATCGAGAAGGCGAACAGGTTGCGCGCGTCCTTCGCGCCCTCGCGCACGGCATAGAGGCCGTCGTCCTTGCGCTCCTCCCTGGCCTCGCCCGCATGGCTGCGCAGCACGCGCCAGGCCAGCAGCAGGAAGATCGCGCCGCCCAGCGTCGAGACGGCGAGGTAGATCGGACCGCCAAGGCCCGTGAAGGCGGGCGCGATGCAGACGGGGATCAGGATGAGCGAGTAGCCGAAGATCTGGCGACGGGTGGAGGCTGGGCCCTTGACCACCGGCATCATGGGAACGCCCGCCTTGGCGTAGTCGCCGCTCGTGTAGAGCGACAGCGCCCAGAAGTGCGGCGGAGTCCACAGGAAGATGATGAGGACCAGCAGCCAGGCGTTCGGCGGCGCCGATCCGCTGGCCGCGGCCCAGCCGATGGCGGGCGGCAGCGCGCCGGCCAGTCCGCCGATGACGATGTTCTGCGCCGTCGAGCGCTTCAGCCACATCGTGTAGACGACGGCGTAGAAGAGGATGGTGAAGGCAAGCAGCCCCGCCGCCAGCCAGTTCAGCGCCATGCCCATCAGCATGACCGAGAACAGCGACAGCACGACGCCCAGCGCCAGCGCGTCCGCGCCCTGCACCCGACCGGCCGGCACCGGGCGGCCGCGGGTTCGGCGCATCTTCGCGTCGATGTCGGCGTCGTACCACATGTTGAGCGCGCCGGACGCCCCGGCCCCGACCGCGATGCAGAGCACGGCCACGGCCGCCAGCACCGGGTGCAGCGGCGTGCGCGACATGACGAGCCCGGTGAAGGCGGTGAAGACCACCAGCGACATCACGCGGGGCTTCAGCAGCTGGACATAGTCCGACCACAGCGCCGGGCTCTTCGGCGTGGCGTGGGTCGCGGCTGCGGTGCGCTTGGTCAAGGTTCGTAACGCTCACTTGGCAGAAGGGGCGCGGCGGGCGGTGCCCACCCCGCCCCCGCGAGTGTTTCCCCAGAAAGCGGGGGGGGGCGTGGGGGTGGGGCGGGACCACCGGCCGTTCGGTGTAATGGTGGT
>JBLNCT010000040.1:0-28417 GCA_050260915.1 Parcubacteria group bacterium
GTCGCGATGGCCAGCAGCTCGTCCTCGCTCGTCTGGAAGAGCTCGTCGCGCGGGTAGGTCTCGACGATGTTGCGCAGCCGCTTCTCGTTGTGACCGCCGGGGACGGTGTTGGCGCGCGCCAGCACGTGTGCGGCCTTGCGCCGGATCAGCGGCACCTCGCGCACCGGCTCCTCGTAGGCTTCCGCTGTGAAGAGCCCCACGAACCGCACCTCGCCGGAGGGACGGCCGTCGGCGCCGTAGCGCTTCACCCCCACGTAATCCATGTAGCCGCGCCGATGCACCCGCGAGCGCAGGTTCGACTTCGCCACGATCAGGGGCGAGTCGGTCTCCAGATAGCGGCGCACGTGGGGCGAGAGGATCGCCGGTTCGTTCGCGCGCCGCAGGACCGAGCGGCTCTCGTCGCGCAGCACGCCGAGGTTGCCCTCGGGCGTGATCAGCGGCTCCTCGTGCGCATAGCCGCCGTCGGCCGTGCGCGGGTACTCATAGATGCGGGCGCCCAGGAACACGAACCGCTCGCCCTCCAGCCAGCGCAGGAAGGCCAACGCCTCCGCGCGCTCCTCTTCGGATGCCGGAATCCTCGCCGCCGCCAGTTCCTCGATGGAGCGGTGCATCAGCGCCAGCATCGGCTCGAAGTCGTCGACCGCCACGCGGACGTCGGTCAGCACCGCGCGGACAGCGGCGATCAGGCTCTCGGCCCGGTCCTCGCCCACAGGGTCGAGATGCACCTGGATGAAGGAGCGCCGTTTGCCGCCTTCCACTTCCACCACCGGGTGGACCATGGCGCGGACGGAATAGCCGCCCTCCGCCACCTCGCCCATGATGCTGTCGACGAGGAAGGGGCGGTCGTCCTGGACGATCTCCAGCAGGTCGCGCCGGGCGCCGCTTTCGCCCTTCCACGGCCGCAGCCGGATCAGTGGCTCGCCATTGGCGCCCTCGCCGAACTTCCAGAGCGCAGCCATCGCCGCGCCGATGTCGGTCGGCGAGAACCCGGACAGCTCGTCGGCGGCGCAGTCGTCGTGGACCTGCTGCAGGAACTGGCGCTCGGGCGTCGGCAGGCGGCGGGGTTCCAGCCGCAGGGGCCGGGCGAAGGCTTCGATGAGCGTTTCCAGGTCGCAGGCCGGGGGGGCCGGGTGAAGGCTTGCGCCCTTCATAGCGTTTCCCGCAGATCGTTACCCGTGAAACTACCTGTTCCGGGCGAACAATCAACCTGTAGCGCGTGAAATCGACAAAAGTTTTGCGGCGGGGCCCTGAACGCGAAAGCGCCGCCGGAGGGGGGACACCGGCGGCGCCTGTCCCGCTTGGAGCGAGACGTTGTTCGCGAGACGCCCTCTTGGGGGGGAGGTAAGGGGCGGCTCCGGTCCGGTCGGCAGGGGGAGGCTCCCCGGACAGCCTCTAGGTAGGCGCCGCCTTCTTCCGTTTCAACGGGCGGTCATCCTTCGCGCGTTCCTTTTCTTCGGCCTTTTTGACCTCAGGCGGCGTAGGCGCGGGTTTGGCCTCGACGGGATCGCCGGTGACGCCCTGCGGCGCGCCGTTGGCGGAGATCAGGACCGCCGCCTTCCGCGTCGCCGGGAACTGCGCCAGGATCACCATCACCGCCACCGTCAGCGGCGTCGACAGGAACATCCCCGGCACGCCCCAGATCGCGCCCCAGAAGGCCAGCGACAGCAGCACCATCACCGGATCGATGTTCAGGCTCTCGCCCTGCATGCGTGGCAGGACGATGTTGCCGACCAGCGCCTGGATGGTGTTGAGCACCGCAAACAGCGTCAGCGCCTGCCACCAGGTGTCGAACTGCACCAGCGCGAAGATCGGCGGCATCATGATGCCGATGAAGCCGCCGATGACCGGGATGTAGGACGTCAGGAAGATCACGAACGACCAGAAGACCGCGTTGTCGAGCCCCACCGCGAACATCACGATCCCGGACCCCACAGCGATCATCAGGCCCGTCACCGTCTGGACCCAGAGGTAGCGCTCCACCCCGTCGCGGATCTGGCCGAAGACGCGCAGCGCGTTCTCCCGCTCCTCGTGGGTCGGGAACATGCCGACGACCTTGCGCCGGAAGCCCCGCCGCGAAGCCAGGATGAAGCCGAGATAGACGAGCACGAAGGCGGCTTCGGACGCGAAGCCCTGCAGACGGCTGGCGACCGCGCCGAAGTGGCTGGCCGGATCGATGGCCTGGTAGATCTGCGCCATCGTCGGCGGATTGCGCAGGCCGACCCAGCCGGCGGCCTGGAAAATCAGCGCGTTCAGCTTGGGCTGGTAGGCCACGAGCTGGCTGAAGAAGTCGGCGGCGTTGGACCCGATGACCCACACCGACCCGCCGAACAAAGCAATCGACAGCACGACGGCCAGCGGCAGGGCAGCGCGGTCGGGGAAGAAGGGCGTCCGCTCGGCCAGCACCCGGGCGAAGCCATCGATCATCACCGCCAGGAATCCCGCCAGCGCCAGCGGCGTCAGGATGTCCCGTAGCCAGTAGATCGCCGCTCCGCCCGCTATGGCGGCCATGACGACCACGGCGTTGCGGGTGGCGGTGCGGACGTCGTCGGCCATGCGGGCTCCTTCTATGCGAGCCTAATGCGCGGGCTCGTGGCCCGTTTCGGCGAACGCGCCGCCGTGGGGCTCGGCCCGGCCGCGGGGATCCGGGTGGATGATGATGTCGGCGGCCGGGAAGGCCTCGAGCACGCGCTTCTCGGCGGCGACCATCACCTGGTGGGCGTCCTCGAGGCTAAGGTCCGGGTCGAGGTCGGCGTGCATCTGGATGTGCACGTAGGGCCCAGACGCCCGGGTGCGCAGCTGGTGGACGCCCTTCACCCGCTTGTCGGCCGTCATCAGCTTGTAGATGCGCCCGCGCGCCTCTTCGGAGAGCTCATGGTCCATGAGCTGGTTTGACGCCTGGCGGAACACGCCGATGGCGCCCCACACCAGCCACAGCGCCACGACCAGGCCGGCCGCCGCGTCGATCCGCGTCTCGCCGGTCAGCGCCACCGCGCCGATCCCCACGAAGGCGATCAGGTTGGAGGCGAGGTCGGCGGCGTAATGGGCCCGGTCGCCCGAGACGGCCACCGAACCTGTGCGCCTCAGCACCCGCGATTGGGCGAGGATCAGGCCCGTCGTCAGCACCACCGACAGCGCCATCGCCAGCATGGCCCAACCCTCGGCGTTCACCGGTTGCGGATGGACGAGGTGGCGGATCGCCTCCTCGCCGACCAGCGCCCCCGAGGCGAAGACGAGGCCCGCCTGGGTGAGGCTGGCGAAGGCTTCGGCCTTGCCGTGCCCGAAGCGGTGCTCGGCGTCAGGCGGGGCCGCGGCGTAGCGCACCGCGAAGAAGGTGACCGACGAGGCGATCAGGTCGAGGCCCGAGTCGGCCAGCGACGCCAGCAGCGCCACGGAGCCGCTGAACAGCCACACGACCGTCTTCACGACGATCAGGATCGCCGCAACGAGCACCGACAGCCCGGTCACCCGGCGCGTCAGCACGGCGGTTTCGGCGGGCGGCAGGCCGTGGATCGCTTCCATGGCCGGCAATTTAGCGGCGGCGCTTTTTCAAGCCAGCGCGAACGACTCTCAAGCAGCTCTGCGGGGTTCAGGTCCCACGTAGCGGGAATCCGGGCGGATCAGCCTCCCGCCGGCGAGCTGCTCGCGGGAATGCGCCAGCCAGCCCGCCACCCGGCCCATCGCGAAGACGCAGGTGAAGGCAGACGGCGGGAAGGCGAGCGCCTCCAGCAGGAGCGCGGTGTAGAACTCGACGTTGGTGTCGAGCGAGCGGTCGGGCTTGCGCTCCTTCAGGATGGCGAGCGCGGCGGCTTCCACGGCTTCGGCGAAGGCGAGGCGGCCGGGGAGTACGTTGGAGCCCTCGCTCATCCGCCGCACGGCCTTCTTCAGCGCGTCGGCGCGGGGGTCGCGGACGCGGTAGATGCGGTGGCCAAATCCCATCAACCGCTCGCCGTGGTCGAGCGCGTGCTCCATCCAGGCCTTGGCGTTTTCCGGCTCGCCGATGGCGTCGAGCATCTCGATCACCGGCCCGGGCGCGCCGCCATGCAGCGGGCCCTTCAGCGCGCTGATCCCGCCCAGCACCGCAGAGGTCAGCCCGGCTCGCGTCGAGGCGATCACCCGCGCGGCGAAGGTAGAGGCGTTCAGGCCATGGTCGCAGACGGTGACGAGGTAGGCGTCGAGGGCGGCGGCCTCCTGCGGCGAGGCCGGACGGCCGCGCAGCATGCGCAGGATGTCGGCGGAGTGGCCGAGGCTCGGGTCTGGCGCCACCGGCTGCTCGCCCGCCTTGGCGCGCACGACGGCGGTGGTGAACACGGCCGGCGCGGCCAGCAGGCGAAGGGCGGTGGCGAGGTCGTCGCCGTCAGGCAGGCGGGCGGTGAGCGCACGCATGGCCTCGACGGGTCCGAGCGCTAGCAGGCCGTCGTCGATGGCGCTGACTTCGGTGAACACCTCGGCGCGGGCGCGGCCGAGCGCGTCGCTGAGATCCTGCGGCAGGTCTTCGAAGAAGCCGTCGAAGAGCAGGTGGGCCGCCTGCTCGAAGGTGGTGTTCCCGGCCAGCTCGTCCAGCGACAGGCCGCGAATGACGAGGCGGCCGGCCTTGCCGTCGACCTCGGAGAGCACGGTTTCAGCGGCGATCACGCCTTCAAGGCCATCGGACATGGCGATCTCCTTCACTTCGGTTTGCGAGTGACAGATCGCGCTATGTTGATGTATGGTCAATCTTGATCAATATGATCAATGTGAGCGAGCGATGAGCGAGTGGCTGACTGCAGACGAGGCGATGGCGCGGCTCGGCGTGCGCGCGCAAACCCTCTATGCCTACGTCAGCCGCGGACGCATCGAGGCGCAGCCCGATCCGGAGGACCCGCGCCGCAGCCGCTATCGGCTCGCCGATGTCGCCGCGCTCGCCACCCGCAAGGGCCGGGGCCGCAAGGCCGCCGATGTGGCGCAGGGCGCCATCGCCTGGGGCGAGCCGGTGCTGGAGTCCGCCATCACCACCATCGCGCACGGGCGGCTCTTCTACCGGGGCCGGGACGCGGCGGAGCTGTCGGAGCACGCCGGCCTCGAAAGCGTCGCGCGGCTGCTGCGCGGCGGCCATGGCGCGGCGCTGAAGGTGGCCGAGCGGGCGGCGGTTCCCGAGCGTGAGACCATGCGGCAGCGGATGTTCGCCGCGCTTGCCGAACGGGCCGGCGGCGATCCGCCGGCGCGCGGCCGAGCCCCACTGGCCTTGGCGGTCGAGGCGGCCAGTCTGCTGGACGTCGTCGCCGACGCGGTGGCCGGCCACATCGGCGAGGGCCCCATCCACGAACGCCTGGCGGCCGCCTGGAACTGCGACCCCGACCTGATCCGGCGCACGCTGGTGCTGCTGGCCGACCATGAACTCAACGCCTCCACCTTCGCGGCGCGGGTGACCGCTTCTACCGGCGCCTCGCTGGCCGCCGCCGCGCTGGCCGGCCTTTCCGCACTGTCCGGACCCCTTCACGGCGGCATGGCGCCCCGCGTCTGGAACCTCGTCGAGGAGTCCCGCCGCATCGGGCCCGAAGCCACCGTCGCCGGTCGCTTGGCCAGAGGCGCGCCGGTCCCCGGCTTCGGCCATCCGCTCTACCCAGCGGGCGATCCGCGCGCGGCCGCGCTGCTGTCGGCCTTCACCATGCCCGCCGAACTGCTGGCGCTGCGGCACGTGGTGGAGATGTCCACTGGCGAGCACGCCAACATCGACTTCGCCCTCGTCGCGCTCACCGAAGCGCTCGGCCTCCCCGAAGACGCCCCCTTCGCCATCTTCGCGACCGCCCGCTGCGCCGGCTGGATCGCGCATGCCATCGAGCAGCTGCAGACGGGGCAGCTGATCCGACCGCGCGCCAGGTACACGGGGCCGGCGCCGGAGATTTGAGTTCGCTTGTGCGTCCTTCGACACGGCCGCTGCGCGGCCTGCTCAGGATGACGAATTCTGAGTTCGTCATGGTGAGCAGCCCCGGAGGGGCGTGTCGAACCGCGCACTGACGCTCTCACCGGCTTTCACCGTGAGTGATGGGAAGGGCTGCGGAGCGCCAGGCGACGCCTGGAGAACCAAACTTGAGAATTTTCGGCGAGGCTGAACGCTCCGCGCAGCCGTTTTCGACCAGCGTCCGGCAGACAGCGCTCTTCACGCTTAACCGGACCCCTCGCCCGAGAGCGAGGACTGCGCCGCTCCGCCCGGAGGCGGTGTGCCATGTCTGGCCCTTGCGGATATTATCCACCCCGTCATCCCAGGCCTTGTGCCTGGGACCCAGAAGCGCCGCCGATTCAGGACGAAGCTGGGCGGTGGATGACCTGCCTGCTCCGGCCTGCGCGTCTTGGTCCTCGGGACAAGCCCGAAGATGACGGTGTGAGGAGCGGCTCGTTCTGAGAAACCCCTCATCCGGCCTGCTTCGCAGGCCACCTTCTCCCGCAAGGGGAGAAGGATCGGCGACGTTTCTTCCCGCGATTGACGCCAGGCCCGGCGCAGGGCACGGCTGCGCGCGTTCAAGGGAGTGTCCGGATGGCCGACTGGCTGAACGCCGTGTTGTTGGGGCTGATCGAGGGGCTGACCGAGTTCATTCCTGTTTCGTCCACCGGGCACCTGTTGCTGGCCAAGGAGGCGCTCGGGCTGAAGGATCCCAGCTGGGACACCTTCATCGTGCTGATCCAGCTGGGCGCGATCCTGGCGGTGGTGGCGCTCTATTTTCATCGGCTGTGGCAGGTGGTGGTCCGGCTGCCGAGCGACCCGGAGGCGCGGCGGTTTGCGCTGTCGGTGCTGATCGCCTTCCTGCCGGCAGTGGTGGTGGGGCTGGCGCTGCACGACTTCATCAAGCGGGTGCTGTTCGACAGCCCGCTCATCATCTGCTGGTCGCTGATCCTGGGCGGCATCGTGCTGATCGCGCTGGACCGGGCGGAGCCGAGGCCGCGCCACCACGACGCGATGAAACTCCCGCTGCGGACTTCGCTCGGCGTCGGCATCTTCCAGTGCCTGGCCATGATCCCCGGCGTCTCGCGCTCGGGCGCCACCATCCTGGGCGGCGTGGTCATGGGGGCGGACAAGCGGGCCGCGACCGAGTTCAGCTTCTTCCTGGCGATCCCGACGATGGTCGCGGCGTTTGCGCTGGACGCCTGGGAGAGCCGCCACGCGCTGTCGGCCGATCAGGCGGGCATCATCGCCGTCGGCTTCGTCGTGGCCTTCCTGTCGGGCCTGGTCGTCGTGCGCGTGCTGCTCGACTTCGTGGCCAGGCGGGGCCTGTCGCCCTTCGGCTGGTGGCGGATCGTGGTCGGCGCGATCGGGCTGATCGCGCTCCACTTCGCCGCCTAGCGCGGGGCGCGCTTGGCGAGGATCCGCTGCAGGGTGCGGCGGTGCATCGAGAGCCTGCGCGCCGTCTCGGAGACGTTGTGGTTGCAGAGCTCATAGACCCGCTGGATGTGCTCCCACCGCACCCGGTCGGCGCTCATCGGGTTTTCCGGCGGCGGCGGCGCATCGCCCGCTTGCGCCAGCAGAGCGCGGACCACGTCGTCGGCGTCGGCCGGCTTGGACAGGTAGTCCACCGCCCCCGCCTTCACCGCCGCGACGGCCGTGGCGATGTTGCCATAGCCCGTCAGCATGACCACCCGCGCCTCCGGCCGGGCGTCGCGGATGGCTTGCACCACCTGCAGCCCAGAGCCGTCGTCGAGGCGCATGTCGAGCACGGCGAAGGCGGGCGTGTTGGCCTTCACCTCCTGCAGCGCCTGGGCCACGCTTTCGGCGAGCGCCACTTCGAAGCCGCGCTGCTCCAGCGCCCGGCCGAGCCGGTTTCGCAGCGGCGCGTCGTCGTCGAGCAGCAGCAGGCGTTTATCCGGCAGGGCGGCGATCGTTTCCGCGGCGTCGGTCATGCAGTCTCCACCTCAAGGCCGGGGGCTTCGGTCATTCTGTCGCGGGCTCCCCGTATGCATCAACCCCTGTAAATACGTCGGGCGCGTAAGGCGCCTCCAGCGCGGCCCGGTGCCAGCGCGCGCTGACGATGGCGCCGCCGCGCCGCCCATTCCTGAAATCCACAGTAGCGCCTGTTCGTTCCAGAAGCGTTTTCGCAATGAAGAAGCCGAGACCCATTCCGACGTGCCCGCTGCGCGAACCCTCGGCGGCCGGGCGGCTGGTCACGTAGGGCTCGCCGAGCTTGGCCAGCACCTCCGGCGCGAAGCCGGGGCCGTCGTCGCGGATCTCCACCGAGACGAAGCGGGCGTCGAAGCGGGCGGTGACCAGGACTTCGGAGCGCGCGAAGTCCATGGCGTTCTCGACGAAGGAGGTCATGGCGTGCAGCACCTCGGGCATGCGCCAGATTTCCGGCGCCCGCTCGCCCGGCGGGCCGGAGACGAGGGCCTCGACCCGGACGTCCTTGTGGGAATGCGCCTCGATCACCTCCTGCACGAACTGGAGCAGGCTCATGCGCTCGTGGACGACGTCGGTGGCCTCGGGGGTTTCGGTCAGGCGGCGCAGAATCTCGCGGCAGCGCTCGGCCTGGGCGACCAGCAGTTCGGCGTCGTCCTTCACATCGCCGGGCGGGGCGCTGCGGGCCATCTCCTTGGCGACGACGGAAATCGTGGCGAGCGGCGTGCCGAGCTCGTGCGCCGCCGCCGCCGCCAGACCGCCGAGCGCCGAGAGCCGCTGCTCGCGCGCCAGCACGGCGTTGGTGGTGTCGAGCGCCAGCTCCATCCGCGCCGCTTCCGCCGCCGCCTGCCAGGCGTAGGCTGCGGTGAAGCCGATCCCCAGCAGCCGCGCGATCACGGCGCCCACGCGGTTCAGCAGGGGCGGCATGAACGGCGTCTCGCCCGGCCCGGGAAGCGGCAGGGCCCAGATGGCTATGATGATGGTGCAGGCGCCGGCCAGCAGTCCGATGCCCAGCACGTTGCGGAGCGGCAGGGTCGCCGCCGCCAGCACCACCGGCGCGATGATCAGCAGCGAGAACGGATTGATGACCCCGCCGGTCAGGTAGAGCATCGCTGACAGCTGGATGATGTCGAAGGCGATCTGGAGCGTCGCCTCCCAGTCCTCGGCGATCCGTTGGCCGGTGGAGGAGAGGCTGACCAGCAGGTTCACCCAGGCCAGCAGCGCGATCAGGGTGAAGCAGAGCGCGTAGGGCACCGGCAGCTGCAGCACCAGCCCGACGAACAGGACGGTGAAGCTCTGCCCCGCCACCGCCAGCCAGCGCAGCGCGACCAGGGTGCGCACCCGCAGCCGCCCGTGCTTGGGACCGCCCAAGGTCCAGAGGACCCCGCGCTCTTGCGGCAGGGCGACGCTCCCCTTATCGGGAGGCGGATTGTCGGCGTTGGGCGAAGTCGTCAGCGCCATCGGCTTCAACATTGGTCGAGTTCGGCTTTTTGAGCCAGAGGAAGGCTGAACGATGAACCGCCACCGGTCGATCCTGCTCGTGGTCCTCGTTGTGGGGCTCGTCGCGGCGGGCGTAATGGCCTGGAAGTCGGACCTCTTCCGCCCCGCCCCGCCGCCGTCCGACATCGGGGGCGCCTTCCAGCTGACGGACCAGGACGGCCGCGCGGTCGATCAGGACGTGCTGAGGGGCAAGTGGAACGCCATCTTCTTCGGCTTCACCTATTGCCCCGACCTTTGCCCGACCACGCTGCACACGCTGTCGGCGGCGGCGACCCTGCTGGGCGGTGACGCGAAGGACTTCCGGATCGTGTTCGTCTCGGTCGATCCGGAGCGCGACAACCCCAAGCAGATGAAGGCCTACCTCGACGCCCAGGGCCTGCCGGCCGGCACGCTGGGCCTGACCGGCACGCCGGAACAGACGGCGCAGGTCGCCAAGGCCTACAAGGTCTTCTACCAGAAGGTGGGGACCGGGCCGGACTATGAGGTGAACCACACCGGGGTCATCTATTTGATGGACCCGAAAGGCCGCTTCGTCAGCGCGCTCGGGCCCGCCATGTCGCCGCAGGAGATGGCCGGGCAGATCGAGAAGGCGATGCGCGGCTGAACGGCGCAGCCTGTAGGAACCGGCAAGGGCTGGACTTCCTTAAGCTCCGGCATGCTATGCTGCATCGCAGCAACGCTCGAGGTCCGATTGCTCTACGCCCTGCACGAAGCGTCCTATTACGCCACCACCCCGATGCGGCTCGCCGCGGCGGCGGCGCGGGACTTCTGGGGATCGCCGGTCAACCCCGTGGCGCAGACGAAGTTCGGCCGCACGGTCTATGCCGCCGCCGACCTCTTCACCAACGTCACCCGCCGCTACGGCAAGCCCGAGTGGGGCATCGACTCCACGGTCGTGAACGGGACGAAGGTGCGCGTGCGCCCGACGGTCGTGTGGGAAAGCCCGTGGGTGAAGCTGCTCCAGGTCGACCGCGACATGAGCGACATGCGCCGCGCCGGGCGAACGGGCTTCGATCCGGCGGTGCTGATCGTGGCGCCGCTGTCTGGCCACTACGCCACCCTGTTGCGCGGCACGGTGGAGGCCTTCCTGCCCGACCACGCCGTCTTCGTGACCGACTGGGTCAACGCCCGAGACGTGCCGATGTTGGAAGGCCGCTTCGACTTCCACGACTACATCGACCACATCCGCGCGATGCTGACGGCGATGGGCGGGCGGCCGCACGTGATCGCCGTCTGTCAGCCGGGCCCGCCGGTGCTGGCCGCCGCGGCGCTGATGGCCGAGGACGGCGACGAGAGCCGCCCGCGCAGCATGACCTTCATGGGCTCGCCCATCGACGCGCGGCACTCGCCGACAGTGACCAACAAGCTGGCGGAGGAGCGGCCGTTCAGCTGGTTCAAGTCCAACATGATCTACACCGTGCCGCCGCCCTATGCGGGCGCGATGCGGCGCGTCTACCCGGGCTTCGTGCAGCTCGCGAGCTTCATGAGCATGAACCTGGAGCGCCACAGCCAGGCGCACCAGGCGTACTTCGAGCACCTGGTCCAGGGCGACGGCGACAGCGCCGACAAGCACCGCGCCTTCTATGACGAGTACCTGGCGGTGCTCGACCTGACCGAGGAGTTCTACCTCCAGACCGTCGACATCGTGTTCCAGAACCACCTGCTGCCGAAGGGCGAACTGACCCACCGCGGCCGGCTGGTGCGGCCCGACCTGATCGCCGACATCGGCCTGATGACGGTGGAGGGCGAGCTCGACGACATCTCCGGCATCGGCCAGACGCAGGCGGCGCATACGCTCTGCCCCGGCATCCCGGGCGAGCTGAAGGCCGACTACATCCAGGAGAGCGTCGGCCACTACGGCGTCTTCAACGGCCGCCGCTTCCGCGAGCAGATCTATCCGCGCGTGCGTGAGTTCATCCGCCACTGCGATCCGGACTTTTAAGCGCCCGTCATCCTGGGCCTTGTCCCCAGGACCCAGATACGCAGGCGCTGAAAGGTTGGGCGGCGGCTGAACCGCCTCGCCTCGATCTCCGGGCGTCGGCGTTTCTGGGTCCTCGGGACAAGCCCGAGGATGACGGAGGGATGGTATCGTTTGCCCATGATTCCCTTCCGCACCTCCTACAGCCACGGCCAGGTCATCGAGACCGCCGGCCATCGCGTGCGGCTGAACGTCAACCCGCGCTCGCGGCGCGTCAGCTTAAGGCTCGACAGGACCAGCGGCGAGGTGATCGCCACCGCCCCCACAGCGCGCAAGCTCTCGGAAGCCGTGGCCTTCGCCCGCGAGCGTTCGGGATGGATCGCGGCCCGGGTGGCCGAACTGCCCGAGCGCATGGCGCTGGAGCCGGGACTGATCTTCGACCTGTTCGGCGATCCGGTGGTGCTGGAGATCGGCGCCGGCCGAGCGAGGCTGATCTACGGCCCGCCGCATCGGCTGATCGGCGCCGATGACGCCGCCTTCTCCGTCCGCGTCCTGCGGATCGTCAAGAAGGAGGCGCTGAAGGTTCTGAGCGAACGCACCGCCCATCACTGCGAGCGGATCGGCCACCCCGTGCCAAAGATCGCCGTCGCGGACCCGCGGGGCCGCTGGGGGTCCTGCAAACCGGCCACCTCGCGTGAGGCCGCCTCGATTCGCTACTCATGGCGCCTGGCGCTCGCGCCGTTCGAGGTCGCCGACTACGTCGTGGCCCACGAGGTGGCGCACCTCGTCGAAGCCAACCACGGCCCGCGCTTCTGGAAGCTGGTGCGCGAGCTGGTCGGCGATCCGAGACCTCACCGCGACTGGCTCAAGCGCGAGGGCGGCAAGCTGCACGGGTTCGGCCGCGGCTAGTAGGGAACCGGTTCCTCCTGCGGCTCCGGCTGCGGCGTCTCGGGCGTGGGCTCGGGTTTTGGACCGATGCCGATGCCTGAGAGGAGGTCGCCGATGGTGTCGGCGATGGGGTTGGTGACGCCGGGGACCTGGTCGCCGGGGATCGGCCGGGCCTGCAGGCGCGGCAGCGCGGCGCCCATGAAGTCGCGCCAGATGCCGGCCGGGATATTGCCGCCGGTGACGCCCTTCATCGGCCTGTTGTTGTCCTTGCCGACCCAGACGGCCGTGACGAAGCCGCCCGTGTAACCGACGAACCAGGCGTCCTTGTAGTCGCTGGTGGTGCCGGTCTTGCCCGCGATGTCGTAGCCGGGGACCTTCGCCCGCGTGCCGGTGCCCTCGTTCACCACCGAGCGCATCATCTGGATCATGTAGGCCAGCGCCGGTTCGCCGATCACCTGCGCGCGCGGCGCCTTGTCGACGTTGTGGTCGTAGAGCACTTGGCCGTTGGCCGTGCGGATGCGCTCGATCGCATAGCCTCGCGCCGAGAAGCCGCCGTTGGAGAAGGGGGCATAGGCCTGGGCCATCTCCAGCGGCGAAACCTCGACCGCGCCCAGCGCCATCGAGGGATCGAGCTGGATCGGCGAATTGATGCCGAGCCGGCGCGCGGTGGCCGCCACGTTGGCGGTGCCGACCTGGTTGGCCAGCTGGGCCGCAGCCGTGTTGATAGACTGCGCCAGCGCCGTCTGAAGCGTGATCGTGCCGAGATAGCGGCCGGTGTAGTTCTTAGGCTGCCAGTTTCCGATGGTCACCGGCTCGTCCACGATGGTGGTCGACGGCGTGCGGCCCGACTCCATGGCGGTCAGGTAGACGAACGGCTTGAAGGCCGAACCGGCCTGGCGCCGCGCCATGGTCGCGCGATCGTACTGGCTCTGCGAATAGTCGACGCCGCCGACGTAGGCGCGGATGCGGCCCTCGCCGTCGAGCGCGACCAACGCCCCTTGCTGGACGCCGAGCTTGGCGGCCTCGCGCACGCCGCTGCGCAGCGCCGTCTCCGCCGCCGCCTGGATCGGCAGGTCGAGCGTGGTCTCGACCACCAGGTCCTCGGTCGGCTCGCCCACCAGCGAGCGGACCTGGGCGTCGACCCAGTCGGTGAAGTACTGCGCCCGCTGGTTGGCGAGGATGGCCGAGACGCGCACGGGCTTGCGGATCGCCTCGTCGCGCTGCTCCTGGGTGATGGCGCCGGTCTTGACCATCTCGTCCAGCACGATGGTCGCGCGCCGGGCCGCCCGCTCGCTGGCCGACACCGGCGAGTAGCGCGAGGGCCCCTTCATCATGCCCGCCAGCAGGGCGGATTCCCCCAGCGTCAGCTTCGAGGCCGGCTTGTTGAAGTAGCGCTGCGAGGCCGCCTCGATCCCGTAGGCGCCGGCGCCGAAATAGACCCGGTTCAGGTAGAGGGAGAGGATCTCCTTCTTGGTGAACTTCATCTCCAGCCAGATGGCCAGGATCAGCTCCTGGGCCTTGCGTCGCGGGGTCTGGTCGGGGGTGAGGAAGAGGTTTCGCGCCAGCTGCTGGGTGATGGTCGAGCCGCCGCCGACGATGCGCCCGGCGCGGATGTTCTGCACCAGCGCGCGGGTGATGCCGATCGGGTCGAAGCCGAAGTGGTGGTAGAAGCGCCGGTCCTCGATGGCGATGAAGGCCGCCGGCACGTAGGGCGGCAGCTTGTCGAGGTCGACCGGCGGCGCGTACTGGCTGCCCCGCACCGCCACCAGCGCGCCCGAGCGATCCAGGTAGGAGATCGAGGGCTGGCGCTTCACGTCATAGAGCTTCGACGTGTCCGGCAGGTCGGTCGCGAACACGGCGAAGAAGGCGACGATGAAGATCAGCGCCCAGATGCCCAGAACCATGCCCCAGTAGACGAGCGACTGGAACAAGGTGCGCTTCGGCCTGGGCTGTTTCGGCTGGGGAGCGGGCTTGTTGGGTCCGCGACCCTCGTTTTTCGCCATACTTGATCCGGTGGTTTGAACCCCCGTCCGCTCTTAGCCGATGGCTGGGCCGCACGCGAGGCGCCTTTGCAGCAAAGATTGGGCGCTGTGGCGCGGGCGACTCAGTCATAAGCGATATCGTGACCGCCTCCCTCGAAGACGCCCGCGAAATCCTGCGCCGCGTGTTCGGCCATGCCGATTTCCGCGGCCTGCAGGCGGGCGTGATCGGCGAGGTGCTTGGCGGCCGCAGCGCGCTCGCCGTGCTGCCGACGGGCGGGGGCAAGAGCCTCTGCTACCAGATTCCCTCGCTGGTGCGGCCGGGGCTGGGGCTGGTGATCTCGCCGCTGATCGCGCTGATGGCCGACCAGGTGGCCGGGCTGCAACAGTCGGGCGTGGCGGCCGAGCGGCTCGACTCCAACGTCTCGCTGGACGAGCGCTCCGCCATCTGGCGGCGGATCGAGGCGGGCGAGCTCGACCTCCTCTACCTGTCGCCGGAAGGGCTGATGGCCGGCGCCATGCTGGATCGGCTGCGGCGCATTCCGCTGGCGTTGATCGCCATCGACGAGGCCCACTGCGTCAGCCAGTGGGGCCACGACTTCCGGCCCGAGTACCGGATGCTGGGGCGCCTCGCCGAGCTCTTCCCCGACGTGCCGCGCCTGGCGGTGACCGCCACGGCGGATGCCAGGACCCGCGAGGACATTCGAACCGAGCTGCGGCTGAACGGCTGCGCCGAGTTCGTCGACAGCTTCGCCCGGCCGGAACTGGCCTTGGCCGCAGAGCGCAAACACGGGAACGCCCACAAGCGCGTCGTCGAACTGGTGAAGGAGCGCCCCGGCCGCTCGGGCGTGGTCTATGCCGGGACGCGCGAGGGGGTGGAGCGGCTGACGGCTGCGCTCGTCGAGGCGGGTGTGCCGGCCCTCGCCTACCATGCCGGGCTGGACAAGCGGGTGCGCGCCGAACGGCTGGAACAGTTCCTCGAGGCCGAAGCCGCCGTGATGGTGGCGACCATCGCGTTCGGCATGGGCGTCGACAAGCCGGACGTCCGCTTCGTCATCCACGCCGATCCGCCAGCCGCCGTCGAGGCCTACTGGCAGGAGATCGGCCGCGCCGGACGCGACGGCCAGCCGGCGGACGGCATCACCTTGTATGGGTCAGCCGACCTCTCCTGGGCCGCGCGGCGCATCAAGGCGCGCGAGGTGGACGACGCGGTCAAGCGCGTGCAGCTGCGCAAGCTCTACCAGCTGTATGCGATGCTGGACGGCGCGAGCTGCCGGGCAATGGCGGTGCGGCGCTACTTCGGCGAAGAGGGCGTGAAACCCTGCGGCCAGTGCGACATCTGCCTCTCGCCGCCCGCCGAGATCGACGCGACCGAAGCCGCGCAGAAGGCCCTCTCGGCGGTGCACCGGCTGGGCGGGCGCTATGGCCGGGGCCGGATCGTCGACCATCTGCTCGGCAAGACGAAGGACCCGCACCCCAACGAGACCGCCCTTTCCACCTTCGGCGTTGGCAAGGAGTTCAGCCCGGCCGGCTGGCGCGACCTCCTCGACCAGCTGCTGTTCGAGGGCCTGCTGATCGAAGACCCCAACGACGGCCGGCCGTTGATCCACCTGGGCGACGTGGTCGAGGTCCGCGAGGTCTATCGCGGACAGCGCCGCGTTCTGCTCCGCCGCGCCCCCGAAAAGCACGACCCCACCACCCGCTCCGGCCGCCCGCGCAAACGCAGGGGCGGCGAGCCCCTCGCGCTCGCCCCCGCCGATGCCCCGCTGTTCGAAGCGCTCCGCACCTGGCGCCGCGAAGAAGCCGCCCGCCAGCACGTCCCGCCCTACGTCATCTTCCACGACGCCACCCTGGCGGAGATCGCCCGCATCCGCCCGTCCACCGCCCCGCTGCTTGCGGCGGTCAACGGCGTCGGCGAAGGCAAGCTGGCGCGGTATGGCGACGCCGTTCTGAGGGTGGTGGCTGAGGCGGACGTGCCGATCGAAGAGCGGGCGGACATTGTCGAGTTTGCGCAGACGCTCCGGGCCGAAGCGACGCTGCCCGAACGGATGCTCTGGAATAAGCTACGCAGCCGTGAGTTCATGGGCCTGAAGTTCCGGCGGCAGCATCCGTTCGATCCCTACGTGCTCGACTTCTACTGCCCGGAACTCAAGCTCTGCGTCGAAGTGGATGGCGACTGGACGCATGGCTCGGAAGAGCGGGGCCGCAAGGATTTGCGCCGCGACGCATTTCTCCAGAGCCGCGGCATCCGGGTCGTGCACATTCCCGCTGGCGACGTCTTGCAACGTCTCGACGAAGTGATGCTCTCGATCCAGGCCGCAGCGGAAGAGCGTCGTTAGGCTCTTCCCCCACGCATGCGGGGGAAGTGGGCTGAGACGACCGCAGGTCGGCGAGGCTCGATGGGGGAGTAAAAAAACAAGAAGGACAACTCCCCCATCGACCCTCCATGCTCCGCCTGTCGGGCCACATCCCCCAGACAAGCTGGGGGGAGAGCTATTCGCCCGGCGTGATCGGAACGTCGGGGGTGATCGGCTCTTTCTCCGCCATCCTCCGGCTCTGAAGGCGGCTTACCCATTCGTCGGCGAGTCGGCCCGCAGCCTCACGTCCCCCAAGCCCGAACGCCAGCGCGACCGCGACTGCCGCCGCACCCAGGGTCAGGCCGAACGCCAGGATCACGATCTCGTCGGCGAGGCCCATGAAGGACAGGCCCATGGCGGTGGCGAGCGCGATCGTGGCCCACTTGACGATGTCGGAGGCGAAGCGGTCGGCGTTGTTGGTGGAGCGGTCGATGGCGTTGGCGAGCAGGTCCGCGATCAGCACGCCCGCGGTGATGATGACGCCGCCGACCAGCACGCGGCCGGCGAGGCTGACGATCTCGGTCAGGATTTCCGCGATGGCGACGAACTGGAGGAGGCGTGCAGCCTCGATGGCCGAGAAGGCGACGATGGCCCACATCACGATCCACGCGACCACCTTCGACGGGGTCACCCGCGCGGTGACCGGCGGAGGCGGCGCGGTTTCGGTGCTCTCGGGCGCAATCGTCGTGGCCGTCGGCGCGGGCGGTTCGGGCGTAAAGGACGAGAAGCTTGAGAGCTGACCGATGGCGCGGTCGAAGCCGGTGGCGGGCAGCAGGCGCTCGACGAGGCTCGCCACCCAGCGGCCGATGAAGAAGCCGATGGCGAGCACGATGGCCGCGGCCAGCACCAGCGGGATGGCGTTCAGCACCGTCGTCAGCACGGTGACCGCAGGTCCGGAGATGGCTTCGATGTTCAGCGCCTGAAGCGCCGCCACCGCGACGGGGATGATGATGAGCACGAAGACGAGCGTGCCCAGCACGTTGGCGAGCCCCGCCTGGCTGACCGCCGACAGGCCCATCCTGCCGAGCGCCGCGTCGACGTTGGCCGCCTGCAGAGCCGCGGTCACCACACGCCTCGCAAGCGTCGCGATGATGTAGCCGATGAAGAAGATCAGCCCGGCGCCGATGACGTTCGGGATGTAGCCGAAGGTGGTGTTGAGCAGGGTGTTCAGCGGCCCTGCCGCCTGGCCGAGGTCGAGCACGTTCAGCGCCGCCACCACGCCGACGAGCAGGACCAGCCAGTAGGCCACCTCACCGATCCGGGCGCCCAGCGTCTGGTGCGGCGCAAGTCCGGCGTTGTGCGTCGATGCGCCGGGCAGCCGGTCGAGCCCCTTGGCCAGCGCCCACTTCAACGCCCGCCCGGCGATCCAGGCGACCAGCACGATGGCGATGGCGAAGAGGATGCGTGGACCCCAGACCTGCGCCTGCGCGCTCCACTGGTCGACGTTCGGATCGGTGTACATGGCCTGCCCTCCACCCGGCGCAGCTTGCGGGTGAGGAACAAACACCGCTGTGGGCGGGGGAGTTCCTTTCCCTTCTCCCTGAGGAGAAGGAGGGGCCCGCCTTGCGAAGCAAGGTGGGAGGTTGAGGGTTTAGGGACCTGTCCGGAGAGGGCGTAGACCCTCACCCTCCCGCTTCGCGGGCCCCTCCCTCTCCCTCAGGGAGAGGGACTAGACGTCCACCTCGGCGTCGAGGGCGTTTTCCTGGATGAAGTCGCGGCGGGGTTCGACGAGTTCGCCCATCAGGCGGGCGAACATGTCGTCGGCGTCGTCGGCGTGGGCGACCTTCACCTGCAGCAGGGTGCGGGCGTCGGCGTCGAGGGTCGTCTCCCACAGCTGTTGCGGATTCATCTCGCCAAGGCCCTTGTAGCGCTGGATCGAGAGGCCCTTGCGGCCCGCGTCCATCACCGCGGCTACCAGGTCGAGCGGCCCGCGCACCGTGGTGCTCTTGTCCTTGCGCCGGAAGACCGCCGGCTTTTCGAAGGTCGCCGCCAGCTCGACGGCGCGCTCGGCCAGCCGCCTCGCGTCCGCCGCGTGCAGCGTCAGGTCGTCGAGCACGATGCTTTCGGAGACGCCGCGCTTGACGCGGCTGAACACATAGCCGCCGCCGGTCGCCGCCGCCTCGCCGGACCAGGGGCCGTCACCCTCTTCGGCGTAGAGGTCGAGCCGGGCCGCGGCGGCCGCTATGTCGGGGTTCTTGCCCAGCAGGCCGGCCAGCGCCGCCTGTTCGATGGCGAAGGCCGGGGCCCGCGCCGCCAGCCGCTCGACGTTGGCCCGCGCGCCCCGGGCGCTCGCCACCAGCGCATGCAGATCACGGCCGGTCAGCCGTTCGCCCGAGGAGAGGTCGAGCTCGGCCCCGTCGACGCCCTCGTCGATCAGGAAGGCCTCATACTCGGCGTCGTCCTTCAGGTAGCGGGAGGACTTGCCCTTGGTCGCCTTATAGAGCGGCGGCTGGGCGATATAGAGGTAGCCGCGCTCGATCACCTGCGGCATCTGCCGATAGAAGAACGTCAGCAGCAGCGTCCGGATGTGGGCGCCGTCCACGTCGGCGTCGGTCATGATGACGATCCGGTGGTAGCGGATCTTCTCGATATCGAAGTCGTCGCGCCCGATCCCGGCGCCGAGCGCGGTGATGAGCGTGCCGACCTGTTCCGACGACAGCATCTTGTCGAAGCGGGCGCGCTCGACGTTGAGGATCTTGCCGCGCAGGGGCAGGACCGCCTGGTTCTCGCGATTGCGGGCCTGCTTGGCAGAGCCGCCGGCTGAATCGCCCTCGACGATGAAGAGTTCGGACTTGGCGGGATCGCGCTCCTGGCAGTCGGCGAGCTTGCCGGGCAGCGAGGAGATGTCGAGCGCCGACTTGCGGCGGGTCAGTTCGCGGGCCTTGCGGGCGGCTTCGCGGGCGGCGGCGGCCTCGGCGATCTTGGAGACGATGGCCTTGGCCTCGTTCGGGTGCTCCTCGAACCAGGTCGACAGGCCCTCCTGCACGAGGCCCTCCACGGCCGGGCGGACTTCGGACGAAACCAGCTTGTCCTTGGTCTGGGAGGAGAACTTCGGGTCGGGCACCTTCACCGACAGCACGCAGGTGAGGCCCTCGCGCGCGTCCTCGCCGGTGACGCTGACCTTCTCGCGCTTGGTGGCGCCGGAGCTTTCGGCATAGCCGGTGATGATCCGCGTCAGCGCCGCGCGGAAGGCCGACAGGTGCGTGCCTCCATCCCTCTGGGGGATGTTGTTGGTGAAGCACAGCATCTGCTCGTGGTAGCCGTCGTTCCACCACAGGGCCAGGTCCACCTCGACCTTGTCGCGCACGCCGCGCACGACGACCGGGTCCTTGATCAGCGGGTTCTTGGCCTTGTCGAGGTGCCGCACGAAGGCCTCGATGCCGCCCTCGTAGTGCAGCACCTCCTCGAACGGTTCGGTTCCGCGCAGGTCGCGGAAGTAGATGGTCACGCCCGAGTTCAGGAAGGCGAGCTCGCGCAGGCGGTGCTCCAGCGTCTTCCGGTCGAACTCGATGAAGGCGAAGGTGTCCGTCGACGGCAGGAAGGTGACCTCGGTGCCGGTCAGGAACTCGCCGTTCTCCCGCAGCGGCGCCTTGCCGGTGACGGCCAGCGGCGTCACCGCATCGCCGCGCTCGAAGCGCATCTCGTGGGCGAGCCCGCCGCGATAGATCTTCAGCTGCAGCCAGTCGGAGAGCGCGTTGACGACCGACACGCCCACGCCGTGCAGGCCGCCGGAGACCTTGTAGCTGTTCTGGTCGAACTTACCGCCCGCGTGCAGCTGGGTCATGATGACCTCGGCCGCGGAAACACCCTCGCCTTCGTGGATGTCGGTCGGGATGCCGCGGCCGTCGTCGGTGATCGTGGCCGAGCCGTCGGCGTTCAGGATCACCTCGACGCGGGTGGCGTAGCCGGCCAGCGCCTCGTCGATGGCGTTGTCGACGACCTCATAGACCATGTGGTGCAGGCCCGAGCCGTCGTCGGTGTCGCCGATGTACATCCCCGGCCGCTTGCGCACCGCGTCCAGGCCCTTGAGGACCTTGATGGACTCCGCGCCGTATTCCGCAGCGGCCTCTTCGGGCGTTCCGTTCTCGTCGCTCATCAATCTTCCAGAACCGTCAGGCCCGAGGCGTCGACACGCACCCCTTGGGCCCGACCTTTCAAATCGTCGAACAGCGCCTCGTCCGTGCCGGTCAGGAAGGCCTGCAGGCCGAGCGCCGAAATTTCATCCGCCAGCGCGGCCCGGCGATGGTGGTCCAGATGGGCCGCAACTTCGTCTAGTAACAATATAGGATTCGGCTCGTCTTTAGCACGGGAAAGTCGCGCCGCCTGGGCCAAAACAAGGTTCAGAATCAAGGCTTTTTGCTCTCCGGTAGAGCATTCGGCGGCCGGGCGGTCCTTTTCCGCGTGTAGGACCACGAGATCGCCCCGATGAGGGCCGTTCAGGGCGCGTCCAGCGGCGGCGTCGCGAGCGCGTGCGGCGGCCAGCGCTGAGGCCAGTTTCGCCTCGATTTCGGGGGCTTCCGCGCCGGCCTGGGCCATCTGCTCCCACTCGCCCGCGAGGCTTAAGCGCGCCTGCGGAAACGGCCGCTCGCCGCGCGTGTCGATCTCCGCCTGCAGCGCCGCAAGCGTCCGGGCGCGGGCCTGCGCCATCAGCGCGCCGGCCTCGGCGAGGCGGGCCTCCAGCGCGTTCAGCCAGGACGGATCGGCGGGCTCCTCGGCGGTCAGCAGCCGCATCCGCTCACGCAGGGCCTTCTCGTAGGCGCCGACATGGGCCGCATGCAGCGGCTCGGCGGCGAACACCAGCCGGTCGAAGAAGCGCCTGCGTTCCGACGCGGCCTCGAGGAACAGCCGGTCCTGCAAGGGCGTCAGCCAGATCGGCCGCACATACTCCGCCAGCCTCCCCGGCGGCACGGTTTCGCCCTCGATCCGCACGGTGCGCCGCGTGGCCCCCGCGCTTTCGACGCCCGTGCCGATGCGGGTGTCGTTGACCACCGCCGACACCGCCCAGGCCCGGCCGATGCTCTCCCCCGGCAGCCTCCGCCCCACTTCGGAAAGCGGCGCGCCCCGCAACCCCCGCCCCGGCGACAGCAGCGAGATCGCCTCCAGCAGATTCGTCTTCCCCGCCCCGTTCGGACCGAACAGGAACACGCTCCGGCCGTCCGGGCGCAGCTCGGCGGCCGCGTAGGAGCGGTAGTCGGTCAGCTGCAATTCGTGCAGGGCGGAACGCATGCCCGCTCATAACATCCTTCTCCCCTTGCGGGAGAAGGTGGCCGCGAAGCGGTCGGATGAGGGGTTTCTCAGAAGTCGATGAAGCGGATGTTCTGGGTCGAAGCTGAAATGGCTTTCGACCCCTCATCCGTCGGCCTGCGGCCGCCACCTTCTCCCGCAAGGGGAGAAGGGAATTAGACCCGCAGCGGCATCAGGACGTATTTGACGCCCGCATCGGTCGGATCGAGCACCAGTGTCGGGGACGCCGGATCCGCGAAGCGGAACTCCACCGTCTCGCCGCCGATCTGACCGGTGACGTCCAGCAGGTAGCGCGCGTTGAAGCCGATCTCGAAGGAGTCGCCGTCGTAGTCGACCTCGACCTCTTCGGTGGCCTGGCCGGCTTCCATGTTGCGGACGGTCAGCACCACCTTGCCGGGTTCGATGGCGAGCTTCACGGAGCGGGACTTCTCGGCCGAAATGGTGGCCACCCGGTCGACGGCCTGGGCGAAGAGGCCGTTGTCGACGGTCAGGACTTTCGGGTTGTCGCGCGGGATCACGCGGACGTAGTCGGGGAAGGAGCCGTCGATGACCTTGGACGTCAGCTGGGCGCCGTTGAACTCGAAGCGGACCTTGGCCTGGGAGAGCTGCAGGTCGACGGTCTCGCCGGCGTCTTCCAGCAGGCGACGCGCCTCATTGACCGTCTTGCGCGGCACGATCACGCCCGGGGCGCCAGCCGCGCCGTCGGGGGCGGGCATTTCGGCGAGCGCCAGCCGGTGGCCGTCGGTGGCGACGGCGCGCAGCATCGGCGTCCCGTTCTCCACAACCGTGTGGAGGTAGAGGCCGTTCAGGTAGTAGCGCGTCTCCTCCGTCGAGATCGCAAAGCGGGTCTTGTCGATCAGGCGGATGATATCGTTGGTGTCGGTGGTGATCGGGCCGGACAGGCCGTCATTGCTCATCACCGGGAAGTCGCCCGCCGGCAGCACCGGCAGGTTGAAGCGCGAGCGGCCGGCCTGGACCACCAGGCGCGGGTCGTCGCCGGAGAAGCTCAGCGAAACGTCGGCCCCTTCAGGCAGCTTGCGGACGATCTCGTAGAGGGTGTGGGCGGGCGCGGTGATCTGGCCCGGCACGTCGACCTGGGCCGAGCCGTCATCGACGATCTCCATGTCCAGGTCGGTCGCCGAAAAGCTCACCCGGTCGCGGTTGGCTGACAGCAGCACGTTGGACAGGATCGGGATCGTGTTGCGGCGTTCGACAACGCTCTGCACATGCCCCAACGCCTTCAGCAGGGCGGCGCGCTCGATGGTCAGCTTCATGTCCCGTCCAGAATCCTGGGGCCGCGGCGAATCGATGACCCCCCAAACGCGGCCGTGGTCAAAGGACTTGGGACATTAGCGCATTCGTCGCCGTGTAAAAGGGCTTAACCCTTCGCGGCAACCACAACCATCGCCGGACGCACGATACGGCCGAAGAGCTCGTAGCCGGCCTGGATGGTCTGGATCACCGAACCGGGCGTCACGTCCTCGGCCGGCTGCTCCATCATCGCCTGGTGCAGGTGGGGGTCGAACTTGTCGCCGCGGGCCGGTTCGACCTTCTTGAGGCCATTGCGTTCAAAAGCGCCCTGGAGCTCCTTCTCGGTCATCTCCACGCCGACCACGAAGTTCTTCACCACCTGGTCTTCGGAGTCCTTCGGCGCATGGGCCGTGGCGCGGGCGAGGTTGTCGGCGGCGCCCAGCAGCTCGAGGGCGAACTTCTGGATGGCGTAGGCGCGCGCGTCGTTGGCCTCGCGCTCGATGCGGCGCTTCGTGTTTTCCGCGTCGGCGGCGACGCGCAGCATCTGCTCCTTCAGCGAAGCGATCTCGGCGCGCAGCTGTTCGGCCTCGTCCGCCTCGGGCGTTTCGAGGTCCGCCACAGCCTCTTCGTCATGTCCGTTCGCCGGCGTTTGGTCGTCGGTCATTTCGTTACTCATCCGTCCATCATCTTGCCGAGCACCCGGGCCGTGTAGTCCACCAGCGGGATCACCCGGGCGTAGTTCAGGCGCGCGGGCCCGATCACCCCGATCGCGCCCAGCACCTTCTGCCGGCCCGACATATAGGGCGCCGCGATCAGGGCGGAACCCGAAAGCGAAAAGAGCCGTGTTTCCGCGCCGATGAAGATGCGCACCCCCTGGGCCTGGCGCACGTCGTCCAGCAGGCCGATCAGCTGTTCCTTCTGCTCGAGATCGTCGAACAGCATGCGGACCTTCTCCAGGTCCTCCATCAGCGACGCGTCGCCCAGCAGGTTGGCGCGGCCCCGCACGATCAGCGCCCGCTCCTCGCCCTCGCCGCCGCCCCAGGCCGCCAGCCCCTCCTCGACAAGGCGGGCGGCGGTGACGTCCAACTCGCGCCGGGCCCGGTCCAGTTCGGCCCGCATCTCGGCGCGGGTGTCGGCGAGCGTGCGGCCCTTCAGCCGGGTGGCGAGGAAGTTGGACGCCTCGTGCAGGGCTGAGGGCGTAATGCCGGGCGCCTGCCGCATCAGGCGGTTCTCGACGGAGCCGTCCTCGAAGACGATAACCACCAGCATCTGGTCGCCCGCCAGCGGCACGAACTCGACGTGCTTGACGCCCGCCTCCCGCGCAGGCGTCACCACCACCCCCGCCCCGCCCGCCAGTCCGGACAGGATCGAGGACGCTTCGTTCAGGGCCTCCTCCATCGAGCGGCCATGCGCCCGCAGCCGGGCTTCGATATCGCGCTTTTCCTGCTCGCCCAGGTCGCCCACTTCCAGCAGGCCGTCGACGAAGAGGCGCAGGCCCGCGTGCGTGGGCATGCGGCCCGCGCTGGTGTGGGGCGCCGAGAGCAGGCCCGCATGCGCCAGGTCCTGCATGGTGTTGCGGATCGAGGCGGGCGACAGCTGCACCCCGCCGCGCGAGATGGTGCGAGACCCCACCGGCTCGCCCGTTTCCAGATAGGTCTCCACCACCCGCCGGAAGATGTCCCGGGCGCGTTCGTCGAGTTCGCTCAAGGTCGGCGCGCGCGGCGCGCCGGAAATCAGCTGGTTCATGACCTTATGTGGACGGCGCCGTCGGCATCTAGGATAAGCGGCGCCTCGCACGGCGCAAGATCGCGCCAGTCCCCAAGGAGTTCCCATGCGCCCCTCCGAACGCGCCCCCGATCAGCTTCGCGTGGTCACCATGGAGACGGGCGTGAACCGCTACGCCGAGGGCTCGTGCCTAGTCTCGTTCGGCCACACGCGCGTGCTGGTGACGGCCAGCGTCGACGAAGGCGTGCCGGGCTGGCTGCGCGGCAAGCAGCAGGGCTGGGTGACGGCCGAGTACGGCATGCTCCCCCGCGCCACCCATACGCGGGGCCGCCGCGAGGCCGCGCAGGGCAAGCAGTCGGGGCGCACGCAGGAAATCCAGCGTCTGATCGGCCGGTCCCTGCGCGCCGTCACGGACCTGAAGGCGCTCGGCGAACGTCAGATCACGCTGGACTGCGACGTGGTGCAGGCCGACGGCGGCACCCGGACGGCCGCGATCACCGGCGCCTGGGTCGCGCTGCGGCTCGCCACCAAATACCTGCTCGACGAAGGCGTGCTGAAGGCCGACCCGATCATCGACCAGGTGGCGGCCGTCTCCTGCGGCGTGTTCGCCGACTCCCCGGTGCTCGACCTCGACTACGAGGAGGACTCCAGCGCCGAAGCCGACGCCAACTTTGTGCTGACGGGCAAGGGCGACATCGTCGAAATCCAGGCCACCGGCGAAAAGCGCGGCTTCACCCGCGCCGAGTTCGAGGCCCTCTACGGCCTTGCGGAAAAGGGCATCGGCGAGCTGTTCGAGATTCAGCGGCGAATGATTTCCTGAACCCTCCTCCCTCGAGGGGAGGAGGGCAGGGTGGAGGGTGCGGCCGCTGAGTTCGGGCGAAAAGAACTAGTGGGCTCCGAGCCGATTAGCGCCAACCCGTCAATCCTCTGCACTCACCCCCATCCCAACCCTTCCCCCCTCGAGGGGGAAGGGCTTAAGCCCCGCTGTAGACCTCTTCCTCCGCATCCTCCTCCGACCCCGGGCCCGGCTCGTAGGCGACGAGGTCGCCGGGCTGGCAGTCGAGTTCGCGGCACAGCGCATCAAGCGTCGAGAAGCGGATCGCGCGGGCCTTGCCGGTCTTGAGGATCGACAGGTTGGCGATGGTGACGCCGACGCGGTCGGCGAGCTCCGTCAGCGACATGCGGCGTTCGAGCAGGACACGGTCGAGGTGGACTTTGATGGCCATCGAAACCCCTAGATGGTCAGCTCGGCTTCGCTGCGAAGGCGCGCGCCCTCGCGGAAGACCTCGGCCAGGACGAAGACCACCAGAACGGAAAACCAGGTCGTCAGGTTGAACCCGTGGCCGGCGCGCGAGACGCCCGGCAGCAGCAGGGCGCTCACCGCCCAGAAGACGTAGCGGCCAAGCTCCAGCCCGGCCAGCACAAGGCCGATGACGCGCAGGCGGCGCACGTTGTCCGGATGGAAGGGGTCGCCCGCGGTCAGGGTGACGAAAATCTTGCGCAGCCGCCCGACGATCACGAGCACGCCGCCGGAGTAGAGCCCCGCCGCGATCAGCCCGGCGGCCATGGTGGCGCCGTTGGCCGCGAACTCCTTGCCGTCATCGCCGGTGATGTGGATGACGCTCTTCAGGAAGTCGGCGTTGAAGCTTAGCAGGATGGCGAGAAGCGCCAGCGCCGCCAGGACCGCAACGGCGATCCACAGCGCGAAATAGACGACGTCCAGGATGACTTTCAGGAAGCTCGATATCGAGCCCGGTCCCAGTGTGCGCATCGCCCCTGCCCCTTGAATCTGCGAGCCCCTACATGCTCGCCGTCGGTCGTCCTTGTCAGGTCAGACGTATCCGGCCGGCGAGCATGCCCCGTTCGGGCCGCACACGAAAGCGGCTCAGATCGAGTGCGAAACGAACAGCACCGCCGACAGCGGCAGCGCGACAAGCAGGGCGGCGTTGACGAGGGTCATGGCGACCCGGTCGACCGTGGCGGTGAGCTTTTGAGCGGACATTTCAGACCTCATGCTGCAGGTGCGAAGTGGAAACGGCCCAGCGCCGTCCCTCGATGCTCAAGAGGTACGTCCGTATCGTTTTCCGATCAATGAAATTATCGACAATCGATATTAAACCTTCGTAATAGATTACAACGCCGTAATGCAGTGCAGCATTACGCCATCTGGTACGGCTCCGTGGCGACCATGGAATCGCGCTTGCTGACGGTCTCGTACCAGTCGGACAACCGAGGCCGCCCGCGGCGCCAGTCGAGCACCTTGCGGAAGTCGAGATAGCCGAGCTGGGCCGCCACGGCGATTTCGCCGATCCGGAAGGCGTCGGTCGGCAATTCCTCCTGCTCGAAGGCGTCGAGGGCGGCGTTCAGCGCCTTCACCTGCCGGTCGATGACGTCCTGATGGCGGTCGGCCTCGCGCCGGCCCTCGACCACCGCCCGCACGGCCGCGTCGCCCATGCCGTCGGCGAGCGACTGCAGGACCAACGCCCGCCAGCGCGCCGCCCCCGTGGGGAACAGCCCTGCGCCCGCGAGATCGTCGAGGTACTCGCAGATGACCCGGCTGTCGTGCAGCGGCGCCCCGTCGTCAGTGAGAAATGCCGGCACTTTGGCCAGCGGGTTCACGGCCCTGAGCGACTCGTCCTGCCAGGGGTTGGTCTCGAGGATGGCGATGCGGTCGGCGAGTCCGGCCTCGTGGGCGACCACGCGGACCTTGCGGGCGAAGGGCGACATGGGGGAGTAGAAGAGCTGCATCGAAGTATCCTCGGAGGCCGGCATGGCGCTGAAGCTTGAGCGCGGAACCACGATCATCGCGGCCACCCACAATCCGGGCAAGGCGCGAGAGCTCGCCGCCCTGCTGGACGGCCGCTGCGAGGTGATCGCGGCGGGCGATCTCGGCATCCCGGAGCCCGACGAAACCGAGACCACCTTCACCGGCAATGCGCTCCTGAAGGCCAGGCTCGCCGCCGACCGGGGCGGCAAGATCGCGCTGGCCGACGACTCCGGCCTCTCGGTCGCGGCGCTGGACGGCCAGCCTGGCATCTACTCCGCGCGCTGGGCCGGGCCGGGGAAGAACTTCGCGGACGCCATGAAGAAGGTGGAGCAGCGGCTGGACGAAACCGACGGCGACGACCTCTCCGCCTGGTTCACCTGCGCGCTGGCGGTAGCCTGGCCGGAGGGACCGGCGGTGGTGGTCGAGGGGCGGATCGACGGGACGCTGACCTTCCCGCCGCGCGGCGAGCGGGGCTTCGGCTACGACCCCATCTTCATTCCGCAAGGCGGCAGGCTGACCTTCGGCGAGATGGACCCAGCGGAGAAGGACGCCATCAGCCACCGCGCCCGCGCCTTCGCCAAGCTCAAGGCCGCCCTCTTTGACTGAGGCCCCGCCCCAAGGGGCGTTTTTGGGGGTTTACGTCCACTGGCCCTACTGCGCGCGGATTTGCCCGTACTGCGACTTCAACGTCGTGCGCGATCGCGGCCGGACCGAGGAGCAGGAGGCGCTCGCGAGAGCCATCGTTGCCGACCTTCGCCGCCAGCGCGAGGACACTGGGCCGAGACGCCTCGTCTCCATCTTCTTCGGCGGCGGGACGCCTTCGCTGATGGACCCGGCCTTCGTCGCGGCCATCATCGACACCGCCACGGAACTGTGGACGCCTGAGCCGAACCTCGAAGTCTCGCTGGAAGCCAACCCGACAGACTC
>JBLNCT010000041.1:0-10811 GCA_050260915.1 Parcubacteria group bacterium
CCCCAGAGGGGGAGCACCTTCGTTCCATTGACATCGCTGCCATACCGGACGAAAAGTCCCGGCCTTCCTGTCCCCGGACCGCCCGTCCGGGGACTTATCGCTTTTGGGAGGCAGCCTTGGCCGACGCAGCGCCGACGAACCCCGCATCGAATGACCACATCATGGGCGTGTACAACCGCGCTCCGCTGGCGTTCGAGCGCGGGCGAGGGGCGTGGCTCTATACGGAGAGAGGCGAGGCCTACCTCGACTGCGTGGCCGGCATCGCGACCACCGGGCTCGGGCACGCCAATCCGGTGCTGGTCAAGGCGCTGGAGGAGCAAGCCGAGAAGCTCTGGCACGTCTCCAACATCTTCCGGATCCCGGGCCAGGAGACGCTCGCGAAGAAGCTGACCGATGCGACCTTCGCCGACGTGGTCTTCTTCACCAACTCCGGCACCGAGGCCATCGAGTGCGCGCTGAAGCTTGCCCGCAAATACCATGCCGCCAACGGGGAGCCGGAGCGGATCGACATCATCGGCTTCGACGGCTCGTTCCACGGCAGGTCGTATGCGGCGGTGAACGCGTCGGGTAATCCGAGCTACCTCGACGGTTTCGGCCCGCGCCTGCCGGGTTACGTCCAGCTGCCGTTCGGCGACATGGAGGCCATCGAGGCGGCCATGGGGCCGAACATCTGCGCCATCATCGCCGAGCCCGTGCAGGGCGAGGGCGGGGCGCGGGCCTGGCCGGACGCGTCGCTGCGGCGGCTGCGCGAGCTGTGCGACCAGCACGGGGCGCTGCTCATCTACGATGAGGTCCAGTGCGGCATGGGCCGGACCGGCAAGCTCTTCGCCCATGACTGGGTGGAGGGCGCCGAGCCGCACGTGATGGCCATCGCCAAGGCGCTGGGCGGCGGCTTTCCCATCGGCGCGTGCCTGGCGACCGCTGAGGCGGCCAAGGGCATGACGGTCGGCGCCCACGGCTCGACCTTCGGCGGCAATCCGCTCGCCATGGCCGTCGGCAACGCCGCCTTCGACGAGATCGTGAAGCCCGAGCTGCTGGCCAACGTCTGCCAGGTGGCGGGTTACTTCAACCAACAGCTCACGGGCCTGAAGGACCGCTATCCCGACGTCATCGTCGACATCCGCGGCAAGGGGCTGCTGATCGGGGTGAAGGTGATCCCGAACAATCGCGAGTTCATGGCGATGGCGCGCGAACAGCACCTGCTGGTGGCTGGCGGCGGCGACAACTGCGTGCGCCTGCTGCCGGCGCTGAACATCACGCTGGACGAGGCGCGCCAGGCCATCGAGCGGCTGGAGCAGACCTGCGAGGCTTTCAGAGCGAAGGGAGCTTGACGGTGCGTGGTTCGAGACGCGGACCTGAGGGCCCGCTCCTCACCATGACGAGCTTTATTGCGATCAACCCCATTCGTCATCCTGAGGAGCGCGCAGCGCGTCTCGAAGGACGCAAGGCGCCAATGCAATGACCCCACCTCGCCACTTCATCGACCTCTGGAAGCTCGACAGCGGCACGCTGCGGGCCATCCTCGACGACGCCCACGCCCGCAAGGCCGCCCGCAAGGGCTGGCCTCAGGGGCGCGTGGACGCCGATGCCCCCGCGAAGGACCGGGTGCTGGCGATGATCTTCCAGAAGAACTCGACCCGCACCCGCTTCTCCTTCGACGCGGCGATCCGCCAGCTGGGCGGGGCCAGCGTCATCGCGACCTCGTCCGACATGCAGCTCGGCCGGGGCGAGCCCATTGAGGACACCGCCCGCGTGCTCTCGCGCATGGTCGATGCGGTGATGATCCGCGCCAACTCCCACGAGGACGTCCTGCGCTTTTCCCAGGCGGCCACGGTGCCGGTGATCAACGGCCTGACCGACAAGTCGCACCCCTGCCAGATCATGGCCGATCTGATGACGCTGGAGGAGCATCGCGGCGACATCCGCGGCAAGACCATCGCCTGGGTGGGCGACGGCAACAACGTCTGCGCCAGCTTCATTCACGCGGCGCCGAAGTTCGGCTTCGAGCTGAAGATCGCCTGCCCGGCGGTCTACCACCCCGACCTGATGGACCTCGCCCGCTCGGCCGAGGAGCAGGGCCGCGTGACCATGGTCCATGACGCGCGCGAGGCCGTGCAGGGCGCCGACTGCGTGGTGACCGACACCTGGGTTTCCATGGGCGACACCGACCACGACGAACGCGTCGAGGCCTTCGAGGACTTCCAGGTCGACGAAGAGCTGATGGAAGAGGCCGCCAAGAACGCCGCCTTCCTCCACTGCCTCCCCGCGCACCGGGGCGAAGAAGTCACCGACGCGGTCATTGACGGCCCGCAGTCGCTCGTCTGGGACGAAGCGGAGAACCGCATCCACGCGCAGAAGTCGATTTTGGCGTGGTGTTTCGGGGCGGTGGCTTAGGGGCTAGGGATTAGGGGCGAGGGGCTACCAAAAGGCAGTGCGGCTTCTCACCCCTAGCCCCTATCCCCTAGTCCCTCGATTACCTATCTACCGCCGCTCATGACCGAAACCATCCATCCCACCGACGACCTCGTCGCCGCCTTCCAGATCGAAGGCTGGCCCCTGCGCGGGCGCATCGTGCGCCTGGGAGCCTCGATCGACGAGGTGCTGAGCCGGCACGACTACCCCGAACCTGTCGCCAACCTGCTGGGCGAGGCGTGCGCGCTGGCGGCGCTGGTGGGATCGAGCCTGAAGTTCGAAGGCAAGCTGATCGTCCAGGCGCAGGGCGACGGGCCGGTGTCGCTGGTTGTCGCCGACTACGACACCGAGGGCGGGCTGCGCGGCTACTGCAGTTTCGATGCGAACCGCGTGACGGGCGCATCGCAGGGCTTCGCGCGGCCGGGCGCGAGGGCGCTGCTGGGTGACGGCGTGTTCATCATGACCATCGACCAGGGGCCGGACACCGACCGCTATCAGGGCATCACCGCCATCGAGGGCGAGACGCTCGCGCTCTGCGCCGAGCAGTACTTCGCTCAGTCCGAGCAGACGCCGACCCGCGTGCGCCTAGCGGTCGGGCAGGTCGACACGGGCGAGGGCGAAACCTGGCGCGCCGGCGGCATCCTGATCCAGAACATCGCCGCCGACGAGGCGCGGGGCTCGACCGAGGACGTCTGGGAGCGCGCCCAGGCCCTCTTCGCCACCACAGGCGAGGACGAGTTGGTCGACCCGACGCTGCCGGGCGAGACGCTGCTCTGGCGGCTCTTCAACGAAGACGGCGTGCGGGTGTTCGAAGCCAAGCCGCTCCGCGCCTTCTGCCGCTGCTCGCAAGAGCGGGTGGCCACCGTGCTCGGCTCCTTCAGCGCCGAGGAACGCGCCGGCATGGTCGAAGACGACGGCAATATCCACGTCACCTGCGAGTACTGCTCGCGGACGTATGAATTGGCGCCGCTGGTCGAACGCGCGAACTAGCGGCTGTCTCTGTCCGCTCGGATCAGGAGCGTCGAGTCGCCCAACACTCTTCCGCGGGTTTGCTCTCGCAGCTTACGAGCCTTTTCCCAGAACGGGTGGTCGCCTCGAAGGGCGTCCTCGAGGATTGCAAGGTGCTCTTCCTCGACGGCGCGTCCTTTGCGGGCGGCTCGTGTTTGCAGCGCTTCCAGCACCCAGTCAGGGACATCCACCAGGAGGTTGGCCATTGGCTGTGCTTAGCCTGTTTCGCGAAAACCCGTCCGCTCAATGGGAGAGAGGCAGGGGTGGAGGTGTGCCTTCCCCCATCGAGGGGGAAGGGGAGATCAGTGCGCCATCTTGCTCGCGCCCGGCAGGTGCAGCGAGAACTCCGGGATTTCGACCATGAAGGGCTCGCCGGCGTCGGTCATCATGCGGTAGGCGCCGCGCATGGCGCCGGATGACGTGGTCAGCGGGCAGCTGGAGGTGTAGCGGAAGGCCTCGCGCGGCCCCAGCACCGGCTGTTCGCCGACGACGCCTTCGCCGACGACCTCCTGCACGCGGGCCAGCGCGTCGGTGATGATCCAGTGGCGGGAGATCAGCTGCACCGTCTCCTCGCCGTGGTTCTCGATCTCGATGGTGTAGGCCCAGACGTAGCGGCCCTCGTCCGGGTCGGCCTCGCCGGCAAGGTAAGTCGGATAGACCCGCACGAGGATGCCGCGCGTCAGCGCCTGGTACATCGGCCGCTCGGGAGGCGGCGGCCTGCGGGGAGGGGTCATGCGGCGCTAAGCGCGCGATCGATGTCGCGCGACAGGTCCGCCAGGTCCTCCAGCCCCACCGACATACGTACGCAGCCTTCGGTGAGGCCGATGTCCAGCCGGTTCGGCTCGGGCATCGAGCGGTGCGTCGTGGTCGAGGGGTGGGTGGCCATCGACTTGGCGTCGCCAAGGTTGTTGGAGATGTCGACGATCTCCAGCGCATCGAGGAAGCGCCACGCCGCCTCGCGCGAGCCCAGGTCGAAGGCGATCAGGTTGCCGAAACCGCTCATCTGCTTCTTCGCCACGGCCGCCTGCGGGTGGTCCGCGCGGCCGGGGTAGAAACACTTCACGACCTTCGGATGATCCGCAATCTGGTCGGCGAGCGCGGCGGCCGTGTCGCTTTGGCGGCGCACGCGCAGGTCCAGCGTCTCCAGGCCCTTCAGCAGGACCCAGGCGTTGAACGGGCTGATGGCTGGGCCCGTGTGGCGCAGGATGTCGCGGTAGGCCTCGTCGAGCAGCGCCTGCGAGGCGAGGATCGCGCCGCCCAGCACCCGGCCCTGGCCGTCGATGTGCTTGGTCGCCGAATAGACGACCACGTCGGCGCCCAGCTCCAGCGGCTTCTGGAAGATGGGCGTGGCGAAGACGTTGTCGACGATCACCTTGGCGCCGGCGGCGTGGGCGATCTTCGCCACCTCCGCCACGTCGGTGACTTCCAGCAGCGGGTTCGCGGGGGTCTCGATCAGCACGGCCTTGGTGTTCGGCCGCATGGCCGCGCGCCATTCGTCGAGGTTCGGCGCATCGACGAAGGTGCACTCGACGCCGAAACGCGGCAGCAGCTCGGCGAGGATCCAGCGGCAGGAGCCGAACAGGGCGCGGCCGGCGACGATGTGGTCGCCCGCGCGCACGAGTCCCTCCAGCGCCACATGCACCGCCGCCATGCCAGACGCGACCGCGCGGCAAGCCTCGGCGCCTTCGAGCAGGGCGAGGCGCTGTTCGAACATCGAGGTCGTCGGGTTCGCATAGCGCGAGTAGACGAAGCCCGGCTTCGCGCCCGAGAAGCGGTCGTCGGCGCCTTGCGCGCTGTCGTAGACGAAGCTCTGGGTCAGGAAGAGCGCTTCGGCGGTCTCGCCGTAGCCAGAGCGCATCAGGCCGCCGCGGATCAGCTTGGTCGCGGGTTTCCAGTCGTTCGGATCTTCGGCCATGGGGCGCCCCTTTCGTGGGGGCGCATGAATAGGTGACCCGCGTCCGCCTCTCAACCCTTGCCAGACTCAAGCGGCGCCGCGAGTGTCGGCGCCCATGACTTCGCCCGGCATCCTGCCCTGCCAGTCCATCGAGGCGCTGATCGCCGACGGCGCGATCGCGAGCGAGAGCGCGTGGGCGGTCGACCAGGTGCAGCCGTCGAGCCTGGACCTCAGGCTCGGGGAAAAAGCTTGGCGGGTGCGGGCCTCCTTCCTGCCGGGAGCCGGGCAGGGGGTGGCGCAGCGGCTAGACCGCGTGGCCATGCACGAACTCGACCTGACGCGGGGCGCGGTATTCGAGAAGGGCTGCGTCTACATCGCCGAGGTGCAGGAGCGGCTGGCGCTTCCCAGTGGCGTGTCGGCGCGCGCCAACCCGAAAAGCTCGACCGGCCGCGTGGACGTCTTCGTCCGCCTGCTGACCGAGACCGGCGGAACGTTCGACGACGTGCCGGAGGGATACACCGGCAAGCTGTTCCTGGAGATCGCGCCGCAGACGTTCTCCGTGCTTGCGCGGGCGGGGACACGGCTGAACCAGCTGCGCATGCGGCGCGGCAAGGCGAACCCGACGCGCACGACCAGCGTCGGCGTCGACCTCACGCTGGAGATCGTCGGCTTCCGGGCGCGGCGCCACGCCGGGATCATCGATCTCGACAAGGTGGGCGCCCACGACCCACGCGACTACTGGGAGCCGCTCACCGCGCGTCACGGCGAACTCGTGCTCGATCCGGGCGAGTTCTACATCCTGGCCTCGAAAGAGAGCATCGAGATTCCCGCCGACGAAGCCGCCGAGATGACGCCGATCGACCCGTCGGTCGGCGAGTTCCGCGTCCACTACGCCGGCTTCTTCGATCCAGGCTTCGGCACGCCCGAGGCGCACGGGCAGGGCTCGCGCGGGGTGCTGGAGGTGCGCTCTCACGAGACGCCGTTCCTGCTTGAGGACGGCCAGACGGTGGCGCGGCTCGTCTACGAACCCCTGAGCGAACGGCCGAACAGGCTCTACGGTGACAGCGGGTCGCATTACCAGAGCCAGGGGCTCAAGCTATCCAAGCACTTCAGCGCCTGGCGCTGAGTTCCGGAACGGGCCGGAGCTGCCGTAATCGGGGACGGCTAGGTGACAAAGCGTATGGGCGCCGGGGGGCGCGCCTTGTGGGGTCTGGCCGCGATGGCGGCCGCGTTCTGGTGCGCGCTCTCGGGCGCTGCGGCCGCTAAGCCGGCCATGTGGGTGGTCCGCGACGCGGACTCCGAAATCTACCTCTTCGGCACGCTGCACATGCTGAACGACGCCGACGGGAGCTGGCGGACGCCGCTGTTCGATGCCGTCTATTCGCGTGCGGGGACGCTGTGGTTCGAAGCCGATGTGGGCGACCCGGCGCAGGCGAGGGCGCTGATGAGCCGCTACGGCGTCGATCCCGCGCGCCCGCTCACTGAAAAGCTCAGCGACCGCACCCTGCAGCGCCTGACCCCGCTTCTCGCCCGCGAGCGCATCCCGCTGTCGGCGGTGGACTCGATGCGGCCCTGGGCGGCGGCGATGATGCTGACAGTGCAGCCGCTGCTGAACCGGGGCTACTCGATGCAGAAGGGCGCCGACGCGGTCATCACCGACGAGGCCCACGGCTCGACCAAACAGGTCCGCGATTTCGAGACCATGGAAGACCAGATGCGCATGCTGGCCGAGCTGCCGCAGGACGTGGAGGTCCAGTACCTCGAGGACGTCATCGACGACCAGGTCAAGCCCGCCCACGACGGCCGCACCCTGCAGCAGGCGTGGGAGGACGGGCGGCTCGATCTGATGGCCAAGTGGCTCGTCGACGACATGCGCCGCCACCGGCCGCGGCTCTATGAGGTGCTGCTGAAGGACCGCAACGAGGCCTGGGCGCGGGCGCTCACCGTGGAGATGCGCGGCAACGGGGTGGAGCTCGTCAACGTCGGCGCCCTGCACATGATCGGCAAGGACGGCCTGCCGGCGTTGTTGAAGGCGCGGGGGTTCGAGGGGGAGCGGGTGCAGTAGGATGCTCCCCCTCTGGGGGAGCTCCCGCGAAGCGGGTGAGGGGGCGAGTCACCTGGCCCCCTTCCCCGGCTTCGCCGGTACTTCCCCCAGAGGAGGAAGACCTTAGGCCGCCTCGTACTCGTCCAGCTTCACGTCGCGCGTCTTCGCGACATAGTCGAACGTGAATCCCGGCCAGAGCGTCACGTTCCGGCCGGTCTTGTCCTGGTACCAGCTGACGCAGCCGCCCTTCTGCCAGACCGAGGACTGCAGCTTGTGCTGGATCTTGCGGTCGTGGGCGTCGAGGACCTGGGGCTTCAGGTCGAGCGCGCGGACGCCCTTCTTCTTCATCTTCGAGAGGGCGCTCAGGACGTAGTTAATCTCCCCCTCGATCATGACGATCTGCGAGTTGTGGCCGAGTCCAGTGTTCGGCCCGAGCAGCATGAAGAAGTTCGGGAAGCCCGACACCGTGATGCCGTAGTAGCCGCGCACCCCGTCCTTCCAGGCGTCCTTGATCAACACGCCGTTTCGCCCCGTTATCGGCAGGCGGCTGAGCGAATCCGTCACGTCGAAGCCGGTGCCGTAGATGATGGCGTCGATCGGGCGCTCGACCCCGTCGTTACCCACAATCGAGTGCGCGCGGATCTCGGCGACGCCGTCGGTCACCACCTCGACATTCGGCCGCGCGAGCGCCGGGTAGTAGTCGTTGGCCAGCAGCACGCGCTTGCAGCCCATGCGGTAGTCAGGGGTGACCTTCCTGCGCAGTTCCGGCTCCTTGATGGCCTTGGCGATGTGTCGCTTGGCGACTTCTTCGCCGACGCGGATGGCCTTGCTGTTGTTGACCAGCGCCAGCGCGCGGGCCTCGTTGATCCAGTAGATCAGCGCACGGAACGCCTTGCGGTAACCCGGCAGGTGCTTGAACAGGAACTGCTGCACCGGCCCGATCGGCCCGTCGAGCTTGGGCAGCACCCACGGCGGCGTGCGCTGGAAGAGGGTGAGCTTGCCGACCTTCGGCGCGATCTGCGGCACGAACTGGATGGCAGAAGCGCCGGTGCCGATGACGGCCACGTTCTTGCCGGTCAGGTCATAGTCGTGGCGCCACTGGGCGGAGTGGAAGGCCACGCCCTTGAAGTCCTCGATGCCCTTCAGGTGCGGGATCTGAGGGATGTGCAGGGCGCCGATGCCGGAAACCAGCACGCGGGCGGTGATCTCGTCGCCGCGGTCGGTCTTCACCCGCCACAGGCCGGCGGCCTCGTCCCAATTGGCCTGTTCCATCCGGGTCTTCAGCCGGATGTGGTCATAGAGGCCGTGCTTGGTCGCGACGCCCTTGAGGTAGTCGAGCAGCTCCGGCTGCGGCGGATAGAGCCGGCTCCAGTCGGCCTTGGGCTCGTACGACAGCGAATAGAGGTGCGAGGGGATATCGCAGGCGCAGCCCGGATAGGTGTTGTCGCGCCAGGTGCCACCGACCTCGTCGGCCTTTTCGATAATCAGGAAGCTGTGGCGGCCCTGTTCCTTCAGGCGCACGCCCAGGCCAAGCCCCGAGAAACCGGCGCCGACGATCAGCACGTCCACGTCGGGGGTCGCGGGCTTCGGAGCGGCCGTCTTCTTGCGCGATTTAGCGACGACAGCGTCCATCACGCTTCTCCCGGGGTGCCGATGTACTTCTTCATGCTGCCCATCTGGCTCTTCATCAGGCCCCAGTAGCGGGCGGGCGACAGGCGCTGGATGATGTCGATGGCGGTGGCGTCCGGCCCGATCAGCACCCGTGGCGACTGCTTCTCGATGCCCTTGATGATCGTGGCCGCCGCCGTCTTGGCGGAGGTCCGCAGCATGGTGTTGAAGGCCTGCGTCGCTTCCTTGCCGAGCCCCTGGTCGATGGTGCTGGGGATGCGGGCGGAGTTGGCGATAGCGGTCCGGATGCCGCCGGGGTGCACGACGGTCAGGCCCACGTGCGTGCCGTCCAGCTCATGGCGCAGCGACTCCGAGAAGCCGCGCACCGCGAACTTGCTGGCTACATAGGGCGCCTGGCCCGGAGGGGCGCAGAGGCCGAACACGCTGGACAGGTTCACCACGTGCGCCTTGGGCTGCTTCAGGAGCGTCGGCAGGAAGGCATGGGTCAGCCGCACCGGCGCCCAGAAGTTGATATCCATCAGCCATTCGAAGTCGGCCAGCGGGACCTGGTCGAACCGGCCCATCAGAGCGACGCCGGCGTTGTTGATCAGCAGGGTCACGCGCCCATGCTCCGCCAGCACCGTCTCGGGCAGGGCGGCCAGCGCGGCGCGGTCGGACACGTCCAGCACATGCTCGGTCACCTTCACGCCCTTCGCGCGCGCCTCGGCGGCCACGGTCGCAAGCTGCCCTGCGTTGCGGTCGGCGAGCGCGAGGCTGCAGCCCTTGGTCGCCAGCTGGCGCGCCAACTCGGCGCCGATGCCGCTCGCGGCTCCCGTGACGACGGCCACGCCGCCCTTGACGTCAAATCCCACGTCGCTACCCCCATATGGCTCTAAGGCTTGCACCTTAGGGTGGGAGGCTCTAAGGTGTTTACCTTAGAAATGCAAGGGCGAAAGTGAGGGTTGCATTTTGGCCGCACCGAAGACGCGCGACCGCGTGCTGGAAAGCTCGCTGGAGCTGTTCAACGTACGTGGCGTCGCCGGCGTCACGACGGCCGAGATCGCCCGCACCGTCGGGATCAACGAAGGCAACCTCTACTACTACTTCCAGAAGAAGGAGCAGCTGGTCACCGCTCTGTTCGACGCCTTCGAGGCCGAGATTCGGGTGACCGCCGCCGGTGACCTGAAGAATCCGACCGACCCCGCCGAATACATCGGCTACCTACGCGGCTGGTTCGCCACCGCCTGGCGCTACCGCTTCGTGCAGCGGGACATCTCCGCGTTGTTCGACATGGCGCCCGGACTGCGCGAACGGGCTGCCGTGATGATCGCCGATGCGGAGGAGGCCTCACGCCGCGTGCTGAAGCGGGTCGTCGACGCGGGCCTCTTGACCGTCGAGCCGGAGATGCTGGAGCCGCTGCTCGCCAACGTCTGGATCGTCTCCAGCCACTGGATCGACCACCTTGCGCTTCGCCAGCGCGCCAGGGAACTCGGGCCGGCGGATCTCGACTGGGGCTTCCGCCAGGTGCTGGCGCTATTCCTGCCCTATCTCAGCGAGGAACTGCGTGGGTGGATAGCCTCGCCGGCGGCGCCGTTCGCGAGCATCAGCGAGGCGCGGGTTTAAGGTCTTCCCCCTCTGGGGGAAGTCCCGGCGAAGCCGGGGATGGGGGCTCACGGGCTCCGAGTCAGCGGGCTTGAGCCCCCGCCGTCGCTTCGCGACAGCTCCCCCAGAGGGGGAGCACCCCTATGCCGCCTCTTCCGTGCGCCGGTAGATCGACCGCTTCGGCTTGGGCATGACCCGCGGGATCATCGGCGCGCAGGCCTCCAGCGGCATGGACTCATAGTT
>JBLNCT010000042.1:0-6911 GCA_050260915.1 Parcubacteria group bacterium
GAGCTGCCAATGTCCCTGCCGCCGATCCTTCGCGACCGTCTTCGCCTGCCTGTGATCGGCTCGCCGTTGTTCATCATCTCCAACCCCGACCTGGTGATCGCCCAGTGCACCAGCGGGGTGGTGGGCTCGTTTCCGTCGCTGAACGCGCGGCCGGTGTCGCTGCTGGACGAGTGGCTGCATCGGATCACCGAGGAGCTGGCCGCGTGGGATCGCGCCCATCCGGACCGGCCGTCCGCGCCGTTCGCCGTGAACCAGATCGTCCACAAGACCAACAATCGGCTCGAGGAAGACATCGAGCTCTGCGTGAAGTGGAAGGTCCCGGTGGTGATCACCTCGCTCGGCGCGCGTGAGGACGTGAACGCCGCGATCCACTCGTATGGCGGCATCACCCTGCACGACGTGATCAACAACCGCTTTGCGCGGAAGGCCGTGGAGAAGGGCGCCGACGGCCTGATCCCCGTGGCGGCGGGCGCAGGCGGCCACGCTGGCACGCTGTCGCCGTTCGCGCTGGTGCAGGAGATCCGCGAGTGGTTCGACGGGCCGGTGGCGCTGTCGGGCTCCATCGCCAACGGCCGCGCCATCCTGGCGGCGCAGGCCATGGGGGCGGACCTCGCCTACATCGGTTCGGCCTTCATCGCGACGGCCGAGGCGAATGCGCCGGAGGCCTACAAGCAGATGATCGTGGAGAGCGGGGCCGACGACATCGTCTACTCCAACCTCTTCACCGGCGTGCACGGCAACTACCTGAAGCCGTCCATCGTGGCGGCGGGGCTCGATCCGGACGACCTGCCGGTCAGCGATCCCTCGAAGATGAACTTCGGCAGCGGCGGCAACACCGAGGCCAAGGCCTGGCGCGACATCTGGGGCTGCGGGCAGGGGATCGGAGCGGTGAAGTCCGCGCCGAGCGCGGCGGAGATGATCGCGCGGCTGGCGGAGGAATATGAGAACGCGAAGGCCGAGCTGGCGGCGAAGACGGCGCTCACAAGCGGGGGTAAGTTGGCGTTGGCGGCGGAGTAGAGTCCCTTCTCCCCGTTCGGGTGAAGGTGTCGCCGCAGGCGACGGATGAGGGGTCGCGCCGAGGGTTCCGAGGGACCCCTCATCCGACCCGCTTCGCGGGCCACCTTCTCCCGCAAGGGGAGAAGGGGCGACTTATCCGCGCAGAATTCAACTCCCCCACCATCGTCGTCATGTCAGACGACGCCACACCACGCCTTTCGCTCCCCTATCTCGCCGCCGGTCAGGCGCAGAAGCATGTGACGCTCAACGAGAGCCTCGCGTTGCTCGACGGCCTTGTGCAGACCTCGGTCGAGAGCCGGACCACCGCCGCCCAGCCGGGCTCGCCCAGCGACGGCGCGCTCTACATCCTGCCCTCCGGTGCGACCGGCGCGGACTGGGGCGGGAAGGCCGCGAGCACAGTCATGCGCTACGAGGCCGGCGCCTGGGCCGAACTGCCGGTCGATGAGGGCTGCGTCGCCTGGGTCAAGGACGAGGACGTCCCCGTCTTCTTCGACGGCGCGGACTGGGTCGGGCTCACCAGCCTGTTCGACACCCTGCAGAACCTGGTCATGCTCGGCGTGAATGCGACCGCCGACGCGACCAACAAGCTGACCGTGTCGTCCTCGGCGGTGCTGTTCAACCATGCGGGCGCGGGCTCGCAGGTGAAGGTGAACAAGAACGCCGCGGGCGACACCGGCTCGCACCTGTTCCAGAGCGGCTATTCCGGCCGCGCCGAGTTCGGGCTGATCGGCGGCGACGACTTCAAGCTGAAGGTCTCCGGCGACGGCGCCACCTGGAAAGACGTGCTGAGCGTGGACCGGACGAGCGGCCGGGCCACCTTCACCCTGTCGGCGCTGCGTCAGACGCAGGTGGACGTCTTCACCTCCAGCGGCAGCTACAGCGTGCCGAGCTGGGCGCGGCGGCTGCGGATCGTCTGCGTCGCGGGCGGCGGGGGAGGCGGCGGCGGCGCGGCCGGGACGACGGCCGCCAACCGGGGCGGCGGCGCGGGCGGCGGTGGCGGCGGGCGCTCCGACGAGGAGATCGACGTCTCCGAGGTCGGCGCGACGCTGACGGTGACTGTCGGCTCGGGCGGCTCGGGCGGAACCTCCACCACCGGGACGACCAGCGGCGGCAACGGCGGCACGGGCGGCGACAGCTATGTGCAGGACGGCTCGGCCTACCTCGTCATCGCAAACGGCGGTGCGGGCGGACCGGGCGGCACGACAGCCTCGCAGGCCGGCGGCTCCGGCGGGGCGGGCAATGCGATCGGCAACGGCGGCGGGGCCGGCAACGCCGGTTCGGGCGGCACGGCGGGCACGTCCACGACATACGGCGCGGGCCCCGGCGGAGGCGGCGGCGGCGGCGGACTTGGCCCGGCCATGACCAACTCGAGCGGCGGCGCGGGCGGCGCCGGCTACTGGATCGGCGGAACGAGCCGCAGGGGCGCGGCGGGCAATGCCGGCCTCTCGGGCGCGGCGGGCTCGGCCGGCGGCGCGAAGGCCTGGACCCGCGGCTGCGGCGGCGGAGGCGGGGGCGGCGGCGCGCTCGGCACGGCCGACGCGGGCGCGGGCGGAGCCGGCGGCGCGCCGGGCGGCGGCGGCGGCGGAGGCGGTTCGACGCGCGACACCTTCAACTCCGGCCCCGGCGGCGCGGGCGCGCGGGGCGAGGTCTGGATCATCGCGGTGGGATGACGGGAATGTCGGACAGGTATGCGCTCGTCGATGGCGACGGGCTGGTGGTGAACGTGGTCGAGTGGGACGGGGTCAGCGACTGGTCCCCGCCCGAGGGCCTGACCTGCATGGAGGCCGACGAAGCGGTCTCCGTCGGCTGGACGCGCCAGAGCGGCGCCTGGGTCGGCCCGGCGCAGGAGGACCCGCAATGGATCTGATCGGAGCGGCAGGCGGCGGCGCGCTGGGCGCGGCGTTCGGAGCGCTGGGCTCGGTGCTGAACCGGGGCTTTGGGCTGCTGGAGATGCGCGAGAAGCGCCAGGACCGGCAGCTGGAGCTCGCCCACGAGAAGGACCGCTGGGCGCATGAGACCGAAATGGCCGCGGCCGAACAGGGCGCCCGGACGGAGCAGGCGGCCCAGGCGCTGGCGCAGACGCAGGCGCAGGGGTCCTGGGCCGGGCTGAGCGGCTCCATAGCCGCCGAGGCCTCGATCGGTCCGAGCTGGCCCTGGGTGCAGGCCGTCCGCGCGCTGACCCGGCCGGCGCTGACGGTGATGCTGTGGCTGCTCTACGCGCTGCTGTTCCTGGCCGCGGCCTCAGGCGCGCTGCATCCCGACGCCGCCGCCTCGGTCGTGACGGGAGCGGCGGATACCATCAGCTTCTCGGCCGCCACCGCCTTGACCTGGTGGTTCGGCGACCGGGCGCCCCGCCGGGTGGTTTAGGGCCTGGCGTTCGGCGGCAGCGCCGCCACCTCGGCCGCGGTCAGCCGGCGAATCCCACGCGGGAAGAGCGGCGCCACGAACCCGCTGGTGGAGGCGACCTTCAGGTCGAGGTCGTTGGCCGAGCAGACCCGGCTCGAACCGCGCACCGTGTTGATCAGGAACTGCCCGCCCCGGTCGATGGGACCGGTGCCGGGAAGCAGGTCCACGCGGTAGTAGCGGTTGCCGCTTACCCTCAGGAACAGCACGTCGTCGGACGGCGAGGCCCAGCTCTGCCATTCGGTGGTCGAGAAGCAGTCGCCGCCCGGCATCGAGGCGTAGTTGACCGCGGGCGAGCCCGGCGGGGGTGGGTAGGCGGCGCACGCGCCCAGGGTCAGGGTGATGGAAAGCGCCGCCAACCGGGGGAGTTTGGCGTAACGTGTCATGGCGTACCTCCGGCCGCCGCGAAGGTACGGCGGCTCACGTCAGAATTGATCCGACGTGACCTGGTCGCAAGTCGCTAGTGATTTTTTGGCTGTCAGGCCCGACGGCGCAGTCGGCAACGGCGGCAGGTCACGTACCCGGGCATGCTGCGGCTGTACGTGAAGTCGTGCCCATTGCCGAGGCACTTCAGGTAGGTGAGCGGCCGGAACGGCTGCGACTGCACGGTTTTTTGGGAAGGCTGCGTCGCGGCTGTCTCCACGAGCTGAAGGGCCGACGCCCGCTGGGCGCGGTCCTCGATCTCGGCCGCGGCCTCCATCCCGTTCAGCTCGTGTTGCAGGCGCTGCAGGCCGTCCAGGGCCTCTTCGATCTTGTGGCTCACGGCGACTTGACGGCCCATCAGCGCATCGACGACCTGGTGGCCTTCAGCGATCCTGGATTCGAGTTCCCGTCGCTTCGCCTCGAGCGAAGTGTCCTCAGGTGCAAGGTCCAACACGGAAGTGATCCCCCAAACGCACTAAGTCACTCGTTTTACTTTCCGTTAGCTAACAGTCACGCTTTTGATTCGCGGAAAGGGTGCGGCGTTTTGACGCTATCGCCGGCAAAACCGCTGCGAGAACAACGATATAGGGATGAATAGGGTTAACGCTCGCCCGATGGTGGCAAACCGGCGCCGCTGCCCTGTCGCGGGAATTGGCGTGGCCCCGCGGGGTCGAGCCGACCGCCTGGACCTCTGGGGAAGTGGTGCCGCCGGGCAGGATTGAACTGCCGACCTCAGCCTTACCAAGGATGCGCTCTACCACTGAGCTACGGCGGCGAAAGGCGAAGGCGCGCCTGATAGCGAATGTCGGGGGGCAGGTGAAGCGAAAACCGTCTTGACCGCCAAGGCGCCTCGCCGCACCCACGGAGATATGAAGAAGGACGACGCCAAGACGCCTCCGCCGAAGGGCTCCAAAGAGGAGAAGCTCGCGCAGGCGCTGCGGGCGAACCTGCGGCGCAGGAAGGCGGGGGCGGCGGCGGCAAAGCCGGAAAAGAGGGGCTAGGGTCTAGGGTCTGGACTAGGGACTAGGGATTAGGGATTAGTGGGCCGCGCTCGTCTAGCCCCTAGCCCCTAGCCCCGAGCCCCTTTCGCTCGAAGCCTCTTGCTTCGCCGCGACGCGCCCCCCACACATGCCGCATGGACCGTATCGCCATCACCGGCGGCGCTCGGCTGGAGGGGGAAATCCCGATCAGCGGCGCCAAGAACTCCGCCATCAAGCTGATGGCCGCGAGCCTCCTCACCGACGAGCCCCTGCGGCTCACCAACATGCCGCGCCTGGCCGACACCCGCTTCCTCGGCAAGCTGCTGCAGCGGCTGGGCACGCACGTCGAGGAGAAGGGCGAGAACGGCGACGCCGAGACCATCCTGCACACGCCGGAAATCCTGAGCGGCTTTGCGCCCTATGACCTGGTCCGCCAGATGCGGGCGAGCTTCAACGTGCTCGGGCCGCTGCTGGCGCGGACGGGGCAGGCGAAGGTGTCGCTGCCGGGCGGCTGCACCATCGGCGCGCGCCCGGTCGACCTGCACCTGAAGGCGCTGGAGGCCCTGGGCGCCCAGATCGACCTGCACGAGGGCTACGTCTACGCCCAGGCGCCGCGCGGCCTGAAGGGCTCGGCCATCGACTTCCCCTTCGTCTCGGTGGGGGCGACGGAGCATGCGATGCTGGCGGCGGTGCTGGCGTCCGGCGAGACGGTGCTGTCCAACGCCGCCTGCGAGCCGGAGATCGAAGACCTCGCCGAATGCCTCAACGCAATGGGCGCGAAGGTGGAGGGCGCCGGCACGCCGGTGATCCGCATCATGGGCGTCGACAAGCTGCACGGCGCGACCCACTCGGTGATCCCGGACCGCATCGAGACCGGCACCTACGCGGTGGCCGCGGCCATGGCGGGCGGTGAGGTGCGGCTGACCAAGACGCGCTCGGACTTCATCGAGACCCTGCTGGTGAAGATCGAGGAGGCCGGCGCCGACGTCGAACGCACCAACGACGGCGTCACCATCAAGCGCAACGGCGCGCGGCTGAAGGCGGTCGACATCGAGACCGACCCGTACCCCGGCTTCGCCACCGACCTGCAGGCGCAGTTCATGGCGCTCATGACCCTGGCCGAGGGCGAAAGCGTGATCCGGGAGACCATCTTCGAGAACCGCTTCATGCACGCGCCGGAGCTGGCGCGGCTTGGCGCCGACATCACCGTCCACGGCGGCGAGGCCCGCGTGCGGGGCGTCGACCAGCTGAAGGGCGCCCAGGTGATGGCCACGGACCTGCGGGCCTCGGTCAGCCTGGTCATCGCCGGGCTGGCGGCGCAGGGCGAGACCGTCGTCGGCCGCGTCTACCACCTCGACCGCGGCTTCGAGCGGCTGGAGGAGAAGCTCAACGCCTGCGGCGCGAACGTGCGGCGGCTGAAGGGCGGGGACGGGGACGAGGAATGACCGCCCCGCTGCGCCTGATCGCCCAGGACGAGGAGGACCTCGCGATCATCTCCGCGGCCCTGCAGGACGCCGTGGCGAAGATCGGCGACATCGCGTTCGAGCCGGCGACGAAGCAGCTGACGATCGCCTTCAACCGGTTTCGGTGGGAGGAGGGCCGGCGGGAACGTGTGCGGTCGGCGGTGCAATTCGGGTGTGTGCTGGGGGTGAAGTCGCGGAACATCCGGCGCGGTGAGAAGAGCGCCGTGGTGGAGCTGCTGGCGCTCAGCTTCGAGCCTGGCGAGGCGCCGGGCGGGACGGTCACCTTCGCCTTCGCCGGCGGCGGGGACCTGCGGGCGGAGGTCGAGTGCATCGACGCGGCGCTCGCGGACCTGTCGGCGCCTTGGCCTACGCCCCGGAAGCCGGAGCATTCGGTCTGAACCCTTCTCCCCTTGCGGGAGAAGGTGGCGGCCGAAGGTCGACGGATGAGGGGTCGAAAACCGTTTCAGCTTCGACTCAGCACACCCGCTTCATCGACTTCTGAGAAACCCCTTGTGTGTTCGAAGGCTGCTAGGTTTGGGCGTCTTCCGGGACGTCCGCCTGGCGTTAGCAGCGCCAGGCGGACTGTCGGTGGAGGGGCCGTCGAACCCTAAGCCTTGAGGGCTGC
>JBLNCT010000043.1:0-8443 GCA_050260915.1 Parcubacteria group bacterium
CGGCCAGGCCCGCGTCGATGCGGGTGACGATCCGCGTGCGGATCGGAAGCTTGGCCGAGCCGAGCTTCAGGGCCTCGCGCGCCACATCGTCGGCCACGCCGTCGATTTCAAACATGATGCGACCAGGGGCCACACGGGCGGCCCAGTACTCGACCGAGCCCTTGCCCTTACCCATCCGGACTTCCGCCGGCTTGTCGGTGACAGGCAGGTCCGGGAAGATCCGGATCCAAACCCGGCCCTGACGCTTCATGTGGCGGGTGATCGCGCGGCGGGCCGCTTCGATCTGGCGCGCCGTGATGCGCTCAGGCTCGACCGCCTTGAGGCCATAGGAGCCGAAGTTCAGCGAGGTGCCGCCCTTCGAGGTCCCGTGGATGCGGCCCTTGAAGGCCTTCCGGTACTTGGTTTTCTTCGGTGACAGCATCTGACTTTACGCCTCTGCTCCGCGCTCGCGGCGCGGACCGCGCGGGCCGCGGGGCCCACGGTCTTCACGGTCACGATCACGTCCACCGCCCTCGCCCGCCGGGCCGGACTCGCTGGACAGGCGCTTGTCGAGCGCCATCGGATCGTGCTCCAGCACCTCGCCTTTGAAGATCCAGACCTTCACGCCGATGATGCCGTAGGTGGTCTTGGCTTCCGCGAAGCCGTAGTCGATGTCGGCGCGCAGGGTGTGCAGCGGCACGCGGCCTTCGCGATACCACTCCATCCGCGCGATTTCCGCGCCGCCCAGGCGGCCGGAGACGTTGATGCGGACGCCCTTGGCGCCCAGGCGCATGGCCGACTGCATCGAGCGCTTCATGGCGCGACGGAAGGCGACGCGGCGCTCGAGCTGCTGGGCGATGTTCTCGGCCACCAGCTGGGCGTCGACTTCGGGCTTGCGCACTTCGACGATGTTCAGGTGCACCTCGCCCTCGGTCAGGGCGGCGATGTCCTTGCGCAGCTTCTCGATGTCCGCGCCCTTCTTGCCGATGATCACGCCGGGGCGCGCGGCATAGATGGTGATGCGGCACTTCTTGTGCGGACGCTCGATGACGATGCGCGAGACGCCGGCCTGGTACAGCCGCTTCTTCAGCTCGCGGCGGACCTTGACGTCCTCGTGCAGCAGCCGCCCGTAGTCCTTGCCGGCGGCGAACCAGCGCGAGTCCCAGGTGCGGTTGACGCCGAGCCGAAGCCCGACCGGATTGACTTTCTGACCCATCAGGCGGCCTCACCCAGCTCGCGGACCACGATGGTGATCTCGCTGAACGGCTTTTCGACACGCGCCGCCCGGCCGCGCGCACGCGGCGAGAAACGCTTCATAATCAGGTTCTTGCCCACATAGGCCTCGGCGACGACGAGCGAGTCGATGTCGAGGTTGTGGTTGTTCTCGGCGTTCGAGATGGCGCTGTAGAGCGCCTTCCTCACGTCCTTGGCGATGCGCTTGTGGCTGAATTCCAGCTCGTTCAGCGCCCGCTGGACCTTCAGGCCGCGGATCGACTGGGCGACGAGGTTCAGCTTGCGGGCCGAGGTGCGAAGGGTGCGGACCTTGGCCATCGCCTCGGCGGCCGTGTAGCGGCGCTCTTTGGCTTTCTTGCTCATGGCCTACTTCCTCTTGGCCTTCTTGTCGGCCGCGTGGCCGGGGAAGTTCCGCGTCGGCGCGAACTCGCCCAGCTTGTGGCCGACCATGTCTTCCGACACGAGCACCGGCACGTGCTTCTGACCGTTGTGCACGCCGAAGGTCAGGCCGACGAACTGCGGCATGATGGTCGAGCGGCGCGACCAGGTCTTGATCACATCCTTGCGGCCCGAGGACTGCGAGGCTTCCGCCTTCTTGAGGAGGTAGCCGTCGACGAACGGGCCTTTCCAGACTGAACGCGTCATGGCTAGCGGGCCTTCTTGGCTTTGTGACGGCTACGGATGATGAACTTGTCCGTGGCCTTGTTGGTGCGGGTCTTGCGGCCCTTGGTGGGCTTGCCCCACGGCGTGACCGGGTGACGGCCGCCCGAGGTGCGGCCTTCGCCGCCGCCGTGCGGGTGGTCGATCGGGTTCATGGCGACGCCGCGAACGTGCGGGCGGAAACCCTTGTGACGCACGCGTCCGGCCTTGCCGAGCGTCTCGTTCATGTGGTCGGGGTTCGACACCGCGCCCACCGTGGCCATGCAGCTGTCCTGCACCATCCGCAGCTCGCCCGAGTTCAGGCGGATCTGGGCATAGCCGGCGTCGCGGCCGACCAGCTGGGCGTAGGCGCCGGCCGAACGGGCGATCTGGCCGCCCTTGGCGGGCTTCAGCTCGACGTTGTGGATGATGGTGCCGATCGGCAGGCCGCGCAGCGGAGCGGCGTTGCCCGGCTTCACGTCCACGCGTTCGGAGGCCACCACCTCGTCGCCGACCTTCAGCCGTTGCGGGGCCAGGATGTAGGCCAGTTCGCCGTCGGCGTACTTCACCAGCGCGATGAAGGCGGTGCGGTTGGGGTCGTACTCGAGACGCTCGACCGTCGCCGGTACGTCGAACTTGCGGCGCTTGAAGTCCACGCGGCGATAGAGGCGCTTGGCGCCGCCGCCGCGGAAGCGCACGGCGATGCGGCCGCCGCCGCCACGCCCGCCCGACTTGGTCAGGCCTTCGACGAGGCTCTTCTCGGGCTTGCCCTTGTGGAGCTCGCTGCGGTCGACGAGCACCAGGCCGCGGCGGCCCGGAGACGTCGGATTGAATTGCTTCAGAGCCATACTCTTAGAGCCCCGTGCTGATGTCGATCGACTGGCCCTCGGCCAGCGTCACGATGGCTTTCTTGACGTCCGAACGACGTCCCGGACGGCCGCGGAAGCGCTTGGTCTTGCCCTTCACGTTCAGGGTGTTGACCTTGGTCACCTTGACCTTGAACAGCTCTTCGATCGCAGCCGCGATCTCGTCCTTCGTGGAGTCCTGCGCGACCCGGAAGACGACCTTGTTCTGCTCCGAGAGCAGCGTGGCCTTTTCCGTGATCACCGGAGCCAGGATGACGTCGTAGTGGCGAGCGGTGGCGGCCATCAGGCGGCTTCCTTCTCAGCGAAACGCGCCTTGATCGCGTCGACCGCGTCCTTGGTGAGGACCAGCGTGTCGCGACGCAGCACGTCATAGACGTTCAGGCCGGCGTTCGGCAGCACGTCCACGTTCGGGATGTTACGGCTGGCCAGCGCGAAGTTGGTGTCGACTTCGGGACCCGCGATGATCAGCGCGTTCTTCAGGCCGATGCCGGCGAACTGGGCCCGCAGAGCCGAGGTCTTCGGATCGGTCACCGTCGCGGCGTCGAGCACCACGATCGAACCGGTCTTGGCCTTAGACGACAGCGCGTGCTTCAGCGCCAGAGCCCGGACCTTCTTGGGAAGGTCGAAGGCGTGGCTGCGAACCACCGGGCCGTGCGCCTTGGCGCCGCCGACGAACTGGGCCGCCCGGCGCGAGCCGTGACGGGCGCCGCCGGTGCCCTTCTGCTTGTACATCTTCTTGCCCGTACGAGAGACCTCGTTGCGGACCTGAATTTTGTGGGTGCCGGCGCGGCGCTTGGCGAGTTGCCAGGTGACGCAGCGCTGCAGGATGTCGGCGCGGATCTCTTCGATGCCGAAGATGTCGTCCGGCAGCTCGATCGAGCCGCCCTTGCCGCCGTCCAGTTTGATGACGTCGAGTTTCATTGTTGCTCTTCGCCCCCTTCTTCGGCCGGCGCGGCGGCGGCTTCTTCAGCCTCGGCGGCAGGCGCGGGGTTGGCTTCTTCGACGGGAGCCGCTTCGACAGCCGCGGTTTCCACCACGGCCTCTTCGGCGGGAGCGGTTTCTGCCTCTTCGACCGCCGGAGCGGCGGCTTCTTCACCCGGCTTGCGGAAGGCGCCCGGGATCGGCAGGCCCTCAGGAGCCTTGGCCTTCACCGCGTCGCGGATCTTCACGTAGGAGCCTTCCGTCCCCGGAACGGCGCCCTTGATCAGGATGAGGCCGCGGTCGGCGTCGACGCGCCAGACGGTGAGGTTGAGGGTGGTGACGGTTTCCTGGCCGAGGTGGCCGGCCATCTTCTTGCCCGGGAAGGTGCGGCCCGGATCCTGGCGGTTACCCGTCGAACCGTGCGAGCGGTGCGAAACGGAGACGCCGTGGGTGGCGCGGAGACCACCGAAGTTCCAGCGCTTCATGGCGCCGGCGAAGCCCTTACCGACGGTGACGCCCTGGATGTCGACCTTCTGGCCGGCGACGAAGTGGTCGGCGGTGAGTTCCGCGCCCACGTCGATCAGGTTGTCTTCCGCCACGCGGAACTCCGCCACCACGCGCTTCGGCTCGACGGCGGCCTTGGCGAAGTGGCCGCGCATGGCCTTGGAGGTGTTCTTAGGCTTCTTGGCCCCGGCGCCGAGCTGCAGGGCGACGTAGCCGTCCCTGTCCTTCGTGCGCTGGCCGGTGACCTGGCAGCCTTCGAGGCTGAGCACGGTCACGGGCACGTGCTGACCCGCTTCGTCGAAGAAGCGCGTCATGCCGAGCTTTTTGGCGATCACGCCGGTACGCATCGGTGTGTCCCCTTAGAGCTTGATCTCGACGTCCACGCCGGCGGACAGGTCGAGCTTCATCAGCGCGTCCACGGTCTGCGGGGTGGGGTCGACGATATCGAGCACGCGCTTGTGCGTGCGGATCTCGAACTGCTCGCGCGACTTCTTGTCGATGTGCGGCGAGCGGTTGACGGTGAATTTCTCGATGAGCGTGGGCAGGGGTATCGGCCCCCTGACGGTGGCGCCCGTGCGCTTGGCCGTGTTCACGATCTCGCGGGTGGAATGGTCCAGCACGCGGTGATCGAAGGCCTTGAGCCGGATGCGGATGTTCTGACGATCCATATCGCTCGTGTTTCCCTACAGACGGCGGCCCGTCCGCGTGTTCTCGACCATTTCAAAGACCGACCCGGATCACCTTTCGGGTGAGCCGGTACGCGTAAGCCCGCAAAAACGATTGAGGCCCGCGCGAAAACTCCGCGAGGGCCCGGTTCCCGATAGCGCTGTAAAAGCACCGTACAGGTCGTTCCGCGAACCGCGTCTGCGCCGAAGCGCACAGCCGATCCAACAGAGGCGCGGCTATTACCCGCCCTCCCCGACTCCGTCAAGCACCGAACCCAATCCGCGGCGCCGTGTCCGGGCATATGGTGTGTGGCCCGTTCGCCACACTCCTTTACAAGCCGTTAGGCGACTCCCTTCACCTTCACCGCAGCCTGGAGCCGAGCGCCGCTGGTGGCGTTACGGGCGGAAGGCTGGGTGGCTCTGAACCTGAGGGGAGAAATAATGAAGAAGGTACTTTTCGCGACCGCCATGGCGGTCGTCGCTCTCGCTGCGGCGCCTGCGCTGGCGCAAGGCTACGTCGGCGCCTCCACGACCTATAGCAAGTACGACTCGGCCGGGTCCGGCGACCACGCTAACTGGTACGATGTGTACGGCGGGGTGGTGGCGCCGCTCAGCGACGCCTATGCGCTCCAGTTCGACGGCGACCTGGGCTGGACCAATTCCGACGCAGCCACTGACGACACCGCGGCCAGCGGGAACGTTCACCTCTATCGCGAGACGCCGAACAGCAAGCTGGGCGTGTTCGCCGGCGCCGCCGACGTCGGCGGGACGATCTGGAACGCCGGCGTCGAGGGCCAGGCCTTCCTGCCAAGCTCGAACATCGGCGGCGCGATCGGCTACGTGAAGGACGACGAGTTCGATGTGGACGGCTGGGCCGCGCAAGCCAACGGCGCGGTGTTCGTCACCGACAACTTCGACCTCTACGGCAACCTGGGATACGCCTCGGTCGACGGCGGCAATGTAGACGGATGGCGCGGGGGCGTCGGCGCGGAATACCAGCTGGCCAGCACGCCCATCAGCTTCTTCGGCGAGTACAGCCACGCCGACATCTCCGACTGGGACTACAAGACCGACAACTTCACCGTCGGCGTGACCTACAGCTGGAGCGGCACGCTGCGCGAACGCAACCACCGTGGCCCGAGCCTGAGTGGGCTGTCGGGCCTGGCAGGCCTGTTCCACTAAGCGAACGGCAAGTGCGATGAGCGCCCCGGAGCATCTCCGGGGCGTTTTTCTTTGGGCTCAACGCCGGGCTGTGGCAGCGGAGTCACAGTTGTTGACAATGATGTTAGTAAACGCGCCATCAAGCTTGAGCATTTCCCCCGACGCACCCTAGTTCTCCGCCATTCGGCCCTAAGGAGCCGGAGGATTCAGAGGGGATAACCCACGTGAAAAAGTATCTGCTCGCGACGACCGTCGCCGCCGCCCTGTGCGCCGCTGCGCCCGCCTTCGCTCAACCGACCGGCTACATCGGTTTCTCGGACTCCCAGGCCCACGTGAAGGCCATGGGTGTGAAGGATGACGGCAACACCGTCACCGTGGACGGCACGTTCCTGTTCCCGATCCAAGAGAACGCATTCGTCAAGCTCGACGGCAACATCGACGACGTCGATGGCGACACCATGGGCGGCGTAACCGCTCACGTCGGCACGCGCTTCGGCGGCGGGCTGGTCGCCGGTTTCGTCGGCGCCGCGAATGTCGACGATGAAGCCGCCTACTCGGCCGGCGTCGAGGGCCAATTCTACCCGGCCGACAACGCCACCCTGGCCGGCACGCTGGGCTACTCCAAGATCGACGACGAAGACCTGAACATCTGGAATGCCAGCGTCGAAGGCCGCTACTTCGTCAGCGACAACTTCCGCCTGAACGCCAACCTCGGCTACCTGCGCGCGGACGTCTCCGGTGAAAACGGCGACGGCTGGGACGCGGGCCTCGGCGCCGAGTACCAACTCGCCAACACGCCGCTGAGCTTCTTCGGCGGCTATAACTACGTGAAGAGCGATGACGCCGACCTGACGGCTAACGTCTGGACGCTGGGCTTCCGCATGAACTTCAACGGCTCTCTGAAGGACCGCGACCGCAGCGGCGCCGGCCTGAGCGGCACGAGCTCGGTCTCCAACGCCCTGCTGTTCTAAGCTGCTTCAAGTAAGACGTGATTGGCGCCCCGGGGGACCACCTCCGGGGCGTTTTCTTTAGCGGCCGATGCGGACGGTGCCGGAGCCCATGACGGACTTGCGGAAGGAGCCGGTCACCTTGGCGGCGCTCACGTCGCCCGAGCCCATGATGCGCGCCTCCAGGCTGTCGGCGACGCCGCCGAAATTCACGTCGCCCGAGCCGGCCACCGACACCTTCATGTCCCTCGCGCGGCCGCTATCGACGGTGACGTCGCCCGAACCCGCCACGTTGGTCTTCAGGTTCCCGTCGATGGAGCTTGCGTGCACGTCGCCCGAACCCGCGACGTCGACGGTCAAGGGCCCGTCGATCGCGGTGAGGTTCACGTCACCCGAACCCGCGATACGCACATCCGCCGAACCCGCCGAGCCTGTCCGCAGGTCGCCGGAGCCGGCCTGACGGGCCGTCAGGGCGCCTTTCACGTTGCCCACCGTCCAGTCGCCGCACCCCGCGTTGGCGAAGGAAAGACTCTCGCTGCGGCCCACGCTGCCGAACACCGCGCCGCCCGCCGCCACGTTCACCGCCCGAGGGGTATGGATGACGACCTGGGGCATGTTCGCCCAGTCCACCTTTCCGACGCCCGCGACGTAGACCGAGGTCCGACCGCCTTGGGTCGAGCAGTTGCGGATTTTCGAGTAGCGGAGGTTACCGTCAATGACCGTGCGGCCGCCGACCTTGCTGACCGTCAGCGGCAGGGCGCGATTCGTGGTGAGGAATTCGACCCGCACGTCGGCGCGGTCCTCGGGGATCACGACGACCCGGGCCACCGCATCCTTGATCTCGACGGAAGGCGCGGCCGAAGCGGCGCCGCCGAAGGCCACCGCAAGGGCGGTCAGAGCCATGAGTCCGCGCATGCTTCTCTCCCGTCGGGAACGCCGTTCTGTTGGCGCAAACTACCCCGCGCCGGCAGCGGGCACAGCTTAATTCGGTGTCATGACAAGGACTTAAGAGAAAGGCCCCGGATCGCTCCGGGGCCTTGGCTGTTCTTGTGCTTCCCCTCTGGGGAAGCTGTCGCGAAGCGACTGAAGGGGCTCAAGCCCGCTGAGTCAGCGGATGAAAGCCCCCTCCACCACTTCGTGGTCCCCCTCCCCCAAGGGGGGGGACCTGGGCGGTGCTACTCGACGATCTTGGCCACGACGCCAGCGCCGACGGTGCGGCCGCCTTCGCGGATGGCGAAGCGCAGGCCCTGGTCCATGGCGATGGGGGTGATCAGCTCGACGTCCAGCTCGGCGTTGTCGCCGGGCATGATCATCTCCACGCCCTCGCGCAGCCGGATGATGCCGGTCACGTCGGTGGTGCGGAAGTAGAACTGCGGCCGGTAGTTGGTGAAGAACGGCGTGTGGCGCCCGCCCTCTTCCTTGGTGAGGATGTAGGCCTCGGCCGTGAACTTGGTGTGCGGGGTGATCGAGCCCGGCTTGCACAGCACCTGGCCGCGCTCGACTTCCTCGCGCTTGGTGCCGCGCAGCA
>JBLNCT010000044.1:0-32362 GCA_050260915.1 Parcubacteria group bacterium
CTTCCCCCCTCGAGGGGGAAGGGAGCTTTAGAAGCCGTCGTCTCAGACATCCGCGCCTGCCGCGCCTGCGCGGGAGAGCTGCCGCATGAGCCGCGGCCGGTGGTGTGGGTCCAGCCTGAGACCCGCATCCTGATCTGCGGCCAGGCGCCCGGGCGACTGGTGCATGAGAGCGGCAGGCCCTTCACCGACCCGTCCGGCGACCGCTTAAGGCGCTGGATGGGGGTGGACGACGAGACCTTCTACGCCGACCCGCGGATCGGCGTGGCGGCCATGGCCTTCTGCTTTCCCGGCACGAACCCGAATGGCGGCGACTACCCGCCACCCACCCGCTGCGCCGAGCTCTGGCGACCGCGCCTGCTGGATCACCTGCCGAATGTTGAGCTGACCCTGCTGGTCGGCTCGTACGCGCAGGAGTGGGCGGGCGCCGATGGGGCGATGACGGACATCGTCCGCGGCTGGCGTGACTTCCTGCCCAACTACCTGCCCCTGCCCCACCCCTCCTGGCGCAACACCGCCTGGCTGAAGCGAAACCCGTGGTTCGAGGACGACGTTGTCCCTTACCTCCAATCCCGCGTCGCGGAGATGTTGGCATGAGGCGCCGCGCCTTCCTGCTTTCCGGCCTGCTCGCGGCCTGCGCGCCGGTGGTGCAGAAGCCCCGCATTCCGGTCGCGGGCTTCCGGGGCGCCCGGCTGGAGGAGGACCGCTTCATCAGCTTCGACGGCGCGGCGCTGGGCCTGACCGTCTGGGGCGCGGACATCCAGCCGGAAGCGGTCGTGGTCGGCCTGCACGGCATGAACGACTACGCCAACGCCTTCCACATGGCCGCGCCGTATTGGGCCGGACAGGGCATCACCACCTACGCCTTCGACCAGCGCGGCTTCGGCCGCTCGCCGCACCGGGGGGTGTGGGGCGGGCAGACGCTGATGTGCGAGGACCTGCGGACCTGCGTCGAGCTGGTGCGCGAGCGCCATCCCGGCGTGCCGGTGACGGTCGCGGGCGAGAGCATGGGCGGCGCCGTCGGCATCGCCGCCTTCGCCTCCGGGCGCCCACCGCGCGCCGACCGGCTCGTGCTGCTGGCGCCCGCCGTCTGGGGCTGGTCGAGCCAGCCGCTGCCCAACCGCACGGCGCTCTGGCTCACCGCCCACCTGGCCGGCAGCAAGGTGTTCACGCCCCCGCGCTGGATCACCGACAACATCCGCGCCTCGGACAACATCGACGAGCTGCGCGCCATGGGCCGCGATCCGCTGATGATCTGGGGCGCGAGGAGCGATGCGCTCTGGGGCCTGACGCAGCTGATGGAGACCGCGTGGGCGTCCACCGGGCGGCTGCGGGTTCCGACGGCCTACCTGTACGGCGCGAACGACGAGATCATCCCGCGAGAGCCGACCATCGAAGCCGTCTCGCGCCTGCCGCGCCCCGACCGCACCGCTTTGTACCGCAACGGCTGGCACCTGCTGCTGCGCGACCGGCAGGCGGAGACGGTGTGGAAGGACGTCGCCGCCTTCACCTTCGACCCGCACACGCACCTGCCCTCCGGCGCGCCGCCGATCCTTCGGGCGCCGATCGCGGCGACCCGCGTTTCGGGGTTGTGAGGCGCGGCTGGGCGGCGTAGAGGCTCCCCGCGCACAGGCGTTCCCCCAAAACAGCGTTCGGCGGCATGACCCTCTTCGATTCCCCCGCTTTCGAGAACCACGAAGCCGTCCATAGCTTCTTTGACGAAAAGTCCGGCCTGCGCTGCATCATCGCTGTCCACTCGACGTTCCGGGGCCCGGCCGCGGGCGGGTGCCGGATGTGGACCTACCCCGACGCGGAGGCCGCGCTCACCGACGCGCTGAAGCTGTCGCGGGCGATGTCCTACAAGAACGCCATGGCCGACCTGGAGCTGGGCGGCGGCAAGGCGGTGATCATCGGCGACTCCCGCACGCAAAAGACGCCGGAGCTGTTCGAGGCGTTCGGCCGCGCCGTGGAGCGCGTCGCCGGCCGCTACTGGACGGCCGAGGACGTCGGCGTCTCCCCCGCCGACCTGACCCACGCGCGCAAGGAGACGAAGTACGTCGCGGGTCTGGAGGGCCACCCCGCCGCGTCGGGCGACCCGAGTCCCGTCACCGCCGAGGGCGTGTTCCGGGGCGTCGAGCTTTGCGTGCGGCGCGCTTACGGCGGGGGGCTATCGGGCGTGACGGTGGCGATCCAGGGCGTCGGCCACGTCGGCGCCTACCTCGCCGACAAGCTGCACGCGGCAGGCGCGAAGCTCGTCATCACCGACGTGAACCGCCAGGCGCTGGACGAAGTCGCCGCGCGAACCGGCGCCACGGTGGTCGAGCCCGACGCCATCTTCGACGCCGACGCGGAGGTCTTCGCCCCCTGCGCTCTGGGCGGGGCGGTCAACGCCCAGACCCTGCCGCGCCTGAAGGGCAAGGTCGTCGCCGGCGGCGCCAACAACCAGCTCGCCACGCGCGAAGTCGGCCAGGCGCTGTTCGAGCGCGGCATGCTCTATGCCCCGGATTACGTCATCAACGGCGGCGGCATCATCAATGTGGCGGCCGAGATTCGGGCGCTGGAACGCGGGGAGGCCTACGACCCGGCGTGGGTCGAAGCCAAGCTCTCGCGCTTGACCCAAACGCTGGCTGAAGTCCTCGACCGCTCCGCCGACGAACGCCGTCCCAGCAACGAAGTGGCGGACGAGATCGCGAAGTCGCGGATCGGGCGCTGATCTGTTCTCCCTTCCCCCTGGAGGGGGGAAGGGCTCAGTCCGCGAACACCGCGCAGAACGCCGGATCGAGCGAGACCCGCACCTCGTCGCCCACCCCCGGCGCGCCCGTCACCGCCACGCGCGCCGTGGCGGTCTCAGCATCGGCGAACAGCGTCAGCATCACGTAGCCCCCGGCGAACCGCGCCGCCGTGACCTTCGCCCGCGCCCCTTCGCCGCCGAGCACCAGGGCTTCGGGCCGGGCCATCACCACCGCGCCGGAGCCCGGCACGGCGCCGAACGCGGTGCAGGCCACCCCGCCGTCCAGCTTCGTCACCGGCAGTTCGTTCGCCTCGCCGAGTAGCCTCGCCGCCGCCATGGACGCGGGCTTCAGGTAGCACTCGCGCGGCGCGCCGGTCTGGAGGATGCGGCCGGCCTGCATGAGCGCCAGGTGGTCGGCCATCATCAGCGCCTCTTCGGCGTCGTGGGTGACGATCAGGCTGGCCGCGCCCGCATCGCGCAGGGCCTCCAGCGCGGCGTCGCGGACCTCCGCCTTCAGCCGCCCGTCGAGGCCGGAGAAGGGCTCGTCGAGAAGGATGGCGTGGGGGTTGCGCGCCAGCGCCCGCGCGAGCGCCACCCGCTGCTGCTCGCCGCCAGAGAGCGCGTTTGGCCAGGCCGTCGCGCGGTCGGCGAGGCGCACCCGCTCCAGCTCTGCCAGCGCCCGGGCGTGCCGCTGCGCGCGGGGCAGGTTGGTCAGGCCGAAGGCGACGTTCTGCTCCACGGTCAGATGAGGAAAGAGCGCGTAGTCCTGGAAAACAAAGCCGATTTTCCGTTCTTCCGGCGCGACGTGCACGTGGGGTCCCGAGACCGTGCGGCCCTCGGCGACGATCTCGCCGCCATCGAGCGGCTCTAAGCCCGCGATCAGCCGCAACAGGGTGGACTTCCCGCAGCCCGACGGTCCGAGCAGGCAGGTCAGGCGGCCTGCCTCGACATTGAGGCTCGCGCCGTCGACGGCGGCCTTCTTGCCGTAGAGCCGCCGCGCGCCCCTGACCTCGATCGCGCTCATCCGCCCGGCCTCGATTTCGCGACCCGGCGCGACAGGAAGATCACCGCGGGCGCCGCGGCCGCCACGATCAGCAGCGAGGGCCAGGCGGCTTCGGCCAGCCGCTCGTCGGCGGCGTAGCGATCGGCCAGCACCGCCAGCGTGTCGAAGTTGAACGGCCGCAGGATCAGCGTCGCAGGGAGCTCCTTCATCACGTCGACGAACACCAGCAGCCCCGCCGTCCACAGCGCGCCTCGCGCCAGCGGAACGTGCACCCGGCGCACGGCCCCGGTCTCGGTCTCGCCGAGCGTCCGCGCCGCGCGGTCCATCGAGGGCGTCACCCGCGCCAGCCCCGCGTCGATCGGCTCCAGCGCCGCCGCCATCAGCCGGGCGGCGTAGGCGAAGACCAGCAGGCCCAATCCCATCGCGACGCCGTTCGCGATCCCGCCGCGCCACAGGATGCCCGCAGGCGCAAGCAGTCCCACCGCCATGACCGCGCCGGGCGTCGCGTAGCCGAGGCTGACGATCCGCTGGGCGAGCTTCTGGCCACGCGCCCCGAAAGCGATCACGGCGGCGAGGGTCACGGTGACAATCGCGCCGGTGAAGCCTAGCCCGAGCGACACCGACGCCGCGTGGAAGACGCGGTCGAATTCGGGCGTGTAGGTGGCCGCCCGGTAGGCCAGCCAACCCGCCGGCAGAAGCAGCCCCGCCGTCAGCAGCAGGAGGCAAAAACCTGAGGCAAGCCAGCGGCTTGGACCGACAAGCGGAACCTCCGTCAGCGTCCGCCAGCGGGCGCTGGAGGCGCCGTAGCTCTCGCCCGCGCGGTTCAGCCGCTCGACCCAGAGCAGGATGGCGGCCACGAACAGCAGGATCAGCGCCAGCCTCGCCGACGAGCCCGGCGCCCCGAACACCGACCACGACCGCACCACCCCGGTGGTCAGGGTCTGGACGCCGAGGAAGTTCACCGCCCCATAGTCAGCCAGCGTCTCCATCACCGCCAGCGCCGCGCCGGCCGCCAGCGCGGGCCGGGCCAGCGGCAGGGCCACGCGCCGGAACGCATCCAGCGGCGACGAGCCCAGCGTCCGCGCCGCCTCCAGCGCACACACCGACTGGCTCACGAACGCCGCCCGGGCGGTCAGATAGACGTACGGATAGAAGGCGCACGACAGCACGAACGCCGCGCCAGGAAGGCTCCGCATTTCAAAGGGTAAGGCGTCGAAACCTAAAGTGGCCCGCAGGAACATCCGCAGCGGCCCGGCGACGTCGAACAGGTCGGCGTAGGCATAGGCCAGCGCGAACGCCGGCGCCGCCAGCGGCAACGCCAGCGCCCAGGCGAACACGTCGCGGCCGGGGAAGCGGTGCATCACCACCAGCCACGCCGAGATCGCGCCGAGCGTCGTGGCGCCGATAGCCACGCTCACCCCCAACGCGGCCGTCGTGGCGGCATAACGGCCGATCAGCTCGGGCGGAATGTCGGCGCTCGCGGGCCGGGTCATCGCCAGCCACACGACGGCCAGCAGCGGGATCACCGCCAGCGCGGCCGCGACGAGGGCGGCGATGCGGAGGGCAGAGACCTTGTGCGTCCTTCGAGACGCCCGCTGCGCGGGCTCCTCAGGATGACGAAGGTTCTGGGCTGCAACAGCGTTCGTCATGGTGAGGAGCGGCCTTCAGGCCGCGTCTCGAACCACGCACCCACTACCGCCACCCGGCTTCGTCATAGACGGCTTGAGCCTCCGCCTGCCGCTGCCCATAGATCGCCACCGGCATCGGGTCGGCCTTGAAGTCGCTCCAGGCCTCCACGTCGGCGGGCGGCTTCACGCCCGGCACGGCGGGGTATTCGTGGTTGGCGCCCGCGAAGATCTCCTGCGCCTGGTCCGACGCCAGGAAGTTCAGGAACTGCACCGCGGCGTCCTTGTGCGGCGCATGGGCCGCGACCCCGCCGCCGGACACGTTGACGTGCGTGCCCGTGGTGGCCTGCTCCGGGAAGGACAGCGTCACCTTCGAGGCCACCGCCTCGTCGCCCGGGTTCTTCGAGGCGGCGACGCGCAGGTAGTAGTAGGTGTTCGTCAGCGCTGCCTGACACGCGCCCGCGCCCACGGCCCGGATCTGGTCGATGTCGCCGCCCTGGGGCGTGCGGGCCATGTTGGCGACGACGCCCTTCGCCCACGCCAGCGCCTTTGGCCGGCCCCAGCGCTCGATGAAGCTCGCCATCAGGGACAGGTTGTAGACGTTGTCGGAATTGCGCACGCAGACCTGCCCCTTGAACCGGGGGGAGGCGAGCGCCTCGTAGGTCGCGACCTCGTCGGGGCGGACCTTGGTCTTGTCGTAGGCGATCACCCGGGCCCGCCGCGAGAAACCCCACCAATAACCGTCCGGCCCGCGCACGTTCTGCGGGATGCGCGCCTCCAGCGTCGGCGTGGTCACCTTCTGGAACAGCCCCGCCTGCTGCGCCCGCCACAGCGCCCCGGCGTCGGCCATCAGGATCACGTCCGCGGGCGAGGCGTCGCCCTCGGCCTTCATCCGCTCGATCAGCTGGTCCGGCTCCATCTCCAGCCGGTTGACCTTGATGCCCGTGGCCTTGGTGAAGGCGTCGTAGAGCTGCAGGTCGGCGTCATAGTGGCGCGCGGTGTAGAGGTTCAGCACGCCCTTGGTCGGCTGCGCCTGCTCCGATTGCCCGCAGGCGGCGACGGCGAACGCGAGAGCGGCGGCGAGGAGGGGGCGGAACATGCCCGCTCCAGTCGCACAATTGAGAACCATTCGCAACAAGCTTTAGCGGCGACGCTTGTGTCCTGCGATCACCGCGCCCGCTTCCGGGTGCAGCCGCAGGTACACCGGCCCTGCCGCGAACAGCAGGCCCATGATCAGCAGCGTCGGCGTCGAGGGCCGGAAGAAGCCGGGTATCGCCACCAGCACCGCCGCGATCAGCACCGAGCCCACGAGCTGCTTGCGAAACCCGATCCGCTGAAGGCTCGCGACCACGAAGGGCCTCGCGATGACGTACTAGGTGATGGCGAGCGCTCGTGCAGCAGCCCGGAGCGCTTCGGCGGCCGGGCTGTTTGTGTTTTGGGCGGTGAGCGGGCGGCCCGTGTCGCCGCCTTCGCGCAGCGCGATGTCGATGGGGACTTCGGCGAGCAGGGGCACGCCGAGGCGCTTGGCCTCTTCGGCCGCGCCGCCCTGGCCGAATATCGGGATCGGCTTACCCGTCGCGGGATCAGGGAAGAAGGCCATGTTCTCGACGACGCCGAGAACCGGCGTGCCGGTCTTGGCGAACATGGCGGCGGCGCGGCGGGCGTCGATGAGCGCGATCTCCTGCGGCGTCGAGACCAGGACCACGCCGTCAACCGCGAGCTTCTGGACCAGCGTCAGGTGGATGTCGCCAGTGCCGGGCGGCAGGTCGACGACGAGGATGTCGAGCGGCTCGGCGTCCGTTCCCCAGGCGACGTCCTGCACCATCTGGCGCACGGCGGACGAGGCCATCGGCCCCCGCCAGATCATCGGCGCGCCATCGTCCACCAGGAAGCCGATGGACATGACCTTCACGCCATACGCGACGAGCGGCTGCAGCTTGCCATCCGTGAAGACCGGCTCTCCGTCGACGCCCAGCATCTTCGGCGCGGACGGGCCATAGACATCGGCGTCCAGCAGACCGACGCGAAGACCCAACCCCGCAAACGCGCAGGCGAGGTTCACCGCGATGGTGGACTTCCCCACCCCGCCCTTGCCGCTGGCCACCGCGATGACGCGCTTCACATGCGGCGGCTTGGCGGCTTCGACCGGCGGGCGCGGCTGGGCATGGGGATCGGCGGCGAGCTTGGCGCCCTTGCGCACGCGGGTGGTGGCGGAGTCCTGCACGGCGGTCGTCAGCACCACCTGCGCCTTCTGCACGCCCGGCAGGGCCGCCAGCACCTTTTCGGCCTCTTCGCGTACCGGGCCGTACGCCGCCGCCGCCGAAGCAGGCACCTCCAGCATGAAGCCGGCGCGGCCGTCGCGCACCACCAACCCCTGCACCAGGCCGGCGCTCGCCAGCCCGCGTCCGGTCGCCGGATCGCGGACAGTGTCCAGCGCTCTCAGGGCGGCGTCGCGGTCGGCGGGGGCGGGGCTCATCGGGGCTTGTGCTTGCGTTGGGTAGCGGCGGGTTCCATATCCGCGTGACTGCGCCGCTTTACAAGCCGAACACGGACGACGACGCGCCTTTATGCCCTGGAACGACAACGCCAAGCCGGGTCCCTGGGGCTCACCGACGCCGAATGAGACTCCGCCGCCGCGCGGGCCGCGGCGTCCGGTCCCGCCTCCGCAGGAACAGCGGAACGGCTGGAGCGAGCGCTTCGGCGGCTGGTATCGCGGCCCGAACGGAAAGCCGCGCCTTGGCGCTGTGGCGACGCTGATCGCGGGCGCTATCGGGCTCTGGCTGCTGACGGGGCTCTACATCGTCGAGACCGGCCAACAGGCGGTCGTGACCAGCTTGGGCTCCTACAATCGCGAGGCAGGCCCCGGCCTGCACTACCACCTGCCCTGGCCCCTGGAGAGCGCCGAAGCCGTCCCTACCGCTCTCCAGCGTACCGATGTCGGCGGGACGACGCCCGAAACAGAGAACGAGCGCCTGATGCTCACCGGCGATGGCGCCATCGCCGACGTGGCGTTCTCCGTGGTCTGGCGGGTGTCCGACGCCCGCGCCTATCTCTTCACCCTCGACGACGTTGAGGGGACGATCCGCACCGTGGGCGAAGTCGCCATGCGCGACGCCGTCGCTCGCACGGCCCTGCAGCCCCTGTTCTCGACCGCGAAAGATCGGGTGCAGGCCGAGACCGCCGCGCGGATGCAGCAGGTGCTCGACGGCTACCACGCGGGCGTCCGCATCGATGCGGTGGAGATCAGGAACACCGCCCCGCCGCACCAGACCATCGACGCCTATCGCGAGCTGGAGAAGGCGCGGCAGAACGCCGGGCCTGCCCTGGACGCCGCCCGGGCCCAGGCCGCCAAGGTCGAGCAGGAAGCGGCCGCCAACAGGGTCCGCACCGTCCAGGCGGCGGAGGCCGACGCCGCCCGCTTCGCGCCGGTCTACGAGGAATACAAGGCCGCCCCGGCGGTGACCCGCGAGCGGCTCTATGTCGAGACCATGAAGCGGCTGCTGGCGCGCGCGAACAAGGTCGTGGTCACGGGCAAGGACGCCACGGTCACCCTCCCCGCGAACCCGACCAAGGTCGAGCCCAGCTCTGCGACGGGAGGCGGCAAATGAACCGCTTCTGGCGCAACGCCTTCATCCTGATCGCGGTTCTGATCGTGATCGGCCAGAGCTTCTTCGTCGTCGATCAGCGGCAGCAGGGCGTCGTGACGCGCTTCGGCGAGCCCGTGCGGGTGGTCAACGCCGGCGGCGACGGGCCCGGGCTCAAGGCGAAGATCCCATTCGTCGACCAGGTGGCGGTGTTCGAAAAGCGCAACCAGGCTCTCCAGACCCAGCCCGAAGAGATGACCACGGCCGACCGGCGCCTGCTCGTGGTGGATGGCTTCGTCCGGTATCGGATCGACGATCCGCTGCGGTTCTATCGGGTGGCGCACGACCAGAAGACGGCGGCGGCGCGGCTGAACAAGCTGGCGGTGTCGTCGCTCCGAGGAGCCATGGCGCAGGCCGCGTCGCAGGATGTCCTCTCGGGACGGCGCGAAGCCCTCGACGGCGCCGCGCGTGAGGACATGAAGCGCCGCACGGCGGCGACGAACATGGGCGTCACGATCCTCGACCTTCGCATCCGCCGCGCGGACCTGCCGCCCGGCGAGGAGAACGCGATCTTCGAGCGCATGAGCGCCGGTTGGCGCCAGCAGGCGGCCCAGTTGCGCGCGCAAACCGAAGAGCAGCGCGAGCAAGTCCTCGCGGAGGCCGAAACGAAGGCCGCGGCCATCCGGGCCGAGACGGCCGCCGAGCGCGCCAGGATTTACGCCTCAAGCTACGGCCGCGACCCGGAGTTCGCGGCCTTCTACCAGACGATGAAGGCGTACGATGAGACGCTGGCGCGGGGTGACACGACCGTGGTGGTCCCGCCGGACAGCGAGTTCTTCAGCTACCTGCAGAAGGGGCCTGCGAAGGGGCGGTAGGTGCGTCCTTCGACACGCCCCCCTTCGACAAGCTCAGGAGGGCTGCTCCCCTTCGACAAGGAGGGCTGCTCAGGATGACTAGCTCAGAGATTAGTCATGGTGAGCAGCGGCGAAGCCGCGTGTCGAACCACGCACTGCTACGCCGCAAACTCCTCGTGCCTGTACCCCTGGAAGTACAGCACCGCCGTCAGGTCGGCATGGTCGATGCGCGCGTCGGCCTGCTCGGCGACGATGGGCTTGGCGCGATAGGCGACGCCCAGCCCCGCGGCCTTGATCATGGCGAGGTCGTTCGCCCCGTCGCCGATGGCGAGGGTCTCTTCGAGCGGCAGGTCCAGGCGCGCCGCTTCGTCCTTGAGCGTCGCGAGCTTGGCCTCGCGGCCGAGGATGGGTTCGCCGACCTTGCCGGTCAGGACCTCGCCGTCCTCACAGAGCGTGTTGCCGCGCTGCTCGTGGAAGCCGGCGGCCTGGGCGACGCGGCGGGTGAAGAAGGTGAAGCCGCCGGAGACCAGCACGCAGCGGGCGCCGCCCCGCGCCATCGTCTCGACCGCCGTGCGCGCGCCGGGGTTCAGGCGGACGCGTTCGTCGTAGCATTCCTCCAGCGCGGTGAGGCTCAGGCCGTTCAACATCGCGACGCGCTCGCGCAGCGCCCCTTCGAACTCCAGCTCGCCGCGCATGGCGCGCTCGGTGATGGCGGACACCTGCTCCTTCACGCCGGCGAAGTCCGCCAGTTCGTCCAGGCATTCGACGTTGATAATGGTGGAGTCCATGTCGGCCACGAACAGCCGCTTCTTCCGCCCGGACCAGGGCTGCACGCAGACGTCTACCGGCAGGCCGTCGAGCGCCTTCTCCGCCGCCGAGCGAACCATCGCGCGGTCCTGCGCCTCCACCAGCAGGTCGAGCGCGCCGGGGCCGAGCAGGCGGGGCTCCTTGACGCGCGCGCCGACGGCTGCGACCGCTGCGGGGATGCGCTGCGCCGCTTGATCGGCGGCGGACGGGTCGGGGCTGACGAGGGTGAGCGCGAGAAGCATGGCCTTATCCGGAAAAGCGCCCGCCATCTGGCTGATCGCGGGTCCGACGGCAAGCGGCAAGTCGGCCCTGGCGCTGCGGCTGGCGCGGGAAATCGGCGGCGAGATCGTCAACGCGGACTCCATGCAGCTCTACCGCGACCTGCGGGTGCTGACCGCGCGGCCGTCGGTCGAGGAGGAGGCGCAAGCGCGGCATCACCTGTTCGGCGTGGCCGATGCGGCGGACGGCTGGTCGGTCGGGCGGTGGCTGGAGGCGGCCAGGGCGGTGTTGGCGGAGATCGCGGCTCGCGGCCGCCCGGCCATCGTGGTCGGCGGGACGGGGCTTTACTTCCGGGCGCTGACGCAGGGGCTGGCGGACATCCCTTCGATCCCGGCGGACGTCCGGATGGCAGTCGAGGCTCGCTATGATCAAGCGGGCGAGACCGTATTCCGCGAGGCTCTGGCCAAGATCGATCCGACGGCCGCCCAGCGCATCGCACCGGGTGACCGGCAGCGGCTCTGCCGGGCGCAGGAAGTGTTCGAGGCCACGGGCAAGAGCCTGAGTCAGTGGCAGGCGGAGACCTCCGGCGCGCTGGATGACTGGAACGCGGTGGTGCTGGAACCGCCGCGCGACGTGCTCTACCGCCGTTGCGACGAGCGGCTGGAGGCGATGATTGAGCAGGGCGCGCTTGAAGAGGTCCGGGCGCTGGCGGCGCGGCATCTCAAACCTACCGTGCCCGCTATGAAGGCCGTCGGCGTGCGGGAGCTCGCGGCCTACATCGCGGGCGAAACCACTCTCCCCGAAGCCCTCGAAGCCGCCCAGCGGGAGACGCGGCGGTACGCCAAGCGCCAGCTTACCTGGTTCCGCAACCAGACACCGGACTGGCCGCGCATAACGGCCGATACCGCCGAGGCCCAGTGGAGGCAGTTTCTTGCGCTAAACCCTTCCTTGACGCCTTCCAGCTAGCGTGGCATCTGCTCTTCACCACGTTTTGGAGCAATCTTCGTGCGCAACAGCGTCGTCGTACTTACGGAGCGGCCCGCCGCGGCGTGACCTAGTCACCCCGCCAACGGTCGCGCACGCCAGGCCCCTCGAGGGCCTTTTTTATTGCTCATGCCTTCTGGAAGACCCGAGATGACCGCCCACCAGACCATCAAAGAAGCCGATACCGCCGACCGTGAAATGTCGGGCGCGCAGATCGTGGTGCAGGCGCTGATCGACCAGGGCGTCACCACACTGTTCGGCTATCCGGGCGGCGCGGTGCTGCCGATCTACGACGCGCTGTTCCAGGACGCGGAGGCGCACGGCCATCGGCTGCATCACGTGCTGGTCCGCCATGAGCAGGGCGCGACCCACGCGGCGGAGGGCTATGCGCGCTCGACCGGCAAGCCCGGCGTGGTGCTGGTCACCTCCGGCCCCGGCGCCACCAACGCCATCACCGGCATCGTCGATGCGCTGATGGACTCCATCCCGATGGTCGTGATCACCGGCCAGGTGCCGACGCACCTGATCGGCACCGACGCCTTCCAGGAGGCGGACACCGTCGGCATCACGCGCGCCTGCACCAAGCAGAACTACCTGGTGAAGAACGCCGCCGACCTGCCGCGCATCATCCACGAGGCTTTCCACATCGCCACCACGGGGCGCCCCGGCCCGGTGCTGATCGACATCCCCAAGGACGTGCAATTCGCCAAGGCGGACTACTACGGCCCGCAGGAGGTGACCTTCAGCCACGCCTATGCCCCGCGGACCAAGGGCGATCCGGCCAAGGTCGCCGAGGCCGTGCGGATGATCGCGAACGCCCGCCGGCCAATCTTCTACACCGGCGGCGGCGTCATCAACGCGGGCCCGCGCGCGAGCGAGCTGCTGCGCGAGTTCGCGGCGCTGACCGGCGCGCCGGTGACGTCGACGCTGATGGGGCTGGGCGCCTTCCCGGCCGCCGATCCGGCGTGGCTTGGCATGGTCGGCATGCACGGCACGCTGGAAGCCAACAACACCATGCACGGCTGTGACGTCATGGTGGCCATCGGCTCGCGCTTCAACGACCGGGTGACCGGGCGGCTGGATGCGTTCTCGCCGGGCTCGCACAAGATCCACATCGATATCGACCCCTCCTCCATCAACAAGAACGTCCGCGTGGAGGTCGGGATCGTCGGCGACGCCGCCAGCGTGCTCGAGGACATGATCGCGGTCTGGAAGGCCAAGGGCTACCAGGCCAACCGCCAGGCGCTCGACGGCTGGTGGCGCCAGATCGACGAGTGGCGCGCCCGCCGCTCGCTGCGCTACCGGCCCTCCGACGAGGTGATCAAGCCGCAGTTCGCCATCGAGCGCCTCTATGCGGCCGTGAAGGACCGCGACCACTACATCACGACCGAAGTCGGCCAGCACCAGATGTGGGCGGCGCAGTTCTTCCACTTCCAGGAGCCGAACCGCTGGATGACCTCCGGTGGTCTCGGCACCATGGGCTATGGCCTGCCCGCCGCCGTCGGCGTGCAGTTGGCCCACCGCGACAGCCTCGTCATCGACATCGCGGGCGAAGCCTCGGTGCAGATGACGATGCAGGAGATCTCGACGGCGGTTCAGTACGAGCTGCCGATCAAGATCTTCATCCTCAACAACGAGTGGATGGGCATGGTCCGCCAGTGGCAGCAGCTGCTGCACGGGGAACGCTACAGCCATTCGTACAGCGAGAGCCTGCCCGACTTCGTGAAGCTGGCCGAGGCTTACGGCGCCGTCGGCCTGCGCGCCGAAACGCCCGCCGAACTCGACGACAAGATTCGCGAGATGATCGACACCCCGCGCCCGGTCATCTTCGACTGCCGCGTGGAGAAGGCCGAGAACTGCCTCCCCATGATCCCCTCCGGCAAGGCCCACAACGAGATGATCCTGCCCGACGACTGGGACACCGATCTGACTCAGGTCATAGATGAGGCGGGGAAAAGGCTCGTCTGATGACCGACACCACCACCCAGCCCGCCTCCGCCTACGACCTCTCTCACGAGACCGAGGTCGAGAATGTCGCCACCTTTGCCCTGCTTGTGGATAACGAGCCAGGCGTGCTGCACCGCGTGGTCGGGCTGTTCGCAGGCCGCGGCTACAACATCGAGAGCCTGACGGTGGCCGAGACGGATCGGCGGGCGCACACTTCGCGGATCACCATCGTCACGCGCGGCGCCCCGCATGTGCTGGAGCAGATCGAGGCGCAGCTTCGCAAGGTCGTCAGCGTGCGGCGCGTGCACGACGTCACCCGCGACCCCAACGGCATCGAGCGCGAACTCGCCCTGGTGAAGGTGCGCGGGACGGGCGCGGACCGGGTCGAGGCCATGCGCGTGGCCGAAATCTTCCGCGCCAAGGTGATCGACACCACCTCCGAAAGCTTCGTCTTCGAGATCACCGGCGGGCCGTCCAAGATCGACAGCTTTGTGGAACTGATGCGCCCGTTGGGTCTTGTGGAGCTGTCCCGCACCGGCGTTCTTTCCATCGAGAGAGGCGCCGAGGGGATGTAACGTCCCTAAAGGAGCGCTCACGCGTGAGACGCACCTTCGCCACCCTCGCCATGGCCGCGCTGGTCGCCGGACCCGCCGCCGCGCAGCCCCTGCACCAGGAACAGGTCACGGTTTCCGCGCCCACCGCGCCGATCCCCGGCCCCGATCCGCAGGGCTGGTGGACCGACAAGTGGCCGGCCAAGCCGGAGGCCGTGAACCCGCTGGGCGTCCGCCGCATCCGGCGCGGCGAGCGCCCGCCGGCGCAGAACATCCCGAACGGCGTCCCGCCTCTGCTCTACCGCCTCTGGGACCTGCCGCCGCTGCAGGATCAGCTGGTGCGGGGCGACGAGACCATCGTCGAGGTCTGGGCGCGCCCCTCTGAGACGGTCCGCCAGGCGGTGGTGCGGGTGACCTTCCGGAGCGACGGCCGCGCCTTCGTCCAGGGCCGCGCGGGGCTGGGCTGCTGCGATCCGCACATCGCCCGCTTCGTGGAGTTCGACCAGGAGCTTCCGCCCGACCGCGCGGCCGCCGTGCGCGCGACGATCCAGGACCCGGCGTGGGGCCAGCCGCCCATCGCCGAAACCTTCGAGGCCGACGGGACCACGGTCAGCCAGCTCTGCGTCAACGGGGTCTCCTATGACGCCAACCTGGTGATCGCCAACGCCGCACGGACCCTGCACCGCGCCTGCTCGGGCGAGCAGGTCGGGTCCATCGCTTCCATCCTGACGGCGGTCCTGTCGGCGGCGCTCGGCTACGACCCGCGCTTCGACGTGGTCTTCCCCCGCGGCGCGGACTTCTCGCAGGACCGCAGGGACTACGAGGCCCTGGTCTCGCGAGGCGGAGGCCTGAGGCCCGCGCCCGGCACCAGGGGCCAACCCGCCGTCCTCGTCCCCGAAGCGCCGGCTGAACCGCCTGAAGAGGCGCCTCCCGCGCAGTAGTCGCCGGAGCGATCAGGCCGCCGCGTGCTTGCGCGGCCTGCCCCCTAGCCGTCCATTCTCACGCGCCGCGCGGGATTTCTCCGGCGACCGGACGCGCCCGCCCGCAGCGCCGAGCTTGGCCGCCATATAGGCCGCCGAGCCCATCCTTCCTTCGAGAAGGCCGGGCACATAGACGTCAGCGTCCAGGGAGGGAAAGTGGAGCCCGAACCCCGATGGGCTGATCTCCACGTGCTCCAGATCGTCCGGCCGCGCGTCCTCGAGCCCTTCCACCTCCCGGAAATCGATCAGCAGACCGATCCCGGTGGAGAGATCGATCACCAGCCGCTCGAGCTCCGGCGAGTACCGGACAGCCGTCACGCGCGGGAAGTGGGCAAGGCGGTCCCGGGCAGCGGCATCGGCCCGCTTCATCTCGTCAGTCTTCGCCATGAATCTCGCTCCACTTCGCAATCAGCGCAGGCCATCGATGGTCAGGACCGTAGGCACGGCCATTCTATACCGAAACCCAAGCGCTTGGGATAGTCCCCCTTCCCCCCTCGGGCCGCACGCCCTATATTACCCCCGTTCGGGTTCGCCCGGACTATGGAGATAAACGCGCGCGTAATAAGCGGACTGGACCCGGGTGCGATTCCCGGCGGTTCCACCAATCTCTCCCGAGTTATCGCGGGAAGTGCGGGGCCGATCAGCATCGACAGACGTGTAAAGGCGATTGCTTTCTCTCGGCGTGGCTCACCGTTTCGGGCCGTTAAACTAACTGCGAACGATAACTTCGCTGAAGAGTTCGCCCTCGCCGCGTAATGCGGTGCGAGTGATCTCGACCTAAAGCCCTGGGGGTTCAGATCCCCAGGCGGGGCTCGGAGGGGGCCTGGCAACAGAACCCCTCCACCCAATCTTCGGAAAATCGTTCATTCACCATCGCAGCCGCTTTGCGGCGCGCATTGGAGTCGCTAGGTTTTGTAGCGCCTGCATTATCCAGACGGAACTCCATGGCCCAGCAGAAGCCGCCGCAAGACCTGATGCACTATGAGGCGCTGGCGCAGGACGCGTTGCGCGGCGTGGTCAAGGCTGCGCTCAAGCGTGCGGCCTCGCCCGAGGGCATCCCCGGCGATCACCACTTCTACATCACCTTCAAGACCAAGGCCGCGGGCGTCTCCGGCCCGCAGGATCTGCTGGCCAAGTACCCGGAGGAGATGACCATCGTCCTCCAGCACCAGTACTGGGACCTGGCGCCGGGCGAGACCTTCTTTGCCGTGACGCTGAAGTTCGGCGGCCAGCCCAAGCGGCTGTCCATCCCCTATGCGGCCCTGACCCGTTTCTACGATCCGAGCGTCCAGTTCCTGCTGCAGTTCGAGGCGGCGGAAGAAGTGCGCGAGGAGCTGCCGGAGGTGAAGGAGCCCGCCGGGGTGGAGGAGGCGGGGACCCCACCGCCCTCCGACGACGAGCCCAAGATCGTCTCCCTCGACCAGTTCCGGAAGAAGTAGGCGTGAGCGACATCGCCTCGTCCGAACCGCAGACGCTGAGCGACGAGGCCATCCTCGCCCGCTTCCACGCATCGAAGAACCTGCCGAAGGGGTCACAGCTGGTGGGCTTCCACCTGCTGTCGGTCTGTCAGGCGGAGCGGCAGGTGGAGGTCGCCTTCGACGCCTCCGACCAGTTCTGCAACCCGATGCGCCAGATTCAGGGCGGCTATCTCTGCGTGATGCTGGACGAGGCGATGTCGGTCGCCTGCATGGTCGCCTCGGGCATGACCTGCGTCGCGCCGACGCTGGAGATGAAGACCAGCTTCTTCCGCCCCGCCGTCCCCGGAAAGCTGCGCGGGATCGGCCGCGTGGTGAAATGGGGAAGGACGGTAGCCTTCACCGAAGGCGAGCTTTACGATGCGGAGGGTCGCCTGCTGGCGAAAGCCACCGGCACGGCGATCCCGACACCGTTCGAGCGGTACAAGAAATAGGGAGCTAGGCCTTGGGGGTGAGGCGCTGGACAGTCCGGGTGATGGCGGCGATGGCCGGCCTGCTCGCGCTGGCGCCATCAGCCGACGCCGCGTCCAGCCCCTTCGCCAACTGGGCCGCGGTCGTGGTCGCCGGCGACTGGCACGCCCATTCCGGCGGTCCCACGGAAGCCTTCGACAACGCCCGGCGCGATGTCGCCGCCCGGCTCGCGACGCTCGGCTTCTCGCAGACCAACATCCGGCAGTTCTCGACCCGGCCTGACCGTTATCCGGACACCCGGCCGGCGCGCACCGACCTCGAGCCGATCTTCGACACGCTCAGCGAACTCGCGCAGAAGGCCCCGGACGGCTGCCTGATCTACTACACCTCTCACGGCGGCCCGCCCGGCGTGGTGATGGACGAGGACGGCAAGCAGATGATCGTGCCGCCGGGCGTCTTGGCCGAGCTGGTCAACCAGGCCTGCCCGAACCGGCCCACCGTGGTGGTGATCTCGGCCTGCTTCTCGGGCGTCTTCATTCCGGCGCTGGAGAAGAACGACCGGATGATCCTGACGGCGGCCAGGCCCGACCGCAGCTCCTTTGGCTGCAGCGAAAGCGATAAGTACCCCTTCTTCGACGCCTGCTTCCTGAGTTCGTCCACCCACGCGCATGACTTTGCGGCGCTGGGCGCGGCGGTGCAGACCTGCGTGGCGCAGAAGGAGACCGAGACGGGCGCCAGGCCGCCGTCCGAGCCGCAGCTGTGGATCGGGCCGGAGCTGAAGCCCATCCTGCCGCTCTACGCCTTCCCGTCCGCCAAGCCGGCCGCCCTGGCTTCCGCCCCCTGACCTGACGAAGGAGCGCCCTTGCCGCTGCGCCACCTCCCGAAGGCCGCTGTTGCGGCGCTCGCCGGCCTGATCCTGTTCGGGCCCGCCGCTGCGCAAGACGAACCGCCGCCTGCGCCCTCCCCCATCCCACACCTGTTCGCGGGCGAGGCCACGCCGCCGAAGGCGCCGATCCCCTACACCGAGCTGCATCGCACGCCCTCGAAGCCGAAACCGAAGCCGAAGCCCGCGACAAAGACCGCGATGCCGGCGGCTCAGCCGGTCGCGCCGGGCCAGGCGCCCTTCGTCGCGCTGACCGCGTCGACGCCCATTCCGCCGCAGCAGCTGGAAGCCTTCGTCGACGGCGCCGTGCGCGAGGCGATGGCGCGCGACCACATCGCGGGCGTCACCGTTTCCGTCGTCCAGAACGGCCAGGTGGTGCTGAAGAAGGGCTACGGCGTCTCGCGCCTGAACCCCGCCCGACCCGTCGATCCGGACCGGACGCTGTTTCGCCTGGGTTCGATCTCCAAGACCTTCACCTGGATCGCCCTGATGAAGGAGATCGAGGCTGGCCACATGCGCCTGGACGCGCCGGTGAACCTCTATCTGCCGCAGAGCCTGCAGGTTCCCGACCAGGGCTTCGACGAGCCGGTGCGCCTGCGCCACCTGATGACCCACACGGCGGGCTTCGAGGACCGGGCGCTCGGCCAGCTGTTCGAGCGCGACTACGACCGTGTGCGGCCGCTGCAGGTCTATCTGCGGCAAGAGCGGCCGCAGCGGGTCCGCGCGCCGGGGCGCGGAGAGTCCTACTCGAACTATGGCGCGGCGCTGGCCGGCATGGCGGTGTCCAACGTCACGGGGAAGACATTCGAGGCGCTGTCGGAAGACGAGATCATCAATCCGCTGCAGCTGACGCGCACGACCTTCCGTGAGCCGCACCCGGAGAAGGCAGGCCTGCCGCATCCCATGAACCCGCTGCTGGCGCGCGACGTCGCCGACGGCTTCCGCTGGACGGCCAACGGGTTCGAGCGCAGGCCCTTCGAGTACGTCGGCCAGATCGCACCCGCGGGCTCAGCCTCGTCCACCGCGGGCGACATGGCCCGTTACATGCAGCTGCTGCTGAACGGCGGGTCGCTCGACGGCGCAACCGTGTTCAGTCCGCAGATCGCGCGCTGGATGCGGACCTCGCTCTACCGGCCCGCGCCGGGCGCCACCGGCTGGAACTACGGCTTCGAGGAGCTGGCGCTGCCCGGCGGCCATCGGGGCTTCGGCCACCTCGGCACGACGCTGTCCTTCATGTCGAGCATGGTGCTGGCGCCGGACCTGGGGCTCGGCATCTTCGTCTCGACCAACACCGACACCGGCGCACAGCTGCGCGAGCGGCTGCCGCAGCAGATCATCGAGCATTTCTATGCGCCCGGCGCGACGATCCCGCCGGGTTCGCCCTCGCTGGTGCACAAAGCAGGCGTCTATGAGGGCCACTACCTGACCACCCGGCGCGCCTACGGCGGCATGGAAGGCTTCGTCGACGCGCTGATCGGCTTCACCAACGTGCGCGTGACGCCGGGCGGTTACCTGAGCACCACCGACAACGAAGGCGTCCACCTGTGGGCCGCGACCGCCAAACCGGGCGTTTTCCGCAGCCTGGACGGGCCGGAGACCATCGTCTTCGACATCCGCAACGGCCGCGCCGTGCGCATCTTCGGCGCTTCGGGTACGGCGGCGTATGAGCGGCGTGGCGACTGGGCGGGGCCCAACCTGCTGGCGCTCCTGGCGGGCCTGACGGCGGTGGCATCCATCGCGACCCTGATCGGCGTCGGTTTCCGCAGCCGCCGCGACTTCCGCCAGACCACGGTGCAGGCGCGCGCCAGCCTGATGCAGACGACGCAAGCAATCCTGTGGCTCATCGCCATGGGCTGTTTCGCCACCTGGGCGGCGGGGACGGCAGACACGGCGCACGTGGTCTACGACTGGCCGGGGCCGTGGATCGTGATCGCCTCGGCCTGTGCGCTGGTCGCCTCGGTGCTGGCGATCATGACGCTGATCATGCTGCCGGTGATCTGGCGAGGTGGGCGGCGGGTCGACAGCTGGACGGGCGGGCGCAAGTTCGCCTTCACCGTCACGGTGCTGATCTTCTCGGCCCTGGCGCTCGACCTCGCCTACTGGGGCGCGCTGATGCCCTGGAGCGGCTAGCCCGCGAAAGCGCTGCCGGAGAGCTTCTCCACCCGCACCACGATCCGCTCGCGCTCGCCGGCGCGCCGCTCCACCAGCAGGCGCGAGACCTGGGCGTCGTCATGGAACGCATAGCCCTTCAGCGCGTCGAGCACCGCCTTGGCCAGGTTGTCGAGATCAAGCCACGGCGGATCGCCGGTGAAGTCCATGGCGATCTCGACCGCGAACTCGCCCCAGGACGGCCGGCTGCCCCGCCATTCCTTGCGGAAGAACTCGTAGATCAGCGGCTTGTAGTACTTGGCCTGGGTAGTCAGGCCATCAACGACAACCTCCAGCACGCCGCCCTCTTCGCGCGCGCGGACCTTACCCCGGCCTGTCCACTCGGCATCCACTAGTCGGCGACGCGCTCGAGCTTCACGGCCGTGCCATAGGCCAGGACCTCGGTGATCCCGTCGGTGATCTCGTTGCCGTCGTAGCGAACCGCCAGGATCGCGTGCGCGCCCAACTGTTCGGCATGCTCCACCAGCAGGTCATAGGCCTCCTGCCGCGCATGCTCGGCCAGCCGGGTGAAGATGGTGATGTTGCCGCCGAAGATCGACTGCACCGCCGCGCCGAAGTTGCCGATCACACTCCGCGACCGCACCGTCACGCCGCGCACCAGCCCAAGGTGCTGGGTGACGCGGTAGCCCGCAACGTCGTTGGTGGTGGTGACGATCATTAGTGTTGCTCCGCAGCCAGTCCTCAGAACGGAGAATGCACGGTTACGCCCTCGGCGCGAGCGGCATGCGTCAAACGGCGGTCCAGCGTCGCCAAGGCCGAGCCGCCGTTCAGGGCCAAGCCTAGGTAAGCCGCGTCGTATGCGGAAAGCTTGTGCTGGTCGCAAAGCCCAGCAAGCCTGCGAAGGTGCTCCGCATCGGGCGCAGCATGAAGAAGGATCGGCAACTCATCGAACCGGCCCAGCATGATCAGTCGATCTTCATTTGAAAGCTGTCGCTGCCGCACCTTCTTTTCCAGGACGTTCGCCACTTCCCAGACGATCAGCGCCGGCGCCTCAAAGTCGGCCGACGCGAGCGACGCGACCGTTTCCTCCGCAAACGCGGAGTACTCCTCGGCGACCGTGAGAGCGACGAAGAAGGAGCTATCGATTATGAGGCCGGCCAATCAGCGCTTGCCTTTGTCCCGGGCTTCCATCAGCTCGGCATGGGTAAAGGGACGGCCGTTGCGTTCGGCGATCTCCAATGCCTGAGCCCGCATTTCGGCAACGACCCTCCGCCGCCGTTCGGCCAGCGCTTCGCGGTCGGTCATAGGCACAATCTTCGCGACCGGCTTTCCACGGCGCAGCACGACGACCTCCTCGCCGGCTTCCGCCATATCGATGAGCTCTGAAAAGCGGTTGCGCGCTTCGAAGACGCCGATTTCCACGATGCTGCTCCTAGCCAACTATCTAGCCAACATAGCACTCGGCCGAACGGTTCGCCACCTCGGCCTTGCAGTCTCGCCCGGCCTCGCTAAACCCATGCCGACGCTTTTTCCGGGAATTCGCAGATGACCGCCACCCGCACCGAAACCGACACCTTCGGCCCTATCGAGGTCCCCTCGGACCGCTACTGGGGGGCGCAGTCGCAGCGGTCGCTGGGCAACTTCAAGATCGGCTGGGAGAAGCAGCCGAAGCCGATCATCCGGGCGCTCGGGATCGTCAAGCGCGCGGCCGCCGAGGCCAACATGGAGCTGGGTCGGCTCGACCCGACGATCGGCGCGGCCATCGTGCAAGCGGCGCAGGAGGTCATCGACGGCAAGCTCGACGACCACTTCCCGCTGGTGGTCTGGCAGACGGGCTCGGGCACCCAGTCGAACATGAACGCCAACGAGGTGATCTCGAACCGCGCCATCGAGATCCTGGGCGGCGAGATGGGCTCCAAGAAGCCCGTCCACCCCAACGACCACGTCAACATGAGCCAGTCGTCCAACGACACCTATCCGACGGCCATGCACATCGCCGCGGCCGAGGAAGTGGCGCGTTCGGTGATGCCCGCGCTGGAGCACCTGCACGCGGCGCTGAAGAAGAAGTCCGACGAGTTCGCCCACATCATAAAGATCGGCCGCACCCATACGCAGGATGCCACGCCGCTGACGCTCGGCCAGGAGTTCAGCGGCTATTCCCAGCAGGTCGCCATGAGCGTGCGACGCGTGAAGGAAACGCTGTACGGCCTCTATGAACTGGCGCAGGGCGGCACGGCGGTCGGCACTGGCCTGAACGCGCCGGTCGGGTTCGCCGAGAAGGTGGCCGAGAAGATCGCCGCCATCACCCATCTGCCCTTCGTCACCGCGCCCAACAAGTTCGAGGCGCTGGCGGCGCATGACGCGATGGTCTTCAGCCACGGGGCTCTGACCAGCACGGCGGCGGCGCTGTTCAAGATCGCGAACGACATCCGTTTCCTGGGATCAGGGCCACGCTCGGGACTCGGCGAACTGTCGCTGCCGGAAAACGAGCCCGGTTCGTCGATCATGCCGGGCAAGGTCAACCCGACCCAGTCGGAGGCGCTGACCATGGTCTGCGCCCAGGTGATGGGGAACCAGACGACGATGGCGTTTGCCGGCAGCCAGGGCCACTTCGAGCTGAACGTCTTCAACCCGGTGATGGCCTACAACTTCCTCCAGTCCTGCCGCCTCATCGCCGACGCCGCCATCAGCTTCACCGACAACTGCGTCGTCGGCATCGAGGCCCGCGAAGACAACATCAAGGCCGCGCTCGAACGCAGCCTCATGCTGGTCACCGCGCTCGCCCCCAAGATCGGGTACGACAACGCAGCCTTGATCGCCAAGACCGCCCACAAGAACGGCACCACCCTGCGCGAAGAAGCCGTCGGCGGGGGCTACGTCACGAACGAGGAATTCGACGAGGTCGTGCGGCCGGAGAAGATGATCTCGCCGGGGTGAGCGTTACAGCGTAAGCTGGAGTCGTCATGGGCAAGACCGAACTGAAGATCGAGATCGACACGCACGTGCTAGAGCAAGCGCGGGCGCGTGAGATTCAACTCAGCCTCTTCGTGGAGCGAGCTCTGAAGAAGGAACTCGGCGTGGCCGCCGCCGAAGACCGCGCCCGGCGCTGGGCCGAAGAGAACGCCGAAGCGATCGCGTCACACAACCGTTTCGTCGAGGAGAATGGCGAGTTCGGTAGGGAGTGGCGCAGCTGGTGATCCGCCAGTTCGACGTCGTCCAGAACCCCGATCCATCGATGCGCGACAGGGCTCCTTACCTCGTCGTGCTTCAATCTCATTTCCTTCAGCCGCTTGCTACGCTGATCGTCGCACCAATGATTCCGGCCCATATAGTTTTCGCAGATGGCGAGATTGCCTTGCCGGTCCGATTCCAAGATCAGGACTTCACTCTGGACGTTGGCCTTATGGCCAACATCGATCAACGGCGGCTTAGGAGAGCGGCAGGTTCAGTCGCCGATCATGACTACGTCATCAGGCGAGCGATCGACCGTATCTTCACGGGCTTCTAAGCCCGCCGGCTCACCGCGAAGTCGGCCAAGGCCTCCAGCGCTTCGCGCCAGTCGCTGCGGGGGAAGGCCGTCAGGGCGGCTTTGGCGCGCAATGCATAGTCGGCCGCGAGGTCCAGGGTGGCCTCCAGTGAGCCCGTGCCGCCGATCAGCTCGCGGGCTCGGCGGAAGTCGTCTTCGACCTGTTCGCGCCGGGCGATGGTGCGTTCCCAGAAGGCCTGCTCGCGCTGCCCGGTGCGCTGGATGGCGAGCAGCAGCGGAAGCGTCACCTTCCCTTCGCGGAAGTCGTCGCCGGCGTTCTTGCCCAGCGTCTCGGTCGCGCCGCCGTAGTCGAGGGCGTCGTCGGCGAGCTGGAAGGCGAGGCCCAGGTTCAGGCCGTATTGACGCAGCGCCTCGCACTTTTCATCAGCTACGCCGGCCGAGACCGCGCCCGCTTCCGCCGCCGCCGCGAACAGCTCGGCGGTCTTGGACGAGATGATCTCGATGTAGGTGTCCTGCGCCAGCGCCAGGTCGTGCGAGCGGACTAGCTGCAGCACCTCCCCTTCGGCGATGACGCGAGAGGCGCGCGCCAAGATCTCCAGCGCCTTCAGGGAGCTGGCCTCGACGATCAGCTCGAAGGCCCGGGCGAACAGGTAGTCGCCGACCAGCACGCTCTGCGTCCCGCCCCAGATCAAGTGGGCGGCGACCTTGCCCCGGCGAAGCTCCGAGGCGTCCACAACATCATCGTGCAGCAGGGTGGCGGTGTGGATGAACTCGATGGCGGCGGCGAGCTTCTGGCAAGCGTCGTCCGTCGCGCCCGCCAGCCTCGCGCCCGCGATGGTGACCAGCGGGCGCAGCCGCTTTCCGCCCGCGTTGATCAGGTGGTCGGCCAGCGCCGGGATGATCGCGACGGGGCTCTGCATCCGCGCGGCGATGAAGGCGTTGACGCCCGCCATGTCGTCGGCGGCGAGGCGCAGGAGGCCGTCGAGCGAACCGGCGGTCCGGACTGCGGCGGTTTCGGCTTTCTCGAAGGCCATTGGCTCCTGCTCCCGGCCGCTCGGCTGAAGCCGTTGCGGGCGACAATGCTGGCGGGATAGGTCAGGGTCAAGACGAGCACAAGGCTTGATGGATGAGCGCACCCGTCGAGGTGACCGAGGACCGCCTGCTGGACGGCCGCGTGCGGCTGCGCCAGCCGCGCGCCGGCTATCGCGCGGGCGTGGACGCGGCGCTGCTGGCGGCGGCCTGCAATGCGGAGCCGGGCGAACGGGTCATCGAGGCGGGCTGCGGGGCCGGCGGCGCGATGCTCGCGGCGGCGATCCGGCGGCCGGGCGCCAGCTTCGTGGGCGTGGAGCGTGATAGAGAGGCCGTCGCGCTGGCTCGACAGAACATCGCGCTGAATGCGTTGGAGGACCGGGTACAGGTCGTGGAAGGCGATGTGGCGGCAGGCTTCCGGGCGCTCGGGTTGCCGTTCGACCACGCGATCTGCAATCCGCCCTTCTTCGACGACCCCGGCGAGCTGCGGGCGCCGCATCCCGCCAAGAGCGGCGCCTGGATGGCCGACGCAGGGCTGGCGGCCTGGACGGCGTTCCTGCTGAAGAGCGTGCGCGAGGGCGGGACCATCACCGTCATCCACCGGGCCGACCGGCTGGCGGACCTGTTGGCGCTGCTCGGCGACAAGGCCGGCTCGTTCCGCATCCGCCCGATCCACCCCTTCGCCGACCAATCGGCCAAGCGGGTGCTGGTGCGGGCGATCAAGACCGGCAAGGCGCCGCTGGTCCTGCTCCCTCCCCTCGTCCTGCACGACCGCGAAGGCGGCAAGCACACAGCGCAGACCGAGGCCATCCTGCGCGGACAGGCGTCGCTGGACTGGAGCTAGTCCGAGTAGAGCCGCACCGCATCGAGGCAGAGCTCCAGCCCTGTCAGGTCGTGCAGCGGGTCGTCGGTGACGATGAGGAACAGCCGCCGCGCCTCGCCCCAGAGCATCAAACTCTCCGGCAGGCCGAAATCCTCGATCAGGCAGCCGTCGCCGTCGCGCCAGACGCCGTTCTCGTCGGGTGTCGCACCGACAAAGGCCTCGACCCGGTCGCGGTATTCGGCCTCGCTCTCGTCGGCGAGATTGATGAAGCCGAACACCGGCTTTCCCAGGCACGACAGGAACCCTGCCTCGAACGCCGCGCCCGGATCGCAGGACGGCCCGCGCCAGGGCGTCAGGTTCACCACCGCCGCATCCGCCCGGCGCATCAGGGCCATGCGGGCGGCGTAGAGCTCGCGCGCGGCGACTTCCGTGCCGCCGGGCTCGGTTCCAGCCATGTCGGCGGGGGTGAGCCCTATGAAGCCCGCCAGCTCGCAGGTGGCGCGCTGGGCGGCGGCGTGATCCTCCGCGTCGGGGTACCAGGCTTCGGGACCGGCCAGATAGATCGAAGTGATCTTGCGCATGCGCCCTTCTTAGCCGCGACAGGACGCCGCATCCATCGCCGCGCCTTGAAGTCGCCGTGGCGAGTGGTTTCATCGGAGACATGTTGTCGCTCACCCGGCGCGGTCTGTTCGCCGGCGCGCTGATCACAGCCGCCGCGCCGTTCGCGCGGGCCTCTGCCGCGCCTGCCGCATCCTGGTGGGCGTATGACGCGCGGCTGCGCGGTCGGCTGGGCGATGCGGGCGGCGGCACGTTCGAGCCGGACTTCGCCCGGGCGCTCCTGCGCAGCGTCAACTTCTTTCGCAATGACCAGCTGATGAGCCCCTATGCCTGGGACGAGGGGCTGGCCGCCTGCGCCCGGGCCCACGCCGCCGACATGGCCGCGCGCCGCTACTTCGCCCACGAGGCGCCGGAGGGTTTCACGCCGTTCGACCGCGCCTCGCTGCTGGCGCGGGACCTCTGCGGGCCCATCGCCGAGAACCTCGCCTGGCGGGAAACGCCCTTCCAACCCTCGCACCCTCGCCAGTTCGAGGACCTCTGGGAAACCAGCCCCGGCCACCGGAAGAACCTGCTGCATCCGAGCTGCACGCTGGCGGGCTACGGCGTCGTGAAGGTGGGCCAGCGTTATTGGGCCGCGGGGGTTTACGGCCAGCCCTCGATCCGCCTGGCGCGACCTTTGTCGCTACGGATCAGCCGCGGCGACGAACTGGCAAGGGAGCTGGCAAACGCTTCCCCCACCATCGACCGGCTGTCGATCATGCCGCCGGGCGAGAACCCGACGCACATCGGCGCGCCCCTCGCCGGAGCGCCGCCATCCCTTCAGCCGGGCGTGTGGCAACTGAGGCCGATGCAGCCCGCCGGCGGGAACGCCTACGACGTGCTGACGGGGCCGGTGTTTTTTGTGTGACCGAACCCTTCTCCCCTTGCGGGAGAAGGCCCTCGATGCGTCAGTTCTTCGCCTTGTCGACGAGCTTGTTCTTCGTGATCCAGGGCATCATGGCCCGCAGGCGCGCGCCGACTTCCTCGATCTGGTGCTCGGCGTTGCGGCGGCGCGTGGCCTTGAAGCTAGGCTGGCCGACCATGTTCTCGGCCATGAAGTCGCGCACGAAGCGGCCGGACTGGATGTCCTCCAGCACGCGCTTCATTTCGGCCTTCGTCTCCGGCGTGATCACGCGCGGGCCGGTGACGTACTCGCCGTATTCGGCGGTGTTGGAGATCGAGTAGTTCATGTTGGCGATGCCACCCTCGTAGATGAGGTCGACGATCAGCTTCACCTCGTGCAGGCACTCGAAGTAGGCCATTTCCGGCGCATAGCCGGCCTCGACCAGCGTCTCGAAACCGGCGCGGATCAGCTCGACAAGACCGCCGCAGAGCACGGCCTGCTCGCCGAACAGGTCGGTCTCGCACTCCTCGCGGAAGGTGGTCTCGATCACGCCCGAGCGGCCGCCGCCGATGGCGGACGCGTAGGCGAGGCCGAGGTCCAGCGCCGAACCGGTCGCGTCCTGGTGGATGGCGATCAGGCAGGGCACGCCGCCGCCCTTCAGGTACTCGCCGCGCACCGTATGGCCGGGGCCCTTGGGCGCCACCATCAGCACGTCGATGGTCGACTTCGGCTCGATCAGGTTGAAGTGGACGTTCAGGCCGTGGGCGAACAGCAGGGCCGCGCCGTCGCGGATGTTGGGCGCGATTTCGTTTTCGTAGATGGCGCGCTGGTGCTCGTCCGGCGCCAGGATCATCAGCAGGTCGGCCCAGGCGGCGGCTTCGGCCACCGACATGACCTTCAGGCCCTCGCTCTCGGCCTTCTTGGCGGACGCGGAGCCGGCGCGCAGCGCCACGGCCACGTTCTTCACGCCGCTGTCGCGCAGGTTCAGCGCGTGGGCGTGGCCTTGCGAGCCATAGCCTACGATGGCGATCTTCCGGTCCAGGATGCGGGCGAGATCGGCGTCGCGGTCATAGTAGACGCGCATGATTTTTCTCCAGGACTGGCAGTTCGCACCGCACCCGCGCAACGCAGGTGCAGCAAAGGCGCGGCTATCCAGCGGTTTTTTGCCTCTCCGTCAAGGCGACAGGCCAAAGAAAAGGCCCCGGAGTCGCCTCCGGGGCCCGCCTCTCCTGGTCTGCTCGACCTTACCAGAAGAGGTCGTAGTAAACCGACAGCACCTCGCCGGACCAGGTGTCGACCAGCAGGGCGTCGTCGCCGACGCGCACCCACTCGGCGCCGATCGGCGGCATCGGCAGGCCGTAGCGCCACCAGTCGAGGTAGTAGTTCTGGCCGTACCAGCCGTGCGGCAGGACATCGCCGAAGACCCAGGTCTGCGCGTACCAGCCCGGCTGATAGCGGTAGGGCACGCGATAGCGGTGCTGGGCCCAGTAGCTGCGGCGCCACCGATCCGGCGCGTACCAATGCCGGTTGCGGTCCCGGTCGCGCAGCTGGTGTTGCCCCGGCCGGCTCCAGCGCTGGACGTTGTGGTCGCGGTGGCGGTCGGCGTCGCGCAGCCTGCGCTCCACCTCGGCGCGGCGGGCGGCTTCGGTGCTCCGGCGGGCGTCGGGCCGGATATAGACGTGCTGCTCGCGGTCCTCGTCGCGACGCTCGTAGCGCCGCTGTTCGACCTGCGGCGTGACCCGGGGGATGACGTGCCGTTGGCGCTCCTCGGCCTGGCGGCGGCGGTCGCCTGAGCGGTCGCGACCGATGTAGAGGTGCTGTTCTTCGTTACGGTCGGCCTGTCTGGCGCGCGCGCCCGCGATGGCCTCGTTGGCGCGGTCGTTGCGACGCTCGACCACCGCCGCGTCATGCTGCGCCTGGCGAGCGCGGGCTTCGGCGATGGCTTCCTGCGCGCGGGGGTTGGCGACCTGCGGGACGGGACGGGACGGACGGGTCTCGTCCGCGTGCTCGCGAGGCGGCCGGCGGTCGTCCTGCCGCTGGGCGGCCTCCTGTTGGTGCTGGGCGGCGCGCTCGCGCCAATCGCCGCCTTCTCCGCGCTGATGCCTCTCCTGTGCGAAGGCGGAAGTTCCCGCCAGCAAGGAGATCGTGAGTGCGGCCGCGAATGCCTTCTTCATCACTGATACTCCGGGGAGCCATTGCTGGCCCGTTACGTCCTTCGGCGGTGAAGGTGCCCGTCTCAGCCTGAACCGCGCTTGAACGACGATGACATGGTTAACCGCGCTCGCCTTGAGGTCGCTCAAACGGGTGCTCCCCCTCTGGGGGAGCTGTCGGCGAAGCCGACTGAGGGGGCGAGTGCGGAGAACAATCCCCATGCTTGCCCCCTACCCCCGCTTCGCCGGGACTTCCCCCAGAGGGGGAAGACTTTGCGGTGGACAACTTCCCCCGCTCCGTCGTGGACCCGGCCGAATCATCAGAGCATCATGACCGCCCATGAACGCCCACGCGCCCATCGCCGCCGTCCAAGCCGCCGACCATCCGGAGCGGCAGTATCTCGCGCTGCTGGCCGACATCCTGGAGAATGGGGTCGAGCGGGGCGACCGGACGGGTACGGGCACGCTCGGCGTCTTCGGGCGGCAAATGCGGTTCGACCTGGCGCAGGGCTTCCCGCTGCTGACCACCAAGAAGCTGCACCTGAAGTCCATCGTGCTGGAGCTGCTGTGGTTCCTGCGCGGCGACACCAACGTGCGCTGGCTGCAGGAGCGCGGCTGCACCATCTGGGACGAGTGGGCGGACGAGAACGGCGACCTCGGGCCGGTGTACGGCAAACAGTGGCGGTCGTGGGCCGCGCCGGACGGGCGCTCCATCGACCAGATCGCGAACCTGATCGAGGGCCTGAAGACCAACCCTAACAGCCGCCGCCACATCGTCTCGGCCTGGAACCCGGCCGATGTGGAGGACATGGCGCTGCCGCCCTGCCACTGCCTGTTCCAGTTCTTCGTCGCCGACGGGAAGCTCTCCTGCCAGCTCTACCAGCGCAGCGCCGACGTCTTCCTGGGCGTGCCGTTCAACATCGCGAGCTATGCGCTGCTGACGATGATGGTGGCGCAGGTCGTGGGCCTGGAGCCCGGCGAGTTCGTCCACACCTTCGGCGACGCCCACCTCTACCTGAACCACGTCGAGCAGGCGAAGGAGCAGCTGGGACGCGAACCCTACCCCTTCCCGACCCTGAAGATCGCCGACAAGCGCGACCTGTTCAGCTTTGAGTACGAGGACTTCGCGTTGGAAGGCTACCAGGCGCATCCGCACATCAAAGCCCCGGTGGCGGTGTAAATCCCTTCTCCCCTTGCGGGAGAAGGTGGCAGCCGGAGGCTGACGGATGAGGGGTCGAAAATCGCTTCAGTTGCGATTCAGCGGTCGGACTGCATCGAGGTTTGAGAAACCCCTCATCCCACCCGCTTCGCGGGCCACCTTCTCCCGCAAGAGGAGAAGGCTTGCTACACAGCGGCTATGTCAGTGACTCTCGCCCTCGTCGTCGCCCGAGCCCGTAATAGCGTCATCGGCCGGGACGGCGACCTGCCTTGGCGGCTGAAGTCGGACATGGCGTGGTTCAAGGCCAATACACTCGGCAAGCCGGTGATCATGGGGCGCAAGACCTGGGACTCGCTGCCCCGGAAGCCGCTGCCGGGACGGACGAATATCGTGCTCACACGAGACGCTTCGTTTGAAGCACACGGCGCCGTGGCCTGCGACACCTTCTCGGAGGCGGTGCAGATCGGGCGCGAGCAGGCGGCGGACGACGGGGTCGAGGAGGTCTGCGTGATCGGCGGCTCGGCGCTGTTCGAGCTGGCGCTGCCGAAGGCGAAGCGGCTGTACCTGACCGAGGTCGAGGCGGACGTGGACGGCGACGTGACCTTCCCGGCCTTCGATGAGAGCGCCTGGACCGAGGTCAGCCGCGAGAGCCATCCGGCCGGTGAGCAGGACGAATATCCCTTCACGTTCCGGGTGCTGGAGCGACGCTAGCGCGTTTCAAACAGGCGTTTATAGTCTCCCCCAACCAGAACAGGAGACGCCCCCCATGGACATCCAGCTCGTCACCGAAGGCCTCGAATTCCCCGAGGGGCCGATCGCGATGAACGACGGCACGATCATCCTGACGGAGATCAAGGGAAAGCGGCTGACGCGGGTCCATCCGGACGGGCGCAAGGAGACGGTGGTCGAGACCGGCGGCGGGCCGAACGGGGCGGCGATCGGGCCGGACGGGGCGATCTACATCGCCAACAACGGCGGCTCGTTCGAGTTCTTCGAAAACCAGGGCCTGCTGATCCCGGGCCCCACGCCGGCCAGCCACACGGGCGGCTACATCCAGCGGTTCGATCTGAAGACCGGCGAGCTGACGACGCTCTACAGCGAGTGCGAGGGCAAGAAGCTGGTCGGGCCCAACGACCTCGTCTTCGACAAGCAGGGCGGCATGTGGTTCACCGACCACGGCTGCTCTACGCCCGAAGGCCGCAAGTTCGGGGCGCTCTATTACGCCCTGCCCGACGGCTCGAGCATCAAGCGGATGCGCGACCACTTCGTCTCACCGAACGGTGTGGGCCTCTCGCCGGACGAGAAGGTGGTCTACATGGCCGACACGTCGCTCGGGCGGCTATGGGCCTTCGACCTTGCCGCGCCCGGCGAGCTGGCGGAAGCGCCGCCGTTCCAACCGGGGCGCGTGGTCTGCAACCTGCCGGGCTACCAGCTGCTCGACAGCCTGGCCGTGGAGGCCGGCGGCAAGGTGTGCGTGGCGACCATCATCAACGGCGGCATCACCGCCTTCGACCCGGACGGCTCGACCGAGCACTACGCCTTCCCCGACCTGCTCTGCACCAACATCTGCTTTGGCGGGACGGATATGCGGGACGCTTGGGTCACGGCGTCGGGCACCGGCAAGCTCTACAAGTGCCGCTGGCCGCGTCCTGGGCTGAAGCTGAACTTCAACGCCTAGGGGTTGTCGTCGTCGAACTCGAACGGTTCGTCGTAGCCGTGGCGGGATGAGTAGAAGGCGAGCCACATGAGCACGCCCGTCAGCCCGCCCACGATCACCACGCCGACGATGACGAAGGGCAGGATCGGCCGCAGGTTCTCCCACCCGCCGCCCAGCGCCTCGGATGCGTAGAAGGCCCAGCCGATGAAAGCGCCGAAGAGGGCCAGTCCCACGAAGGCGCCGATCCACGGCAGCGCATGGCCTTTACCCTGATCCATCCGCCCCAACTGATGTAGGTGGGGCGAGAGTTCCCTCGCCCCAGCTTCGTCATCGTCGGAGTTCTTCCGACGACCCATGAACACGGGCGTCGGAAATGATGCGCCGATTCTGCCGCGCTGAGTTCATGGGTCCTCGGGACGAGCCCGAGGATGACGGCTCAGAGCCCGAGCACCAGCT
>JBLNCT010000045.1:0-10721 GCA_050260915.1 Parcubacteria group bacterium
CGCCGCCCTGGGTCACCAGCGCGGCCTTCAAGATCTCGTCCTCGTAGTCCGGCGCGAGCTGGCCTTCCTTGTTAAGGAGCAGGCCCGCGAAGGCGAACAGGTTGCGGGCGTAAAGCGCCGAGGCGTCGGCGGCGATGCGGCCGGGCAGGTTCGGGGCGCCGAGGATCTTCACGCCGTTCTTCGTGACCACCGTTTCGCCGAGCTTGGCGCCTTCGACGTTGCCGCCCTGCTCGACGGCGAGGTCGACGATGACCGAGCCCGGCTTCATCGTCGCGACCTGCTCCTTGGTCACCAGGCGCGGCGCCGGGCGGCCGGGGATCAGTGCGGTGGTGATGACGATGTCCTGCTTGGCGATGTGGCCGGAGATGAGCTCGGCCTGCTTGGCCTGGTATTCCTTGCTCATTTCCTTGGCGTAGCCGCCGGCCGTCTGGGCGTTCTTGAACTCCTCGTCCTCGACGGCGAGGAACTTGGCGCCCAGCGACTCCACCTGCTCCTTGGTGGCGGGCCGCACGTCGGTGGCGGTGACGACCGCGCCGAGGCGCCGCGCCGTGGCGATGGCCTGCAGGCCCGCAACGCCCACGCCCATGACGAACACCTTGGCGGCGGCGACCGTGCCGGCCGCCGTCATCATCATCGGCAGCACCCGGCCATAGGCTTCGGCGCCTTCGATGACCGAGCGGTAGCCGGCGAGGTTGGCCTGCGAGGACAGCACGTCCATGACCTGGGCCCGGGTGATCCGGGGCACGAATTCCATGGCGAACGCGGTCGCGCCCTTGGCGGCCAGCGCTTTCAGGGCGTCCTTCTCGACATAGGGATTGAGCGTCGCAACGACGATCGCGCCGTCCTTCAGCGCCGCGATCTCCTCGGCTTCCGGCGCGCGCACCTTGAAGAGGATGTCGGCCTTGCCGATGGCGGCCTTGGCCGTCTTGGCGAGCTCCGCGCCGGCGGCTTCATAATCTGCGTCCGGAACAGAGGCGCCCAAGCCGGCGCCCGCCTCCACGACGACGGAGAATCCGGCGCCGATGAGCTTCTTCACCGTCTCCGGCGTAGCGGCGACCCGCGTTTCCCCCGCGCGGCGCTCCTTCGTGACGGCAATGACGGCCATGCGGGCTAACCCCTTCCCCGTGAGCCAAAGTTGCGCGCCTCTTTAGGGACGCTTCCGCCCCTTGTCGAGAACGCTGTTCTTGCGGTGCAAAAACGGCTGCTGCGCCGCAGCGACGCTAGTGCGCCGCGGCCTTGCGCTCGCGCAGCACCAGCACGCCGATCGCCGCCACCACGACGGCGCTGACCAGCGAGCCGATCAAGCCGGCGTTGGTGCAGAACCAGAGCGTCAGGAACAGGATGGCGACGGCCGAAGCCAACGACCCCCACTTCGCCAGCTTCCCGAACAGGTGGTAGGTGTGGGCCTGCTCGTGGATGTCCATGTCGCCCCGGTGGTAGTCTGTAGTGGCCATGGTCCTCGACCTCGAAACGGTGAATTGGGAGCCGCATTACAACGGCCCTTCATGCCGCTCAAGCTAGGCATTCGGCGGTTTGCGGTATGCCACCAGCGCCGTGCCCTCGATATGACGCAGCGCGAGGGTCCCATTGAGCTCGTGGAGGAAACGCCAGACGCCCGGGACCTCGTCCCGGCTCCTGAAGTCGTGCCACAGGAGCCAGCCTCCGGGGGCTAGCATCCGCATCGCCTTTTCCGTGTCGCTGCGGATGTAGCTTTCCGTGTGGTCGCCGTCGACGAAGATGAGATCCATGGTCCCGGCGTAGGGCGTCTCATCGAACACCTTGCTGTCGCCGAAGTGCTGCTCGATCCGGGGTTCGACGTCAGTCCCCGAGTAGACGAAGGTGTCGAAGGAGGACTCCGATCGGGCCGCCTCGATCGCGGCGGCGTCGTCCCGGCTGTCGTGGCGCGCGTGAGCGGTCTGGTCCGGCGCGAGCGTCAGGGTAACGATCCGCGCCTCCGGCGAGCTTCGCGCCATCAGGTATGTCGTCTTGCCCGTCGCGGTGCCGAACTCGAACACATTCCGGGACTGCTTGGCGAGGCAGCACAGGATCCAGCTTTCGAGATCAGACACGCCGCCGACGACACGGACGGCGGCGATGTGAGCCACCTCCGTGCGCCGGGAGGGCCCGGTCTCGGTGATCTCGAATAGCGGATCGAGCTCCCAAATCGGGACGCTCCCGATCCTGCTGCCGTAGGGCTTGCCTTTGTAGCGCCTCAGCTTGAGGCGCACGCGGTACCAAGCCTGCGCGAAGCCGATCGCGACGACGAACAGGAAAGCGGCCAACCAGCCAAATAAAGTCACCGCACCCCCCATGCGTGGCTTTAGTCAGAGGCCGCAGCTATTACGCAGCTTCTTGACCTGATGCACGCCTGAATATGCACAGTGAGCGAAGGAGATAGCGGCTTGCGCATTGTCTTCGTCGAGGCCGGAGCCAGCCCCAAGCCGGTTGGGGGCACGCGTATCGTCTATGAGCAGGCGAACAGGCTGGTCGAACGCGGGCATGAGGTCACCGTCATTCACCCGGTGAAGCTGCAACCCGCGCGAAAGCTGTCGAAGGCGCTGCGGCTCTGGATTCGGTATCGGTCATGGGGCGCGCGCGGCCGCTGGAAACCGTCACGCTGGATGCGCGTCCATCCGCGCGTTCGAATGCTCTGGACGCCGGACCTGAAGCCGGAGCGGTTCCCTGTCGCCGATGTGGTGGTCGGCATCACCTGGAACACGGTCCCGTCCATTCTGGACCTGCCGGCCGACCGTGGCCGAAAGCTGTTCTACGGGCAGCATTGGGACTTCGGGTACGGGCCGGACGACGAGATCAGGGCGGCCTGGGCGGGGGTCGACGGTCGGGTCGTCATCAACCGCGCGGCGCAGGAGGCCGCGAAGGCGATGGGGTTGGAAGCGATCTATGTGCCGAACGGGCTGGATCCGGAGGCTTTCGGCATCGACACGCCGCTCTCGGACCGCGATCCGCTGCATGTGGCGATGCTCTACCATCCGGCCTCTCACAAGGGCGCCGCGGACGCCCTGAAGGCGCTGGCGCTGGCGAAGCAGTCTGCGCCCGAATTGACCGCCGAACTGTTCGGCGGGGCCGAGCCGCCGGAGCTGCCCGACTGGATCGCCTACCGACGTGGGCTGGGCGATGCCGAGCTGCGCGGCCTCTATAACCGCGCCTCCATCTTCATCTCCGCCAGCGCCAACGAAGGGTGGGGGCTGGCGCCTTGTGAAGCCGGATTCTGCGGCTGCGCCATAGCGGTCACGGACAACTTCGGGCACCGGGAGTTCGCCATCGACGGCGAGACCGCGCTGGTTTCAGCGGTGGGCGACGTTGAAGCGCTTGCGGGCAACATCGTGCGGCTGGCGCAGGACGACGCGCTGCGCGAGCGCCTCAATGCGGGGCTTCGCCAAAAGCTCGCCGAGTTCACATGGCAACGTTCGAATGAGCTGTTCGAGCAGGCTCTAGCCTCCGGCTGACCTCGGCCAGCACGGCGTCAACGGAGATGTCGGCCATGGCGCCGGTCGATGAGACCACCGCGCTAAGCCACCTGGAATAGTTCAGCGGCGGGGTCGGCCCGTAAAGGCCGACGGCGGGCATTCCAACCGAGGCGGCCACATTCATCAGGCCTGAGTCGTTACCGATGAACAGGACCGCCTGCGAGATCAGCGCGGCGGCGGCGTCCATCGGCAGGTCGCAGGAAACGACGCAGGCGTCCGGCCGCTTCAGTCCCTTCGTCGCCTCGGTGAAGCGCGCCGCTTCCTCGGCGCCGCCGCCCAGCCAGAAGATGGTCCCCGCCTGGGTGAGCGCGTCGGCGAGTTCAGCGAAGCGCTCAAGCGGCCAGCGCCGGTCGGCATCGATCGCGCCGCAGCCCAGTATGAGCCAGGGCTTCGGATGACTGGCGAACCGCGCCGCCGTCGCCTCGATCTGGCGCGGATCGACGCGCAGGGCGGGTTCACGGCTCTCCACCCTCAGACCGTGCAGCTCTTCAAAGGCGGCGAGCTTGTCGATGCGATGCGCAGCGCGCATGGCCTTGGGCAATTTCGGCCCGCGCGAGAGCCACCGCTCCTGGCTGGAATGGCCGAGCCCGAAGCCGTGGCGCTCCGGCACGCCGGCGAAGAAGGCGGCCTGCGCCGGGCGGCCGATTTTCTCCAGGATCCAGACCGAGCGCGGCCGCAGCGATCGACACAAGCGATAGAAGTCCGCCGTTTCGGCAAGCCGCTTGAACGCGCCCTTGCGGTAGTCTAGGTCGACCACCCGCTCCACGGCGGGCTCGACGGCGAGCAGCGCGGACGCTCGCGTCGTGGGCCGGGTCGCCAGCACGACCTTGCCGGCGGGCTCCTTGGCCGCAATGGCGCGGATGGTGGGCAGGTGCCACATCAGGTCGCCCACGCCCCGGTCGGGCATGTAGACCAGCACGGGGCCCTCTGATCGTGAGCCTTTCGCCATGTCCCCCTCGGCGTTCGCCGGGGCAGTCTTAGCCTATAACTGGCCGGCGAGAAGCGCCCTGATCGCGGCGACGAACGCCAACGGCTGGTCCAGCATCACGTGGTGGTCGGCGTCGGGGATGACGACCTTGGGCGTGTCGTCCCGCATCAGGCTCAGCATGTAGTCGACCGTCTCCCGGTCCATCAGACCGGAGCGCTCACCCCAGACCATGGCGACGGGCGCCCGGAGGTCCGCCAATAGGGCGCTGAAATCGGGCCGGTCGAAGTGACGCCAGAGGAAGGGATCGAACTTCCAGGTCCAGCCGCCGTCGACCTCTGCCAGCGAGCGGCGGGCGATGTAGTCGGCGATATAGAGATTCTCGCAGCCCTGCGGCGGGGCCAGCCTGAAGCGCGCGAGCGCCTCCTCCAGCGTCGGATAGATGCGGTTCGGCTGGCTGCGCGGCGGAGGCCCATCCCAGCGCTTGGCCGGCGGGTGGACGGAGGAGTCGACGAGCACGGCCGCGCGCAGTCGATCCGCATAACGGCCCGCGCAGTACATGGCCGGAAAGCCGCCGAACGAATGGGCGATGAGGATCGGCTTTTCGCCGCCGGATTCCAGTTGCGCCGCCTCCGACGCCGCGAAGATTTCGCGGGCGAAGGTCTCGGCGCTGTAGCGCTCGCGCCAGCCGGAGCCGCCCATCCCCGACCACGAGATGGCGGCCACGCGCCAGTCCTTCGCGAAGAAGGGCGCGATGAAGCTCCACCAGTCGGCATGCGCGCCGTTGCCGTGCAGGAAGAGCAGGCCCGGCCTGCCGACCTCGCCCCAGGTGAGGAGCTCGATCGGGGCGCCGTCGACGTCGATGAAGGACCGCTCCGGCGCCTGCGCGAGGGCTTGTTCGAACCATTCAGGCGCGGGCGGCTTGGCCCCCTTGAAGCGGGCGAGGGGGGCCAGGAACTCCGGCGGCAGGGTCTGGCCGTCAGCCATGGACCGCCTCCTTGTACGCCTTCTCGCCGGGCCGCGGATCGCGCGGCGCGATGGCCTTGAAGACGCCCGTGCCGGTCATCAGCAACCGTTCGCCCGCCCAGATGCGGCCGCGCACGGTGAAGACGTTGTCCTCGTCTGACAGCAGCTCGCCCGCGCCTTCGACCCAATCGCCAAGGTGGGCGGCGGAAAGGAAGTCGCAGGTCAGGCGGACCGTCACCCAGAAGTGCGAACGCTCCACCGAGATCACCCGGCCCCAGGCCATGTCGGCGAAGCTCATCAGCATGCCGCCGTGGCAGTTGGCCATGCCGTTGGTGTGGTGCTCTTCGACCCGGAAGCCCAGCGTCGTGCCGGCGCCGCCGTGCTTCTCATAGAGCGGCCCGATCTGGCGGCCGAAGCCGCGGGTCCAGTTCAGGACGGAGAAGCCGGGCGGAATGACGGCGGTCTGGGCTTCGGTCAGGTCGTCGGACATGACCTGTGTCTAACAAGCGTTTGAAATTTACGAAAGCCCGACGGCGGTCAGGACGGCGCTTTGTCGCCGCGCAAGCGCCTCTTCACTGAAGCCCTCCAGCGACTCTTCAAATAGCCGCCGCCAGTTCAGCTCCGCGCCCAGGTGCAGGAAGGCCGAGCCCAGCCCGATGGCGGCGCGGTCCATGAAGACGAAGGCCTTGGGGATGGTGACCGGCCCCTGTTCCTGCAGCGCCTGCTTCACCTGAAAGGCTTCGCGGCGGCCGTACATGCCGGGCGCGACCCCGTCCGCCACCGTGCGCACCCGGTCGTCCAGCAGCGGGCCATAGATGAAGCGCGCCCAGATGTTCAGCGTGTCCATCAGCTCGGGCTTCAGCCCCTTGAAGCCCCAGCTCTCGTATGCGGCCATCTGCGCGTCGCGGTCGCCGCTGATCAGGGCTCGGTAGAGGGCGACGACGCCCGCCACGAAGCTGGGGTGGAAGATGCGGATGCAGCCGAAGTCGAGCAGGTTCAGCCGGTCGGCCTCGCCGGCGAAGGTGTAGTTGCCAAGGTGCGGATCGCCGTGGATCACGCCCAGGCTGATCAGCGGCTGCCACCAAGCCTCGAACAGCACCTTGGCGATGCGGTTGCGCACCTCCAGCGGCGCATCCTTGAAGGCGAGCAGACCCCGCCCCTCCAGCCACTCCATGGTCAGCAGCCGGCCGGTCGAGAGGGCCAAGATCGGCTCGGGCACGGCGATGTCGTCGCGGCCCTCGAAGAAGCCCTTGTAGAGCGCCATGGCCCGGGCCTCGCGGGCGTAATCGAGCTCCTCGCGGATGCGGTCGGAGATCTCCTCGGCGATCTCGCGGGTGTCGACGCTGCCGAACAGCTGGCGGCCGATGGCCATGGCGGCTCGCATCTGGGCGAGGTCGCTTTCGACGGCGCTCTGCATGTCCGGGTACTGGAGCTTCACCGCCAGCGCTCGGCCATCGGCGGAGGTGGCGCGGTGGACCTGCCCGAGCGAGGCGGCGGCCGCGGGCTCCAGTTCGAACGACCCGAACTTCGCCTGCCACTCCGGCCCAAGCTCCGCGGCCATCCTGCGCCGAACGAACCCCGGCCCCATCGGCGGGGCGTTGGTCTGCAGCTGCGCCAGCTCCTGCGCGAACTCCGGCGGCAGGAGGTCCGGGACGGTGGCGACCATCTGGGCCACCTTCATCAGCGGCCCCTTGAGTTTGCCGAGCGCCTCCTTCAAGGCGCGGGCATTCCGCGCATCCACGTCGCCCTTGCCGAACAGCGCGTTCGCCCCGAACGTCGCCGCCGCCCCCGACAACCCTGCGCCCACCTGCGCGAACCGCACGGCTCGCCCGGCGAAGCGATTCCGCTCGGGGTCGCGATCGGCCATCAGCTCACGAGTTCCTCGAACTCGTCGACCAGTCGCTCCAGCTGCCGACAGCCGGCGGCCCAGAAAGCCTTCTCGCGGGGGTTCAGGCCGAAGGGCTTCAGCGCCTCGACGTAGGTCCTCGTGCCGCCGGCGGCCAGCAGGTCTTCATAGAGCGGCGCAAAGCCCGCCGGGTCCTCGCGGCGCTTTTCCATCAGGCCACGCACCAGCAGGTCCCCGAACGCGTAGGCGTACACATAGAAGGGCGCGTGGACGAAGTGGCTGACGTAGGCCCAGTAGTGCTCGTAGCCGTCGTTCAGCTTGATGGCCGGGCCGACGCTCTCGGCCATGACCTCGAGCCACAGCGCGCCGATCTGATCGGGCGATAGCTCGCCCTGCGCCCGGGCCGCGTGGAACCTGGTCTCGAAGCGGTGGAAGGCGATCTGGCGGACGACGGTGTTCAGCCCGTCCTCGATCTTGCCCGCGAGCAGCCCACGCCGTTCCTCCTTCGAAGCCTCGGCCAGCAGGCGCTCGAAGACCAGGCCTTCGCCGAAGATGGAGGCTGTCTCGGCGAGGGTCAGCGGGGTGTCGGCGAGCAGGGTGCCGAGCGGGGCGCAGAGCGTCTGGTGGACCGCATGGCCGAGCTCATGGGCCAATGTCAGCACGTCCCGCCGCTCGCCCATGTAGTTCAGGAAGACGTAGGGGTGCTTCGGCGCGACCACCGGGTGCGAATAGGCGCCCGACTGCTTGCCTGGGCGGGGCGCGGCGTCGATCCAGGGCTCGGCGAAGAAGGTGCGCGCCGTGCCCGCGAACTTCGGCGCGAGCGCAGAGAAGCTGTCCAGCACCAGCGTCTTCGCCTCATCCCAGCGGTAGGTGCGCGGCGTGGACGTATCGAGCGGGGCGTTGCGGTCCCAGTAGTCGAGGGTCTTGCGACCCATGACTTTGGCCTTGAGCTGATAGTAGCGGTGCGACAGGCGCGGGTAGCTTTCGACCACCGCCGCCTCCAGCGCCTGGACGGCGTCGGCGTCGACCTCATTGGCGAGGTGGCGCGGCTGGGCCGGGTCGGTGAACTTTCGCCAGCGGTCCTCGACCTGCTTTTCGAAGGCGGTCGTGTTGAGCACCAGCCCCAGCACGGGCGTCTGCTCCTCCAGCGCTTTAGCCAAGCCCTCCGCCGCCTGCTTGCGGACCTTCGGCTGTGGGTCGGAGAGGCGGTTCAGCGCCACCGGAAGCGTCAGCGTCTCCGTGCCCGCCCGCACCTTCAACCGCGCCAGCGTCTCGTCCCAGAGACGGACCCAGTTGGCCACGGCCGGAGAGCGGTCGACGAGGATACGCTCAAGATCGGGCGTCAGCTCGTGCGGCCGGTTGAGCCGCACGCGCCGCATCCAGGGCCGCCAACGCTGGGCGGGCGGATGAGCGGCGAAGGCCGCCTCGATCTCGGCGTCCTCCAGCTCGTTCAGCTCGAGGGTGAAAAAGAGGCTCTCTGCCCCGATCTGCGCCGCGCGGGCGCGGAAGTCGGCTTCGAACTTCGCCCACGCCGGATCATCGCGCGCCGTTGAGGCGGCGAGGTAGGCGTAGGCGCCCACCGCGCCGAGCCCGTTGGTCGCCTCCTCCGACAAACTGATGCCCCGATCCAGCAGCTCGCCGAGTTTCGCGGGTTCGCCCCGGGCAGCGACGAACTGGCCCTTCAGCGCCACCAGCTCCGTGTTGGCCCGGATGGCCTCGGCGACGTCGACCTCGATGCGCGGGTCATCTCGGTCCGAATAAAGGTCATCGAGGCGCCACTGCGGCAGGGTTTCGGGGCGAAGGGGAGCGTTCATGGCGGCGATATGGACCCTGCCTTTCGCGGTCACAACGCCGCAGGCGCGTTAACCGCTGACTCAGGTCTCCTTAGGTCCCTCTTTACCTTCGAGCTGTACCAGATTGGGTCACTTGGCGGGCCAGGCGTCCGCGGCCTACGAGACCTGCCCGATGAGCAAGACCGTCCTGGTTGTCGACGACGACCCCACACAGCGCCGCCTGATCCAGGGGGTTCTGGAGCGCGAGGAGTTCGCCGTTTCCCACGCGGAAGACGGCGACAAGGCGATCCGCCACCTGGCGTCGGGCGCTGCGGTCGACGTTGTCATCCTCGACCTGCAGATGCCAGGCATGGACGGCTATGAGACGCTGGCCGAGATGCGGGCCCGAGGCTTTTCGCAGCCGGTGATCGTGCTGACGGCGACAGGCGGCGTAGAGACCGTGGTCAAGGCCATGCAGGCCGGCGCCCAGGACTTCTTCGTCAAGCCCGTCGGGGCCGACCGCATCATCGTCTCGATCCGCAACGCCCTTTCGATGGGCGAGCTGCGAAGCGAAGTGAACCGGCTGAAGAAGCACGCCTCCAACCGCACCACCTTCGAGGACCTGATCGGCTCATCCGCCGCCATGCATATGGTCAAGCGGCTGGGCGAGCGGGCGGCCAAGTCGACGATCCCCGCGCTGATCACCGGCGAGTCCGGCGTCGGCAAGGAGATCATCGCCCGGGCCATCCACGGCGAGTCCGACCGGGCCGGGAAGCCGTTCGTGGCGGTCAACTGCGGCGCGCTGCCCGCCAACCTCGTGGAGTCGATCCTGTTCGGCCACGAGAAGGGCAGCTTCACCGGCGCCTCCGACAAACACCTCGGCAAGTTCCAGGAGGCCAACGGCGGCACCCTGTTCCTGGACGAGATCGGCGAGCTGCCGCTCGACATCCAGGTCAAGCTGCTGCGCGCCCTGCAGGAGAGCGAGATCGACCCGATCGGCTCCAAGCGCCCGATCAAGGTCGATGTCCGCATCCTCTCGGCCACCAACCGCGACCTGGCCGAAGAGGTGAAGGAGGGCCGCTTCCGCGAGGACCTCTACTACCGCCTCAACGTCTATCCGATCGAGGCGCCGGCGCTGCGCGACCGCCGCGAGGACATCCCCGCGCTGGTCGAGCACTTCATCCACCGCTTCAACGTCGAGGAGGGAAAGCGCGTGGTCGGCGCGGCCCCCGAGACGCTGGACTGCCTCACCCACTACGACTGGCCGGGCAACGTCCGCCAGCTGGAGAACGCGGTGTATCGGGCCATCGTGCTGGCGGACGCGCCCTACCTGCAGCCGCACGACTTCCCGGCGATCTCCGGGGTGAAGGCGCCGCCGATGGCTGCCCCCGCCCCCGCCGAGCCGCTGCCCACGGCCCCCACCACCGAGCAGCTGATGGCGAGCTTGCCCAAGGACGTCCCCGTCCAGATCCTCGACGACCGCGGCCACCTGCGGAAGCTGGAGGACATCGAGCGCGACCTCATCCAGCTGGCCATCGAGATCTACGCCGGCCACATGAGCGAGGTGGCCAGGCGCCTCGGCATCGGCCGCTCGACCCTCTATCGCAAGGTCCGCGAAAACGGCCTCGAGGATATGCCGCAGCTGGCGGGCGCGGCTAACTCTTAAGAGTGCTCCCCCTTTGGGGGAGCTGTCAGCGAAGCTGACTGAGGGGGCTCAAGCCCGC
>JBLNCT010000046.1:0-62390 GCA_050260915.1 Parcubacteria group bacterium
TCCGCATCGACCTGCTCTACGGGCCCTTCAAGCACCTGGTCAGCAACTGGCGCTTCGAGCCGTGCGCGGGCGGCACAAAGCTCCTCTTCGACATCGACTTCGCCTTCAAGTCGCGCCTCCTGGAGGCCATGCTGACCGCCAACTTCTCGGTGGCCGTGAACCGCCTGATCGAGTGCTTCGAAGCCCGGGCAAGGGCGCTCTACGGCGAAGGCGCCCAGCCCCTAGAGAGCATCCCGTAGCATCTGCAGCGCCATGGCGACGCTGGCCAGCTGCACGCCCGCGCGGTCAGGGTGCTCGAAGCGCTCCATGGCGTGATGGATGCCGTGGTTGGTGCGGGCGGTGGCGAAGTGGACCGTGCCGACCGGCTTCATCGGCGTGCCGCCGCCGGGGCCCGCGACGCCGGTGATGGCGACGGCCACGTGGGCGTTCGAGGCCTCGAGAGCTCCTTCGGCCATGTAGCGCACCACCGGCTCGGAGACCGCGCCGTGGTCGGCCAGCAGGTCGCCCGGGACGCCCAGCACCTCCTGCTTGGCGCGGTTGGTGTAGGTGACGAAGCCGCGCTCGAAGACGTCCGAGGCTCCGGCAATCGAGCAGATGGCGCCCGCCACCAGCCCGCCGGTGCAGCTCTCGGCGGTGACGATCCGCAGGGATTTGCCCCGCGCCTCGTCGATCAGCAGGCGGGCCAGCGTCTCGACTTCGAGCGGGAAGATCATGCGGGCGTCTCCACGCTGACGATGGCCTGGGCGGCGAGGCCTTCGCGGCGGCCGGTGAAGCCCATGCCCTCGGTCGTCGTCGCCTTCACCGACACCCGGTCGAGCGGCACGCCGAGCAGTTCGGCGAGCCGGGCGCGCATCGCCTCCCGGTGCGGTTTGATCTTCGGCGCCTCACAGACCAGCGTCACGTCGGCGTTCAGCACCCGTCCGCCGCGCGCGCGCACCAGCTCGACGGCGTGGGTCAGGAAGCGGTCGGAGGACGCGCCCTTCCACTGAGGGTCGGAGGGTGGGAAGTGGTCGCCGATGTCGCCTTCGCCGATCGCGCCCAGCAGAGCGTCGGTCAGGGCGTGCAGGCCTGCGTCGGCGTCGGAGTGGCCGACCAGCGCCGCCTCATGGGCGATCTTCACGCCGCACAGCCACACGGCGTCGCCGGGACCGAAGCGGTGGGCGTCATAGCCCTGACCCACGCGAACGATCCGCGCGCCGCCCGCCAGCCTTTCGGCCATCTCGAAATCCTCCGGCCAGGTGAGCTTCATCAACATCGGGTCGCCGGGAACCAGCGCCACCCGGCCGGCGGCGGCCTCGACCACCGCGGCGTCGTCGGTCGGATCGGCCTCAGCGCTCCAGGCGGCATAAGCGTCGGCCAGCCGCTGGCGGCGGAACGCCTGCGGCGTCTGCGCTCGCCACAGCCCCTCGCGGGAGGCGGTGATGGTGTGGCCGGTCACTTCCTGCTTCAGCGTGTCGGAAACGGGGAGGGCGGGTATCGCGCCGTCGGCGTCCTCCAGCGCGGCCAGCAGCGCCTCGACATGGGCGCGGGTCACGAACGGCCGGGCCGCGTCATGGATCAGCACGGGTTCGTCGTCGTGTCCGCTCAGCGCGTGCAAGCCCGCCTGGACCGACTTCGACCGGGTCGCTCCCCCGGTGACGGAGCGCCAGCCCGGCAGGCCCTCCAGGACGCGCGCGGCATCCACTTCCGCGCCTTCGGGAATGACAACCACGACTTCGCGCGCCGCCGCCGCGATCAGCGCCTCCGCTGACCAGCGGAGCACCGGCTTGCCGGCCAGCAGCCGCCATTGCTTCGCCGCGCCGGGTCCGGCACGAGAGCCGCTGCCCGCGGCGACGATGACGGCGGAAAAGGCCATACCGCTGGTTTAGAGCGCGCCGCGAGCTTCTTCCAGCTTTACGACGTCCGCGAAATATGCCTAAAACGCGTGCAGTCGGGGTGAGTATAAAATGAGCAATACGCTCGACATCGCCGGGGTAAAAGTGCCGGGGCGCGTCTGGATCGCCCCGATGACCGGCGTCTCCGACCTGCCGTTCCGCAAGGCCGCCGCCAAGGCCGGCGCGCCCTACGTCGCGACCGAGATGGTCGCCTGCTCGGAGTTCGCGCGTGGCCGCCCCGACGTGGTCCGCCGCGCGGCCGTCGGCGAGGGCCTGCCGCTGATGGTCATCCAGTTGGTCGGCCGCGACCCTGAGATGATCGCGAAGGGCGCCAAGCTGGCCGCCGACGCCGGCGCCCACGTCATCGACCTCAACTTCGGCTGTCCCGCCAAGGAGGTGACCGGCGCCGCCTGCGGCTCGGCCCTGATGCGAGAACTCGATCTCGCCGAACGCATCGTCGCCTCGGCCGTCGACGCGGTGGACGTGCCCGTCACCGTGAAGATGCGGCTGGGCTGGGACGACGCCTCGAAGAACGCGCCCGAACTCGCCGCCCGTGCGGAAGCCGTGGGCGCGAGGGCCGTCACCGTCCACGGGCGCACCCGCTGCCAGTTCTACACGGGCGTCGCCGACTGGACCGCCGTCCGCGCGGTTAAGGAGGCCGTCTCCATCCCGGTGCTGGTCAATGGCGACATCGTCGACGCTACGACGGCTCGCGAGGCCCTCGCCCAATCCGACGCGGACGGAGTGATGATCGGCCGTGGCGTCTACGGCCGTCCGTGGGCCGCCCGCACCATCGAGTACGCGCAGCCCGAACCCGATCTGGACGAACGCCTCGCCATCGCCCTCGACCACTTTGGCGATTCCTTGCGCTTCTACGGCGACCGCGCCGGTCTTCGGATGTTCCGCAAGCACCTCGCCTCCTACATCGAGGCGGCGCCGTTCGGCTCGCCCGAGAGCCGCCGCGAGGCCCGCTCGCGGCTGTGCCGGATCGACGAGCCCGCCGCCGTCGAAGCCGCACTGACCGCGCTGTGGTCGGAGCCGGAAAGGCTCGCCGCATGAACCGCGCCAAGCCCAACCCCACCGACCGCGCCGAGCTGTTGAAGGCGGCCGCCTTCGACCTCAGCCCTGAACCCGCGCTGCTGGTCGACCGGGACGGCGCGCTCGTCGCCGCCAACGAGGCCGCGGAGGCGCTCTTCGGCCAGGGGCTGGCGCTGCTCGCCCGCGGCGACTTCCGCGCCGCCTTGCCGCCGGGCTCGGCGCTGGTGTCGCTGCTGAACCGCGCGGTGGAGGAGGGCGCCCGGGTTCGTGAGCACGGCGTCGAGATCACCCTTTTCGGCCACCCCTCGTTCGAGGCGGACGGCGCGGCGGCCCCGCTGGGCGACGGCTCGGTGCTGCTGACCCTGCACATCAAGGGCGGCGCGCTGGGCGTGGAGCGCACGGCCGATCCGGCCGGGCTGCGCTCGGTCGTGGGGCTTGGCCGCATGCTGGCCCATGAGATCAAGAACCCGCTCGCCGGCATCCGGGGCGCGGCGCAACTGCTCAAGACCGGCGCCGCCGCCGAGGACGCCCCGCTCGCCCAGCTGATCGTCGATGAGACCGAGCGCATCCGCCGCCTCGTCGACCGCATGGAAGCCTTCTCCGAGGAGGCCGCGCCGCATCGCGCCGCCGTCAACATCCACCAGGTCCTCGATCGCGTGCGTGCGCTGGCCGCCAACGGCGTCGCCGACGGTCTGCTGCTGCGCGAGACCTACGACCCCTCGCTGCCGCCCGCCTGGGGCGACGAGGACCAGTTGATCCAGATCTTCCTGAACCTGGTGAAGAACGCCGCCGAGGCCGCCCACGCGCGCGGCGACGGCCGGGGCGAGATCACCATCACCACCGCCTGGCGGCCCGGCGTCCGCGTTCGCGCCCCCGATGGCAACCGCTTCAACGGCGCGCCGCTGGAGGTGAAGGTGCAGGACAACGGACCGGGCGTCTCCGCCCACATCCGCGAGCACCTGTTCCAGCCCTTCGTCACCTCGAAGGCCAACGGCGCGGGTCTTGGCCTGCCGCTGGTGGCCAAGCTGGTGAACGCCCACGGCGGCCTGATCGACTTCGAATCCGAACCCGGCCGCACCGTCTTCCGCGTCCTGCTGCCCGTCTCCCCCGAAGGCTCTCCCGCATGAACGCCTTGTCGAACGCCAACAAGAAGATCCTGATCGCGGACGACGACTCCTCGATCCGGCTGGTGCTCAGCCAGGCCTTCACGCGCCTGGGCTACCAGGTCCGCGCCACGGGCAACGCCACGACGCTCTTGAAATGGGTGCAGGACGGGGAGGGGGACCTCGTCGTCACCGACGTCGTCATGCCGGACGAGAACGTCTTCGACGTGCTGCCCCGCATCCGCAAGGAGCGGCCGAAGCTGCCCATCATCGTGATGAGCGCGCAGAACACGCTGCTGACGGCCGTGAACGCGGCCGACGCGGGCGCCTTCGAATACGTCTCCAAGCCGTTCGACCTCGACGAGATGACCGCGGCGGCCCGCCGAGCGCTGGCCAGGCCGATGGACAGCGAGGCGTCCAAGGCCCAGGCGCGCGCGCTGAAGGACGAGCGCCTGCCGCTGATCGGCCGCTCGGCGCCGATGCAGGACGTCTATCGCACCATCGCGCGGCTGGTCGGCGCGGACCTGACGGTGCTGATCCTCGGCGAAAGCGGCACCGGCAAGGAGCTGGTGGCCCGCGCCCTGCATGAACTTGGCCGCCGCCGCGACGGCAAGTTCGTGGTCATCAACCTCGCCGCCGTGCCCCGCGAGCGCGTCGAGACCGAGCTGTTCGGCCGTGGCGACGGCGATCTCGGCAAGCTGGTCGAGGCCGACGGCGGCACGCTGTTCCTCGATGAGATCGGCGACATGCCGCTCGACGCCCAGACGCGGCTGCTGCGGGTTATCGACGGCACCGAGCCCGCGCTGAACCCCAAGACCGGCCGTCGCCCCAACGTGCGGGTGATCGCGGCGACCAACCGCGACCTGCGGGGCCTCATCCAGCAGGGCCTGTTCCGCGAGGACCTCTACTTCCGCCTCAACGTCGCGCCCGTGCGCCTGCCGCCGCTGCGGGATCGGACGGAGGATATCCCCGACCTCGCCCGCGCCTTCCTCCTGCGCGCGGCTCGCGAAGGCCTGCCGTCCAAGACCATCGACTCCGCGGCCATCGACCGCCTGAAGGCCCACAGCTGGCCTGGCAACGTGCGGGAGCTGGAGAACCTGATCCGCCGCATCTGCGCCCTCTACAGCGAGGACCTGATCACCACCCGGATGATCGAGCGCGAGCTGCAGGACCACACCCCGCCGCCCCCGGGCCAGGAGGGCCCGCCGACGCTGGCCCAGATCGTGGAGCGCCACCTCTCCGGCCACTTCGCCGACCAGCCCGACGGCATCCCGGCGCCGGGCCTCTATGACCGCGTGCTGGAGGAGGTTGAACGCCCGCTGATCCAGCTGACGCTCGCCGCCACCCGCGGCAACCAGGTGCGTGCGGCCGAGATCCTCGGCCTCAACCGCAACACCCTGCGCAAGAAGATTACCGACCTCGGCGTCGAGATGACGCGCGGGAAGCGGTAGCGCCCGTGAGGTGCTCCCCCTCTGGGGGAGCTGTCAGCGAAGCTGACTGAGGGGGCTCACCCCACAGGCCTGCGCCCTACGAGCCCCCATCCCCCGCTTCGCGGGTACTTCCCCCAAAGGGGGAAGACTTGATGTCACCTGAGCCACATAGGTGTTGCACTAAGGACGCACGCCGACCTACGCTCCGCCTATGGTTTCAGCCGTGACCGTAGCGTCCCCCGAGCGCCCTTCGCGGCAGCCCTGGCGACGTGTGTTCGAGTCCGGCTTCCTGCTTGGCGGCGGCTATGCACTCGCGGCCATCCTGACCGGCGTGGGCGTTGTGCTGGCGTCATCCCCCCCGGCGAGCGGGCCCATCGGCCCGGCCAGCCAGACGATGCTGATCATCCTGGGCGCGAACCTGATCCTGATCGCGTGCCTCGCGGCGCTGGTCGGCTGGCGGGTGGTCAAGCTGATTGCGGCGCGCTCGACAGACGCAGGCGCGCGGCTGCACCTGCGGTTCGTGTCGCTATTCGCGCTGGCCGCGGTGGTGCCGGCGGTCATCGTGGCCTTCTTCTTCGGCGTGCTGGTCACCCGGGGCGTGGAAGGCTGGTTCAGCCAACGGGTGCGCACGGTCGTGGAGAACTCCGCCACCGTCGCCCGCTCCTATGTGGACGAGCAGACCAGCTACATCCGCGACCACATGTTCCTGATGGCCGGCGACCTGAACCGCGCCGCGCCGGCCCTGGAGTCGACCCCCGTCACCTTCGGCCACTTCCTGGCCTATCAGGCGAGCTACCATGCGTTTCCGGGGGTCTACATCCTTGACCGCGACGGCCGGGTGCTGGCCCGCGCCGAGACGGCCGACCCGCCGCCGTTCCTGACGCCGCCCGCCTCCAGCTTCAAGGCGGCGGACGAGGGCGACATCTCGATGCGCCCGTTCGAGTCCGCCGACCTGATCCGGGCGCTATACAGGCTGAAGGGCTACCCCGACGCCTACCTGTACGTCGCGCGGCCCGTGGACCGGGGCATTCTCAACCACCTGCGCGAAACGGAAGCCTCGCTGAACGAGTACGGCGAGAGCGCCCGCAACCGCGAGCGCATCCAGATCGCCTTCGCCCTGACCTACCTGGAGACCGCGCTGCTGGTGCTGGTCGGCGCCGTCTGGCTTGGCATGGCGGCGGCGGGCTCGATCTCCGCCCCGGTTGCGCGGCTGGTCAAGGCGGCAGGGCGCGTCTCGGCGGGCGACCTCGACGCGCGCGTGCGGACCGACCGCGACCCTGAAGAGATCGCCGTATTATCCCGTGCTTTCAATCAGATGACGGCCGATCTTCAGCGACAGCAGGCGGCCCTGAAGGCAGCCGGCGACGAGGCCGAGGCGCGCCGTCAGTTCATCGAGACCGTGCTGCTGGGCGTCAGCGCCGGCGTTCTCGGCGTCGACGAGAAGGGCAGGGTCTCCGCCGCCAACCGTCAGGCCGGCCGCCTGCTTGGCCTCACCGACCGCTCGATCGGCAAGCCGCTGGCCAAGGTCGCGCCCGAGCTCGCCCCCATCGCAGCCCGCGCACAGGAAACCGCCATCGACGCGGAAGAGGAGGTCGATGTCACCCGGGGTGCGGAGACGCGCCGCCTGCGGGTGCGCGCCTCGGCGGCGGGGGAGGACAGCCTGGTGCTGACCTTCGACGACATCACCCGCCTCGTCTCCGCCCAGCGCAACGCCGCCTGGCGCGACGTGGCGCGGCGCATCGCCCACGAGATCAAGAACCCGCTGACCCCCATCCAGCTCTCGGCCGAACGCCTGCGGCGCAAGTACCGCAAGGAGATCGCGGGCGACCTCGAGACCTTCGACCGCTGCACCGACACCATCATCCGCCAGGTCGGCGACATCGGCCGCATGGTCGACGAGTTCAGCGCCTTCGCCCGCATGCCAGCACCGAAGTTCGCCGACGTCGACCCGGCCGAGATGCTGCGCCAGGCCGTCTTCGCCCAAAAGGTCGCCAACCCCGACGTCCACATGGAGGTCGAGGAGCCCGGCGAACACCTGCTGCTCACCTGCGATCCCCGCATGGTCGGCCAGGCGCTGACCAACCTGATCAAGAACGCCACGGAAGCCGTGATGGCGGCCGGCCACCCGGCAGGCGAGGGGCGCATCACCGCGCGGCTGCTCGCCGAAGAGAACGGGGTCGCCTTCGAAATCGAGGACAACGGCGTCGGTCTGCCGGCCAAGGACCGCGACCGGCTGACCGAGCCCTACGTCACCACGCGCGAGAAAGGCACCGGCCTCGGCCTCGCCATCGTCAAGCGCATCGCCGAGGACCATGGCGGCGAACTCACCCTGGCTGACGCCCGCTCCGCCAAGGGCGCGCGCGTCACGCTCCACTTTCCCAACGTGCGCCGCATCGAAGCGCCGAAACCCGAACTGATCGAGGAAACCCATGGCCGCTGACGTTCTGGTGGTCGACGACGAAGCCGACATCCGCGAGCTGGTGGCCGGCATCCTCTCCGACGAAGGCTACGGCGTGCGAACCGCCGCCGACTCCGAACAGGCGCTTGCCGCCATCCGGGCGCGCAAGCCCGCGCTGCTGGTGCTCGACATCTGGATGCAGGGCGGCGGCATGGACGGGCTGGAGCTGCTCGACATGGTCAAGGAGCTCGACCCCGACCTGCCGGTGATCATGATCTCCGGCCACGGCAACATCGAAACCGCCGTCAACGCCATCAAGCGCGGGGCCTACGACTTCCTGGAAAAGCCCTTCAAGTCCGACCGCCTGCTGTTGATCGTACAACGCGCGCTGGAGGCGGCGGGCCTGAAGCGGGAGAACCGGCGCCTGCGGACCCAGACGCTTAGCCCGGACCGCTTCATCGGCCGCTCGGTCGCCGCCCAGTCGCTGCGCCAGCTCGTGGCCAAGGTGGCGCAGGCCAACAGCCGCGTGTTGATCAGCGGGCCTCCGGGCGCCGGCAAGGAGCTGGTGGCGCGGCTGATCCATGGCTCCAGCCCCCGCGCCTCCGGCGAGTTCGTCGCCATCAGCGCCGCCGGCATGAACCCGGAGCGTCTAGACTCCGAGCTGTTCGGCGAGGAGAGCGATGGCGGCCGTCCGCGCAAGATCGGCGTCTTCGAGCGCGCCCACGGCGGCACCCTCTACATCGACGAAGTCGCCGACATGCCGCGCGAGACGCAGAGCCGCATCCTGCGCGTGCTCGTCGAACAGCGCTTCCGGCGGGTGGGCGGCGACGCCGACGTGCAGGTGGACGTCCGCGTGATCTCGTCCACCTCGCGCGACCTGCGCGAGGAGATCGGGCAGGGGCGCTTTCGCGAGGACCTGTTCCACCGCCTGAACGTGGTGCCGATCCGGGTGCCTGGGCTGGCCGAGCGCCGCGACGACATCCCCGAACTCGTCGACTACTTCATCGACCGCATCTGCGAGGCCAGCGGCCTTGCGCGCCGCAAGTTGGGGGATGACGCCATCGCCACGTTGCAGGTCAACGCCTGGCCCGGCAACGTCCGCCAGCTGCGCAACAACGTCGAGCGGATGCTGATCCTGGCGGCCGGCGAGCCGTCGGAGGTGATCACCGCCGACATGCTGCCCTCGGAGGTCGGCACGGGGGGGCAGGCGGGCACGATCGGCGCTGAGCGGATCATCGCGCTCCCGCTGCGCGAAGCCCGCGAGCTGTTCGAGCGCGAGTACCTGAACGCCCAGATTCTGCGTTTCGGCCACAACATCTCCCGCACCGCCGCCTTCATCGGCATGGAGCGCTCGGCCCTGCACCGGAAGCTGAAGTCGCTTGGTCTGGCCGGAGCCCGAGCGCTGGAGGAAGAAGACGCATGAGCCGGTGGGCTTACGTGAACGGCCGCTTCGTGCGCCACGGCGAGGCGGCGGTGCATATCGAGGACCGCGGCTACCAGCTGGCCGACGGCGTCTATGAGGTCTGGGCCGTCATGGGCGGCAAGCTCTGCGATGCCGAGGGCCACTATGCCCGACTGGAGCGCAGCCTCGACGAGCTGAAGATCGCGCACCCGATGAGCCGCAAGGCGCTGGAGCTGGTGCTGCGCGAGGCCGTGCGCCGCAATCACCTGAAGGAGGGCCTGCTCTACCTCCAGGTCACCCGAGGCGTCGCCCGCCGCGATCACCCGTTCCCCGCCACGCCCGTTCCGCCCGCCTTGGTCGTCACCGCCAAGCACCTCGACCGCGCGGCCAACAACGCCAAGGCCGAAAAGGGCATCGGCGTCATCACCCTTCCCGAGAACCGCTGGGGTCGGTGCGATATCAAGACCATCGGCCTGCTCCCCAACGTGCTCGCCAAGCAGGCGGCGAAGGAGCGCGGGGCAGGGGAGGCCTGGTTCGTCGACGACGCGGGCCTCGTCACCGAAGGCGCCGCGTCGAACGCCTGGATCCTCGACAAGGACGGCGTGCTCCGTACTCGCGACACCCAGGCCAACATCCTGCGCGGCATCACCCGCAAGACGCTGCTGGAGCTGATCGCCCGCGAAGGCGTGAAGTTCGAGGAGCGCCCCTTCACGCCCGACGAAGCGCGCGAGGCGAAGGAAGCCTTCATCACGGGCGCCGGCGCCCTCGTAACGCCCGTTATCGCCATCGACGGCAAGCCAATCGGCGACGGCCGCGCGGGCCCGCTGGCGACGCGCTTAAGAGCCCTCTATATCGAGGCCGCGAAGGCGGCTTGACCTTGCGGGCGAGCCAGAACGAAGCCTAGCATCGACTTTGTGTGTGGGGGGCGTGCGAGCGCCCGCCCAAGAGAGGGCGCAACAATGAACGACAAGAAGCAGAACCTGCAGGACACCTTCCTCAACAGCGTGCGCAAGTCGAAGACGCCGCTGACCATCTTCCTCGTGAACGGCGTAAAGCTGCAGGGGGTGGTGAGCTGGTTCGACAACTTCTGCGTTCTGCTTAGGCGGGATGGGCAATCCCAGCTCGTCTACAAGCACGCCATCTCAACCATCATGCCGGCCCAACCCGTACAGCTCTACGAGCCGGGCCCCGAACAGGACGAAGATTGAACCGTTCGGTAGACCGTACCGCCCCCGTTCAGAGGGCGCTTGTTCTTCATCCCACACGCCCCGGTGAAGGGGACGCGCGAGACCCAGGTGCTCGGCTGGAAGAGGCCGTCGGCCTTGCGCAGGCGCTCGACCTCCAGGTCGAGGAGGCGCTCGTCGTGCCTCTGCGCGCGGTCACGCCCGCGACCCTGTTCGGCAGCGGCAAGGTCGATGAGATCAAGGGCTACTGCGAGGGCCTCGGGCTCGACGTCGCCGTGGTGGACGACGCGCTCACCCCCGTGCAGCAGCGAAACCTGGAGAAGGCCTGGCAGGTGAAGGTCGTCGACCGCACCGGCCTCATCCTCGAGATTTTCGCGAGGCGCGCCCGGACGCGCGAAGGGCGGTTGCAGGTCGAACTGGCCCGGCTGGCGTACGAGCGCTCACGGCTGGTCCGCACCTGGACCCACCTGGAGCGCCAACGCGGCGGCTTCGGCTTCCTCGGCGGCCCCGGCGAAACCCAGATCGAGGCCGACCGCCGCCTGCTCGCCGAACGGATCGCCAAGCTGAAGAAGGAGCTGACCGAGGTCCGCCGCACCCGCGGCCTGCACCGCTCGGCGCGCAAGCGCACCCCGTACCCGACCATCGCGCTGGTCGGCTACACCAACGCCGGCAAGTCGACCCTCTTCAACCGGCTGACGGGTTCCACCGCCTTCGCCGAGAACCTCCTCTTCGCCACGCTCGACACCACCCTGCGCGAAGTGAAGTTGCCCAATGGCCGCCCCGCCATCCTGTCCGATACCGTCGGCTTCATCTCCGACCTGCCGCACGAACTGGTCGAAGCCTTCCGCGCCACGCTGGAGGAGGTGCAGGAGGCCGACGTCGTCCTCCACGTCCGCGACATCGCCAACCCCGACACCGACGCCCAGCGCTCCGACGTAGAGGCGGTGCTGGCGGAGTTGGGCGTGACGGCCGACGAGGGGCGGGTGATCCTCGAGGTCTGGAACAAGGCCGACCTCGTCACCGGCGAAGACCGCGAACACCTTGAGGGCGCCGCGCGCAGGGCAGGGGCCGCGCTCGTCTCGGCCGTCACCGGGGAAGGCTGCGCCGAGCTGCTGGAGCGGTTGGGCGGCCTCATCGACAACGCGCCGGAAGTGGAAGTCCTGCTCCCCCACGGCGACGGCGAAGCGATGGCCTGGCTCTACCGCAACGGCCGCGTCGTGGAGCGCACTGAGGACGGCGAGGTCGTGAAGATCTCAGCGAGACTCGACACCCAGGCGCTGGGCAGGTTCGAGCGTCTGTTCCCCGAGGCGGTGCTGAAAGCCGCGGCGCAGTAATCCTTCTCCCCTTGCGGGAGAAGGTGGCAGCCGAAGGCTGACGGATGAGGGGTCGATGATCGCTTCAGCTGCGAGTCAGCACATCCGCTTCATCGAGGTCTGAGAAACCCCTCATCCGACCTGCTCCGCAGGCCACCTTCTCCCGCAAGGGGAGAAGGGATCAGGAGCGCTCCGCGTCCTTCGCCCGGTCCCAGAGCGCATCCATCTCCGCCAGGTCAGACTGCTCCGGCGTCCGGCCATCCTTCGCCAGCTCCGCCTCGATGAACGCGAACCGCCGCGCGAACTTCGCGTTCGTGGCCCGCAGCGCATCCTCCGGCTCCACGTCCAGTTTGCGCGCCAGGTTGGCCACCACGAAGAGGATATCCCCCAGCTCCTCGCGCGCCTTGGCCATGTCGCCGGCGTCGATCTCGGCCTCCAGCTCGCCGACCTCCTCGGCCAGCTTGTCCAACACCTCGCGAGTGGACGGCCAGTCGAACCCGACGCGCGCCGCCCGCTTGGTCAGCTTCACGGCGCGGGTGAGGGCGGGGAGGCCGACCGGCACGTCGTCCAGCACGCCATGGCGCGCCTTGCCCGCCCGCTCTTCCTTCTTGATCACCTCCCACGCGGCGGTCTGCTCGTCGGAGGTGCGGAAGCCGGCGTCGGCGAAGACGTGCGGGTGGCGGCGGATGAGCTTGTCGGTAATCGCCTTCGCGACCTCCCCGAAGTCGAAGGCCTGCTCCTCCTCCGCCATCCGCGCGTGGAAGACCACCTGGAGCAGCAGGTCGCCCAGCTCCTCCTTCAGGTCGCTCAGGTCGCCCCGCTCGATGGCGTCGGCGACCTCATAGGCTTCCTCGACGGTGTAGGGCGCGATGGTGGCAAACGTCTGCTCCACGTCCCATGTGCATCCCGTCTTCGGGTCCCGCAGGCGCGCCATCACCTCCAGAAGCTGGAAGATCGGGTGCTCACTGCGCGGGGACGTGGACGGCATCGGGCTCCAGGTCGGTCGTGGGCGGCGGAATGCCGTCGCGGATGGCCAGCGCCTCGCGAATCTCGGCGTGGCGGTCGGCGTCCAACGGATAGCGGAACATCACCCAGGCGGCGAGCAGTCCGAGCACCGAGGGGCAGATCGCATAGAGCAGTTGCAACCCCATCACCCCGGCCTGCGCATCGCCGCCGCCCTGGGCGCTGAAGCCCATGGCCTGCAGCGAGACATAGGTGATCCCGACCGACAGCGCGTAACCGAGCTTCGCCGTCCCCGACAGGATGGCGTACAGCAGCCCCGTCCGGTCCGCGCCGGTCGCCAGCCGCTCCTCGTCGCCCACGTCGGCCATCATCGCCCGCAGCAGGAAGGGCCCGGCGGAGAAGGGGATGCCGGCCAGGATCAGGCCCGGCACGGCGAGCCAGAACTGCCCCGGCGGCATGATGAAGATGGCCAGCTGGATCAGCGCATAGGTGCACCCCGCCACGCTCAGCGCCCGGTGCTTTCCGATCCGCTTCGACACCCGCGTCCACAGCGGCGCGAACACGAGAGCGGAGAGGAAGTAGATCAGCAGCAGCACGCCCGCCTGGATCTTCCCGAAGTCCTTCACGCGCTCGAAGAAGAAGAAGAACAGCGCGCCCGTGATGCCCGGCGCGAGGCCCAGCAGCAGGTCGGCCGTCAGCAGGCGCTGCACCGTCGGCCGCTTCAGCAGGCCCAGGTACTCGCGGAAACCGGCGCGATGGCGCTCCACCGGCGCGGCGGGCTCCGGCACGCGCCAGAGCGCAAGGCCGACCGTCAGCGGCAGCAGCAGGGTGATGAACCAGCCCATCGACCGCACGCCGGCGGCGTGGTCGCCCTGGTAGGCCGCTTCCAGAATGGGCGGCAGCAGCAGGACCAGGATCATCCCGGCCACGTTGCCGCCCTGCCACCAGGCGTAGATGCGGGAGCGCTGGTTGTAGTCGGATGACAGGACCGCCGCCCAGGACGTATGCGCCAGCACCGCGATCGAGATGCCGGCGTAAACCACCAGCAGCCAGAACCACAGGTAGCCGACGCCCACCCCCGGCTGGGCCATGAACAGCATGTAGGACGCCAGCATCAGAATCGGCGTCCCGAGCGCGAGCCACGGCCGAAACCTCCCGAACTTCGAGCGCGTCCGGTCCATGACGCCGCCCATGAACGGGTCGAACATGATGTCCAGCAGCCGCACCCCCATGAAGGCCGCGCCCACGGCCGCCAGCGGCAGGCCCAGCGCGTTCGAATAATACTCCGGCAGATAGACCACCAACGGCAGCCCCAGCGCCGCCAGCGGCAGGCTGGGCGCGGCAAACGCGGCGAGGGTGGAAGAGGGCTGTCGGGGGCCGGCCATATCGTCTCACGAGGGATTCAAACGAGCGTACGATTTCAGGCGATGAGAGCCCGCCGGGAACACGCTGGCAAGTGAATCCGACGCGTAGCGCTTCCCCCACGCATGTGGGGGAAGCGGGCTGAGACGCCGTAGGCGGCGAAGCTCGATGGGGGAAGTATCCAAACTCCCCCATCGACCCTCCAGGCTCCGCCTGTCTGGCCACTTCCCCCAGATGAACTGGGGGAAGGGCTATCTCACACCATCACGTTATCTGTTTTGCGCCTAAGGAAGATTATCGGAAATAATAGCTAGGCGTTCCGGACCATCAGGCCGCCGTCCACCGGGATCGTCACCCCCGTGATGTAGCTCGCCGCCGGCAGGCAGAGGCTCAGCGTCATGTGCGCCACCTCTTCCGGCTCGCCGTAGCGGCGCAGCGCCGTGCGGCGTTTGGCGTACACCTGCTTGTCGGCCTCGGGCACGCGCTGCGTCATCGCGGTGTTGATCGGGCCCGGGCAGATGCAGTTGACGGTGATGCCCTCGCGGCCGAGTTCGACGGCCAAAGAGCGCGTCAGGCCCGTGATCCCGGCCTTGGCGGCGCTGTAGGCGCTGTGGCCGGCGGTGGCGCCGAGCGCCTCGGTGGATGCGATATTGACGATCCTGGGCGCCTTCGAGCGTCGCAGATGCGGCAGCGCGGCCCGGATCATCCGCTGCGTGCCGGTCAGCATCACCGCCAGCGCCCGGTCCCACGCGGCGTCGTAATCCGCCTCGTCGATCGGCTTGAAGACCGAGATGCCGGCGTTGTTCACCAGGATGTCGAGGCCGCCGAAACGGTCTGCGATCTCGGCGATAACCTGCTGGATTAACGCGGGATTCGCGACATCCAGCGCCCAGGCGTGCGCCTCGCCGCCGAGTTCGCGGATTCCAGTGGCGACCGCCGCGGCGGCTTCCCCGTTTACGTCGGTCACGGCGACCACGGCGCCTTCGTCCGCGAAGACCCGGGCCGTCGCCGCGCCCATGCCGCTGCCCGCGCCGGTCACCAGCACGACGGAGCCCTTCACCGAGCGGCTGAGTGTCAATCCATCGGCCATTCGATCCTCATCCCGTCGTAAGCGGGCTCCACATTCGCCGGAAGAATGCCGCGCAAAGCATTGTAATCCATATCGATATGCAGGTTCGTCAGGATCGCCCGGCGCGGCTTGGCCCGCTCGATCCAGCCCAAGGTCCGTTCCAGATGAGCATGCGTCGGATGCGGCGTGAACCGCAGCGCATCCACAATCCACAAATCGAGCCCCTCCAGCGCCGCGAAGCTCTCCTCCGGCACCTCGCGCACGTCGGGACAGTACGCAACGCGCCCGAACCTGTAGCCGACGCACCGAATGCCGCCGTGGTCGAGGTCGAAGGTGGTGATCGGGATCGCGCCGTTCGGCCCGCTCACATGCCAGGGCTCGCCATGCGCCGGGATCACGTGCGGCTGACAGATCGCCGGATAGCCGCCGACCGGTTCAAATATGTAGCCGAAGCGATTGTTCAGGCTCGCGAAAGTGGCCGCGTCCATCCACGCGGGAATGCGCTCACGCTGGCGGATGAAGAAGGCGCGCAGGTCGTCGATGCCGTGCGCCTGGTCGGCGTGGTCGTGGGTGAAGAGCACCGCGTCTATCCGCTTCACCGCCGCGGCGATGGCCTGCTCGCGCAGGTCCGGCGAGGTGTCGACCAGCACGGTCGTCTCATAGAGCGGCCCCGCCTCGCTCTTGCGCCGCACCAGCAGCGAACAGCGGCGCCGTCGGTTCTTCGGTTGGGCCGGATCGCAGGCGCCCCAGTCGCCGTCCGCCCTCGGCACGCCGCCGGACGAGCCGCAGCCGAGGATGGTGAACTCCAGGACGTCGCTCACGGGCGCGGGATCCTGTCGAAGCAGGCGAAGAAGGCGTCTTCCGTACGCCTTTCCGCCTCCGCAAGCGACCACCCGCGGATTTCGGCCAGTTTGCCAAGAATATGCGGCAGGTAGGCCGGTTCGTTGCGCCTGCCCCGCATCGGCACGGGCGCCAGATAGGGGCAGTCGGTCTCCAGCATGATCCGGTCGGCCGGCATGTCGGCGATCACCGCCCTCACCTCGTCGGCCGCCTTGAACGTCGCGATCCCGGAGACCGAGAACCATGCGCCCAGCGCCGCGCACCGCCGCGCCAGCTCCGGCCCGCTGGTGTAGCAGTGCATCAGGAGCTTGAACGGCCCGCGCGCATGCTCCTCCTCGAGGATGTCGCCCATGACCTCGTCGGCCTCGCGGGTGTGGACGACGAGCGGCAGGCCGGTCTCACGCGCCGCGATGATGTGCTGGCGGAACACGGCGGCCTGCACGTCGCGGGGGCTCAGGTCATAGTGGAAGTCGAGCCCGCATTCGCCGATGCCGACCACCTTCGGGCGCTGCGCCAGCGTGATTAACGTTTCCGCCGTAAGCGTTGGATTTTCCTTGGCTTCGTGAGGGTGCGTTCCGACGGTCGCCCAGATGTCGTCGTGGGCCATGGCGATGGCGTGGACCGCCTCGAACGACGAAACCTTGTCGCAGATGGTGACCATCAGGCCGATCCCGGCCGCGCGGGCGCGCTCGATCACCTCGGCCTGGTCGTCCGCGAACTGCGGCGCGTGCAGGTTCACGTGGCTGTCGATCAGCATCAGGCGGCCGCCGCGGCCTTCAGTTCGCGCATCGCCGTGAAGAAGGCGTCGGCGCGGTCGAGGTTCAACGCCTCGGCCTCGCCGGGCAGGCGGCTCAGCACCTCCCAGGCCTGCGCCCAGCGATCCAGGCCCCCTTCCCCGGCCAGCGCCTGGCGGGTCGCCATCTCATGCACCTGCTCGGCCAGCCGCGAGAACAGCAGCTCGAACCGCTCCTGCCCTTCCGCCCCCCGGAACTTGTCCGCGAGCGACAGCAGCAGCGCGTCGTCGGTGCGCGGCAGCTGGCGCAGGATGTCGTGCGCCGCCGCATCCACCTCCAGCGCCCCGACGCTAGCCAGCCGAAGCGCCAGCCCCGGCGCCCCGTGAGCCATGCGGGCCAGCCGCAGCGCATCCTCCGCGTTCAGGTCCGCGCGCTGTTCGAGGATCGCCGCCGCCTGCTCCTCCGCGAGCGGCGGGAACGCGAGCCGTCTGCACCGGGAGCGGATCGTCGCCAGCAGCCTTCCGGGCGAATGCGAGACCAGCAGCAGGACGCCCCGCGCGGGCGGTTCCTCAAGAGTCTTCAGCACGGCGTTGGCGGCGTTGACGTTCAGGTCGTCCACCGCGTCGATGATCGCCACCCGATAAGGCGCGGACGCCGGGGTCTGGGCGAAGAACTCGGGCAGGCGGCGCGCCTCGTCGACCGGGATCGACTTGCGCGCCTTGCCGTCGTCGGTCTCGCGCTCCAGCACCATCAGGTCCGGGTGCGAGCGCGCCGCGACCTGTCGGCTGACCGGATCGTCGATCTTCGAGCCCAGCAAGCCATGCGCCGGATCGGGCGCGGCGCCCAGCAACCGCCGCGCCGCGCGGTAGGCGAAAGTCGCCTTCCCTACGCCCTCAGGGCCGGTCAGCAGCCAGGCGTGGTGCAGCCGCCCGCGCGAGAGCGCCTCCAGGAACGCCGTCTCCGGGCCCTCCAGCCCCTGGGCGTCATAGACGTCGCGCGGGTGCAGGGGCTCGTCCATCAGAGCCCCAGCCTGTCGCGCACGGCGGCCCAGATCGCCTCGGCTACCACGTCCTGTTCGGCGGTCGCGTCGATCACGACACAGCGCTCCGGCTCGGCGGCCGCGATATCCAGAAACCCCTGCCGAAGTCGCTGATGGAAGGCGGTCCCCTTGGCCTCGAACCGCGCCTCGCCGCCGCCGCGGTGCGCCGCGCGGCGAAGGCCATCCTCCACCGGCAGGTCAAGGATCAGCGTCAGGTCCGGCCGCGCATCCCCCACCACCGCGCGCTCCACGAGCTCGATCAGCGCCGGATCGGCGTCGCCGCCCGCGCCCTGATAAGCCCGCGTCGAGTCGGCAAACCGGTCGCACACCACCCATGCCCCGCGCTCCAGCGCAGGCAGGATGCGGCGCTCCAGGTGGTCACGCCGCGCCGCGTTCATCAGCAGGACCTCGGTCGTCGCGGACCACTTGTCCGGCGGCCCGTTGACCAGCAGTTCGCGGATCGCCTCCGCGCCCTCGGAGCCGCCGGGCTCGCGGGTCGCCACCACGTGCAATCCGAGCTCGGAAAGCCGCGCGACAAGACGGTTCTGCTGGGTCGATTTCCCGGCCCCCTCCCCGCCTTCGAGTGTGATGAATTTCCCGCGCGCCACCCGCCCTCAATCGAACGGATCGGGGCTGTTGTCTAGCGGTCGTCAGCCTCGGCGTAGGCCCGGGTTTCCACGTCCGCTTCGGCCCGGTCCGCGCGGCCGATGTAGCGCACACGAACCTTGGCCGTGCCCTTCTGCAGGAAGCCCAGCTGGTCGGCGGCCTCGCGCGACAGGTCGATGATCCGGCCCTTCGCAAACGGCCCACGGTCGTTCACGCGCACCCGGATTTTCCGCCCGTTCTCGAGGTTCTTGACCTCCACGATAGACGGCAGCGGCAGCGTCTTGTGAGCCGCCGATGGCCTGCGCATGTCGAAGATTTCGCCGTCCGCCGTCGGCCGCCCCTGGTGCTGGGGTCCATACCAGGACGCGATCCCCACCTCGTCATAGTGGGGGTCGTCCTTGGGCACGTACCACTGTCCATGCACCTGGTACGGCTTCATCGTCCCCCGCGCATTGGCGACGGACGGTTTCGGCGTCCCCGCACAGGCCACAAGCCCGGCGCAGGCAAGAACGGCGGCGATCAGACTCAACGTACGCATCGCCGCGCATGGTGAACGGCGGCGGTTCAGAGATGGTTAACCACGCAGCATCCGCGACAGCTGAAGCGCATTGGCCGCCGCCGCGCCCGAGGTGGTGTTGTCGAAAATGACCCAGGCCTCGCCCGCGTGCGCTCGCACCGCGGCAGCGAGCTCCCCGAGGAAGGTGTCGTCGTAGCTCGAGTAGTACATCCGCGGCGAGCCATGCAGCCGCCAGTAGGCAAGCCCGGGCCATCCGCCGGGCGCCCCGGCGTTTGGATGCCGCGCCGGATCGGCCGCCGCGCGGGCGACGCGATGGGCGACGAGCAGCGCCTCGGCCTCCGGCTCGAACCAGCTCACATGGCGCGGTTCGCAGACGATGGGATGGTCGGACATCCGCCCCAGCGCCGCGAAGAACGCGCCCGCCACGTCCGCATCGAACGCCAGGCTCGGCGGCAGCTGCACCAGCAGCGGCCCGAGCTTCTCGCCCAGCCCCTCGCTCACCTCTGTGACGAACGCATCCAGCAGCGCCTCGCACCCGACCAGCTTGGCCCCGTGGGTGATCGTCTTCGGGACCTTCGCCGCGAACCGGAAGTCCGCCGGCGTCGCCTCCCGCCACCGCGCCCAGGTGGACGGCTTGTGCGAGCGGTAGAAGGTGCTGTTGATCTCGGCCGCCGAAAACCGCGCGGCGTAGCGCTCCAGCCCCGTTCCTTCCGTCGGAAACTCCCCGGCCACAAAGCGCGGGATCGTCCAGCCGGCGGTCCCGACCCTCACCACGCTTAGAACCGCCCGGGCGTAAGCTTCACCGGCACGCGTTCGCGCGGAGTCCAGCCGTGGTCGCGGATGACGTTGTTGCTCTCCCTGGCCGAGCGCCCCTCCCCCAGCGACCAGGTGATGTGGAAGGTCGAGCCGTCCGGCCGCTCGGTCGTGCCGTCGATTTCGACCACCAGCGCCTGCACGCCCTTGCCGTCATCGGCCTCGCCGACGATCACGGCGGTCACGTCCGGCGGCAGAGGCTCCTCCTCCGGGACGCCTGACTGGAGCGTGACGTGATGGGCGACAACCTGCTGATAAAACGGAGGAAACCGCTCCAGCAGCGCTGGCCGCTGCGGCTCGTCCACCAGCCATCCGATCACGCCCATGAGACGCTCCTGTTCGCGCTCATAACGCGGGGATTCGCTGCGGGATCATCGAAGAGGCCTCAGCACGCCTCGCGTACAGGGCCAGCAGCGTCCGCGCGGCGAAGGAACCGGATCGGAAAGGTCGCCCACTCCCACAGGGTTCGAGGCTCGCGCATGTCGTCGAGCCCGGTGTCCGGCCACTCGTCCGGCTGCGGGAAATAGGCCGTCCCGAACACCTGGTCCCAGACCGTGAAGGTCGTCCCGAAGTTACGGTTGAAGTGCCTCGGTTCCAGCGAGTGGTGGATCCGGTGATAGCGATTGTCGGTGAAGACCCGCCGCAGCGGTCCGAAGTGCAGCTTGGTCGGAGAGTGGATGTAGAACTGCGAAACGGTGATCAGCAGGCCCAGTATGGGCAGATCCGCGGCGTCGACCGGCATCAGGCTCATCGGGATGGCCATGAAGATGAAGCGGAACAGCTCGTCGCTGAAGTGGCCGTAGGAACTGGCGCTGTGCAGCTCCTCGACCGAATGGTGGACGGCGTGAACCGGCCAGAGCAGCGTGTGCTGGATACGGTGATACCAGTAGCCGAAGAAGTCGGTGACCAGCAGTGCGATGAACGCCGAGAGCAGAATGCCGAAGGGCCCGGCCCAGTGAAGCCAGTGGCCGAGCGGCACAGTGAACAGCGGCGGGCGCCCCACCGACTGCCACACCCCCTTCAGGAACCAGGCCGTGACAGCGCCCGCCATCGTCGCGGTCAAGTGGATGGCCACACCGCGCAGTCTGGACTTGAGGCTGTAGTCGCCGCACCTGGTCCGCACCTCAAGGGCTACGATAAGAGCCAGCAGGGTGGCGATCAGTCCGGTGCGTTCCAGCACCTCGCGCAGCAACGAAGCGTGTTCCATAGCTGCGATGTAATCGTCAGTTGTTACCCCGCTATGAAGTTGAGCGGGGTTGTGACTCGTCGTTAAGCGAACGGCCTAGTAGCGGCGCAAGCTGCCCAGCATTCCGCGCATCAGCTCGCGGCCGAGCGAGCTCGCTACCGAGCGGACGAGGGACTTGGCAGCCGCCTCGACCATGGTCTGGCGGTTAGAGGCGCGCGGGCGCGGCGCCGCGGGTTGGCGGCCGGGGCTCGGCGAGGAGGTCGGCACGGCGGTCGCCGTCTTCTCCTCTGCCCTCGCCTTCAGCGTCTCGAACGCGGACTCACGATCGAGCGACTGGTTGTAGAGCGGGCCGACGGGGCTCTTCGCCATGGTCGCGGCGCGCTCGGCGTCGGTGATCGGGCCGATGCGGGAGTTCGGCGGGCGGATGGTGGTCTTCTGGACCATCGTCGGCGCGCCCTTTTCGTCCAGCACCGAGACCAGCGCCTCGCCGACGCCGAGCGACTGGATCGCCTCGGCGGTATCGAACGCCGGGTTGGGCCGGAACGACTGCGCCGCCGCCCGCAGGCCCTTCTGCTCGATCGGGGTGTAGGCGCGAAGGGCATGCTGTACGCGGGCGCCGAGCTGCGCCAGCACCGCATCCGGCACGTCGGCCGGGTTCTGCGTCACGAAATAGACGCCCACGCCCTTCGACCGGATCAGCCGCACCACCTGCTCGACCTTGTCCATCAGGGGCTTGGGCGCATCGCGGAACAGCAGGTGCGCCTCGTCGAAGAAGAAGACGAGCCTGGGCTTCTCCGGATCGCCGACCTCCGGCAGCTCCTCGAACAGCTCCGACAGCAGCCACAGCAGGAAAGTCGAATAGGCGCGCGGGTTTGCGATCAACTGCTCCGCCGCCAGGATGTTGACGTACCCCCTCCCCGACCCGTCGGTCCGCATCAGGTCGGAGAGCTGCAGCGCCGGCTCGCCGAAGAAGCCCATCGCGCCCTGTGTCTCCAGCATCAGCAGCTTGCGCTGGATCGTCGCCACCGTGGTCGGCGAAACGTTGCCGTAGGTCGCGCCGATCTCCTTCGCGTTGTCGGACACATAGGTCAGCGCCGCGCGCAGGTCCTTCACGTCGAGCAGCAGCAGGCCCTCGCTGTCGGCCACGTGGAAGGCGACCGTCAGCACGCCCTCCTGCACGTCGTTCAGCTCCAGCAGCCGCGACATCAGAAGCGGCCCCATCTCCGAGACCGTCGTGCGGATCGGCGTCCCCTTCTGGCCGAAGAGGTCCCAGAAAATCACCGGCGGCGCGTCGGGATGCAGCTCCAGCCCCATCCCTTGCGCGCGGGCCAGCATCTTCTCGTTCGGCGTCCCCGGCTGGCTGATGCCCGACAGGTCGCCCTTCACGTCGGCGGCGAACACCGGCACGCCGGCGTCGGAGAAGGCCTGCGCCATCACCTGCAAGGTCACCGTCTTCCCCGTGCCGGTCGCGCCCGCCACGATGCCGTGTCGGTTGGCGCGGTCCAGCCTCAGCGTCTCGGGGTGGTCGGAAAAACCCAGCAGGATGGTGTTGGGATCGAGGTCCATGCGCGCAATCCGGATTCGGGGGTCGCCGCAGGCTAGCGCGACAAAACAGCGCCGTCTCTCTCCGGTGAAGCGCGGTTAGCAACTTAGGTGTCAAACTCATCCGCTATGGCGGCGATTCCCGACAGAGATCAGGTGGATTGGCGGTTCGTCGGGCGGGCGGCCTTCATCGTGCTGTTCGCGTTCTTCGTCTGGCGCGACATCCAGCTGCTGGCCCGGGTGCTGGCGCACCAGCCGCTGGGCCTCGACTTCCTGCCGATCTGGACGGCGGGCCGCGCCGATCACGCCCGCATTTACGACTTCGCCTACATCACCGCACAGCAGGGCTGGCTGTATGCGGACAAGCTCCGCCCGTTCGTCTATCCGCCCAGCGCCCTCCTCGTGCTCGGCCCCTTCTCCATTCCGCCGTTCTGGGTGGGCTACGGTCTGTTCGTGGCGCTTACGAGCGCCTTGTTCGTCTGGGGCGGACGCAGGCTCGGCGCCAGCTGGCTGATGGTCCTGCCGCCGCCGGTCTTCATGGTGCCGCTGGTCGGCCAGGCGACCTTCCTCGTCAGCGGCCTGATCATGATGGCGGTGACGCTGAAGAAGCGGCCCCTGCTGGCGGGCGTCCTCTTCGGCATCGCGGGCATGGTCAAGCCGCACATGCTGGTGCTGCTGCCGCTGGCGCTGATCGCGAGCCGGGACTGGAGGGTCTTCTGGGCGACGGGCGCCACCGCGGCTGCCCTCGCGCTGGGCTCGCTGGCGACCGGCGCCAGTTGGATGGAGTGGCTGGCGGCGCTTCCCCGCTTCCACGAGCTGATCCGGGGCGATGCGGGCCTGACCGCGACCGTCATCACCCCCTTCACCGCCTGGGGGCCGGACAGCCTGACCCTGACCCTGCCCGCCGCGGTCGCCGCCGTCTGGTTCGCCTTCCGCTCGGACAACGCCCCCGGCCGCGTGCTGGCGCTGCAGGCGGGCGCGTTGGCCATCTCGCCTTATGCCATGAACTACGAGCTGGCGGTCATCGTCCCGGCCATCCTGGCCTTCGAGAAGCCCGCTGCCTGGACCCTGCTCTTCTGGGCGGCCGTCGCGCTCATTCCCGACCGGCCGGTAGCGCTCATTCTCGCGCTCGGGCTCCTGTTCAGCCGATACCTCCAGCCGTCCATCGCGCCGCGGCCCGCCGCGCAGACGGCTCTGGACTAACCCGAGGGCAAGCGCGTTCTGCTGTCGCCTGCAACAACAGGTGAGACCATGCGCGCCATCCAGATCCGCCAGCCCGCCTCCCTCGACAACCTGACGCTCGTCGACATGGCCGAGCCCGCCGCGCCGGGGCCGGGCGAGGTCACCGTCCGCCTGCACGCGAGCTCGCTGAACTACCACGACTATGTGGTGGTGATCGGCGGCATCCCCACGCCCGAGGGCCGCATCCCCATGTCCGACGGCGCGGGCGTGGTCGAGGCGGTCGGCGAAGGCGTGACCGAGTTCAAGGTCGGCGATCCTGTCGTCTCCACCTTCTTCCCCGACTGGCTGGAAGGCGAAGTCCCGGACCGCGGCTTCACCCGCGTGCCCGGCGACGGCATCGACGGCTACGCCCGAGAGCGGGTCACCATGCCCGCCACCGCCTTCACCCGCCAACCGGAAGGCTACAGCCACGCCGAAGCCGCGACCCTGACTTGCGCGGGCGTGACCGCCTGGCGCGCGCTCGTGCCGAACGGAAACCTGAAGGCCGGCGAGACGGTGCTGGTGCAGGGCACCGGCGGCGTCTCCATCTTCGCCCTGCAGTTCGCCAAGGCCATGGGCGCCACGGTGATCGCGACCTCCTCCTCCGACGAGAAGCTGGAACGCCTGAAGGCGCTCGGGGCAGACCACCTGATCAACTACAAGGCCGAACCCAACTGGGGACAGGCCGCCCGCAAGCTCACCGACGGCCGGGGCGTAGACCACATCGTCGAAGTCGGCGGCTCGGGCACCATGCCGGAGTCCATCACCGCCGCCAGGGTCGGCGGCCACATCTCGGTGATCGGCGTGCTGGCCGGCGTCGCGGGCCCGATCCCGACCGTCCTGATCATGGGCAAGAACCTGCGCGTCATCGGCCTGACCGTCGGCAGCCGCCGCCACCAGCTCGACATGATCCGCGCCATCGAGGCCAACGCCATCAAGCCCGTGATCGACACCCACTTCCCCCTGGACCGCCTCGCCGACGCCTTCCGCCACCAGGAAAGCGGCAAGCACTTCGGTAAGATCTGCGTGGATATCTGAGGCCGACTCGCGCGATCAGGTGGGAGCGGAACCCGTTCAGCCGGATCACGATGAGCGCTTCCATCAGGCCCGCGGGCGTCATCGTCTTCTTCGCCCTGCTGCTGATGCTGCCGGCGCTGGTCTGGGGCGCGCCCACGGTCGATTCGGGCGCCTACAACGCGCTCTGGACCGGGCAGTTCGCCGAGCAGATGGCGCACGGGGACCTCTACCCGCGCTGGCTGCCGCGATCGTTCGAGGGCCTGGGCTCCCCCACCTTCTACTTCTACCCGCCGCTCGCCTACTGGCTGTCGGGCCTTGGCGCCCTGGTGCTGGATGTGCGGCACGCTATCGCCGCCGCAGGGTTCGTGCTGCTGCTGGCGTCGGGGCTTGCAATGTACCTGTGGCTGGCAAGGCGGCAGGCGGCGTTTCCAGTGTTGGGGGCCTGTCTCTACATGCTGGCGCCCTATCACCTGGGCGACTTCTACGCCCGCTCGGCTCTGGCGGAGTTCGGAGCCTTTGTCTGGCTGCCGCTGATCGCCCTGGCCATCGACGCCTCCGACAGACGCTGGGGCCCGCCGGTGCTGGCCGTCTCCTATGCTGGACTGATCTGCACCCACCTGCCGACCGCGCTTCTGGCCAGCGCCATCCTGATCCCGCCGCTGGTCCTCTGGCGCGCCTGGCGTGAGCCGATGGCGGCGGTGCGCTGCGCGGCGGCGGGCGTGGCGGGACTGCTGCTGGCGGGCTTCTACCTTGCGCCCGCCGTCCTGCTGCAGCGCTACACTCTGCTCGAGCAGCTGATGTGGGTGCCGAGGTTCAGCCCCGCCCACTGGTCCGTCTTCACCCTGTTCAGGCCGGGCGCGGAGCCGGCTCTGGGCGTGATGGTGATGCTGGCCTTGAAGTGGGCTGCCGTCGCCATCGTGGCCTTGCTCGTGCGGCGAGGTCGGCTGTTCTGGAGCCTGATGACGCTCTGGGCGCTCGCCTGCGCCATCGGCCTGATCCCGCTGACCTCGCTGCCCGGCCTCGACCGCGTGCAGTTCCCCTGGCGAGCGCTGGCCATCGCCGAGTTCGCGGCCGTCACGGCGGTAGCGCTTGCCCCGCGCGCCTTGGCGCCGGTGATCGCCGCGGCCGCCGTGTGCGCCCAGACCCTCTTCCCGCTGGCCGACGCCGCCTTCGCGGGCGTGATCGCGCCGGCCGATCCGGCGCTGGCGCAGCGAGGGGTCGATGCGGTCGAATACCTTCCGGCGAGCCTGCGCCCGCTGCCGAAGACCATGTCGCGACCCGATCTCCACGCGTTCGACGGACCGCTGGTCAGAGGCTCCGTCAGCGCCGTGACGGTTGGCCCCAGGGGCTCGATCACGCTTACGGCGACGCGCGAGGGTCCTGTTGAGATCCGACGCGCCACATTCCCACGCTGGCGGGTTACGGCCCATGGCAAGGCCGTCGCGCTCGCGCCCGGCCCGCTGATCCGGTTCGAGGCCCGCGCCGGCCAGACCTACCGGCTCGAGGCGGTCCGCACCTCGGCGGAGACGCTCGGTCTTTCGTTGTCGCTGCTCGGCCTGCTGCTGACCCTTGCGCTGCCGCTCAGGGGCTGGGCGCCTCGACGTTCAGGCGGGGGCGCTGTCGTGCAGCGCAGCTTACGGTCGCCGCATCTGGTCGCTGATGCGCCAGAGCGCCATTAGGATCGCAAACAGGAGCCCTGCTATCAGCATCGTGCCAGGGCTGATCTTCCCGAAGAAGCTGGAGACGCTGCCGAAGAGTCCGGCGCCGCGCAAACCAACCGTTCTTAATGGCGGACAGGGTGGGATTCGAACCCACGGTGGGCTTCCACCCACGGCGGTTTTCAAGACCGCTGCCTTAAACCACTCGGCCACCTGTCCGGCTGAGGCGGTGAACCACAACCGGCCGCGCAAGCGCAACATTACAAAATCGATAGTTGCCCTTTAGCTCGCTCGGGCGGACACTTTCAGGTAGAGGGACCTTTGGAAACAGCCTGAGCCGCAGGCGCGACCCGGCTGGGGGAGTTCGAGATGGCTATCTACAACGGCACAAGCCTTGCGGACCTGATCAAGGGCTCGGCGCTCGCCGACATCATCTACGGCAACGGCGGGGATGACTCGCTGTACGGCCTCGGCGGCAACGACACCATCTATGGCGGCGCGGGCAACGACTACCTCTCCGGCGGGGACGGCAACGACATCCTCGTGCCCGGCAGCGGGGTGAACGACCTGCGCGGCGGCGCGGGCTACGACACCTTCGTGATGAGCGCGCGCACGACGACGAGCGGCTTCAGCGACGACCTGATCTACGACATGACCGACGGCGACAAGATCGACGTCTCGGCCTGGGGGATCAGCGACTTCAGCCAGATCAAGGCGGTGATGGGCGTCGACTACTACGGCGCGGCGATCAACGCCTACTACAACGGCCAGAACCACCTGCTGAGCTTCCTCGACGTCGCGCCCTGGCAGTTCGAGGCCACCGACTTCATCTACTCCAACGCCGCGGGCGGCACGCAGAACGGCACGGCGTACGGCGACATGCTGTTCGGCTCGCGCGGCGACGACGTGCTGAACGGAAACGGCGGCTGCGACACGCTGCTGGGCGGCATCGGCAACGACACCATCAACGGCGGCGCGGGCGGCGACGACATCTACGGCGGCGCCGGCAAGGACACGATGACCGGCGGCACGGGCTACGACGCCTTCATCTTCCAGACGGCCACGGATTCCCTCTACGGCTCGAGCCACGACGTCATCACCGACTTCGTGTCGGGCGTGGACTGGATCGACCTCTGCGGCGTGGACGCCAACAGCGGCGTGTCGGGCAACCAGGCCTTCAGCTTCATCGGCACGGCGAACTTCTCGGCCGCCGGCCAGCTGCGCTACGTCTCGGCGAACGGCGTGACCATGATCTACGGCAACACCGACGCCGACTCGACGCCGGAGTTCCAGATCGAGCTGACCGGCGCCCACACCCTGCACGCCTACGACTTCGTCCTGTAGCGGAATCGCGGGATCGTCGGCATTCGGCTGTCGAACCCGCGAGGCTGCTTGAAGAAGGCTGCAGGCGTCATCGGACTAGTGGCGCTCGCGCTGATGGCGCCGGCGCTGATCCACGGGGCGCCGACGGCGGACTCCGGCTCGTACAACTACATCTGGACGTCCCAGATCGCTGAGGAGATGGCGCGCGGCGTCCTCTATCCGCGCTGGCTGCCGCGCTCGTTCGAGGGGCTGGGGGCGCCGACCTTCTACTTCTATCCGCCGCTCGCCTACTGGATCGCCGGCTTGTTCGCGCAGGTGATGGACGCAGGCCGGGCGCTCGGCGCAGCAGCCTTCGTGCTCCTCTATGCGTCGGGGCTGGCCGTGTACGCCTGGCTGAAGCCGCGCACGCCCTACGCGCTGGTCGGGGCCTGCCTCTACATGCTCGCGCCCTACCACGTGGCCGACTTCTACGTCCGTTCGGCGCTGGCGGAGTTCGGAGCGTTCGCCTGGCTGCCGCTGATTGCGCTCGGCATCGACAGGGTCGACCGCCGCTCAGGCCCGCCCCTGCTGGCCGTGGCCTACGCAGGCCTGCTCTGCACCCACCTGCCCACCGCGCTGCTGGCGAGCGTGCTGCTGATCCCGCCGCTGGTGATCTGGCGCTGCCGCCTGCAGCCCGCGCTGCTCGTCCGCTGCGGGCTGGCGGGCGTGGCGGGCGTGCTGCTGGCCGCCTTCTACCTCGCGCCCGCGCTGACGCTGCAGGACCAGACCCTGATGCAGCCGCTGCTCTGGGGCCACCGGTTCGACCCGCTGCCCAACTCGGCGCTCGGCTTCTTCATCAACCCGCACCCGTGGCTGGTGATCACCACGGAGATCGGCGCGGCCTGGGCCCTGATCGCCGTCGTCGCGCTGATGGCGCCCCGGACGAACCGCCTGTGGCCGATCCTGACGCTGGCGACCGTCGCCTGCGCCATGGGCCTGATCCCGCTGCTGTGGCTCCCCTTCCTGCGCAAGATCCAGTTCCCCTGGCGCGCGCTGGAGATCGTGGAGTTCGTCGGCGTCACGACTATCGCGCTCGGCCTCTCGCGGCCGCTGGTCCTCGCGATCGTCGCAGGGTTCGCGGTGCAGGCGCTCGTGCCCTTCAGCGATGCCGCCCTGCGCCATGAACCCATGCCGCCCTACCTGACGGCCCATCAGGTCGATGCGCTGGAATACCTGCCCGCCGAGTTTCGGCCCGTGCCGCAGACACGCTCACCGCCCGATCTGAGCCATCTCGCGGGACCCCTGGTGCAAGGCGCCGTCCAGACCGGCGCCGGACCCGACGGATCGGTCAGCCTCCGGGCTGCCGCCGACGGGCCGGTCACGATCCGCCGCGCAAAGTTCCCGCGCTGGCAGGTGAGCGGACCGCGCGGTCCGGCGCCGCTCCTACCCGGACCTCTGGTCTCCTTCGAGGCCCGCGCCGGCGAGAGCTACCGGCTCGCGCCCGTCCGCACGCCCGCCGAGGCTGCCGGCCTGTGGCTGTCCCTCATCGGCCTCGTCCTGACCGCCGCGCTGTGGCGCTTCGGAACCATGCCCGCGAGGGAGCCATTCTCCGGATAAGGTAAAGTCCGGACATGGCCCGCACACTCAAGAAGTACCAGTCGATGCGCGACTTCGGCGTCACCGCCGAGCCGAGCGGTAAGGCGCGCGTGCCCAAGGCCGACCGGCTGCGCTTCGTCATCCAGAAGCATGCGGCCACGCGCCTGCACTACGACCTGCGGCTGGAGTTCGACGGCGTCTTCCTGTCGTGGGCTGTGACCAAGGGCCCCTCGCTCGACCCACACGATCGGCGCCTCGCCGTCCAGGTCGAGGACCACCCCCTGGATTACGGGGATTTCGAAGGCACTATCCCCAAGGGCGAGTACGGCGGCGGCACGGTGATGCTGTGGGACCGCGGCTACTGGGAGCCGGAGGACGGCGGCGACATCGCCAAGGGCCTCAAGAAGGGCGAGCTGAAGGTCCGCTTCGAGGGCGAGCGGATGCACGGCGGCTATGTGCTGGTCCGCATGCCCCGCCGCGAGCGCGAGAAGCGCGACAACTGGCTCCTCATCAAACACCGCGACGCCTTCGCCCGCGACGGCGACGAGGACGAGTTTCTGAAGTCGACCGCCTTCTCAGTCGCCTCGGGCCGCACCATGGAGGAGATCGCGGCAGGCAAGGGTAAGCCCCCCACCCCTTTCATCACCAAGGTGAAGCGCAAGGCCGACGCCGTCTGGAACTCCAACCGCGGCGATCCGGAAGCCAGCGCCGAGGAGGCCGCCGCCAAGGCCGACGCCCCCAAGGCCCCGGTGAAGCCGAAGAAGAAGGTCGGCATCCCGGGCTTCGTCGAGCCGCAGCTCGCCAAGCTCGTCGACCGCCCGCCGTCCGGCCAGTGGGCCCATGAGATCAAGTTCGACGGCTACCGCATGCAGCTGCGCGTCGAGGGCGGGAAGGCCACGCTGAAGACCCGCAAGGGCCTCGACTGGTCGGCCAAGTTCAAGGAGATCGTGGCCGAGGGCCGCGCCCTGCCCGACTGCCTCATCGACGGCGAGGTCGTGGCGCTGAGCGCCGGCGGCTCCCCGGACTTCGCCGGCCTCCAGGCGGCGCTGTCCGACGGCAAGACCCAGAACCTGGTCTACTTCGTCTTCGACCTGCTGTTTGCCGACGGCGAGGACCTGCGCCAACTGCCCTTGACCGAGCGCAAGGCGCGGCTTCAGGCGCTGCTGGAGGCTCACCAGGACGCGACGGGCCAGCGCATCCGTTACGTCGATCACTTCATCACGGCGGGCGATGCGGTGCTGCAATCGGCATGCCGGATGGACCTGGAAGGCATCGTCTCGAAGAAACTCGACGCCCCCTATCGGTCCGGCCGCGGCGACACCTGGCTCAAATCCAAGTGCCGGGCGGGCGAGGAGGTCGTGATCGGCGGCTGGACCCAGACGGGCGCGGCGTTCCGGTCGCTGATCGTCGGCGTCTATCGCGAAGGCAAGTTCGTCCACGTTGGCCGCGTCGGCACCGGCTTTTCGCGGAACAACGTACCCGGCCTGATGGACCGGCTGCGTCCGCTGGAGATCGACAAGTCGCCCTTCCAGGCCGGGACACCGAAGAAGACCGCCGACATCCACTGGGTTAAGCCCGAATTGGTCGCCGAGATCGAATTCGCCGGCTGGACCGGGGACGGCCACGTCCGCCAGGCCTCCTTCAAGGGCCTGCGCGAGGACAAGCCGGCGAAGGAAGTCCACGCCGAGGTCCCTGAGCCGGTGGAGCAGGTCGAGAAGGCGGAAGCGAAAGGGGGGCGAAGTCCTGCGAAGCCTTCGGCGAAGCAGGACAACGTCGTCATGGGCGTCACCATCTCCAATCCCGACAAGGCGCTATGGCCGGATGGCGGCGACGGCCGGCCGGTCACCAAGCTCGATCTCGCCCGCTATTACGAGGCCGTCGGGCCCTGGATGATGGAGCACATCAAGGGCCGGCCGCTGTCGATCATCCGCATGCCGGACGGCATCGAGGGCGACCAGCGGTTCTTCCAGCGCCACGCAGGCAAAGGCAGCTCGGCGCTGATCGAGCAGGTGCCCGTCTACGGCGACCACAAGCCCTACCAGCAGATCGACCGCATCGAGGGCCTGATCGCCCTGGCGCAGGTCGGCGCCGTCGAGCTGCACCCCTGGAACTGCCAGCCCTGGGACCCGGAAGTCCCCGGCCGCCTGATCTTCGACCTCGACCCCGACGAGGAGCTCGACTTTCCCCGCGTGATCGATGCCGCGCACGAGGTGAAACAACGGCTCGAAGCTGTTGGATTGATTGCGTTTTGCAAGACGACGGGCGGCAAGGGCCTCCATGTCGTGACGCCCTTGGCCAAGTCGAAGAAGAAGCTCGACTGGCCGACCGCCAAGGCCTTCGCCCGCGAACTCTGCGCCCGCATGGCCGCCGACAGCCCCGACCGCTACACCATCAACATGGCCAAGAAGGTCCGCGGCGGGCGGATCTTCCTCGACTACCTGCGCAACGACCGCCTCTCCACGGCGGTAGCCCCCCTGTCGCCTCGCGGAAGACCCGGCGCCCCGGTCTCGATGCCGGTGGAGTGGAAAGACGTTAAGCCCGGCCTCGACCCCAAACACTGGACCATCCGCAACAGCCCAGCCCACGTGGTGAAGATGACCGCCTGGAAAGATTACTGCGACTCCGAGCGCGCCCTCGAAGCCGCCATCGCCAAGCTCGGCGGAAAGAAGGCGGCCTAACGTCCCTTCTCCCCTTGCGGGAGAAGGTGGCCCGAAGGGCCGGATGAGGGGTCGCACCACGCTTTCCGTTTCCAATCTCCGTCATCCTGGGCCTTGTGCCCAGGACCCAGAAACGCAAGCGCCACAAGGTTGGCAGCGCGGCCCGGATCTCTCCGACGACCGGCGGTGCTTCTGGGTCCTCGGGACAAGCCCGAGGATGACGGGGGTGTGGACGTCCAGTTCCGAGAAACCCCTCATCCGACCTGCTTCGCAGGTCACCTTCTCCCGCAAGGGGAGAAGGAAACCCAGGCCTTATCCGCCACCCCTCCGCCAAGCCGTATCCTGACCGGATGAACCCCACATCCGCTGCAAATCCCCTCCCCGTCCCCGCAACCGCTCGCGCGCGCGTATACGTGCGCACCTCCGCGCGCCTGGCGGGCGCCCGTGCGCGAGTCCTACGACGCCCGCTTCCGCGCCGGGGCCTTGGCGGGCTTCTTGGCCGGACCCTTGGCGGCAGTCTTCCGGGCCGCGGGTTTCCGCCGCTCGCCGCCGTTCTGGCCGAGGCTTCTGCGCAGCGCTTCCATCAGGTCGACGACGTTGGTGTCCTGCGGCTCCTCGACGTGGACGACGCGGCCCTTGCCCTTCTGCTTCTCGGCGATCAGGGCGCGCAGCGCATCCTCGTAGCGGTCCTTGAACTCCGACGGGTCGAAGGGGCCGGACTGTTGTTCGATGATCTTCTCGGCGATGGCGATCATCTGCGGGTCGGCCTTGTGGTCGGGGATCTCGTCGAAATAGGTCTCGGGCTTACGGACCTCGTCGTTGCTGCGGAGCGTGTAGGCCAAGAGGCCCTTGTCGCGCGGCTCCAGCGCCAGCAGCCGCTCCCGCTGGTGCATCACCACGCGGCCCAGCGCCACCTTGTCGGTCTCGCGCATCGCCTCGCGGATGACGGTGAAGGCCTCGATGGCCAGCTTGCCGTCGGGCATCAGGAAGTAGGGGTCGTTCCAGTAGAGGCGGTCGATGTCGTCGGCGTCCACGAACCGCTCGATGTCGATGGTCCGGGTGCTTTCCAGGCGGACGGAGTCGATCTCCTCGGGCGTGACGATGATGTACTGGCCCTTCTCGTACTCGTAGCCCTTGACGATCTCGGAGCGGTCGACGGGCCCCGTCTCCGGGTCGGTCGGGATCATCTTGATGCGGTTGTGCGTGTCCTTGTGGAGCATGTTGAAACGCACATCGCCTGTCGACTGCGTGGCGGTGTAGAGAGCCACGGGACAGGTCACCAGCGACAGGCGAAGGTGGCCTTGCCAGGTAGGACGCGGCGCCATGATTTCCTCCGAAACTATTGGGCTTCAACGCCCCGGCGCGAAAGGCGGTTGCGGTGAGTGATTCGGAGGAGGTCCTGATCGACGCCCGGGGCCACAAGTGCCCGGTGCCGACGCTGAGGCTTCGGCGGGCTCTGGAGGGCGTTCAGGCCGGTGCTGTGGTGCGGCTGCTGGCCGACGACCCGATGGCGAAGATCGACGTGCCCCACTTCTGCAACCAGCAGGGCTTCGAGCTGATCGAGGCGGTGGAGACTACTTTCCGCGTGCGGAAACGATAGGCCGCTGGCCGCGCAGGTCGGGAAGAAGCTTGGGCTCCGCCGCCTTGATCGCCAGCTCCACCTCCGTCGCCAGCGCCCCGCCAAAGAAGATCGCGTTCACGCTCCACGACAGCCAGATGAGGAACACCACGAAGGTCGCGACCGACCCATAGGTCGCCCCCAGATGCGCCACCTGCTCGACGTAGATGGCGCATAGCCACGAAGCGGACAGAAACAAGCCGGTCGCCGCCGCCCCTCCGACCAGCGACGCCCGCCAGACCACCGGCTCCCGCGACATGGCGAAGCGGTAGATCAGCGTCATGGCCAGGATCAGCGCAGCGCTCGTCCAGGTCCACTCGCTGTAGAGCCAGGGCACATGCGCCAGCGGCCGGATGTGCAGGGTCGCTGAAAGGAGCCGGAAGAACACGAACACCGCCGCCACCGCGCCTGCCAGCGCAAAGGCGCAGATCAGGGCCACCAGGGCCATGAAGTTGAAGCCGAAGAAGCCGTGCGGGTTGTCCTCGTCGTGGATGAACGACAGCCCCGCCAGCAGCGCCTTGAACCCCCGGTGCGCCGCATAGCCGCCGATGATCACGGCGACGCCGCTCTGGGCGGATACGGCCATGTGCGGGGTCCGGGCGAGGCGGGCGAGCTGATCGGTGATGATGCCCTTGGCCGCCGCCGGCACCACCTGCGCCAGCGTGTCCATCTGCTGCGCCACCTGCGCCGGGTCGGTCAGCAGGCTGTAGAGCCCGATGGCGATCGCCAGTCCCGGAAAGATCGCCAGCATCACGAAGAAGGAGACGCCCCCCGTATAGAGCATCACGTCCCGCCCCCACATCCGCGTCAGGGCCTTGCCTGTGACGTGCAGGGCTTCCCGCAGCCAGTAGAGCGGATCGAACTCGCGCCAGCGGGACTCGGACATGGGCGGAACCTGCCCCTCGTCGCTCGAAATGGCAACGGCGCGCCGTATGGGGATACGGCGCGCCGCCAGGATGACCTTGCCATCTTCCTGGTTGGGCGCCCGCCACTATCGAGGGACGGGAGAGCGTGCCGGGAGCCCACGGACAGAAATTGCGCCCCGGCGGCTGAACCGCGCCTGAACGAAAAAGGGCGGCTTTTAGAGCGCGCCCTGCTGCTTCAAGGCGTCGATGTCCGCCGCGGCGAAGCCCCAGTCGGCCAGCGCCTGGTCGTTGTGCGCGCCGATGGCGGGCGGCGGGCCCTGGATTTCGCCGGGCGTGGCGGAGAACCGGGGCGCCGGCGCGGGCTGGGTGACGCCCGCGAGCTCGACGAAGGTCTGCCGCGCGGCGTTGTGGGCGTGCTTTGGCGCCTCTTCCAGCGTCAGCACCGGCGCAAAGCAGACGTCGGTCGCCTCCATCAGCTCGCACCACTCGGCCTGAGTCTTGGTGGCGATGACGGCGGCGAGCTTCTCGCGCAGCTCCGGCCACTCATCGCGGTTCATCTGGCCCTTGAACTGCTCGTCCGCGATCCCGGTCTTCTCCAGCAGCAGCGCATAGAACTGCGGCTCGATCGACCCAATTGAGACCCACTTGCCGTCCGAGCACTGGTAGGTGTCATAGAAGTGGGCGCCGCCATCCAGCAGGTTGGTCCGCCGCTCGTCCTTCCACATGCCCGCGGCCTTGAAGCCGTAGAACATGGCCATCAGCGACGCCGCGCCGTCACTCATGGCGCAGTCGATCACCTGCCCCTGCCCGGTCTCCCGCGCCTGGATCACACCCGCCAGCAGCCCGAAGGCCAGGTAGAGCGCCCCGCCCCCGAAGTCGCCCACCAGGTTCAGCGGCGGCACGGGCTTGTCGGTCGTCCCGATGGCGTGCAGCGCGCCGGTGATCGCGATGTAGTTCATGTCGTGCCCGGCGGCCTTCGCGTAGGGCCCGGTCTGGCCCCAGCCCGTCATGCGGCCGTACACGAGCTTCGGATTGCGCTTCAGGGCCACCTCGGGCCCAAGCCCCAGCCGCTCCATGACGCCCGGCCGGAAGCCCTCGAACACCGCATCCGCCGTCTCCATCAGCTTCAGGCAGGTCTCGACGGCCGCGGGCAGCTTCAGGTCCAACGCGACCGAGCGGCGTCCGCGGCTGGTGATATCCCAAGGCGCGGCCCTGCCCTGCCCCTTGCGGTCGATGCGCACGACGTCGGCGCCAAGGTCGCTCAGCAGCATGCCGCAGAAAGGTCCCGGCCCGATCCCGGCGAACTCCAGCACCTTCAGCCCCGACAGCGGTCCCTTGCCCATCGCACGCACTCCATTCCGGTTTGCCCCAGCTAGCGCCCATGACGGAAGGTCAGGCAAGTCGTCGCACTCTGGGCAAAGCTAACGCCCTGCTAAGGTTATGCGTGCGATTCCCTCGTGCGAATCGCAGGTGGGGAATCCCGTGGCGGCAGACGCTCGCATCGTCATCGTTTCCAAGGACGAATTCGTGGTCCCTCTGGCGGAAGGACTGGCAAAGCTCGGCTGGCCCGCCGTCGTCGCCCGCAGCCCTTCGGCCGCCGTCGCCGCCGTCAGCGACCGCCGCATCGAAGGCGCCATCGTGGACCTCAGCGACGGCCAGAACTTCACCGACCTCGGCAAGCGGCTGAAGGAAGCCAGCGCCCCTCGCCAGTTGCCGACCATCGCCGTGGGTGAGCCGAGCCCGGCGCTCGAAGGCTACGACCTGGTGCTCGGCGCGCCGCTGCACCCGGCGCAGGCGGCGCTGCGGCTGGAGTCGCTCGTGCGCATGGCCGTGGCCGAGGAGGAGTTCGAGCTCCGGCGCCGCACCTTCACGGAACGCGGCCGCACGCTCTCCCTGCCGCCCGCCTCGACCGCCCCCTTCCGCATCCTCGCCATCGGCGAACCCGCGCCGCAATTCCTGGCGCTGTCCAACGCGCTGTCGAAGCTCGGCGCCGACGTCATCGGCGCGTTTACCGCCTACACCGCCTTCGACTACCTGCACGAGCGGCCGTTCGACGCCGTGGTCCTGTGGGCCGGGGAGAATGAGAACGAGGCGCTGTCCATCGCCGCCGGGATGCGGCGCAACACCCGCCTCTACCACGTGCCCACGCTCCTCTACCTGAGCGCGGGCAGCAAGATCACCATGGCCGAGGCCTTCCACCGCGGCGTCTCCGACATCGCTTCGCCGACGACGGCCGAGGATGAGACCGCCCGCCGCGTCGTGGAGCTCGCCCGCGCCCATCGCCGCCAGACCGCTATCCGCCAGGCGCTGGAGAAGGCCCGCAGCTCGGGCCTGATGGATGCCGCCACGGGCCTGTTCACCCGCGACCTTTTCGCCACCCACCTGAACCGCCTCGCCAAGGCGGCGCAGGAGCGTAACCGGCCGCTGTCGGTCTGCGTGCTGAAGATCGCCGATAACCCGGGCATCACCTCGGCCCGCGCCGGCGGCTGGCTCGACCGCGCCATCCCGCAGATCGGCTCGATGATCGGCCGGCTCGTGCGCGCCGAGGACACGGCCGCGCGTCTGGCGCCGGAGGTCTTCGCCCTCGCCCTCCCCTCCACGCCGATCGCCGCAGCGCGCACGGCCGCCGAGCGGATCACGGCGGTGATCGGCTGCACCGCCTTCGACGCGGGCGACGGCAAGTCTCCCTTCGTGGCCGACTTCGAGATCGGCGTCGCCGAGCTGGAGGACGGCGCGGACGCCGCCTACGCGCTGGAGCACGCCGCCTTTCGTGCGTTGCGCCGCAAGGCCGGCTGACCCATCTTCGGAGGGTGACCCAGTCCCTCCACATCGACTTCATCGCCGACGTCGTCTGCCCCTGGTGCTACCTCGGCTGGCGGCGGCTTGAACGGGCCTTGGCCATGCGCCCCGAGGTGCAGGCGGAGGTCGTCTGGCGGCCTTACCAGCTCGATCCGAACATCCCCGAGGAAGGGACCGACCGGAAGGCCTACATGGCCGCCAAGTTCCGCGATCCCGAGCGGCTGAAAGCGATGGGCGAAGCGCTGCGGGAAGCCGCTGCGGAAGAAGGCCTCGACCTGAAGCTCGCCGACATCCCGATCAGCCCCAACACCAACGCCGCCCACCGCCTGATCCGCTGGGCCCAGGGTCAGGGGCTGCAACGGCCGGTGCTGGAAGCGGTGATGCGCGCGTACTTCACGGAGCTGAAGGACATCGGCGATCCGGTCGTGCTGGCCGACATCGCCGAGGCCAACGGCATGGACCGCATGACGGTCCTTCGGCTGCTCTCGGAAGGCGCCGACAAGGACGCCGTCAGCCGCGAGCACATGATGGCCGTTCAGGCCGGCGTCACCGGCGTCCCCTTCATGATCTTCGGCGGCAAGGTCGCGGCTGTCGGGGCCGAAGCGCCTGAGCGCTTAGTGCTTGCGATCGATAAAGCGCTCGAAATGGCCGCCTAAGCTCTTCCCCCAGTTTATCTGGGGGAAGTGGCCCGACAGCGATAGCTGGAGGGTCGATGGGGGAGTACCCCCTTCGAAAACTCCCCCATCGAGCCTCGCCTTCGGCTTCGGCCCACTTCCCCCACATGCGTGGGGGAAGAGCCCTATTCCCGCGCCATCTTGGCGAGCTGCGTCAGGATGCGCTCGGCCGCATCGAGGCGCTGCTGCGGCGTTTCCCACTCGCCCTTCACGACAACCTTGTTGTCCGGACGCACCTTCCAGACCGCAGGGTTCTTCGCGACGAACTGAACCAAGCCCATCGGGTTGGCGAAGTTGTCGTCCTTGAAGCTGGCGACCGCTCCCTTCGGCCCCACGTCGATCTTGGCGACGTTGGCCTCGCGGCAGAGGCCCTTGATGGCGACGACCTTCAGCAGCTGACCGGCTTCCGGCGGCAGCGGGCCGAAGCGGTCGATGAGTTCGGCGGCCAGCGCCTCGCGGTCGTCCACCTTCTCGGCTTCCGACAGACGGCGATACAGCGCGAGCCGCACGTTCAGGTCCGGCACATAGTCCTCGGGGATGAGCACCGCCGCGCCCGTGTTGATCTGCGGCGACCACGAGCGGTCCGCGTGCGCCGCCTCGTGGCCCTGCCGCTCGCGTAGCTCGGCGACCGCATCCTCCAGCATCTGTTGATACAGCTCGACGCCGATCTCGCGGATGTGGCCGCTCTGCTCGTCGCCCAAGAGGTTGCCGCCGCCCCGGATATCGAGGTCGTGGCTGGCCAGCTGGAAGCCCGCGCCCAGGCTGTCCAGCGACTGCAGCACCTTCAGCCGCTTCTCGGCCGACAGCGTGATCTGCTTCTCCGCCGGCGTGGTCAGGTAGGCATAAGCGCGCGTCTTGGCCCGTCCGACCCGCCCGCGCAGCTGGTAGAGCTGGGCCAGGCCGAACATGTCCGCGCGGTGCACGATCAGGGTGTTGGCGGTCGGAATGTCGAGCCCGCTCTCGACGATGGTCGTCGACAGCAGCACGTCGTATTCGCCGTCGTAGAAGGCGCCCATCACCTCCTCGAGCTGGGTGGCGCTCATCTGGCCGTGGCCGACGACGAACTTCACCTCCGGGACCTGCTCGCGCAGGAACCGCTCCATGTCGGGCAGGTCCTTTATCCGCGGCACGACGAAGTAGCACTGGCCGCCGCGGTACTTCTCTCGCAGCAGTGCCTCGCGCAGCGTCACGGGATCCCACGCCGTGATGTAGGTCCGCACCGCCAGCCGGTCGACCGGCGGCGTGGCGATGATGCTCATCTCGCGGATGCCACTGAGCGCCATCTGCAGGGTGCGCGGGATCGGGGTCGCGGTCAGCGTCAGCACGTGGACGTCGGCGCGGAACTCCTTCAGCCGCTCCTTGTGCTTGACCCCGAAGTGCTGCTCCTCGTCGACAATGACGAGGCCGAGGTCCTTGAAGCTGACCTGCTTCGACAGCACCGCGTGCGTGCCCACGACGATCTCGATCTCGCCGTTCGCGAGGCCCTCGCGCGTTTCGTTCGCCTCCTTCGCGGGCACGAGCCGTGAAAGGCGGCGCACCTTCACCGGCCAGCCCTGGAAGCGATCGGTGAAGGTCTTGAAGTGCTGGCGGGCCAGCAGCGTGGTCGGGCAGACGACCGCCACCTGCTTGCCGCTCATGGCCACCACGAAGGCCGCCCGCAGCGCCACCTCGGTTTTGCCGAAGCCCACATCGCCGCAGACCAGTCGGTCCATCGGCTTGCCCTGCGTGAGGTCCTGCAGGACGTCGCCGATGGCATTGAGCTGGTCGTCTGTCTCCTCGTAGGGGAACCGGGCGCAGAACTCGTCGAACACCCCGTGCGGCGGATCGACCTCCTCGACGTGGCGCAGCTGGCGGGCGGCGGCGATCTGGATGAGGCCCTCGGCCATCTCCCGCAGCCGCTCTTTCGCGCGGGCCTTACGCGCCTGCCAGGCCGCGCCGCCGAGGCGGTCGAGCTGCACGCCCTCCCCGTCCGCGCCATAGCGAGTCAGGAGGTCGATGTTCTCGACCGGCAGGTAGAGCTTGGAGTCGCCGTAGTACTGGATCTCCAGGCAGTCGTGCGGCGCCTCCTGCACCTCCAGCGTCTTCAGGCCGTCGTATCGGCCGATGCCGTGGTCGATGTGGACGACGAGGTCGCCCGGCGTCAGCGCCGAGGCCTCGGCGAGGAAGTTCGCCGCGCGGCGCTTGCGGCGCGGCCGCGCCAGCCGGTCGCCGAGGATGTCGGTCTCGGAGATGACCGCGAGGTTGTCGGTCTCGAAGCCGTTCTCGATCGGCAGCACGACGCGCTGCGGAATCTTCGGGTCCGCCGCCTTGGCCGCCTGCCAGTAGGGGGCGAACGGCACGCGCTTGAGCCCATGGTCGGCAAGCATGTGGCCGAGCCGCTCCGACGAGCCCTCAGACCAGGACGCGAACAGCACGCGCTTTCCGGCGGCCGCCAGGGCGTTGGCGTGATTGGCGGTCGCCTCGAACAGGTTGACGCTGTCCTGCTGGCGCTCGGCGACGAAGTTCTTGCCGAGCTTGGCGCCCAGATCGAGCGCACCGTCCTGCTGGAAGGGCGTGAAGCGGCGGTTCGGCCGCTCGTCCAGCCGCTTCTCCCATTCCTTGGCGTCGAGGTAGAGGGCGCGGGGTTCCAGCGGGCGGTAGTAGGACTTCTTGTCGGCGGCGGCGCGGGACTCGTAGGCGTCCTCGATCATCGCCAGCCGCTCGTCGCGAGCTTCAGCCGCCAGGTGGTCGACGCCGACCAGCGTCCCATCCGGCAGATAGTCGAACAGCGTCGCCATCTGCGGGTAGAGCAGCGGCAGCCAGTGTTCGAGCCCGGCCCGGCGGGCGCCTTCGCTCACCGCCGCATAGAGCGGATCGTCGCCCGGCGCGCCGAACGTCTCGACGTAGCCTTTGCGGAAACGGGAGATGGCGTCCTTGTCGAGCAGCGCCTCGCTGACCGGCAGCAGGGCGATCTCCTTCAGCTGCTTCGTCGAGCGCTGCGTCTCCGGATCGAAACCGCGGATCGACTCCAGCGTGTCACCGAACAGGTCGAGCCGGACCGGCTCCTCCGCGCCCGGTGGGAAGACGTCGATCACTCCGCCCCGGATCGCGAACTCGCCCTTCTCCGAAACCGTCGAGGCGCGGACGTATCCGTTGACGGCGAAGTAGGCTTCCAGGTCCTTGATATCGACGTCCTGGCCCGGCTTGGCGCTGAAGCTGGCGCGTTGGACGATCTTCTGCTCCGGGACGCGCTGCAGGGCGGCCGCGGCGGCGGTCACCAGCATCACCGGCTTCTTCGGATCGAACTCGCCCGCAAGCCTGGACAGCGTCGCCATCCGCTGCGCCGCCACGCCGGGCGAGGGTCCGATGCGGTCGTAGGGCAGGCAGTCCCACGACGGGAAATGCAGAATCTCGACCTCGGGCGCGAAGAACCCCATCGCGCCGATGAAGGCGCTGGCGCGGCCCCCGTCGCGGGCGATGAAGCAGGTCAGGCCGCCGCGCGAGCGGGCGATGTCGGCCATGACCAGCGCGTCGAACCCCTCCGGCGCGCCGGACAGGTCGATACGGCCGTCCTCCTTCGCAACCCGCTTCAGGTCGGCCTGGGTCACGACGCGGGCGGAGCCGTCATGCGCCATGGATCGCTCCCGCCGGCCTGAAGGTCTGCAGCCGCTCGATCAGCGGCTGGTGCTGCACAGGCGCGCTCTCGCGCCCGACGATCCAGCCGAAGATGTCGTGGTCGTTCTCTTCCAGCAGCGCTTCGAAGGCGGCGAGCTCGTCCTCGCCCATCGAGTCGGCATGGCTGTCCGCGAACGGCCCCAGAATGAGGTCCGCTTCCCGAAAGCCGCGATGCCAGGCGCGGAACTTGAGCTTCTTGAGCCGTACGTCGTCCATGGGAGCGCGCCGATATAGAGGGCCGTCGGGCCTAACGCCAGCTATGCTCCGCCCGATGCGACCGGAGATTCTTTTTCCGCTCTTTGCGCCGACGTCCACGCTGAAGGGCGTCGGCCCGCGCGTCGCGCCCGCGTTGGAGAAGGTGGCGGGGCCGATCGTGCGCGACGTGCTGTTCCTGGCGCCCAGCGGCTTCGTGCGGCGGCCGGTGACCACGGTCGATCAGGTGCGGGAGGGCGAGGTCCAGACGCTGGTTGTCACGGTCGAGAAGCACCAGAAGCCCGGCCGCCCCGACCTGCCCTGGAAAATCCTCTGCTTCGACGGCACGGGCTTTTTGACCATCGTCTGGTTCAAGCGCCACGGCGACCATCTGCTGAAGAGCTATCCGGTGGGCGCGAAGATCGCCGTCAGCGGCAAGGTCGAGCGCTTCGGCTCCGAAATCCAGATGGCGCACCCGGCCTATAAGGTGGACGCCGAGCAGGTCGGAGAAATCCCGCAGGTCGAGACGGTCTATCCCGCCACCGCCGACCTGCCCTCGCGCCGCATCAGGACCTTCGCTCTGGAAGCGCTGGAGCGCGCGCCGGAGCTGCCGGAGTGGTGCGATCCAGCGTGGCTGGAGCGCGAGAAGCTCCCTGGTTGGCGGGAAGCGTTGGTCGCTCTCCACAACCCGCAGAGCGAAGCCGACATCAGCCCGCTGGCCCGCCCCCGAAGGCGCTTGGCCTACGACGAGCTGCTGGCCCACCAACTAGCCTTGGCCCAGCGCAAGGCGGCGAGGCGCTCGCACCCGGCGCCTGCGATCAAGGCGAGTGCGCTTGCCGAGGGTATCGAAAGCGCCCTGCCCTACAAGCTGACCGGCGCCCAGATCCGCTCGCTCGCGGAGGTGCGCGGCGACCTGGCGTCCGGCGAGAAGATGAGCCGCCTGCTCCAGGGCGACGTCGGCGCGGGCAAGACGGTCGTGGCGATGCTGGCCATGACCGATGTGGCGGCGGCCGGGATGCAGTCCGCCTTCATGGCGCCGACGGAAATCCTCGCCCGCCAGCACTTCGACACCATCGCGGGTCCGCTGGCCGCGCAGGGCATCAAGACGGTGCTGCTGACCGGCCGAGACAAGGGCGCGGGGCGGGCCGAAAAGCTGCGGGCGCTGGCGGAGGGTTCGGCGGCGGTGGCGGTGGGCACCCACGCCCTCTTCCAGGACGAGGTCGCCTTCAAGGCGCTCGCGCTGGCCGTTGTGGACGAGCAGCACCGGTTCGGCGTGAACGAACGCAAGCGGCTGCAGGAGAAGGGCGAAGGCGTCCACCTGCTGGCCATGTCCGCCACGCCGATCCCCCGGACGCTGGAGCTCACGGTGTTCGGCGACCTGGACGTCTCCCGTATCGACGAGAAGCCGCCCGGCCGCACGCCTGTCGCCACCCGCGCCGTTCCCATGCCGCGCCTGCCGGAGATCGTGGATCGGCTGAAGAGCGCCGTCCGCTCCGGCTCGCAAGCCTTCTGGATTTGCCCGCTGGTCAGCGAGTCCGAGGTCGCCGACCTCGCCGCCGCCGTCGCCCGCGCCGCCGAGCTGCGCAAAGACCTCGGCTCGTCGGTCGGACTGGTCCACGGCCAGATGCCGTCGGCCGAGAAGGACGCCGTCATGGCGAACTTCGTGGACGGCAATATCTCGGTTCTGGTCGCCACCACGGTCGTGGAGGTCGGCGTCAACGTGCCGAACGCGACCATCATGGTGATCGAGCAGGCCGAGCGGTTCGGGCTCGCCCAGTTGCACCAGCTGCGCGGGCGCGTCGGCCGGGGAAGCCGCGAGAGCGCCTGCGTGCTGCTCTACGACCCGCCGCTCTCCGAGACGGCGCAGAAGCGCCTCGACATCCTGCGCAAGACGGACGACGGCTTTGCCATCGCCGAGCTGGACCTGGACCTGCGCGGCGGCGGCGATCCGCTGGGCCTGCGCCAGAGCGGCTTTCCGGCGTACCGGCTAGCGGACCCGGTGGCGCACCGGGACCTGATCCGAGTGGCCGCCGACGACGCCCGCCTCATCCTCGCTCGCGACCCGCAGCTGACCTCGCCCCGCGGCAAGGCGGTGCGCGTGCTGCAGGAACTGTTCGACTGGCGGCCGGAGGGTTTGACTGACGCGGGGTGAGGCTGTGCGTGGTTCGACACGCCCCTGCGGGGCTGCTCACCATGACGAGGTTTGTGGCTCTCACAAAATTCGTCATCCTGAGCAGGCCGCGCGGCGGCCGTGTCGAAGGACGCAATGAGCGATCTGGAACAACATCTGAACGCCCTCGGTCTTGGCCCGGTCAGCGGCCTGCGCAGGCTATCGGGCGGCGCGAGCCAGGAGACCTGGGCCTTCCGCGCAGGGGAGCGCGAGGTGATCCTGCGCCGCAAGCCGGAGGGCGTCGTCGGCAGCGGCAACGCCATCGGCCTCGACAAGGAAGCCGCCCTCATCCAGGCCGCCGCCAGGCAGGGCGCGCCCGTGCCGCCGATCGTCCACGTCTGCACGCCCGAGGAGGGCGTCGGCGAGGCCTACGTGATGGGCAAGGTCGAAGGCGAGACGCTGGGCCGCCGCATCGTCCGCGACGAGGCCTTCGCCGCCGTCCGGCCGAAGCTCGCGCGTCAGTGCGGCGAGGTGCTGGCGCAAATCCATGCGACCCCGCTGGACGGCCTGCCCGAGCTCACCACCTCGGACGCGGCGAGCGAGTTGGAGAAGTACGAGGCCGTTTATCGGGGCACGGGCGACCGACGCCCGATCTTTGAGGCCGCCTTCCGCTGGCTAAAGGACCGCGCCCCCGCGATGGAGAAACCGGTTCTGGTGCACGGCGATTTCCGCAATGGAAACATCATGTTCCATCCGGAAATTGGCGTCGCCGCCGTGCTGGACTGGGAACTGGCGCACCTGGGCGACCCAGCCGAGGACATGGGCTGGATCTGCACCGCCTCCTGGCGCTTCGGCGGCGCGAGGCCGGTCGGCGGGTTCGGCGATTACGAGGAGTTGCTCGCCGGCTATGAAGCCGCGGGCGGCAGGCCGATCCCGCTGGAACGGGTGCTCTACTGGCAGACGCTGGGGTCGCTGAAGTGGGGCGTCATGTGCCTGATCATGTACCAGACCTACGCCTCGGGCGCGGACCCGTCGGTGGAGCGCGCCATGATCGGGCGCCGGACCAGCGAGACCGAGATCGACCTCATCGCGCTGCTGGAGAAGGCGGCATGATCACCTCCCCCACCTCGCTCGAACTGATCGACGCCGTCATCGGCTTCATCGAGCAACGCGCCGCGCCGCAGCTGAAGGATCGTGACGCCTTCCTGGCGCGGGTGGCGATCAACGCGCTGGCCGCCGTCCGCCGCGAGATCGAGTACGGCCCGGCCGCCGAAGAGGCCGCCGTCGAGCGCCTGCGCGGCCTGTTAGGCCACGATGGCGACTTCAGCGCGCTGAACGCCGAACTTTGCGACAAGCTGGCCTCCGGCGAGCTGACGCTGAAGGACCCGCGGGTGCTGGCGCACCTCAAGGCCTCGATCATCGACCAGGTGAAGATCGACCAGCCGAACTACGCCGGATTGCGCACCTTAACCGCTCACCCCGGCGAAGGCCGGGGCCCAAGCTGAGGCTACCGCGGTTGAACCGCCGCTTGGGTCCCGGCCTTCGCCGGGATGAGCGGATTTTGGGAGGTGAAGGCCGCCGCCCGCGCCTGGGCGTCGGCTTCGATATCGACGTAGAACAGGTTCGCGCCCAACGCCTTCAGCCGGTCGGCCCAGGAGCCTGAGGGCCGCAGCGCCTGCGACTTTGGCCGCGTCACCCGTAGCACGCCGTCGACACATTGCGCCCCGACCTGCCTCTGCAGGAAGGCAGGGCGCGCGCCCCACTCCATGCCGGTGGCGTTGGCCGATCCCATGTTCTGACGCGCGGGCACGTCTTCATTCGTCACCGCGCCACGCAGTGGATTCACGCAGAGCGGCTCGCCCTCGATCACGTCCAGCTGGCCGCCGTTCCAGACGAGGGAACGCTCCAGCAGGTCCTGCTCACGGTCGTAGTCGCCCTTCACCGCCGACGCCCAGGCGAGCACGCAGCCAGTTTGTTGCCGGGATCTGCACGCCGGTACAGGCGCGCCTGGCGCGTAGTCCGTCGCGGGCACGACCGTGTCGATCAGGTAGGCCGCCACCAGTCGCTTCTTCAGCTCGGGGTTCGAGGCGATCTCGTCGCGGAGCAGCCGGGCAGCCATCTCGCCCCCCTGCTCCACCCCCACCAGCACGAACGGCCGACCGTGGTTGTAGCGGTCGAGGAAGACGCGGAACGCCGTCTGCATGTCGCCATAGGCGAACTGCCGCGCCTCGCGGGCGTCCTCGCGCAGGGTCAGGCGGGTGTAGAGACTGGCTTGCCGGTACCTCGGCGCGAAGATGCGCCCCACGCGGACGAACGGACCGGCGTAGTTGGGCAGCATGGTCCGCGTCAGCACCGCGTTGGCGCTGTTGCTGCCGATCGGCGCGTTCCAGTTGCCGCCGCCGTTGTAGGTGGTCGGATGGACGAAGAAGACGTCCACCGGCAGGTCGGTGGCCGCTGCGGGGTCCGTCGGCATCAGCGCCCAGGCGTCCCGCCGCGAATAGTCCGGCGCGGGCGGCGGCTTGTAGATCTGATACGGCGTATGGGGGTCGAGCGCGGTGCGCAGGATGTCGTCGCGATAGAATACGGCCGCCGTCACCGCCAGCACGAGGAAGGCGGCGACGCCGAGCGCGATCCAGCGTTTGAAGCCTTTCAGCTGCGCCATGGCCCCGGCTTACACCAAGGCCGGCGCTGGCGTCAGGCCCCCTCCTGCCCGACGATGGCGACGGAGCAGACGTTCGTCGACGGCGAGCCTCCGAGATTGTGCGTCATGCCGAATACCGGGTCCTTCAACTGCCGCTCGCCCGCTCGGCCCTGCAGCTGCAGGTACATCTCGTACAGCATGCGCAGGCCGGAGGCCCCGATGGGGTGGCCGAAGCACTTCAGGCCGCCGTCGATCTGGCACGGCACGCCGCCGTCGGCGTCGTAGAAGCCGTCCATCACGTCGCGCCAGCCCTGCCCCTCCTCGGAGATGAAGAGGTCCTCCATCGTCACCAGCTCGGTGATCGAGAAGCAGTCGTGGACCTCCATCATGGAGATCTGCTCGCGCGGCTTCTCGATGCCGGCCTCGCGATAGGCCTTCTTCGCGGCGATGCGGGCGGTGTGGAAGTAGCTGCCGTCCCACTGGTTGTACTGGCTCTCGTAGCCGTTCGAGACCGACAGCTGCAGCGCCTTGACGGTGACGAGGCCCCTCTTGCCCAGCGAACGGGCGATCTCCGGCGTCGTCACGATGGCCGCCGCCGCCCCGTCAGACACGCCGCAGCAGTCAAAGAGGCCTAGCGGCTCGGCGATAATCGGCGCGTTCAGCACCTGCTCTTCGGTGACAGGCTTTTGCAGGTGGGCCTTCTTGTTCTTCGCGCCGTTGGCGTGGCTCTTCACCGAGACGTGGGCGATGGCGCGCTTCAGGTCTTCCTTCGAGACGCCGTGCTTGGCGCGGTAGGCCGACGCCAGCTGGGCGAAGTTGCCCGGCGCCGAGCCGTTGGGCATGACCTGCGGCGCCAGCGTGCCAGGATTGGCGACCGGCAGGCCGCCGTAGCCCGTGTCCTTCAGCTTCTCGACACCGACCGCCAGCGCGATATCCGCCGCGCCGGCCGCCACCGCATAGACCGCACCGCGGAAGGCTTCGGAGCCTGAGGCGCAGAAGTTCTCCACCCGGGTCACGGCGATGTTGGGCAGGCGCAGCGCCATCGACAGCGGCGTGCCGCCCTTGCCCGTGCCCATCTCGTCCACGTGGGTCGAGAACCAGGCGGCGTCGAGCTGGGTCGGCTCGATCCCGGCGTCCTGCATGGCTTCGAGGTAGGCCTCGACCATCAGCTCCTCGGGACCGGCGTCCCAGCGCTCGCCGAACTTGGAGCAGCCCATGCCAAGAATGGCGACCTTGTCCTTGATGCCTCCAGCCATGACTGAGACTCCTATTCAGCAGCTTGTGCGGGGGCCGCGGCCATGCGGGCGCGGTCGGGGATGGCTTTCCAGAAGTAGCGGCGGAAGCCGCGCTTCTCATCGACCTCCTTCAGGCGGAACGCCATCTTCACCGGCATGCCGGTTTCGACATCGCCCGACTCGACGTCGCTGATGTCCATGAAGATGCGCCCGCCGCCCTCGAAGACGACCATGCCGTAGTGGTTCGGCGGCGCCATCGAGAAGGTCAGGAAGTCGGCCGAGTAGCTGAGGATCGAGGCCGGCCGGTCGGCGAACTTGTACGGCTCCTGAGTGTCGACCGCCGGATTATTCGGCGCGACCGAGATGCGGGTGCGGGGGAACTGCACCACGCCCGTCTCGCGGCAGCGGCCGCCGACCAGGCCCAGGATCATGTCCTCGTTGCGGTAGAGGGTGGTGAGCGCGGTCTTGTTGTCCTTCTCCGCGCGCATGCCTTTGTCCCATTCGACAAGGTCGTTGAAGAACAGGAACTTCAGGTAGTTGGTCTCTTCCTTTCGGTCGGCGAGCGAGCCGGTGATGCCCCGCGCCGGGCGGCGGGTCTTCACGTAGTCGGTGGCGCGGAACACCAGCGCCTCAGCCCCGGCGCCGAACTGGGCGACCAGGATGATGTCGCCGGGGTTCGCGTTCTCCAGCGTATGCGCCAGCATCACCAGGCTGTGGGCGCTGCCCGCCTCGCCCATGACGGCGGCGAGGTTGTCGCGCACCGCTTCGGCCGGGATGTTGCACCGCTTGGCCAAGGTGGCGCCCATGCCGGAGAAGGTGGACGGGAAGCAGAAGTGGGTCACCTGCTCGCCGCCTATGCCGGCCGCGTTCAGCGCCTGCTGGATGGCCGGCGGAACGAGCTTCACAATGCCTTCGTCGCGGATCCAGCGTTCTTCCCAGTTGTAGTCGAACTCCTCGCCGGCCCCGCGGAAGTGGTCCACGAAGTCGTCGGTGACGCAGCCGTGGCCGAGAAACTCGGCGACGCTGTCCCTGGCCGAGACCACGAAGGCCGCCGCGCCGTCGCCGTAGTCCAGCTCTTGAGCGGAAGCCGCGCGGGCCTTGCGGTGCTCCCCCGTCGTGACCAGCACGTTCTTCGCCGCGCCGCCCTTCACCGCCGTCAGCGCCTGCGTGAGCGCGGTCAGGCCGCAACGCTGCGAGCCGGTGATGTCCGCCGCGCTGATTGACTTCTCCAGCGTCAGCGCCGCCGAGACGATGCCAGCATTCAGCCGGTCAGCGAACGGGCCGGTGGTGGAGGCGAAGTAGATGCTGTCGATCCAGCTGCGGTCATCGCCGGCGCCCAGCGCATCGCGCGCGGCCTCGACGGCCATGGTCAAGGCGTCCTCGTCCCAGTTGGCCATGGCGCGCTCGCCCTTGGCCTTGGCCATGAGGTTCGGCGCCACCCAGGCGTTGGCGCTGGCGGCGGCCCTGCGGCTCAAGCGCAGACGGGGCGCATAGCCACCCCAGGCGGTGATCCCGACCAAGTTCGTACTCCCGTTTGTCGTTTAAACGGCAGTTTGAACCGAGGTTACGTGCACAGCAAGCGTGACGCTGGGTCAGGCGTTGTGCGTCCTTCGACACGGCCGCCGGCGCGGCCTGCTCAGGATGACGAACTCTAGGTAGTCATGGTGAGCAGCGGGCCGAAGGGCCGCGTGTCGAACCACGCAATGAGCCTCAGCGATACGGATCCGGCTGGCTCAGGTAGTGCTGGACGTAGTCGGTGAGCCCCTCTTCCAGTGGCGTCATCGGGGCCGTGTAGCCGGCCTCGCGCAGGCGGGTCATGTCGGCCTGGGTGAAGTACTGGTACTTCTCCCGGATCGAGGGCGGCATGTCGAAGTATTCGATCTGCGGCTCGCGACCGGCGGCCTTGAACATGGTCTCGGCGACGTCACGGAATGTCCGCGCCTGGCCGGAGCCCAGGTTGTAGACCCCGTTCACCTGCTCGTTCGCCACTAGCCACGCCACGATATCGGCGGCGTCACGGACGTAGACGAAGTCACGCATCTGGCCGCCGTCCGGATAGTCCGGATTGTGCGACTTGAAGAGCTGGACAGTCTGCCCCGCGCGGACCTTCGGCCATATCTGGGCCGCGACCGACTTCATCGACTGCTTGTGCTCTTCGTTGGGGCCGTAGACGTTGAAGAACTTCAGCCCAACCCATTGAGGCGGCTTGTAATCCCGCGTCGCCTGGCGAGCCGCGAAGACATCGAACAGAGCCTTCGACCAGCCGTAGGTGTTCAGCGGCCGAAGCGCCATCAGCGAGGCCAGGTCGTCGTTGTCCTTGAACCCCTGGGAGCCGTCTCCGTAGGTCGCCGCCGACGAGGCGTAGATGAACCGCCGCTGCCTGTCGGTGCACCAGCGGAAGAGATCGCGCGACAGGCCGAAGTTGGTGTGGATGATCTTGTCGGCGTCGACCTCCATCGTGGAGGAGACCGCGCCCATGTGGATCACCACCTCCACGTCGCGCCAGCGCTTCTCCAGCCAGTCCATCATGTCGCCCGGCCTGACGACATCCCCGACCGGATGCTTGGCGATGTTGCGCCACTTGCCGCATTCGACGTCGTGCAGCAGGTCGCAGACAACCACGTCCAGCGCCGGGTCTTCGGCGAGCTTCGCCACGATGTTGGAGCCGATGAATCCGGCGCCGCCGGTCACGAAAATGATGCGCCGGGTCATGCCTTCTCCGTCATGCGTGCGATAGCGGCGGTCGTGGAATAGCCCTCGACGATGGGCGCGAGCTTCACCTCGCCGCCCCAGCTCTTCACGAGGTCGCCCCCGACCACCTGGTCCTCGGTGTAGTCCGCGCCCTTGATCAGCACGTCGGGCTTGGCGGCCTTGATGAGCTCGATGGGCGTGTCCTCATCGAAGGGCGCGACGAGATCCACGCCGGTGAGGCCCGCGAGCACCAGAGCGCGGGACTCCAGGTCGTTCACCGGCCGCCCCTCGCCTTTCAGCGCGCGAACCGAGCGGTCGCTGTTCAGTCCCACGATCAGCCGGTCGCACCACTGCCGCGCCTGCGCGAGGTAGGCGACGTGGCCCTTGTGCAGGATGTCGAAACAGCCGTTGGTAAAACCGACCTTCAGCCCCTGCTCCCGCCAGCGCGCCACGCGGGCCGCCATTTGGCCGGGCGTGACGATCTTGGCTTCGGCGGGCGCCATGTGGGCGGTGATCTCCGCCTCGATCAGCTCCTCGGGCGAGCAGGTCGCCGTGCCGCGCTTGCCGACCACGACGCCGGAGGCCAGCAGCGCGAACTCGATGGCGTCTTGCCAGGGCGCGCCTGCCGCCAGCGCGAGGCCGAGCGCCGCCAGCGCCGTGTCGCCCGCGCCGGAGACGTCGAACACCTCCCGCGCCCGGCCCGCGAAGTGGCGCACGGGCTCGCCACGCACCGCCAGCGACATGCCCTTGGCCGAGCGGGTCACCAGCACCGCCTTGGCGGGCGACAGCTCCAGCGCCTTCGCCAGCGCCGCTTCGACCTCCTCGTCGGTGTCGGTGGGCAGGTCGGTCGCGCGGGCCAGCTCGGCGGCGTTCGGCTTGATCACGTCGGCGGCGCCATAGCGGTCGAACGTGCGGGACTTGGAATCGACGATCAGCGTCGCGCCCGACGCCTGACAGGCCTCGATCACCGCCGGCGTCACCGCGCCCTTGCCGTAGTCCGACAGCAGGATCGCCCCGGCGCCCTCGGCGGCGTGCTTGATGGCCGACAGCAGCTTGGAAGCCGCCTCATCGCCCACCGCCCGCGAATCCTCTGCATCGACCCGCAGCAGCTGCTGGCCGGCGGCCACGTAGCGGGTCTTCACCGTCGTCGGCCGGCCCTTCTCGGCGACGAGGTAGCCCTCGATCCGCTCTTCGGCGCCGACCATGCCGAGCGCCTCGCCGGCCGCAGCGTCATCGCCGACGACACCCGCCAGCGCCGCCACGCCACCGAGCGCCGCCACGTTGCGCGCAACATTCCCCGCCGCCCCCAGCATCGCCTGCTCGCGCGCCCGGTGCAGAACGGGGATCGGCGCCTCGGGAGACGTGCGGCTGACCTCGCCATAGACGAAGCGGTCGACCATCACGTCGCCCACGCAGGCGACGCGCACGCCCGCGACGGCGGTCAGCAGGTTCTGGAGGCGGGCCAGGTCCATGGCGCTGGTCTAGCTGCTCAATTTGTCGCCGTCATCCCACACCCGTCATCCTCGGCCGTGTGCCGAGGATGACGGGGAGAGGGGTTACCGCCGCCGCTTGGCCAGCGCATCGAACTCCAGCATCTCGCGCACCAAGGGCTCGAAGTCCTTCAGCGCTACCATGTTGGGGCCGTCGGACGGAGCATGGTCGGGATCCGGGTGGGTCTCCATGAAGACGCAGGCCACGCCGACCGCCACCGCGGCCCGCGCCAGCACGGGCACGTACTCCCGCTGGCCGCCGGAGGATGTCCCCTGCCCGCCCGGCTGCTGCACGGAGTGGGTGGCGTCGAACACGATCGGGCAGCCGATCTTCGCCATTTCCGGCAGCGCGCGCATGTCGGAAACGAGCGTGTTGTATCCAAAAGACACGCCTCGCTCTGTGGCCAGCACGTTCGGATTTCCGGCGCCGGTGACCTTGGCGACCACGTTCTTCATGTCCCAGGGTGCGAGGAACTGGCCCTTCTTCACGTTCACAGCCCGGCCCGTCTTCGCGGCGGCGACCAGCAGGTCCGTCTGGCGGCAGAGGAAGGCCGGGATCTGCAGCACATCGACCGCTTCGGCGACACGGGCGCACTGGTCGTTCTCGTGCACGTCGGTCAGGGTCGGCAGGCCGGTGACCTCGCGGATTTCGGCGAACACCGGCAGCGCGCCTTCCAGCCCGATACCCCGCTGCGCATTCACGGACGTGCGGTTGGCCTTGTCGAAGGAGGTCTTGTAGACGAGCCCGATATCCAGCCTGTCGGCGATCTCGCGCAGGGCGTGGGCCGTCTCCAGCGCGTGCTGGCGGCTCTCCATCTGGCAGGGACCCGCGATCAGCGTCAGGCGTTCCGCGTTGCCGATCCGCACCGTGCGGCCCGATCCGGCCTTGAGTTCGACGACGGGGTTGGGCTGTGTCACGTGTCGGCGGCTTTCTTGGCTAAAGGAGCCCGGAAGGTGGAGGCAGGAGGCAGGCGAGACAAGTGGGCGAGAACGACGCCTCCCCTATCATAGTCTGGTTCCGGCGCGACCTGCGGCTTGCGGACAATCCCGCGCTGAAGGCGGCGGCCGACAGCGGCCGGCCGGTGATCCCGCTCTACATCCTGGACGAGACGCCGGGCGTGCGGCGGCTGGGGGGCGCTTCGCGCTGGTGGCTCGACAAGTCGCTGAAGGCGCTGGGCGAGTCGCTGGAGGCGCTGGGCTCGCGGTTGGTTCTGCGCAGGGGCATCGCTGCCGATGTCCTGGAGCAGCTGGTCGCGGAAACCGGAGCCGCAGCCGTCCACTGGAACCGCCTCTACGATCCGGGACTGGTCGAACGCGACATGGAGCTGAAGAAGGCCCTCCAGACGGAGGTGCGCTCCTGGAACGCTTCGCTGCTGACGGAGCCGTGGGAGGTGCAGACTGGATCGGGCAAAGACTTCAGCGTCTTCACGCCCTATTGGCGGGCAGCCCGCACCCACCTGTCCCGCGTCGAGACCCTGCCCGCGCCGAAGCGGCTAAAGGCGCCCGCCGCATGGCCGGCGTCCGACACGCTGACGGCCTGGAAACTGCACCCGACCAACCCCGACTGGTCCGGCGGTTTCGGCATCTGGACGCCCGGCGAAGCCGGCGCACGTGAGCGGCTGCACCGGTTCCTCGACAAGGGCGTGCACGGCTACTCGATGAAGCGCGACCGGCCGGACCTGGACTGCACCTCGCGCCTGTCCCCTCACCTCCACTTCGGCGAGATCGGGCCGCGGCAGGTCTGGGTAGCCGCCGAAGCCGCCGTCGCGACCGGCGAGGCGGCCTACATCGACATCGACAAGTTCCTGGCGGAGCTGGGGTGGCGCGAGTTCAACCACCACGTCCTCTTCTACCACCCGCGCATCACGACGGAGAATCTGAAGGCCGGCTACAACGGCCCGCGCTGGCGCAAGGACGTGAAGGCCTTCCGCGCCTGGACCGAGGGCCGCACCGGCTATCCGCTGGTCGACGCCGGCATGCGCGAGCTCTGGACCACGGGCTTCATGCACAACCGGGTGCGGATGGTGGCCGCCTCTTTCCTCGTGAAGCACCTGCTGATCGACTGGCGCGAGGGTGAGCGCTGGTTCTGGGACACGCTGGTCGACGCCGATCCGGCCAACAACGCCGCCAACTGGCAGTGGGTCGCGGGCTCCGGCGCCGACGCCTCACCGTGGTTCCGCATCTTCAACCCGACCGGCCAGGCGGAGAAGTTCGACCCCGATGGCGAGTATGTCCGCCGCTGGATCCCCGAATTTGGCACGCCGGCCTACCCGAAGCCCATCGTCGACCACGCCGCCGCCCGCGCGCGGGCTCTGGAGGCGGTGAAAGCGGCCCGCGTTTAGGAAAACTGGGGTTGCGCGATAGCGGGCGCACACGATTTACCGGAGGCATGAAAGTCGCACCCAGCGTGATTGGCGCTATCGGCAATACCCCGCTGATCCGGCTGAACGCCGCCAGCGAGGCGACGGGCTGTGAGATTTTCGGCAAGGCCGAGTTCATGAACCCTGGCCAGTCGGTGAAGGATCGTGCGGCGCTCGGGATCATTCGCGACGCCGAGGACCGGGGCCTGCTGCGCCCCGGCGGGCGCATCGTCGAGGGCACGGCCGGCAACACCGGCATCGGTCTCGCCATGGTCGGCTGCGCATTGGGCTACAACACCACGATCGTCATCCCCCGCACCCAGAGCCAGGAGAAGAAGGACGCCATCCGGCTGATGGGCGCCGAGCTGGTGGAGGTGGACGCAGTCCCCTACGCCAATCCGAACAATTACGTGAGGTATTCCGGGCGGCTGGCGGAAGAACTTGCGAAGACTGAGCCGAACGGCGCGGTCTGGGCCAACCAGTTTGACAACGTCGCCAACCGGTGCGCGCACGAACAGTCGACAGGGCCTGAAATCTGGGAACAGACCGACGGGAAGGTCGACGGCTTTATCTGCGCCGTGGGTTCCGGCGGCACATTGGCGGGCGTCGCCGCCGCCCTTCGCGCCCGCAATCCGGAGGTGAAGATCGGGCTGGCGGACCCGTACGGCGCGGCCCTCTACAGCTTCTACACGGACGGGGAGCTGAAATCGGAGGGGACTTCGATCAGCGAAGGCATCGGCCAGGGGCGGATCACCGCAAACCTCGCCGACCTCACCATCGACATGGCCTACCGCATCCCCGACGAGGAGATGCTGAACATCATCTTCGACCTCGTGCAGCACGAAGGGCTGTGCCTTGGCGGGTCATCCGGGGTCAACGTCGCCGGCGCAATACGCATGGCGCGCGATCTCGGCCCCGGTCATACGGTCGTGACGGTGTTGTGCGACCACGGTTCGCGCTATCAGAGCAAGCTCTACAACCCCGCGTTCCTGGAGGAGCGCGGCCTGCCCGTACCGGCCTGGCTCTAGAAGAGGCGCTTGATGTCCGATCCGCTCGTTTCCACCGAATGGCTGCATGAGCGGCTAGGCGCGCCCGATATCAAGATCATCGACGCGACCTGGTACCTGCCGGGCGATGAGCGCGATCCCAAGGCCGAATACGCCCTGGCGCACATTCCGGGCGCGGTCTTCTTCGACATCGACGAGATCGCCGACACGACCTCGCCCCTGCCGCACATGCTGCCCTCGCCCGAGAAGTTCGCCTCGCGGGTGAAAAAGATGGGGCTGGGCGACGGCTCGACCATCGTCGTCTACGACGCCTCGGGCATCTTCTCGGCGCCTAGGGTGTGGTGGATGTTCCGGGCCATGGGGCACGAGCGGGTGGTCGTGCTGGACGGCGGGCTGCCGAAGTGGATCGCCGAGCGCCGCCCGATCGAGGACATGCCGCCGGCGACCCAGGAGCGGCACTTCACGCCCCGCTACACCTCCGACCTCGTCCGCGACCTTGACCAGATGCGCGCCATCCTGGACGGCGGCCGTGAACAGGTGGTCGACGCCCGCGCCGCGGCGCGCTTCACCGGGGAGGCGCCGGAGCCTCGTCCCGGCCTACGCGGCGGTCACATGCCGGGCGCGCTGAACGTCCCCTCCTCGTCGCTGATCGCGCCGGACGGGACGATGAAGAACGCCGAGCAGCTGCGGGCGGTGTTCGATGCGGCCGGCGTGGACGCGAGCCGGCCGGTGGTCGCCACCTGCGGCTCAGGCATCAGCGCGGCCATTGTGGCGCTGGCGCTGGCGCGGCTCGGCCACCCGCGCACGGCGGTCTACGACGGCTCCTGGACCGAGTGGGGCGGCCGCGAGGACACGCCCGTCGCAACCGGCGCGGCCTGAAGTATCGTAGGCGGGCCATGGACGAAGAGACCCGCCTCATCCGCGCCGGCCGTCAGCCGAAGAAGCTGGCCAAGACCGTGGGCCCGCCGATCCAGAAGGGCTCGACCGTCCTGCTGCCCAATGCGAAGGCGCTCTACGAGGACGAGCTCGGCTACGGCCGCGCGGGGCTGGCCACGCAGATGACGCTGGCCGATGCGCTGGCGGAGCTTGAGGGCGCGACGGCGGTTCAGCTGTACCCGTCGGGTCTTGCGGCGCTGACCGGCGCCATGCTGGCGGTGCTGAAGGCCGGCGACGAGGTGCTGGTCGCCGACTGCGTCTACAAGCCGACCCGCCGCTTCTGCGACACCGTCCTGCGCCGGTTCGGCGTGCTCGTCCGCTATTACGACCCACTGCTCGCGCCCGAAGCGGTGTTGGAGCTCGCCACGGCCGCCACGCGGCTGATCGTGATGGAGTCGCCCGGCTCCCTGACCTTCGAGGTTCAGGACGTCCCCGGCATCGCGGCGCTCGCCCGGCAGCGGGGCATCCTCACCCTGATGGACAACACCTGGGGCGCGGGGCTGCTGTTCAAGCCGCTCGCGCACGGCGTGGACATCAGCGTGCAGGCGCTGACCAAGTATGTCGGCGGCCACTCCGATATCTTCATGGGCTCGGCCGCCACGTCCGACTCGAAGATCGCCCGGCAGCTGGAAGACGGCATGCACGAGCTCGGCTGGTCCGTCGCGCCGGAGGCCGCCTACGACATGCTCCGCGGCCTGCGCACCCTGCCGACGCGTCTCGCCCGGCACGGCGCGAGCGGCATCGAGGTCGCCCAGTGGCTCACCCGTCAGCCCGAGGTTCTCCGCGTCATCCACCCCGCCCTGCCCGGCGACCCCGGCCACGCGCTCTGGAGCCGCGACTACAGCGGCGCCTGCGGCCTCTTCGGCTTCGTCCTGCGGCCTGGCTCACAAAAGGCGGTAAACGCCTTCCTGGACACCCTGAAGCTCTTCGGCCTGGGCTTCTCCTGGGGCGGGTTCGAGAGCCTCGCGATCCACTGCGACCCGCAGCTTGGCCGGCGCACGGTCAAGCGCGATTTCGGCGGGCCGCTGATCCGGCTGCACATCGGCCTCGAAAGCCCTGCGGACCTCATTGCCGATCTTCGCAGCGGCCTCGACGCTTACGCAGCGGCAACTGCATCCTCTTAAAAAACGGACCTTGCCGCCGCCCGCATTCTGGCCGAAGCTGCCCTATCGCTTTCCAGCCAGAGGGACGCCCCCATGTTCTCCCACATCATGATCGGCACCAACGACGTCGATCGCGCCAAGAGCTTCTATGACGCCCTGCTGGGGACGCTCGGAGCCAATCCGGGGTTCGCGGACGGCGATCGGGTCTTCTACATGCACGATGGCGGCGTCCTTGGGGTGACCAAGCCGATCGACGGCGAGGCCGCGACGCACGCCAACGGCGGCACCATCGGCTTCCGCTGCCAGTCGCCGGAGCAGGTTCACGCCTTCCACGACGCGGGCGTGGCCGCCGGCGGCCGCTCGATCGAGGACGCGCCGGGCTGGCGTGAAGGCGGCTTTGGCAAGATGTACCTCGCCTACCTGCGCGATCCCGACGGCAACAAGCTCTGCGCCTTCCACCGTCCGGGGTAAGTGGCGCGCCCGGCAGGATTCGAACCTGCGACCACATGCTTAGAAGGCACGTGCTCTATCCAGCTGAGCTACGGGCGCGGACTCGTGGACCTTAATGGGTCCACGGAATTTTGCGATTGGCGGCGAAGTTGTCCGCGTAGGCCTTGATGATCCGCTTGGCGGGCTTGGGGTCGAGAATCTGGAACGGGATGCCGTACTTCCCGGCGTAGGCGACGGCTTCTTCCTTCGTGTCGAAGGCGACCTTCACCTGGCCGTTGAGGTCGGTCGTCTGGGTCCAGCCCATCAGCGGGTCGGGCCATCTGGCCGAGGCCGGTTCGAACTCCAGAAGCCACTGGTCGGTGTTCCGCCTGCCGGACTGCATGGCGTTCTTGGCCGGCTGGAAAATGCGCGCGAGCATGGACCTTCCTCAAACTTTCCGATGGTCGGGGCGGCGTGATTCGAACACGCGACCCTCTGCTCCCAAAGCAGATGCGCTACCAGGCTGCGCTACGCCCCGTAACCGTCGGTGGCGGGTATCTGCCATGCAAAACGCGCTTAGTCGATCCGCCGCCGCACCGGCTTGAACACGCCCGAGCCGCGCAGGACATCTCGATGGGCCGTGCGAACCCGGCCCTCGACGAAGACGAGGTCCTTGGCCTTGCGGGTGACGTGCGCCTCGCCGAACACCCACTCGCCGGCCCGGGCCATCGACAGGAAGTCGACGGAGAGGTGCACGGTCACCGACGCCCCGCCGATCGCGCCCCAGACCGCGCGGGCCAGAACGCCGTCCAGGAAGGTCGTCAGCATGCCGCCGTGGGCGATGCCCAGGCCGTTGCAGTGGCGCTTGAGCACATAGAAGGCGTGCTCGAACGAGCCGTCTTCCAGGTTGCGGTGGAAGAACGGCCCGTTGTGGGTCGTGTAGGGGCCGCGGGCGGAGGGCTCGAAGCCTTCCGGCGGCGATGGGACAAACTCGGACTCGGTCACTTGGAGAAGATCCGGTGCACGACCTTGTCGCCGGGCTTGACGCCGAGTTCCTGGGTCAAGCCGCCGCCGATCTCCAGCACGCCCAGCACCTCGCCGTCGGAGGGGATGGGGGTTTCCGAGTAAGGCTCGGTGTTCGCCTCGATGTTGGCGATGGTCCCGTCGGCGCGGATGAAGATCATGTCGAGCGGGATCAGGGTGTTCTTCATCCAGAACGACACCTGCTGGGGCGTGTGGAAGTCGAACAGCATGCCCTGGTCGTCATCCAGGTGGGTGCGGAACATCAGGCCCTGCTCGCGCTCGGCTTCGTCGTCGGCGACCTCCACGCGGAAGTGGACCGGGCCCTTGGCCGTGACGATGTCGAGCGGCTCAAACACAGGCGCGGCCGGCTGGGCGGCGACCGCAGCCGGAGCCGGAGGAACCGGCGCGGGCGGCGTGCAGGCGGCGGCCAGCGACAGCAGCGCGAGCCCGGCGAACAGCTTCAGATCCAATGACGGGGCTCCCTAAGCGCGCCCTCAGGCGACGCCCAGGGCCTCGATCTCGGCGACGACCAGACCCTTCGGCCCTTCGGCGAAGCGCACCAGCACGGCTTCTCCGGGCTGCAGGTCATCGAGGCCGCTGCGGCGCAGGGTCTCGATATGCACGAAGATATCGCCCGGCTGGGTCTCGCGCACCACGAAACCGTAGCCCTTGGTGCGGTTGAACCACTTGACCGTCGCCCGCTCCTGCGCGCCGACGGGCACCAGGGCCGGGCGGCCGCCGAAGCGGTCGCGGCGATAGCCGCCGCCGTCGCTGGGCGCTTCGAACCGGCGCTGAGGGCGCGCGGCCGGCGGAGGCGCGGCGCTCTCGTCGAGGTCGATGATGTCGTTGACCTGCCAGCCCTTCGGACGGCGGACCACGTCACAGACGATGATGGAGCCTTCCAGCGCCGACTCCCGGCCGGCGTTGCGCAGCGACGTCACGTGCAGCAGGACGTCCTTGAGACCTGTTTGCTGCGGATCGTCAGGAACGATGAACCCGTAACCCTTACCCGCGTCGAACCACTTCACACGCCCGCTGATCCGCACGGCCTCCTGCGGATCCTGCGCCTCGAAATCGTAACTGGACATCCCCGCCCCTCTCGCGAGCCGCCCAAAGGCAAGTTGGACAGCAAGCCAGTATAACACCGTTATCGCAGGAATAGAGAACCAACTGTCGGTTTCCTGCAAGGCGCAGCTTATACGCCACAGCGCGACCCGGTGTCGCGCTATAGTTAAGTATGGAACGATCTACTCGCAGAAGAAGTGGCAGGCCCTAGGGGAGTCGAACCCCTCTTCCCAGATTGAAAATCTGGTGTCCTAACCGATAGACGAAGGGCCCGCGGCGAGGAGCCGGGGATATATCCAGCTTCGGTTGGACCCGCAACCCTCTGGGGCGAAGGTTTTGTCAGGCGCCGCACAGACGGGGGTCGGCGGCGTCCTCGATCTCCAGCTCCACGCTCTCGCGGCCCTGCCAGTCGTCGGGCTTGAGCTTGCCGGCCAGGTGCAGCGCGCCGTCGCCGGCGAGGATGCGGCGGCCGAGGTCGGTCTCGCCCGCGCGCCAGGCGACCGCCTTCAGTTTTCCACCCGCCTCGTCGACCAGCGTGCATCTGATATGGCCGCCCCGCAGCGCCATCGGCCGCTCGATCCGGGCGCCCGCGACGGCGAACACCGGCTCGGGGTTGCCGGGGCCGAAGGGGGCGAGGCGCTGGAACTCCTCATAGAGCGGCCGCCCTGCTCCGCCCGGCGCGACCAGCGCGTCGATCTCGACGGCGTCGAGTGCGGCGGCCTCGATCATCTCGCCTGCCAGCCGGTCGGAGAGGAAGGCGCGGAATTCAGGGATCGCCGCCGGGCGGATCGTCAGCCCCGCCGCCATGGCGTGGCCGCCGGCCGCCAGCAGCAGGCCCTCGTCGAAGGCGGCCTGCACCGCGCGGCCAAGGTTCACGCCGGTCTGTGAGCGGCCGGAGCCCTTGCCGACGTCGGCCGCTCGGTCGGTCCCGATCACCACGACCGGCTTGCGGTAGCGCTCCCGAAGCCGCCCGGCGACGATGCCGATCACGCCGGGGTGCCAGCCGTCGCCCGCAACCACGATCACGGGCGCGTCGGGGTCGAAGTTGCTCTCCCGCTCGATGGCGTGGACCGCCTCGTCGATGACCTGCTTCTCGACGTCCTTGCGCGAGGCGTTGAGGGCGTCGAGCTCTTCGGCGAGCGCCCTCGCCTCCTCCGGGTCGTCGGTGGACAGAAGCCGCGCCCCGAGGTCGGAGCGGCCGATGCGGCCGCCGGCGTTGATGCGCGGGCCGAGGATGAAGCCCGCGTGGAAAGTGGTCGCCGGGCCCTTCGAGCCCGCCACGTCCAGCAGCGCCTTCAGGCCCGGGTTCTTCCAGGCGCTCATCACCTTCAGGCCCTGCGCCGCCAGCGCCCGGTTGAAGCCGACCAGGCGGGTGACGTCGCAGACAGCGCCCAGCGCGGCCAGGTCGAGCCATTGGCGCAGGTCGGGCTCTGAGCGGCCCTCGAACAGCCCACGCTTGCGGGCCTCGCGGTTCAGGGCGGCGAGCAGGACGAAGGTCACCCCCGCCGCGGCCAGCACCCCTTGCCCCGAGACGCAGCCCGGGCGGTTGGGGTTCACCACGGCGGCCGCCTTGGGCGGGTCCTCGCGCATGAGGTGGTGGTCGATCACCACGACCTCCAAGCCGATCTCGGCGGCGTGGGCGATGGCGTCGTAGGCGGCCGCGCCGCAGTCGACGGTGACCACCAGCTCGGCTCCGGCGTCGCGGATGCGCTTGAAGGCGGCGGGGCTTGGGCCATAGCCCTCGGTCATCCGGTCGGGCACGTAGATCGGCAGCTCGTGGCCGAGCGCCCGGAACCAGCGCACCAGCTGCGCGGCGCTGGAGGCCCCATCCACGTCATAGTCGGCGAACACCACCATGGGGCGGCGGCGCTCCAGTGCGTCGACGAGAATCTCGGCGGCCCGGTCCATGTCGGTGAAAGACGAGGGGTCGGGGAACAGCGCCTTCAGGGTCGGCTGCAGGTAGTGGATCGCGTCTTCGGCGCTGACGTCCCGCGCCGCCAGCGCCCGGGCCAGCGGTTCGGAGAGGCCGTGACGCTGCTGGTGCGCCCGGGTCAGCGCCGCATCCGCCGGCCGCTCCCGCCAGGCGCGGCCGCTGAGCGAACGCGAGACGCCGAGAAATCCGATCAGGGGCGAACCGTCAGCCATCCCGACACGGTAGCCCGAGTCGTTCCGCGCGGCCCTGCGACCCGTCGGCAGGGGCGAGAGTCTCCTGTGGAGGGCGAAGACTCGCGCGCGGGCGCCAATGTGCGGACGGACGGACGCGCGCATGTGTGTGTGCGGGTGCGTGTTGGGGGCGGCGCAGGAGGCGATGGCGGGGTCCATGCCTCATTGTCACGCCTGGCGAGGCGGCGGGGATAAGTGCGGCGGGCGGTGGGGCGGGAGGGGCGGAATGTATCCGGAGGGTATGTCCCCAAAGTCTTCCCCCTCTGGGGGAAGTACAGGCGAAGCCGGGGATGGGGGCTCACGCGCAGTGAGTCAGCGGGCTTGAGCCCCCTCAGTCCGCTTCGCGGACAGCTCCCCCAGAGGGGGAGCACCTTTAGGCCGAGCAACTCGCCCCGCCCAGCACGCAGAACTTGGCGCAATGCGGGTGGTTCAGCGGCACCTCCCCCAGCGCCTCCGCCAGCGTGGCTCCA
>JBLNCT010000047.1:0-24974 GCA_050260915.1 Parcubacteria group bacterium
CGCCGCACTGGACGGTAAATCTCGGGACGCAGTATGGCCACGACATCCTGGATGGCTCCTGGAGAGCCACCGTGCGGGCCGACGCCTACTGGCAGTCGCAGTCCTGGGCCCGCGTTTACAACGACAACCCGTATGACAAGCTCCACGGCTGGTACAACGTCAACCTGTCGATGTGGGTGGAGCGTCCGGAAGACGACCTGAAGATCGAGTTCTACGTCAAGAATGTCCTCGACAAGTCGCCGATCACCGACGCCTTCCTGAACTCGGACGACAGCGCGCTGACCACGAACGTCTTCGTGCTCGACCCGCGGCTGATTGGGCTCAGCATCAAGAAAGGCTTCTAACTCCGGCGTCGGTCCCCTTCGAACCGGATTACTGCAAGGCGGTCGCCACCCCGGCGGCCGCCTTTTCTTTGTCCTCTCCGCTGCCCCCACACCGTCATCCTCGGGCTTGTCCCGAGGACCCAGACGCGCCGGCGTTCCGTGAATAACGCGAGGCGGTTTGTCCGCCCTGCAAACCTCGCCGCGCCCGCGTTTCTGGGTCCCAGGCACGAGGCCTGGGATGACGGCGAGGGAGGGGGCGGCGCCAGAAATCAATCCCCCTCCGCCAGATTACCCCCATAATCCCACCATGACCGCCGCCGCCCTCCCGAAGTTATCCCCCCGCCCCGCATGCCTCCGCTCCCCCCCGATACACGCGCCCCTGCGCGCGCCTCCCCGTGCGCGCCTCCGTGCGTGCGCGAGTAGGCCGTCTGCGACAGCGTGCCGCGCCCAGAAAAAGCGGTTACCGGCAAAGTAACCGTCCCGATCAAGGCCTCGTAAACCTCGCCCCCACAATTCTCGCCACAGTTGTTCAACGCGGCAAAAGGCGTCGGGGGCCATGAAGCTGCATCAGATTGCAATAACCGCCGTTCTGGCGGCGGTTGCGCTCATCTTCGCGCCTGCGGGCGCTCACGCGATGACGTTCGAGCGGGTCGACGGCGCGCAGATCTGCAAGGCCGACCCGTGCGTGCTCGCGACCGGCGAGATCGAGAAGGACACCGCCGGACAGTTCCGCACCTTCATCCGGGAGAGCGGCATCCATGCCGGCGCGACGGTCGTGTTCGACTCACCGGGCGGCATGTTGCTGGAAAGCCTGGCGCTCGGCCGGGCGATCCGGGAGGCGGGGCTCTATACCGCGATCGGCCGCTACGACCGGATCAAGGGCGAGTTCACGACCGGCGCCCAGTGCGTGTCCGCCTGCGCCTATGCCTTCCTGGGCGGCGTGCAGCGCGAAGTGGGCGCGAAGGCGCGCATCGGCGTCCATCAGTTCGCGGCGCTGCCCGGACAGCCGGACAGCCTGAACGCCGCCGACGCCCAGGCGCTGATGGGGCTGATCTCGGCCTACATGAACCGGATGGTGGGCAAGAGCGAGCTGCTCGTGCTGGCCGCCGCGACCCCGCCGACCGACGCCCACTGGCTGTCCTCGCGCGAGCTGCGCAACTGCGCGGTGGTGACCAACTAGGTCAGTAGCGCAGCGGCACGACCATCGCCGAGTCGAAGTGGAAGGTGGCGTTCTTGATGAAGGGCGCGGAGACCGTGTAGGCGTAGGTCCAGCTCAGCTTCGCGATCCCGCCGCCGCTCCCCAGCGACTGGGTGGTCTTCGTCAGCGACACGGAGTTGGGATCGGCGGCCGACAGCTGGGACTTCACGTCGGTCAGGATGGCGGTCTCCGACGTGGTGGGGTCCTTGATCAGCAGCCGGCTCGACCGCTCGACCGCGTGGCGCACCTCGGCGCCGCAATAGAGCGCCCAGCCCAGGTTGATTGTCCCGAGCACGAAGCTGATGAACACGGGCAGGATCAGCGCCGTCTCGACGGCCGTCGCGCCCGAATTCCAGCCTCTGCGACGCTTAGGCATCACCGGGTCCGCACCTGTTGCGAGGCGGTGAGGGTCTTGGTGTGGCCGCCCAGCTCCGAATAGTTCTGCGTCGTGGTGATGGTGGTGATCCTCTGCGGATAGTCACCGTTGGCGCAGGCGGTCGAGCAGTCGTTGCTGACCCCGGCGCAGACGCACTGCTGGCTCACGCTCACCGTGGCGCCGGACGGCTTGTCGTCCCAGGCGGCGCTCACGACGGCGCTGATGTCGCTGGTGGTGTCGCTGGTGGTCAGGGCGTATTGCGCGCCCGCGCTCACCGCTTCGCGCATCTTGCTGTAGGCGATGATCTCGAGGCCGTAGGTGCCGATGCCGACCAGCAGCGTGACCAGTACGGGCGCCACCAGGCCGAATTCGACGGCGGCGGCGCCGCTCTTGTCCTTGAAGAAGCGGAGTTTCATCGTCCTATCCCACCAGGTACGGCCGGCCGCCGACCTTGATCGTGTTCATGCCCGTCCCGCTGCAGTTGACGCTCAGGCTCGTGCTGCCGGTCCACTCGATGGTGTAGGCGACCACCTGGGTGCAGCCGTTGAAGCCCGAGAAGTTCCCCGCGTACTGGATGGGGTCAGCGGGGAAGTAAATGACGCCGGTCATCTTGGAAGTGGCTGTTCCCGCAAAGACGTTGGTGTGGCCCGAAGCCGTACGGTCGCCCAGGAACAGCATGCCCGCATAAGGCCCGGTCGTCGGCGCCGTGAGGTCGATCGGCGGGTTACCGGTCATTTCGATATAGGCGCCGTTGAGGAGCACGATCGTCACCCCCGCGCCTTTGCTCGTCAGGCCGCCGTTAGTGCCCCCCGAGATGCTGATGTGGGTGCCGTTGAAGATGTAGGTGCCGCCGGTCAACTCATCGATCTTGCCGGTCAGGTTGATGCCGCTGTCGCAGTAGGTGCCCTCGCTGTGTACGTTGCCGGTCCAGTTCTGGCATGGGCCTGGCGTGGGCAGGGCGACGCCCTTGTAAGGGTCCGAGACCGGCGGAAGGTTGGTCTGGGGCGCCGTGCACTCCGGATCCGTCAGGGTGACGTTGGAGTTGAGGCTGACACCCCCGGCCGTGCTGATGCAAGGCATGCTCGTCGACGACGAGCCCGCGGCCACGATGGACTGGCTGGAAACCGAGTTCGAGCTGACCACGCAGCCGGAGATGGTCATCCCGCCGTTACCGTGGATCCACACGGAGTTGGCCGACGACTTGCTGAGCGCCAGCAGGCAGGCGTTGTTGCTCGGGTCGAACTTCGCGGTCGCCTTCACGTGCAGCACGATGGGCGCGCTGTTGAAGATGGCGCTGAAGCCGCGCGTTACCGAACGGGTCATCGACACATCGGCGGAATTCGCGTCCGACGGATAACTCGCCGAGGGCGTGGCGACCGAGATGGTGTCGGTGCTGTTGGTATAGCCGTTCAGCGTCGCCGCGGCCCTGGCGCTCGACAGCATCTCGGAGGTGTTGCCCTCGTGCAGCTCGAGGTCGGCGGCGTAGACCGCGGCGTCCGCCGCCTGCTGCAGCTTCAGCTGGCTGTAGTACCAGTAGCCCGTCTCGACCCCGAGACCGGCCCCGCCGACCACCACGGGCAGCGTCAGCGCCGTGAGCACGGCGATGTTGCCCTTCCTGTTCTTCCAGAACTTCATGGCGCGTCCGCCCTCGTGAGCCCGGTTCTCCAGCCGGCAGGATGGCGCAATGCGGTTTAAGCGTGGTTTGCGAACGTGGTGAACGGAACGTTATCCATGGCGCGGGCCTTGCGGGCGGCGGCTTCTCTTGTCCGATTGCCCCGGCGAATGCCGGGGGCCAGATCCGAGGGCTCTGCTTTCAAGCAAATCGCGCAATACTGAGGCTGTATCTGGGCCCCGGCCTTCGCCGGGGAGACGGAATTTTGAATGCCTGTAGCCTCACTGCAATCCGTCGAAGTCGATTACCCGCGCGGCAAGGCGCTGGGGCCGTTCGACCTGTCGCTGGGGGCGGGAGAGATCGTGTCGCTGGTCGGGCCGTCGGGATGCGGCAAGTCGACGGCGCTGCGCCTGCTGGCGGGCCTGGAGGCGCCGACGCGCGGGGCCGTGCAGCGGGCCGCGGGGCGAGGGGAGACGGCGGTCGTTTTCCAGGCTCCTACGCTCGCTCCCTGGCTCAGCGCCGCCGCGAATGTGGCCCTGCCGCTGGAGCTCGCGGGCATGGGGCGCGGGCAGGCGAGGGCGGAGGCGGTCGCCGCCCTGGCGCGTGTCGGCCTCGCGGGCGCGGAGAATGCCAGACCGGCGCAGCTCTCCGGCGGCATGGCCATGCGGGTGTCGCTGGCCCGCGCGCTGGTGACCAAGCCAAAGCTCCTCCTGCTCGACGAGCCGTTTGCTGCGCTCGACGAGATCACCCGCCGCTCGCTCGCTGACGACGTGTTGGCGCTGTGCGCCGAGCTGAAGCCGGCGGTGGTGTTCGTGACGCACAATGTGGAGGAGGCGGTCTACATGGCCTCCCGCGTCGTGGTGATGACGCCGGGGCCGGGCCGGGCAGCCGGCGAGACGACGATCGACGCCTCGATCCCCCGCCCGCGTCACTTCCGTACGACACCTCAGTTCCGCGAAGCCGCCGAGCAGGTCTCGAGCCAGCTCGCCAGCGCCATGAGCGCCGCCGCATGAAGCGCCTTGCCGCGATAGCCGCGCCGCTGGTGCTGGTCGCTGTTCTGCTGGCCATCTGGGAGGCCGCGTGCCGGCTCCTGCACGTGCCGGCCTACTTCCTGCCGCCGCCGTCGGAGATCGGCGCCAGCTTGGCCGACAACGCGGCGCTGCTGCTGGCGTCGGCCTGGCGCACGCTGGAGATGGCGCTTCTGGCGCTCGTCACTGCCAGCATTGTCGCCTGCGCCCTCGCCCTGATCACCGCCACCAGCCGCACGCTGGAGAGGGCCGTCCAGCCGCTCGCGGTGGTGCTGCAAGTGACCCCGGTGGTCGCCATAGCGCCGCTGGTGGTGATCTGGGCCGGGCTGGCGCATCCGGGGCGAGCGGTCGTCGCGCTCGCGGCCGTGGTGGCCTTCTTCCCGATCTTCTCCGGCGCGCTCACGGGCCTGAAGGCCGCCGACCCGGACCTGGAGCGGCTGTTCGATCTCTACGGCGCCACGCCCGCCCAAAAGCTTGCGCGCCTGCGCCTGCCCTCGGCGGCCCCCTTCCTCCTGGAGGGCCACAAGGTGGCCGCCGGGTTGGCCATCATCGGCGCGGTGGTCGCCGAGTTCGTCGCGGGGTCGGGCGGGGCGCAGGGGCTGGCCTGGCGGATCCTGGAAGCCGGCAACCGGCTCCAGACGGCGAAGATGTTCGCGGCGCTGGCGGTTCTCGGGTTGCTGGCGGCGCTGCTGAATGGCGCGGTGCAGCTGATCGAACGACGGGCGCTGAGTTGGTGGCGGGGACGCTGAGCCAAGGTGCTCCCCCTCTGGGGGAGCTGTCGGCGAAGCCGGTGAGGGGGCGAGTCAGCAGGGCCCCCATCCCCGCCTTCGGCGGGACTTCCCCCAGAGGGGGAAGACCTGGGGCGGTTACGCCCGCTCTTTCGCCCGCTGGAACTCGACCTTCGGGTAGCGCTCTCCGACGTAACCGATTTCCCACGACGACTTGGCGAGGAACACCGGCTGGCCGTCGATGTCCTCGGCCATCGCCGTTCGGTGCTTGGAGCCGAAGTCTTCGATGTCAGCCGCCGAGCCGCCCAGCCAGCGCGCTTCGGCGTAGGGTGACGGCTCGAAGACCACCTCCAGCTGGTACTCGTTAGCCAGCCGATCAGCCATGACCTCGAACTGGAGCTGGCCCACGGCGCCGACGATGAAGTCGGAGCCGATGATGGGCCGGAACAGCTGGGTCACGCCCTCTTCGGCCAGTCCCTCCAGCGCCCGCTTCAGGTGCTTGGCCTTCAGCGGGTCCTTCACCCGCACCCGCTGCAGGATCTCCGGCGCGAAGTTCGGCAGGCCGGCGAACCGCCAGGCGCCGCTCTCCGACAGGCTGTCGCCGACCCTTAAGACCCCGTGGTTCGGAATGCCGATCACGTCGCCGGCGAAGGCCTCTTCGGCCAGCTCCCGGTCGGAGGCGAAGAACATAATGGGCGCGTTCACGCTCATCTGCTTGCCCGTGCCCTGCACCTTCAGCTTCATGCCACGCGTAAACCGGCCCGACGCCAGCCGCAGGAAGGCGATACGGTCGCGGTGGTTGGGGTCCATGTTCGCCTGGACCTTGAAGACGAAGCCGGTGACCTCGTCGGACCCGGGCTCCACCTTCGTCTCCTCGCCGTTCTTCGTGGCGGCGACGGCCTTGGGCGGGGGGGCGTAGTCGCCGATCCCCTTCAGCAGCTCGTCGACCCCGAAGTGGCGCAGCGCCGAGCCGAAGAAGACCGGCGTCATGTGACCCTCCAGGAAGGCCTGCACGTCGAACGGCTTTGACGCCTCGCTGACCAGCTCCGCGCCTTCCTCAACTTCGGCCTGCTCAGCCTCGTCGAGGTACTGGGCGACCGAGTTCGACCCCAGCGACACCGGCTCGGGGTGGCCCTGCTCACGGTCCTTGGAGAAGGGGATGAAACGGTGACCCTGCAGGTCCAGCATCCCCTTGAACCGCCCGCCCGAGCCGGCCGGCCAGAACAGCGGCGCCGGGTCCAGCGCCAGCTTGCTCGCGATCTCGTCCAGCAGCGCGAACGGGTCCTGCGCCTCGCGGTCCATCTTGTTGATGAAGGTGATGATCGGGATGTCGCGCAGGCGGCAGACCTCGAACAGCTTCAGCGTCTGCGGCTCGATCCCCTTGGCGGCGTCCAGCACCATGATCGCCGCGTCGGCGGCGGTCAGGGTGCGATAGGTGTCTTCCGAGAAGTCCTCGTGGCCTGGCGTATCGAGCAGGTTGAACATCAGGCCCGCGTGGTCGAACGTCATGACGCTGGCCGAGACCGAAATCCCGCGCTCGCGCTCGATCTTCATCCAGTCCGAGCGCGTGCGCCGGTTCTCGCCCCGCGCCCGCACGGCGCCGGCAGCCCGGATCGCCCCGCCGGCCAGCAGCAGGTTCTCCGTCAGCGTGGTCTTGCCCGCGTCAGGGTGGGAGATGATCGCAAAGGTGCGCCGGCGCTTCGCCTCGGCGGCGGTCTGGGTGCTCATGGGCGCGGCGCTTAGCCTGCCCCGCGCCGGGTGTCAGCCCTCTTCCACCGCCTCGGTCAGGAAGTGGCGTCCCTCCGCGTCGTCGATCTCGACCACCCACAGGTCGGGATCGATGCGCCGGGAACGTTCGATGTAGGCGTCGAGGTCGGGCTCGGCGCCCTTCGCCGGCTGCATCCAGACCCGCTCGCCATCGCCGCGGAAGGCTTCGGAGAAGAGCTTCACGGTCCCGGCTTTCCGGTCCAGCACCTTGACCAGCACAGCGCCCGCGCGCGGGTCGCCCTTGCGCTCCACCACGGCGAAGGCTCCGGCCAGTTCGGCGCGGCGGATGAGGGCGCCGACCCAGATGTCGGTGGACAGCAGCACCTATCGCGGCGGGGCGAAGGCGACGACGTTTTCACCCAGCGTCTCGGGCAGGGGCGCGAGGGGCTCGGGGATCGACTTCAGCACGGGCAGGCGCACGGTCACGGTCGCGCCTTCGCCCAGCGTGCTCTCGATGCTCATCTCGCCGCCGTGCAACTGGGCGAAGGCGCGGACGAGCGAGAGGCCAAGCCCGGTGCCGATAGACTTACGCCCCGCCTCGCCCTGTTCGTAGGGCCGGCCGATCCGCTCCAGGTCGGCCTTGGCGATGCCGACGCCGTTGTCGGCGACCACCAGCTCGAAGACCCCGTCGTAGCCGTGGGCGGTCACCGTCACCGAGCCGCCCTTCGGCGTGAACTTCAGGGCGTTGGAGACGAGGTTCAGCACGATCTGCTTCAGCGCCCGGCGGTCGGCGTCGATCGGCAGCGGGTTCGACGGCAGGACGCCGCGCAACTGCACGCCCGCGCCATCGGCCTGCACCCGCATCAGGCGCAGCGCCGCGTTCACCGCCTCGCGGCCGTCGAACATCTCGCGGCTGAGCTGGTAGCGCTCGGCCTCGATCTTGGACATGTCGAGCACGTCGTTGATCAGGTCGAGCAGGTGGGCGCCGGACTCGTGGATCAGGTTGCCGTACTCGGCGTACTTGTCCGGCAGCGGGCCGAACATGCGCGCGCGCATGATGTCGGAGAAGCCCATGATGGCGTTCAGCGGCGTGCGCAGCTCGTGGCTCATGTTGGCGAGGAAGCGCGCCTTGCCGGCGGCCAGCTGCTCGGCATCGTTCTTCGCCTGCTCCAGCATCGACGTCTGGTCGCGTTCGTCCGTGGCGTCGCGCAGCAGGGCGAGCACGCCGCCGTCTTCGCGCCGCACGAACCGGGCGCAGATGCAGCGGTCGCCGGCCAGGACCGGCGCGAAGCTGACCTGGGCCTCGCCCTGGGCGCCCGTCAGCCGCACGGCTTCGGCGACCGCCGTGGCGTCGGAGAGCCGCACGCCGGAGGCCAGGCTGCGGCCCACCGCCAGTTCCAGGCCTTCCGGCACGCGGCCGTAGAGCGCCTCGACCTTGCCCTCGGCGCTCATCAGCACGCCCAGGCAGGGCAGGTCGTTCAGCACCGCGCGGGCGCGCATGAGCTCGGCGGCTTGCTGGCCTTCGACGACCGCGCCGCGCCGCTCTGCCAGGATCAGCCCCGCGCCCAGCCCCAGCACGGTGCTGGAAAGCGCCAGCAGGGTGAGCCAGAACGAGGCGTCCGCTTCCGGGGGCGGCAGGGTGACGCCCAGCAGCTGGGCCATGCCCGCCACCATGGCGACCAGGAAGGACAGCGCCGCGGCCTCGGCCAGCCGCCGTCCGCCGCCCAGCGCCGCCGCGGCCGCGATGGGCGCGACGCACCAGATGGCGAGCGGTCCGGACAGCCCGCCGCCCAGGACGCAGGCCGCGCCCGCGCCGACGGCCCACAGCACCATCAGCAGGGCCCGGACGTGCTCGTCGTTCCCGCGTCTCAGGAAGAGTCCGGGCGTGGCCGGGATCGCCATGCAGCCCGTGGCCACGCCGATCCGCAGCGCCTCGTCCGGGAAGACCCACGCCAGCAGCGCGCCCGCGCCGCCGACCGACAGCAGCCAGGCCGCGTTCCAGCCCGGCGCCTGCAGGGCCATCGCCCCGCGCGCCCGCGCCGCCTGCTTCTGTGTGCGGTCCTTGATCACCTGTCTCAGACCCTGACGCCCTCAGGCCCGGAATCTGGAGGATACTCGCCTGCGCGCTGTGGCGCGAGGCCGCAGGGGCGCAACGTTGTGGATGGAAAGGAATTCGTAAGCGAGATCAGTAATCTTGAGTAGGTCATCTTCAGTGAGGCCGTCCGCGGCATGTCCAGCAACGTCCGTCCGATCCGCCCTCTGGCGCCCGAATCGCGGCGCGCACGACGCGACGCGCAGCTGGACGATCAGAAGCGCTCGTTCCTGCGCATGGTCAGCCACGAACTGCGCACGCCGCTGAACGCCGTGATCGGCTTCTCCGAGATCGTCTCCAGCGAGATCTACGGCCCGCTCGGCGCGCCGCAGTACAAGGAATACGCCGAGCTGATCCGCCAGAGCGGCTACAAGCTGCTCAAGCTCGTCAACCAGATCGTCGACATCGCCAAGCTGGAGGGCCAGGCGATGGACCTCGACGTCGAGCCCGAGCCGCTCGACAACGCCGTCGAGGACGCGCTGGGCACGCTGGGCGGCGAGATCCGCGATCGCAACATCCGGGTTGTGGTGGAGAACGAGGGCTCCCTGCCGTCGGTCATGGCCGACAGCAGGGGGCTCCGCACCATGATCGTCAACCTGCTCCAGAACGCCGTCTGCTATTCGCCGGAGGGCGGGACGGTCATCATCTCGGCCTACCGGGAGCGCGACTGCGTCCACCTGGAGATCCGCGACGAAGGGGAGGGCGTTCCGGCCGAGGACATCCCCCGGCTGATGCGGCCCTTCGAGCAGGGCGAGAACGCGCTGACCCGGTCCTCCCAAGGCGCCGGGCTTGGCCTGCCCATCGTCTCCCTGCTGGCCCAGGCCATGGACGGCTCGCTCCGCCTGAGGCCCGCGCCGGGGCAAGGCCTCACCGCCGAGATCTGCCTGCCGGCTGCGTAGTAGGCTCTTCCCCCAGTTCATCTGGGGGAAGTGGCCTGAGACCCCCGGCGAAGGCCGGGGGGCGAAGGTCGATGGGGGGAGTACCCCCTGCAATCCTGCTGCGCCGGCGAGTTCGTCAGGACAACTCCCCCATCGAGCCTCCAGCTGACGCTGTCGGCCCACTTCCCCCAGACAAGCTGGGGGAAGAGCTTGCCGCCGGCCGCTGCCGCGCCTAGTTCCAGTCAATGGCGAGCCCCATCGACCAGGAACTGGCTGTCCTCGTGGAGGACTTCGACCTCCTCGGAGACTGGGAGGCGCAGATCCAGTACGTCATCGACCTCGGCCGCGCCCTGCCGCCGCTGGCGCAGGCCGAGTACGACGACGCCAACAAGGTCCGGGGCTGCGCCAGCCAGGTCTGGATGATCACCGAGCGCCGCCCGGACGGGACGCTGGTCTTCCGGGGCGACTCCGACGCCCACCTTGTGAAGGGCTTGGTCGCGATCCTGCTGCGGCTCTATTCGGGGCGGAAGCCTGAGGACATCCTCGCCTTCGACGCCAAGGCGGCGTTCGAGCGGCTCGGGTTGGCGAACACGCTGACGCCGCAGCGGTCAAACGGGCTCGCCTCGATGGTGAAGCGGATCAGGGCCGATGCGGAGAGTTTTCTAGGTCTTCCCCCTCTGGGGGAAGTACCGGCGAAGCCGGGGATGGGGGCCTGCTGACTCGCCCCCTCAGTCAGCTTCGCTGACAGCTCCCCCAGAGGGGGAGCACCTAGATGCCGTAATGCGCCGCCAGCCGCTGCAGCGCCAACTTCAGCACCGTCTTCCCTGACCGCCGTGGGAGGCCGAGCGACCGCTCGGCGGCGTCCAGCGCCGTGCCGGCGAGGCACACGTGCTCCAGCATCTCCTTCAGGCCCGGACCCACGGCCGCCAGCGCGCGGGCGATGCGGTCCTTGGCGGCGCGGCCCCGTTCGGCGGGATCGATGCCGGGACCTCGGCCCCCCTTGGCGCGAGGGCCGGCGTCCCAGGCCATGGTCAGGCGCCCCAGCGTGCCGGCCAGGTGGAAGTCGTCGCGAAGGCGCTCTCCGGCCGCGGCTTCGGCGGGGGTGAGGAAGGGCTCGCCATTGGCGTCGCGGCGGCGGGCCAGCCAGGCGATGGGGGATTCGCCGAGGTTGGCCTTGCGGGCGACGAGGCGGCCGTCGGGTTCGGCGACCAGGCGCTCGCCTTCGCGCACGCCCGGACGCCCGGGCGGAGGGGCGGAGGGGCGCGCACGTGTGGGGGCGAGGGCATAGCCGCCGGCGGGGCGGGGACGCAGGCCGGGCTCGGCGACCAGGACGCGGAAGGCGGCCTCGTCGATCTTCAGCAGCGGCCGGCGGCGCCGGTCGGGCGATCCGCGGACGAGGTACAGGTTATCCGCGCTTTCGATCCAGGCGCCGGGGCGCGAGAGGATGCCCGCGGCGCGCGCGGCGAGACGTTCAGCGGCGTCGTTCATGCGGCCAACGCCCAGGGTTCGGGCGCCTGGCGCAGGCAGGCTTCCATGGCGCCGATCTGGGCGTCGAAAGCGGGATCGTCGCGCAGGTCCTCGATGCGGTGGCAGGCATGGCTGGCGGTGGTGCGGTCCCGGCCGAAGGCGGCCGCCACCCGCGCCATGGGCCAGGCGTAGCCCACATGGGCCAGGTACATGGCCATCTGGCGGGCTCTTGCAGCCTTCGCCCTGGCTCGCGTCGGGGCGTTGATCTCCCGAGCCGATATCCCCGTGGTCATGGCCACCATGCTGGTGACGAAGGCCGCGGCCGCACGGTCGCGGCGCGGATCGGGCACGTTCGCCCAGTCATCCTCGTATTCCGGTGCGCTCATCTGTCATCTCCCCCGACAAGAGGCTGCCGCTAAAAGTGCGACGGCCGATGAGCGCCACCATAACGTGCATAGTTGGGCGCGAGGATAAGTTTCCTACTTATCCCCGCATTTTAGGAATTCCCGCTGGGGAGAAGGCGGCGCTTACGCAGCGCGGATACCGGTGATGTCCGCCGCCACGCCGACCACGGCGTCGTAGCCCAGGATCATATCGACATCCCTGCCGTTGCTGGCCAGCGGAAGGCGCATCCACATCAGGGCCGCGTGCGGCTGACCGCGCCAGGCGAGGCTCTGGCAACCGACGCCGGGCCGCCGCTGGCTGACCACGGCGTCCAGTTCGGCGCGCCAGTAATCCGCGGCGTCGCGGCTGTAGACCTCGCGCAGGGTGCGGCCGGTGATCTCGCGCCCGTACACCGGATAAAGTCCGGTGCCGGCAAGCCGCAGCCGGTAGTCCAGCGGCTCTCGATAGACGTCGATCAGGCTGACGGTCGGCAGCAGCCGCTTCAGATGGGAGGGGCAGATATCCGCGCGTCCCGGCAGCTTCCCCTCACGGCGCAGCGAAGCCCAGTAGGAGAAGATCTCCTGATGCGCCCGTGCGGCGGTCGAGGGGAGTGCGAGTTGCGCCACCATCTCCGGATTCAGCGACAAGGCGTTGGAATCACGACGATTCACTATGGATTAACCATAGAATCGGGGGAAGCCGGAAAATGGGGGTGCGAGAAAGATTCTCGATTCGAGTCAATGTGAGTCCTTCTACCCTTGCGGGAGAAGGTGGCCCGAAGGGCCGGATGAGGGGTTGATGACCGTGTCCGCACCCACCTCCGTCATCCCAGGCCTTGTGCCTGGGACCCAGAAACGCAGGCGCTGCAAGGTAGGTACGAATGAAAACGCCGCCGCGCCAATTCGGCGACGGCGGCGTCTCTGGGTCCTCGGGACAAGCCCGAGGATGACGATTTAAGAGTTACCCCTTCGCCTTACGCCCTTGCTGGCCAAGGCCCATCTGGCGGGCGAGGCTGGAGCGCTTTTCGGCGTAGGCGGGGGCGACCATGGGGTAGTCCTTCGGCAGGCCCCACTTCGTCCGGTACTCGTCCGGGCTCATGTTGTACTTGGTCCGCAGGTGCCGCTTCAGCGACTTGAACTTGCGGCCGTCCTCGAGGCAGACGAGGTGGTCCGGGGTGATCGACTTCTTCACCGGAACCGCGGGCTCGGGCGGCGGCGGCGCCACAGCGGCCGGGCCCTGGGCGGCGATGGCCAGCGCCTGGTGGACCGACTGGATGATGCCGGGCAGTTCCGAAGCGGCCACCGGGTTGTTGGAGAGGTAGGCAGCGACCACGTCAGCGGTCATTTCGATGGTGGCCGTGTCGTTTTCCATTGTCATAATTCCGTTGTCCTGAGGCCCCCAAGGATTTCGCCTGCGGGCTCTTGGTTATTGTTGCGTTGGCCATAACGACGCCGACCGCCCGAGACAAGCGGCGTTCTCACAAATGACGGTGGATATTCTCGTGATCTACCGGAACTGCGGCGCCTACCATTCCGGCCAGATGTCGGGAAGATCGGCCGACACCTTGTTGGGGTAGGCGGGGGCCCGCTTCTCGAGGAACGACGTTACGCCTTCCTTTGCGTCACCCGAGGCGCCGCGGGCCTGGATGGCCCGGCTGTCGGCCATGTGGGCGTCCATCGGATGGCGCAAGCCCGCGCCGCGCCAGAGCATCTGGCGGGTGAGCGCGATGGAAACGGGGGCGGTGTTGTCGGCGATCTCGCGCGCGAGCGCCTTGGCCGCGGGCAGCAGGTCGCCGGGCTCGTGCAGCGAGCGAACGAGGCCCCGGTCGAGCGCCTCCTGCGCCGGGAAGACGCGGCCGGTGTAGCACCACTCCAGCGCGGTCTGCATGCCGACCAGCCTGGGCAGGAACCAGGAGGACGCGGCCTCCGGCGTGATTCCCCGGCGGGCGAAGACGAAGCCGAAGCGGGCGCTGGTCGAAGCGAGGCGAATGTCCATGGCGAGCTGCATGGTCACCCCGATGCCGACCGCCGCCCCGTTCACCGCCGCGATCACGGGCTTGAGGCTGTCATAGATGCGCAGCGTCACCCGCCCGCCGCCGTCGCGGTAGACGTCGCCGACCTTGGCCTCCTCACGTGCCGCCTCGCCGCGGCTCGCGTAGTCGAAGGTCGAGCCGCCGCTGCCGAGGTCCGCGCCGGCGCAGAAGGCCCGATCCCCCGCGCCGGTGACGATGACGACCTTCACATCGTCGTCGGCGTCGGTCTCGTCGAAGGCCGCGATCAGGTCGAGCATCATGGTCGAGGTGAAGGCGTTCATGCGGTCCGGCCGGTTCAGGGTGATGGTCGCGATGCCGTCTTCCACGGAATAGAGCAGGGTCTCGAACTCGCGGGCCATCAGCGCGCCTCCTTTGAGAGTCAAACATTCGTTTGGCGCGATCTCGCGCGCTTGACTGACGGTAAGTCAAGGAGCCGTGATTGCGGATCACGAACGCGGTTGGAGGACCGCCATGGCCCAGGAACTCGAAGCGGATTTCATCGTCGTCGGCGCCGGCTCGGCCGGTTGCGTGCTGGCCAATCGGCTGACCGCCGACGGCCAGACCAAGGTGCTGCTGCTGGAGGCGGGCGGCGACGACCGGCCGACCAAGAACCCGTCGCAGTTCATGTCGAACATGATGATCCACATCCCGGTGGGGTACGCCTCCACCCTGAAGGATCCGAAGGTCAACTGGCTCTACATGACCGAGCCGGACCCGGGTTCGAACAACCGCTCGCACGTCTGGCCGCGCGGCAAGGTGCTGGGCGGGTCGTCGTCGATCAACGGGCTCCTCTATATCCGCGGCCAGCACCAGGACTATGACGGCTGGCGCCAGCTGGGCTGCGAGGGCTGGGGCTGGGACGACGTGCGGCCCTACTTCCGCCGCGCCGAGCACCAGGAGCGCGGGGCCTGCGAGCACCATGCGACCGGGGGGCCGCTGAACGTCTCCGACGTGACGGAGACGCACGAGGTCTCCGACGCGGTGATCGAAGCCTGCGTCGAGGCGGGCATCCCGCGCAGCAACGACGTCAACGGCGCCGAACAGGAGGGCGTCACCTGGTACCAGCTGACGGTGAAGAACGGCCAGCGCTGCTCGGCGGCGGTGGGCTACCTGCACCCGGTGATGGGCCGGCCGAACCTGAAGGTCGAGACGAACGCGCTGGCCTCGCGGGTGCTCTTCGAGGGCAAGCGGGCCGTCGGCGTGGAGTTCACGCAGGGCGGGGTGACGCGGGTCGCGAAGGCGAAGCGCGAGGTGATCCTGGCCGGCGGGGCGGTGAACTCGCCCCAGCTGTTGCAGCTGTCGGGTATCGGGCCCGCCGAACTCCTGCGCGAGCACGGCATCGAGGTGGTCTCGGACCTGCCGGGCGTCGGTGAGAACCTGCAGGACCACTACGTCATCGGCATGCGCTACCGGCTGAAGGACGGAATCGTCTCGGTCAACGAAATGACCAAGGGGACCCGGTTCCTGGGCGAGGCGTGGAAGTACCTGACGCAGCGCAAGGGCCTGCTGACCCTGTCGGCCGCCCACATCGCCGTCTTCTGCAAGTCGCGGCCGGACCTGGCCGGGCCGGATATCCAGTTCCACATCCTTCCGGCCACGATGGATCAGGACAAGCTCATGAACGAGCAGAAGATGGTCCTGGAGGACAAGCCCGGCCTGACAATCGCGCCCTGCCAGCTGCGGCCCGAAAGCCGGGGGACGATCCGCATCAAGTCGGCCGACCCGACCGTCTATCCGGCCATCGCGCCCAACTACCTGACCGACCCGCTGGACCAGGAGGTGGCGGTGGCCTCGCTGAAGTGGGGCCGCAAGATCGCCAGCCAGCCGGCGCTCGCGCCCTTCGTCGACCACGAGATGGACCCGGGCGCGGCGTTCAACACCGACGCCGAGCTGCTGGCGTTCGCGCGGGACAATGGCACGACCATCTACCACCCGGTCGGCACTTGCCAGATGGGACATGGGCCCATGGCGGTGGTCGATCCGGAGCTGAAAGTCCACGGGGTCGAGGGCCTTCGGGTTGTCGACGCCTCGGTGATGCCGCGCCTCGTGTCCGGCAACACCAACGCCCCCACCATCATGATCGCCGAAAAGGCCAGCGACATGATCCTGGGCCGCGCCCCCGCTTCCGCCATGGCCGCGTAAGAGTTCGAATGCACCCCCTTCACCACGCGCAGAGCACCCCCGACAAACCGGCCTACATCATGGCCCAGAGCGGCGAGACGGTGACGTATCGCCAGCTCGACGAGCGCTCCAACCAGGGGGCGCAGCTGTTCCGGTCGCTGGGCCTGAAGGTGGGCGACGTGATCGCCATCTTCATGGAGAACAACGCCCGCTACTTCGAGATCGCCTGGGCGGCGCAGCGGTCGGGGCTCTACTACACCTGCATCTCGTCCAAGCTGACGGCGAGCGAGGTCGAGTACATCGTCAAGGACTGCGACGCGAAGGTCTTCATCACCTCCGCCGCGATGGGGGCGGTGGCCGACGAGGTCCCGGCCCTGATCCCGGGCGTGAGGCTGTTCATGGTCGGCGGGGCGCGGGGGCCTTACGAGAGCTTCGAGGCCGCGCGCGACCCGATGCCGACGACCCCGATCGCCGACGAGGCGGCGGGGTCGGACATGCTCTACTCCTCCGGCACGACGGGGCGGCCGAAGGGGGTGAAGCCGGCCCTGACCGGCCTGCCGATCGATGCGCCGCACAGCCTGCAGATGATGGCCAGGGGGCTGTTCGGGTTCACCGGCGACAGCGTCTACATCTCGCCGGCGCCGCTCTATCATGCCGCCCCGCTGCGCTGGTGCATGACCGTGCACAAGCTGGGCGGGACCGTCATCGTCATGGAGAGGTTCGACCCCGAGCAGTGCCTGGCGCTGATCGAGAAGTACCGCTGCGACGTCGGCCAGTTCGTCCCTACGCATTTCGTCAGGATGCTAAAGCTGCCGGAGGCGGTGCGGACAAAGTACGACGTGTCCTCCATGCGCTCGGCCGTCCACGCCGCCGCGCCGTGCCCTATTCCCGTGAAGGAGCAGATGATCGCCTGGTGGGGGCCGGTGCTGCACGAGTACTACGCCGGCACCGAGGGCAATGGCTTCTGCTACATCAACTCGGCCGACTGGCTGACCCACAAGGGCTCGGTCGGCAAGGCGGTGCTGGGGGAACTGCGCATCTGCGACGAGAACGGCGACCCGCTGCCGCCGCGCAAGGAGGGCGCCGTCTATTTCGCCAACGGCCCGGCCATCAACTACCACAACGACCCGAAGAAGACGGCCGAGAGCTACAACAAGCACGGCTGGACGACGCTGGGCGACGTGGGCTGGATGGACGAGGAGGGCTTCCTCTACCTGACCGACCGCAAGAGCTTCATGATCATCTCCGGCGGGGTGAACATCTATCCGCAGGAGATCGAGAACCTGCTGGTCACCCACCCCAAGGTCGCCGACGCCGCGGTGGTGGGCGCGCCCGACGAGGAGATGGGCGAGAAGGTCGTCGCCGTCATCCAGCCGCTCGACTGGACCGACGCCGGCGAGGAGCTGGCGGCGGAACTGGCCGCCTTCACCCGCAAGCACTTGAGCCACGTGAAGGCGCCCCGGGTGATCGACTTCATGGAAGAGCTGCCGCGCCATCCGACCGGCAAGCTCTACAAGCGCCTGATCCGCGACGCCTATTGGGGCAAGACCGGCGCGACGATCGTTTAATCTGAGAGGGACTACACGATGAGGGAAGTAGCCTATGCCGACCTGCCGGGGCTGGTGGGTCAGGAGACCGGCGTCTCCGACTGGCTGGAGATCACCCAGGAGCGGGTCAACCAGTTCGCCGAGGCGACCGGCGACCACCAGTGGATCCACGTCGACGTCGAACGCGCCACCCGCGAGATCGGCGGCCCCATCGCCCACGGCTACCTGACCCTGTCGCTGATCCCCTTCCTGTCAGCCAAGCTGATGCGGGTGAGCGGGGTTACGCGCGGCATCAACTACGGCTCCGACAAGGTGCGCTTCACCAACATGGTCAAGGTCGGCAAGCGCATTCGCCTGCGCCAGAAGCTGCTGTCCTGCGAGCCCAAGGCCGGCGGGATGCAGCTGAAGAACGAGTGCACCATCGAGATCGAAGGCGAGGACCGGCCGGCCTGCGTGGCGGAGACGATCTCGATCGTTTACGGGGCCTGATCGGCCGCCGCGAAGTGGGCCAGCTGGTCGGCGTGCGCCTTGAGGAAGGCCGGGCGGGCGGTGGCGCGTTCGACGTAGGCTTTGGCGGCGGGGTGGGCTGAGAGGCCCTCGAAGCGGTCGACCAGGCGCAGGACGTCGGCCATCAGGATGTCGGCGACGGAGAACCCGCCGGCCAGCCACTCGCGCCCGCCAAGCACCGGCTCCAGGCGGTCGAGCCGCAGCTTGAGGAAGTCGTCCACGAACGTCCACTGCGGTCCGCTGGTCTGCCCCATGAAGTGGAACATGGCCCAGGGCAGGGCCGGCATCTCCACGGAGTTCAGCGCCGCGAACACCCACTCGGTGACCTCCGCCCGCCCGCGCGGGTCGGCCGGCATCAGCCTTGGGCTCTTTTGGCCCAGGTACATGAGGATCGCCCCGCTCTCAAAGATCGACAGCTCCCCGTCCGTCAGCCACGGGACCTGCCCGAACGGTTGATGCGCCAAGTGCTCGGCGCCCCGCTCCTTGAACGGCGTGCTCTCGACCTTGTAGGGCAGGCCGGCTTCCTCAAGCGCCCAGCGGACACGAAGGTCGCGGACGAAGCCGCGCGGGGCGTCAGGGACCCAGTCGTAGGTGGTGAGGACGAGGTCGGGCATGGGGGGCTCCGCACGTTTCGGCCAGGTTAGTCCCTTCTCCCCTTGCGGGAGAAGAGCCTGCCCCGGACTTGTTCCGGGGTGGCCCGCGGAGCGGGTCGGATGAGGGGTTGAAGATCATCTCAGCCGCAACTCAGCGGTCGCGCTTCATCGACTTCTGAGAAACCCCTCATCCGTCAGCCTTCGGCTGCCACCTTCTCCCGCAAGGGGAGAAGGGTTGGAGAGTCAGTCCTTCACCTCGATGACGCCCCGGACGGGCAGGCCGGATAACCAGCCGGACCTGGCGCGAGGGTTTACGTCACCCCCGCCTTGAACCCGCTCGACCACACCCCCGCCGCTGAACGGGCTGGTACCAGTCGCCCTCCCACGCGGCGTGGGTCAGTGGAGTGGGGATAAGTTTGGTATCGCCCCCATTAAGTTACTAGGAACAACTTCCTATTTAATCATCTGCTGAATTATTTCTCTACGTCACCCTATAAGGACATCTTTATGTGACTCGTAGTTCCAGTTCGATTACTTCCGACTCCCCTTCTGATTCGGAGTCGCTCATGTCGACGTTTGGTTTTTCCGCATTCTTGAAGTTGCTTTCGCTAAACGCGAAGCCGCAGCGATGGCAGGTGAACAGCCGGCTGTCGGGCGGTTCTGGTGGTGGATATGACTTTCATCGCAGTCTCCGCCTCCGTATCCACCGCTACTTAGTGGACGGAGAGTCCATCGAAGATCTCGTTGCCTCCGCAGGAGAAATAACGAGAGAGGCAGAGCAGAGGTCAGTGAAGGCTGGCTTGAAGCGTCTCGAAGAGTGGCGAGGCGAACATCCTGGTGAAGTCCTCCATTTTGCGCCGGCGCTTTATTCAGCGCCCGGCGGGTTTTTTAAGGTGAGCTTCGTCCCGGATTTCGGAGTTGAGATTGACGGCCGGCCGACGGCCATCCACGTATGGAATACGGCGGCCCCTGACCTTGTAGATCGCATGGTGTACGCGGCGCTTTCACTGCTTCCGATCGCGTACGCAGCCGACCAAAACGCGCCGGAAGATTATGGTGTCCTCTCACTCCAGACGGGCCGACTCTACAGGCTAAGCGACGTGGGTGATTTCTCGCTGACTGGCGAACGGGTGGTCGCGGCTCTTGAGGAAGTTTTCCGCGATGTCTTGGATAAGCTGAAGCTGCCACACCCGGAAGAGGGGGACCGTCCCGCCGGGTGAGCCTCACCCTTAGACGGCGTCCTTTGAGCACGCGCGTGAGGTTAGCTGCGCCTTTTCTGGGACACAGGTTCGCCGGATTTAGAGGAGGCATGGGGCGCAATAAACCGCCCCGACCGCTCCTCACGGGTGCCGTGTTTGGCGACCCAAGCGGCTTCCTTCATAGCCTTGGCGATGCTGTCGTGGTCCAGCGGCTTGTTCATGACGGGCTCCGTTCCGCCAAGATAGGGTCTGCGCCGCCACTATCCCATACCTCCCACTCATCGACGAGAGGCTTGTAGGTGTCGAGGTTGGCGAGGCTGCGACCAAAGCGGCGGCGAAGGTCGCGCTCGGGTACGCCGTGGCCGCCCATTGTCACGCGGTGAGCAACGCGCGCTATCGAGGTCTCGACGTTGGGCAGGCGCAAGTAGATGAGGCCAATGCCGTAGCCTGTCGCGCGCCAGCTGGGGATGCGACGGGCATAGATGCCGCTGGACAAGGTGGTTTCCAACACGATGTCGGCGCCTTCGTTCAGCAGCGCGTCCAGCCGTCCGAGCATGAGCCGACCGGCACGGAGATCGCGCTCTCCGGGCGAGAGGCTGGCGGGCAGCAGGCGGGCGACTTCGTCGGCATTGACGAATTCATAGCCGACGCCTCGGCTCGCGATCCAGCGGGTGGCAAACGTCGTCTTGCCCGCGCCATTGGGGCCACCGACGATCAGGATAGTTGGCAGGTTATCCTCCTAGAGAGCAAAAAAGCCTGGGTCCCCGCTTTCGCGGGGATGAGCGGTTGGGGGCGGATTATTTGCTCTCCACATAAATCTCCCCGCCCTTTTCCCTGAACTTCTCGCTCATCTCCGCCATTCCCTCCGCGATCTCGTTCGGCGCCATGCCCGCCGCGAACTCCCGCACCTCCTGGGTGATCTTCATGGAGCAGAACTTGGGGCCGCACATGGAGCAGAAGTGGGCGGTCTTGTGGGCTTCCTTGGGGAGGGTTTCGTCGTGGTATTCGCGGGCGGTTTCGGGGTCGAGGCCGAGGTTGAACTGGTCTTCCCAGCGGAACTCGAAGCGGGCGCGGGAGAGGGCGTCGTCCCACGCCTGGGCGGCGGGGTGGCCCTTCGCCAAATCGGCGGCGTGGGCGGCGATCATGTAGGCGATGACGCCCTGCTTGACGTCTTCGCGGTCCGGCAAACCCAGATGTTCTTTGGGCGTGACGTAGCAGAGCATCGCCGTGCCGAACCAGCCGATCATGGCCGCGCCGATGGCGCTGGTGATGTGGTCGTAGCCGGGCGCGATGTCGGTGGTGAGCGGGCCAAGCGTATAGAAGGGCGCCTCGCCGCAGGCGGCCAGCTGCTTGTCCATGTTGGCCTTGATCTTGTGCATCGGCACGTGGCCGGGGCCTTCGATCATCACCTGCACGCCCTGCTTCCAGGCGACCTGGGTGAGTTCGCCCAGCGTGTGGAGCTCGGCGAACTGGGCCTCGTCGTTGGCGTCGGCGATGGAGCCGGGGCGCAGGCCGTCGCCCAGCGAGAACGAGACGTCATAGGCCCGCATGATCTCGCAAATCTCCTCGAAGCGCTCGTAGAGGAAGTTCTCGCGGTGGTGGGCCAGGCACCACTTGGCCATGATCGAGCCGCCGCGCGAGACGATGCCGGTCACGCGTTTGGCCGTCAGCGGGATGTAGGGCAGTCGCACGCCCGCGTGGATGGTGAAGTAATCGACCCCCTGTTCCGCTTGCTCAATGAGTGTGTCGCGGAAGACCTCCCAGTTCAGGTCCTCGGCGACGCCGTTCACCTTCTCCAGCGCCTGGTAGATGGGCACGGTGCCGATGGGGACGGGGCTGTTGCGGATGATCCAGTCGCGGATGTTGTGGATGTTGCGCCCGGTCGAGAGATCCATGACCGTGTCGGCGCCCCAGCGGATCGCCCAGACCATCTTGTCCACCTCGTCGGCGACGGTGGAGAGGACGGCGGAGTTGCCGATGTTGGCGTTGATCTTGACCAGGAAGTTGCGGCCGATCGCCATCGGCTCCAGCTCGCCGTGGTTGATGTTGGCCGGGATGATGGCGCGGCCGCGGGCGACCTCCTGGCGGACGAACTCGGGGGTGACGAAGTCGGGGATCGAGGCGCCGAAGTCGTGGCCGTCGCGGACACATGGCCGGTCCTGCTCGCGGCGCAGGTTCTCGCGGATGGCGACGTATTCCATCTCCGGGGTGATGATGCCTTTGCGAGCGTATTCCAGCTGGGTGACGGCGGCGCCGGCCTTGGCGCGATAGACGGTCCGGGGCGCCGTGAACTGCGGGGCGAGGTGCTTGCCCTGGGCGAAGCCGTTGTCCTCGGGCTTCAGGTCGCGGGGGTTCTCGACGACCTCGACGTCGCCGCGCGCGAGGACCCAGGCGTCGCGGGGACGGGGCAGGCCCTTTTCGATGTCGATGGTCGCGGTCGGGTCGGTGTAGGGGCCCGAGGGGTCGTAGATGGTCACCGGCGGCTCATTGGCGCTCGGGTGGACGGCGACCTCGCGGAAGGGCACGCGGATGTCGGGGTGGAGGACGCCCGGCTCATAGACCTTGCGGGAACCCGGGCGCTCGCCGGTGGGAATCTGGCTGATGGGGGCGTGGACGTTCATCGCGGGGGCTCCTGTGCTACTCGGAGACCCGGCATCCTGACGCCAAAGGCGGCGGCGGGGATAACCCCGACGTTCCCTCCCTTCGCCGGCATGACCCGGATCAGGTTCGGCGGGTCGCGGCCTTCAGCCGCCTCTCAGCCGCTTGGACGCGGCTCCCCGGAGAACGGAAGAAGAGTATAGGGGTTAGGGGCTAGGGGCTAGGGGCTAGTAGGGAGCGGACTAATCCCTAACCCCTAACCCCTGACCCCTAACCCCTACCTTCAGACGCTGACCTGCGCCCCCATCTCCACCACCCGGCCGGGCGGCAGGCGGTAGAAGTCGGTGGGCGCGGCGGCGTTCTTGGAGAGCAGGATGTAGAGCTTGTCCTGCCAGCGGGGCATCTCGGAGTTGCGGGCGCGTACGACCGTGCGGCGGCCGAGGAAGAAGCTGGTCGACATGATGTCGAACTTCAGCCCCTGCTTGCGGCAGACGGCCAGCGCGCGGGGCACGTTCGGCGTCTCCATGAAGCCCCAGGTCGCCACCACGCGCCAGAAGCCGCCGTCGAGCTTCTCGGCCCGGACGCGGTCGGGCTCGGCGATGTAGGGCACGTCGGCGGATCGGACGGTCAGCACCACATTGGTCTCGTGCAGCACGCGGTTGTGCTTGAGGTTGTGGAGCAGGGCGGTCGGCGCCTGCTCCGGATCGCCGACGAGGAAGACCGCCGTGCCCTTGACGCGGAAGGGGCCTCGCGCGGTCAGCATGGCGATGATGTCCTTGAGCGGGGTGGCTTCGGAGGCGGTGCGCTCGGTCAGGATGCGCTGGCCGCGCACCCAGGTCGCCATGACGATGAACAGCGCCGCCCCCAGCGCCACCGGCACGAAGCCGCCGGAGAAGAGCTTCAGCATGTTGGCGCCGAGGAACACGAGGTCGATGACCAGCAGCGGCGCCACGACCAGCAGCGACTTCCACAGCGGCCACTTCCACAGGCCCCGCGTGACCACGAACGCCAGCGAGGTCGTCACCACCATCGTCCCGGTCACCGACAGGCCGTAGGCGTTGGCCAGAGCGCTGGAGGACTTGAACACGCCGACCAGGAAGATCACCCCGATCAGCAGCAGCATGTTCACCTGCGGCAGGAAGATCTGCCCGGCCTCGGAGGCGGAGGTGTTCCGGACCACCATGCGCGGCAGGAGGCCGAGCTGGATCGCCTGGTTGGTCAGCGAGTAGGCGCCGGTGATCACCGCCTGGCTGGCGATGACGGTGGCGATGGTGGCGAGGATTACGACCGGCGCGCGCAGGGCCTCCGGGGCCATGATGAAGAACCAGTCGGCGTTCTCGATAGGCTTGCCGCCCGCCGCCTTGAGCATCACCAGCGCTTCGGCGCCCTGGCCCAGGTAGTTGATGGCCAGGCACGGCAGCACGACGAACAGCCAGGCGTAGGAGATCGGCCTTCGCCCGAAGTGCCCAAGGTCTGCGTACAGCGCCTCGGCCCCCGTCACCGTCAGGAACACCGAGCCCAGCACGAATAACCCCGTCCCGCCGTGGGTGGCGAGGAAGCCGACCGCATAAGTGGGGCTGAGCGCCAGCAGCACGCCGGGCGCCTGGACGAGGTGGGTGAAGCCCAGCGCCGCCAGGACCGCGAACCAGACGAGGCAGATCGGGCCGAAGAAGCGGGCGACCTTGGCCGTGCCTTTCGACTGCACCGCAAAGAGGCCGATGAGGATGGCCAGGCTGGAGACCAGCACCACCGTCTCGGTCACCGAGGCGCTGAGCGAGGGCACGCTTCGCAGGCCCTCCACCGCCGAGAGCACCGACAGGGCGGGGGTGATGATGGCGTCGCCGTAGAAGAGGGCGGCGCCTGCGACCCCTAAGAAGAAGATCGCCGCCGTCCTGCGCGCCGCCGCGCCCTCGGCCAGCGCCATCAGCGACAGCACCCCGCCTTCACCGCGGTTGTCCAGGCGCATGATGAAGAAGACGTACTTGACCGTGACGACCAGGATCAGCGCCCAGAGCGCCAGGGACACGACGCCCAGCACCGCCGGGGCGGTCACGCCCTGCTGCGCCGTCTGCGCCAGGGCTTCACGGAAGGCGTACAGCGGGCTTGTGCCGATGTCGCCGTAAACCACGCCCAGGGAACCCAGGGCCAACGGCCAAAAGCGGCCGCCGCGCGTGGCATGCGCGGACGGCGGCTGCAATGTCTGGCTGCGGTCGGAAGGGGCCGATGAGGTCGTGGCGAACTCTGGTCCGCCAACCATCGATTTCCAGTCTCTCCAGCGGTCCCGGGCAGGCCCCGAGCGATCGCTGGGCGGGCGCTTTACGCCTGTCGCCGGGCCGCAGCAAGAGGCTTGTTGCGGCGCTTGTTCAACTCAGCGGGAGCATCGGCTCTGCCGCTACAGCTGGGCGGCGTTGAAGGTGTCGCAGGCGCCAGGGTCGCCGGACTGGTAGCCGGCGCGGAACCAGCGCATCCGCTGGGCCGAGGAGCCGTGGGTGAAGCTGTCGGGGACGACGCGGCCCTGGGTCTGCGACTGGATGGCGTCGTCGCCGACGGACGAGGCCGCGGTCATGCCTTCCTCGATGTCGCC
>JBLNCT010000048.1:0-7361 GCA_050260915.1 Parcubacteria group bacterium
TGCGGACCGCCAGCTCTTCAGGCGTGGGCTCGCGGCCCATCTCCTGCAGCATCTGGCGCGAGATCCGGTTCAGCTTGTTGATCGTCTCGATCATGTGCACCGGGATGCGGATCGTGCGGGCCTGGTCCGCGATCGAGCGCGTGATGGCCTGGCGGATCCACCACGTCGCGTACGTCGAGAATTTGTAGCCGCGGCGGTACTCGAACTTGTCCACGGCCTTCATGAGGCCGATGTTGCCTTCCTGGATCAAGTCGAGGAACTGCAGGCCGCGGTTGGTGTACTTCTTGGCGATGGAGATCACGAGGCGCAGGTTGGCCTCCACCATCTCCTTCTTGGCCTGACGGGCCTCGCGCTCGCCCTTCTGCACCGTCTGGACGATGCGGCGGTAGTCGTCGATCGGCACGCCGGTTTCGGTGGCGAGTGCGGCGACCTCCTGGCGGATGTCTCCGATCTGGCCGTTGTCGTTCTCGATGAACTTGGTCCAGCGGACGCCCAGTTCCTTGACCTTGGTCGGCCAGGCGGGGTCGAGCTCGGAGCCGAAGTAGGCCTTCAGGAACTCCGGCCGCGAGATGCCGTAGCTGTCGGCCAGTCGCAGCAGCCGGCCTTCCAACGCGATCAGGCGGCGGTTGATGGCGTAGAGCTGGTCGACCAGCGCCTCGATCCGGGCGTTGTTCAGCTTCAGCGTCTTGAGCCGGGACACGATGGCGGAGGTCGCGGCCTCATAGGCCTTGCGCTCTTCCTCGGGCAGGTCCTGGCCCTTCAGGCGCTTCTCGACGAGCTTTTCCTGCAGGCGGCGGAAGTTCTCGAACTCGGCGGCGATGGCGTCCAGCGTCGCCATGACGCCTTCACGCAGCTCGGCTTCCATAGCGCTGACCGTTGGCCCCGCGCCGTCGTCGAAGTCGTCCTCGTCGCCCGCGCCTTCGCCCTCGGCGCCGGCTTCGGCCTCGTCCTTCTCCTCGGGTTCTTCTTCCGACGGCAGGGCCGGGGCGGCTTCGGGGTTCTGGCCGCCGTAGGTCTGTTCGAGGTCGATGACTTCGCGCAGCAGGATGCGGCCCGACGCCAGCTCCTCGCGCCACACCATGATGGCTTCGAAGGTCAGCGCGGACTCGCACAGGCCGCGGATCATCGTGTCGCGGCCGGCCTCGATACGCTTGGCGATGGCGATCTCGCCCTCGCGGGAGAGCAGCTCCACCGAGCCCATCTCGCGCAGGTACATGCGCACGGGGTCGTCGGTGCGGTCGTAGGCGGGCTTGGACTCGGTCTCGGCGACCTGGGCGTCTTCGCGCACGGCCACTTCGCCGCCCTCGGCCTCGACGGCGTCTTCCTCGGCCTCGACGACGTTGACGCCCATCTCGGACAGCATCGCGAGCGTGTCCTCGATCTGGTCGGGGGTCACCTCTTCGGACGGGAGGACCTTGTTCAGCTCCTCCATCGTCACGTAGCCGCGAGTCTTCGCCTGCTTGATGAACTTCTTGACGCCGGCGTCGGTCAGGTCGAGCAGCGGGCCGTCGGTGGACGGCGCTTCGGCCTCGGGGGTCTCAGCCGTTTGCGTGGTCATACGAGTCTCCAAATCGACCCGGCGCCGCCCGGCGCTGAGTCGAAAAAATCCTTCATGACGTGCCGCCGAGTTCTTGGTCCCCTAAAGAGACCCGTCGTCCGTCCAAATCGTTCCGGTCTTGACCGCCCGCCTGAGCTTGTCCCGCTCGGTTTTCAGACGCGTTAAGGCAGCCACGCTGGAACTCTCCTCAGCCAGGCTGCGCTTGGCCGAGTCGATAGCACGCTCCAGCGCAGCCATCCGCGTCAGAACCGCGAAGGCGTGCGACCAAGAGGATCTTGCGGCCGCGAGGGTGACATCCTGTTTCAGGAAGGGCGCGCCCGCTTGCGGTGCGGCCCGGTCGATGTCAGTCAGCAGTCCGGCAAATCCACGCTGGCGCAGATGGCGTGCAAGGGCCTCCGTGTCAAGGTGGTCCGCTTCCAGCCTTAGACGAATGATTTCGTTAGCGAGTTCTGAAAGCGCGGGGTCGCCGAACCCGTGCACCTCCAGCTCCTCGAGATGGTCGTCCAGACGGGGCGGGTCGTCGAGCGCCCCCTTGGCCACCGCGGCAGCCACCGGCTCGATGGCGCCTGAGAGGCGCTTGGCCGCCGCTTTGCCCTCGGGCGTGGAGGGCAGCAGCTCCGGCGCGCGCCCTCTCCAGCGGCCGCCCTGGCGCGCCTGGGGCGCGGGACGCGCGGAGGGGAAGAGCTCGTCGAAACGCCGCAGCAGCTCGTCGCGATAGGCCTGCGCCAGGTCCTTGTCGGCGATGGCGTTCGCCGCCTGCCGCAGCCGCTGCTTGAAGCCCGCGCGATGCTCCGGCGTGTCGAGCGGCTCGAGTTCCCGCTCCTTCGTGAAGAGCGCATCGACGAAGGGCGTCGTGGCGGTCAGCTGGGCCCGCAGGGCCGCCGCACCTTGCTCGCGCAGCACATCGTCCGGGTCCTTGCCCCCGGACACGATGGCGAAGCGGAACGACTTGCCGGGCTTGAGCAGCGGCAGCGCCCGCTCGATGGCCCTTGCCGCGGCGCGCATGCCGGCGTTGTCGCCATCGAAGCAGAGGGTGGGCTCGGGGTGCAGCCGCCAGAGCACCTCCATCTGGTCTTCGCCGAGCGCCGTGCCCATCGGCGCGACCGCCGCGATGTTCGCCCGCTGGCAGGCGATCACATCCATGTAGCCCTCGACCACCACCAGCGGCGCGTCGTCCCCGCCGGCGTGCAGCAGCTTGCGCGCCTCCGGCAGGCCGTAAACCAGCCCGCCCTTGTGGAAGACACTGGTCTCCGGCCCGTTCAGGTACTTGGCGCGGGCCTGAGGGTCCATCGCCCGCCCCCCGAACGACACGATCCGGCCCCGCGCATCGGCTATGGGGAAGATGATGCGGTCGCGGAAGCGGTCGTAGGGGGCGCCGCCATCCTCCGGCGCGATCAGCAGCCCCGCGTCGACCAGCTCGCCGGGCTTGGCGCCCTTTGCGACGAGGTAGTCCTTCAGCGCCGTCCGGCCGGTGGGCGAAAAGCCGAGCCGAAACCGCGACCACTCCGCCTCGGGCAAGCCCCGCCGGATGAGATACTCGCGCGCCGCCTTCCCAACCGGCCGCCGAAGCTCCGCCTCGAACCATTGGGCGGCGAGCTCCAGCCAATCGGAAAGCCCCTGCCGCTTCTTTTCCTGCTCGGCCGAACGCGCATCGGGCTCGGGCAGCGGCACGCCGGCCTCCGCCGCCAGCCGCTCGACGGCCTCGACGAACGACAGCCGTTCCGTCTCCTGCAGGAAGCTGATCAGGTCCCCGTGCTTGCCGCTGGAGAAGCAGTGGTAGAAGCCCTTGTCGTCGTTGACGAAGAAGGACGGCGTCTTCTCCTTCGTGAACGGCGACAGCCCGGCATACTCCCGCCCCTGCCGCTTCAGCTTCACGGTCTTGCCAATCACGTCCGACAGCCGGACGCGCGACTTGATCTCATCGAGGAAGCGTTCGTCGAAGCGCATCACCCCAGCCTCACGACCGCACCTACCCTGGTCATGGTGAGCAGCGGCGCTGAGCGCCGCGTGTCGAACCACGCATCGTCGTCGTGCGTCCTTCGACACGCCTGCTTCGCAGGCTGCTCAGGATGACGAAGGTTAGTGAGGCCACACCCCACTTCGTCATGGTGAGCAGCGGCCCGAAGGGGCGCGTGTCGAACCACGCAGGGCCTCTGTGCGTCCTTCGACACGCCGCCACTTGCGCGGCGGCTGCTCAGGATGACTGGGATGGGTGAACGGCTCATTCGGGTGTGGCGTGATACTGCCTGTTGCGCGCCAGCACCGGCAAGCGATCCCACTCACCGTTGATCACCGCTTCCTTCTTGGCTCGTGACCAGCGCTTCAGGCAACGTTCGTAGCTGATTGCATCGTAGATGTACTGGAACTCGGCGGACCATACGACCTCAACCGGCAGCCGCGTCGAGGTGTGGCCGCCGATCGTGCCGGCCTTATGCTGACCGATGCGCTGCTCAAGGTTCGTGGTGCAGCCCGTGTAGTAGCTGCCGTCGGCGCACTTAAGAATGTAAACCCAAGCCGCCATCCCCAACCTTCGTCATCCTGAGCAGCCCGCGAAGCGGGCGTGTCGAAGGACGCACTGGCTCGATGCGTGGTTCGACACGCGTTCCTGCGGAACGCTGCTCACCATGACTTATGTGGGTGGGCGGCAGAAAGGCTGAGCTCCAGCCTATCCACAGCTATCGATTGCGCGAGGACCGGCGCGGCCGGTTGGGCGGCCTTCGTCCAGCGCCAGGACGCCGTCGACGATGACGTCCTCCACGCCGCTCACTCCGGGTCGCGCGCCTTTCGGGTCGAACACCACCAGGTCAGCCGACCAGCCCGGCATGATGCGGCCGCGCTCCTTGAGGCCGAGCGAGGCGGCCGCGACGCTGGTGAGGTCGCGGACGGCGAGCGCCAGCGGCCGGTCGGAGACGTCGGTGAAATCGCGGCAGGGGGCCGCGGAGGTGAACCCCCGGGTAAGGTCCCCCGCCTGCGCTCCCAGGTCGACAAACCCCGGCGTCACGGCCTTGCCCCGCGCGTCGATCTCCACCGCCGCGTCGCCCTTCAGCTTCGGATAGACGGCGTCGATCAGGCCGTCCTTGACGCCGATGTCGGCGACGTACGGCTTTCCCCCGGAGCCGTCGTAGATCGTGCCGCCCTTTATGAGGATGTCGTAGTCGTACGCGATGGCGGGGCCGCCCTCGACCTCGGCCACCTTCGGCGCGGACGGCGCCCGGCTCGCGCAGGCGGCCAGGAGGAGCGCGGTCAGCGCGAACGCAGGCTTCGGCCAAAGTTGCAGCATCGCAGCTCCCCTCACCCCGCTATTATGCGCGTTGACCGCACACGCACGACTCACTACCTACGCGGCCGTTTGTCCACCGAGGAGGCGCCCATGACCACCGTTCTTCCAGGGGCCACCGGAGTCCTCGTGCTGGCCGACGGGACGGTGCTCTCCGGCATCGGATGCGGCGCGGTGGGCGATGCTGTGGGCGAAGTCTGCTTCAACACCGCCATGACGGGGTACCAGGAGATCCTGACCGACCCCTCCTACATGGCCCAGATCGTCGCCTTCACCTTTCCGCACGTGGGCAACGTCGGCACGAACAGTGAGGACGTCGAGCAGGTCAGCGGCGCGTCGGAGACGGCCGCCCGCGGCGCGATCTTCCGCGATGTCCCGACCGACCCGGCGAACTGGCGCGCCAACGCCGACCTCGATGGCTGGATGAAGCGGCGCGGCGTCGTGGGGCTGGCAGGCGTCGACACCCGCGCGCTCACCCGCGCCATCCGCGAGAAGGGCATGCCGCACGGCGTCATCGCCCACTCGCCCGACGGCAAGTTCGACCTGGAAGCGCTGTCGGCCAAGGCGCGCGAGTGGTCGGGCATCGTCGGCCTCGACCTCGCCAAGGAAGCCACCACCCGCCAGACCTTCACGTGGGACGAGGGCCTGTGGTCCTGGCCCGAGGGCTACGCAAAGCTGAAGGACAAGAAGTACGAGGTCGTGGTCGTCGACTACGGCGTGAAGCGCAACATCCTGCGCTCGCTGACCTCGATTGGCGCCAACGTGACCGTGGTGCCGGCCGACACCTCCGCCGAGGACATCCTGGCCCGCAACCCGGACGGCGTGCTGCTCTCCAACGGTCCGGGCGATCCGGCCGCGACCGGCGAATACGCGGTGCCGGAGATCAAAAAGCTGATCGACAGCGGCAAGCCCGTCTTCGGCATCTGCCTGGGCCACCAGATGCTGGCGCTGGCGCTCGGCGCCAAGACGGTCAAGATGGAACAGGGCCACCACGGTGCGAACCACCCGGTGAAGGACCTGACGACCGGCAAGGTCGAGATCGTCTCGATGAACCACGGCTTTACGGTGGATCGCGACAGCCTGCCCGAGCCTGTGATGGAGACCCACGTGTCCCTGTTCGACGGCACCAACGCGGGCATCGCATTGCGCGACAAGCCGGTCTTTTCGGTACAGCACCACCCGGAAGCCAGCCCGGGCCCGACGGACAGCCTCTACATCTTCGAGCGCTTCGCCGGCCTCATGGACGCCCAGCGCTGAAAATTCTGAGCTATTACCTCAAAATGAGTAATTCATTCATCCTATCCCCACATATGTCGGGAACCCGACGCTGAAGGGGTTCGTTGCCTCAGATCGTGTCTAGTTGCGTGAGGGGGCAATGGATAGGGTTCTGGTCGTCGACGATGACCCCGCCGTGTGCGAGCTCATTGAGGACATCCTGTCGGAAGTCCGCATGAGCGCAGTCTGCGTCCGTAGCGACCATGACGCCTACAGGATCATCCCCAGCTTGCCGACAATCCATGCTCTGGTCGTGGACATAAACCTCGGCCAAGGCACGACCGGCTTCGACGTGGCGCGGTTCGCGCGTCAGGTGATCCCCGATCTCCCGGTGATCTATGTCAGCGGAGAGGCCAGTCAGGAGTCCTTGGAGGCGTTCGGCGTGCCGGACAGCACCTACGTGCCGAAACCGTTTGGCGTAGACGATTTCATCTCCACGCTGCTGGCCCGGATCGGGCTGCGCTACACCGAATAGCGCGCGGGCTGGCCCCTCGAATGTCCCCGTTTCGGGGATAATGCTCATTTCTGAACGTCGCTCGTCAGACGAGTTGGCACGGTCCCTGCAAGGACCGGGTCAGTTGGCTCACCTGATCAATCGAGGTTCAAAAATGAAACACGCTCTGAAGATCGCTCTCGCCGCCGCCGCGCTGTCGGCCGTGGCCGCGCCCGCCCTGGCCCAGACCTCGGCGACGCAGTCCACCTCCGCCACGGTCAAGATCGTCCAGCCGATCACCCTGACCAAGGATGCGGACCTTGCCTTCGGCACGGTCGTGAAGCCGACCACCGGCTCCAACACCGTCACCATCTCCACCGGCTCCGACACGCCCGCCCTCAGCGGCGCTGGCGATGCGGCGCTGGCCACCTCGACCACCGCGCGCGCGGCCTTCACGGTCGGCGGCGAAGGCGGTTCGACCTTCTCGATCACCGTGCCTTCCTCGGTGACCATGACCCGTTCAGGCGGCTCCGAGACGCTTTCCGTGACCCTCACGGCCAGCGGCTCTTCGGGCACCCTCTCCGGCTCGATCGGTTCGGCGGGCTCGGCCACCTTCAAGGTGGGCGGCGCCTTCACCGTGGCCTCCACGACCGTGAGCGGCAACTACTCAGGCTCGTTCAACACGACCGTCGCCTACAACTAAGCTCGATTGTACCGAGCCAACTGGGACGCCCCGGAAGCCCCCGACGCTTCCGGGGCGTCTCTGTCTCTAGAAGTCCTTGCTGAGCCGCACGAAGCCGCGCCGGCCGAGGTAGCCT
>JBLNCT010000049.1:0-24611 GCA_050260915.1 Parcubacteria group bacterium
GCGCCGTGTGCCTCGCCCGCGCCTGCCGCGACCGCGACCTGCTGTTCGCCAGCTTCTCGAGCGACCTCGTGTTCGACGGTCGCACGGAGCGCGCTTACGTCGAAAGCGACCGGCCGAACCCGCTGAACGTCTACGGCCAGAGCAAGGCCCGCGCGGAGGCGGAAGTGGCCGCGCTCGGCGGCAAGGCGCTGATGATCCGCACGGCCGCGTTCTTCTCGCCCTACGACTCCTACAACTTCGCGGCCTATGTGACCCGCAACCTGGCCGCGGGGCAGGAGATCGCGGCGGCGGAAGACCTGGTGATCTCGCCGACCTATGTGCCGGACTTGGTGGACGCGACGCTCGACCTGCTGATCGACCGCGAGACCGGCGTCTGGCACCTGGCCAACCAGGGCGAGACCACCTGGGCCGAGTTCGCGGTGCGGATCGCCGAGCTGCTGAATCTGGACCAGGGCCTCGTTCGGCCGGTCGCCTGGAAGAACCTCGGCTGGCCCGCCGAGCGTCCCGCCTACGTCCCGCTCGCCAGCGAGCGCGGCTGCCTGATGCCGCCTCTGGACCATGCGCTCGAGCGCTATGCGCGGGTGATGCGCGACTCGGCGTTCGAGGGGGAAGTGACGCAGCCGGAGCCGGTGGCCAAGCCCGCACGCCAAAAGCGAAAGGCGTAAATCCTTCTCCCCCTTGCGGGAGAAGGTGGCCTGCGAAGCAGGTCGGATGAGGGGTTTCTCAGAACGATCAGCTGCCCTGGGGCGGCTCAGCTTTCGCGACGGACAGGGTCTTCAACCCCTCATCCGTCGGCCTTCGGCCGCCACCTTCTCCCGCAAGGGGAGAAGGGATCACCTGGCCAACGTAGCCGCAGCCTCAAACGCCGCCTTGGCCTTGCGCCGCGTGTCCTCGGCCGTCTGCCCAGCCTTGTAGATCTCCGAGCCCAGCCCGAATCCCCGCGCCCCGGCGGCCCACCATTCGGCCATGCTTGCCGGCCCCACGCCGCCGACGGCCCAGACGTCCACCTCCGGCGGCAGGACGGCCTTGATCTGTTTCACGTGCGCCGGGCCGAAGCTGATGGCGGGGAAGAGCTTCAGGTGACGCGCGCCCGCGTCCACGGCCATGAAGGCCTCGGTAGGCGTGGCGAACCCCGGCGCGGGCGTCATGCCGAGCTCCACCGTGCGCCGGATCACCGGCACGTCGGTGTTGGGGCAGACGATGAAGCTGCCGCCGACGTCGCGCACCGCGTCCACCTTGTCCGGCGACAGCACCGTACCCGCGCCGATCGCCATGCGCCCGTCGAGCGCTTCGACGATGCGCCGGATGCTTTCCAGGGGCTCGGGCGAGTTCAACGGGACCTCGATGGCGCGAATGCCGCCGTCGTGGATGGCCTGGGCGATGGCCACGGCCTCGCCCGGCGTCACGCCGCGAACGATGGCGACGATGGGAGACGCCGCGATGGCTTCGTCGAGGGTCATGGCTCAGCCTTCCAGCTGCAGGGCGGTGAGCGCGGCCAGCGCCGCGGCCTCGCCGTCGTATGTGGTGGAGGCGACCCCCAGCCGCGACAGCGCCCGCCCGTACCAACGGCACAGGACCTCATCACCCAGCAACACGATGGGGTGATCCAGCGCCACACCGAGCAGCTTCGGCACGCTCGCCACCTCGGCCCCGACCAGGAGGCCGGAGAGGTAGGAGGTCGTGGACTCCGCCGCCTGGCCGCCCGCCGTCACCCGCGACCGTGCTGTGAACAGCCGCGCGGCGAGTGCGCTTCCGTCCTCAGCGGTGGTCAGCCCCGCATCGAAGGCCGCTTCATCGTCCGCCGGCGCATCGCTCTTCAGCACACTGTGCTTGCGCAGGACGGCGAACAGCTCGCCGGTCATGGCGGTGATGAAGCGGACGATCCTGCCGTCCTCGATCACGATCCACTTGGCGTGGGTGCCGGGGTGGCAGAGGACGTGGCGGCCGCGCAGCCGGCGCTCGTCCTGCTTCAGCCAGCCGAACACCTGGGTCTCCTCGCCGCGCATCACGTCCGGCGCGCCCGCGATACCGGCACAGCGCAGTCCGGGAACGATCCGAACGCCGTCGGCCACGGTGGTCAGCGCCCGTCGCAGGTCCTCCAGACCAGCGGGGCAGGGGAGGTAGTCGACCTGGCGCCAGCCCAGGTTCGAGCCGATCATGCCGCAGAGGATGGCCGGCAGGCCTTGGGCATCCAACGCCGGACGGACTTCGTTCGCAAACCTCGCCTCCGCCTCGCCGGGGCCCAGCCGCGAGACGCCGAGTTCGAAGTCACGGCTGGCCAGCACCTCCCCGTCGCCGCCGACCAGCCAGGCGCGCAGGTTGGTGGTCCCCCAGTCACAGGCGAGGAACGCGGGGTCGGCCATGGGCTCAGGTGCGTCCGCCGTCGATGACGAGGTTCTGGCCGGTGATCATCTGGCTGTCGTCGCTGGCCATGAACAGCATCAGGCGGGCGATGTCGTCGGGCATGATCCGCTTCTTCAGCGCGACCTGCTTCATCCAGTCGGCCTCCGCCTCGGGCGTGAGCCACAGCTTCAGCTGCCGCTCGGTGATCACCCAGCCGGGCGACAGCGCATTGACGCGGATGTTGTCGGGCCCCCATTCGCGCGCCAGCGTCTTGCTCATGGCGTTGATGGCGCCCTTGGCGGCGACGTAGCCGACAAGATCAGGAGGTCCGAGCAAGGCGTTGATCGAACTCACATTTATGATCACGCCGCCGCCCGCCTGCTTCATCATCGGATAGACGGTGGTGGAGGCGATGAAGACGGGGTCGAGGTTGACGGCCTGGTTCTTCTGCCACTGCTCGACGGTCATCTCGGCGGCCACGTGGCGGGTGTCGTTGGCGACGTTGTTGATCAGGACGGTGACCGGACCAAGCGCCTGCGCCGCCGCCCTGATAGACGTCTTCAAAGCGTCTGGATCGGTCACGTCGCACTTCGCAAACCATGAGCCGGGCAGGCGCTCCGCCATCGCCTTGCCGTCCGCCTCGTCAAGATCGACGAACGCCACCTTCGACTTCTGCGCGTGGAAGGTCTCGACCACCGTGGCCCCGATCCCCGACGCCCCGCCGGTGATAAAGACGACCTTGCCCTCCAGGCTGGGATAGGTGGCGTAGGCCATCAGTGCGACTCCCTCAGGACTTCGGACGAGGACTTTCCAACGAGGAAGTTCAGGTCGCAGCCCGTGTCGGCCTGCATGACCGTGTCGATGTAGAGTCGGTACCAGCCGCGGGTGAACTGCGACGGCTGCCAGTTCGCCTCCCACGAAGTGCGCCGCCTCGCGAGTTCCGCCGGATCGACCAGCAGCTCCAGCCGGCGGTTCGGACCGTCGAAGGCGATCTCGTCGCCGGTCTCCACCAGCGCCAGCGTGCCGCCGGCCTCGGCTTCCGGAGAAACATGAAGAATAACAGTGCCGTACGCCGTTCCGCTCATGCGGGCGTCGGAGATGCGGACCATGTCGCGCACGCCCTTGGCCAGCAGTTTGCGGGGCAGGGCCATGTTCCCGACCTCCGGCATGCCCGGATAGCCTTTCGGCCCGCAGCCCTTCAGCACGAGGATCGACGTCTCGTCGACCGGCAGGTCCGGGTCGTCGATGCGCGCCTTGTAGTCCTCGATGTTCTCGAACACGACCGCGCGGCCGCGGTGAGTCAGCAACTCGGGCGTCGCCGCGCTGGGCTTCAGGATCGCCCCGTTCGGGCAGAGGTTGCCGCGCAGGACCCACACCCCGGAGGAGGGGCCGATGGGGCTCTCCATCGTGCCGATCACCTCGCGGTTCCAGCACTGGGCCTGCTCAGCCAGCTCAGCCTGGGTCTTGCCCGTGACCGTCATCGCGTCGCCGCGCAGCAGGGGCCCGAGCTCCTTCAGCACCGCCGGAACCCCGCCCGCGTAGCAGAAATCCTCCATGAGGAATTTGCCGGAAGGCATTAAATTCACAAGCAAAGGAACCCCACGCCCTAGCTCGTCGAAGTCGTCCAGGGTCAGCGGCACGCCGACCCGCCCGGCCAGCGCCAGCAGGTGCACCACGGCGTTGGTCGAGCCGCCGATGGCCGCGTGCGCCAGGATCGCGTTCTCGAACGCCTCGCGGGTGACGATCTTCGACAGGCGAACGTCCTGCTTCACCATCTCGACAATGCGGTTGCCGGTCAGGTGCGCCAGCGTCTTTCGCCGCGAGTCCGGCCCCGGGTAGCTGGCGTTGTTGGGCAGCGCCATGCCGAGCGCCTCCACCAGGCTCGCCATGGTCGAGGCCGTGCCCATGGTGTTGCACACCCCGTTCGAGCGGCTCATCCCGCTCTCAGCAGACAGGAAGTCGGCCAGGCTCATTTCCCCGGCCCGCACCGCCTCGCTGAACCGCCAGACGTCCGTACCGGAGCCGATGTCCTGCCCGTGGAACTTGCCGTTCAGCATCGGCCCGGACGACACCACGATGGTCGGCAGGTCGACGCTCGCCGCGCCCATCAACTGGCCCGGCGTGGTCTTGTCGCAGCCGCCCAGCAGCACCACCCCGTCGATGGGATTGGCCCGGATGCTCTCCTCGACCTCCATGGCCAGCAGGTTGCGAAACAGCATGGCCGTCGGCCGCATCTGCGTCTCGGGCAGGCTCATGGCCGGGAACTCGAGCGGCACGCCGCCGGCCTCCCAGACGCCGCGCTTCACGAATCCCGCCAGTTCCCGCAGGTGCGCCTGACAGGTCACCAGCTCCGACCAGGTGTTGCAGATGCCGATGATGGGGCGCCCGTCGAAGGCGTGGTCCGGCAGGCCGGTGCCCTTCATCCAGCTTCGGTGGATGAAGCCGTCGCGGTCGAGCTTGCCGTAGGAACGCGTGCTGCGAAGCGGCTTCGGCTTGTCAGTCACCAACGTCTCCCGGCTCGCCCGTCAGTCCCCGCTCGCTAAACAGCTTGAGAGGAACATTGGTTCAGCCATCGAAGGTCGGCAGGGCGAGGCCCTTCACACCCGTCTCCACCGCCAGCACGCTGCCCGCCAGCGGCTGCCTGGAGAGCACCTCCTCCGACAGGTATTCCCGCGCCGTCGTGATGAAGAGGGTGGTCAGGTCCGGCCCGCCGAACGCGCAGCTCGAAGGCTGCTCGACCGGGACTTCCACGATGCGGTCCACAGACCCGTCCGGCGCATACCGCACGATCCGCCCGCCGCCCCACTGGCAGTTCCAGAGGTAACCCTCCGCATCGACCGCCGAGCCATCCGGCGCGCCCTTGTCCACATGGGCGAATACCCGACGGTTGGACAGGCGGCCCTCGCGATCAATGTCGAACGCGTAGATCTCGCCCTTGCGCGAGTCGGCCAGGTAGTAGGTCCGCCCGTCCGGGCTGCAGGACACGGTGTTGACGATGTGGATGCCGTCGACCTGCGGCTCGCAGCGGCCATCGGGGTCGTAGCGGTACAGCTTGCCGGGCCGCGCGCCATGGTCGTCGTCCATGGTCCCCCACCAGAAGCGGCCGGCCACGTCGATCTTGCCGTCGTTGGAACGAAAACCCGGCTCGGGCTCCCATTTCCACCTAAGTTCGAACGCGCCGGCGCCCGGGTCGAAGTTCGCCAGCCCCTGCTCGGTCGCCAGCAACAGCCCGCCCCCGGAACGGATCGCCGCGGCGCTGGCGCGGCAGGGGAGCTTCCAATGGCCAAGCTTGTTATTACTGGGGTCGCCCCAGTATAGCTCAGCTTGTTTTATGTCGAACCAGTAGAGCCGTTTTGTCGCAGGGTCCCACAGGGGCCCCTCGCCCAAGGTATTTTTCGCTTCAAACGCGCAAAAAACCTGCTCCGCCATGCGAGCTCTCCCCCTGCGGATCATTCTGAACTGCCTTCAGCGACCGCTGTTCTCAAAATGAGCCGAAGTGCGACAACTTTGCAGCGTGCGTTTTGGTTCCATTCATAGTCGATGCGCCTAACATAACCGCATAACGAATCGGGAGGGGTCCCGTGGCGCAGATCAGCTACTCCGACGTGTACGACATCAATCACGATCGGGAATACGAGGAAGACATCCAGACCGGTGACATTGTTCGCACCGGTCCCAACCTCTACCCGCACTTCACGGTGATGGCGGTGGTTGGCGACAAGGTCTGGGTCCGCAACACCGAGACCGGTGCGGACGGCATCACGGGCATCGCCCGCTGCCGGAAGATCAACGGCGCTCCCGCGACCTGATCCGCCCGGCCCGCCGCGGCCAAGCTTTCTTGTGAACTAAGCCGGTGCTCTGTCGTTTAGCCGACGGAGCCCGCTAACGCGCCTGCTTGTCGGAGGGACGCGCAATTTCCGCCTTCATGTTTGCGACCGGGATCGAGAACAGCATCCCGACCATCAAGAACGGCACGGTTCGTGTCGACCAGATGGAGTCCTGCGGCCACTACCGCTACTGGCGCACCGACTTCGACCTGCTGGAGGACATGGGCATCCGTTTCCTCCGCTACGGTCCGCCCCTGCACACCAGCTTCCTGGGCGTGGGCAAGTACGACTGGGAGTTCGCCGACGTCACCTTCGCCGACCTGAAGCGGCGCGACATCGTGCCGATCGTCGACCTCTGCCACTTCGGCGTGCCGGACTGGATCGGCGACTTCCAGAACCCGGACTTCCCGGAGCTGTTCGCCCAATACGCGAAGGACTTCGCGCTGCGGTTTCCGTGGGTGCAGCTCTACACCCCGGTCAACGAGATGTTCATCTGCGCCCTCTTCTCCGCCAAGTACGGCTGGTGGAACGAGCAGGGCACGACCGACCGCACCTTCGTCCGCGCGCTGAACCACCTGGTGAAAGCCAACGTGCTGGCCATGCGGGCCATCCTGGAGGTCCGCCCCGACGCCATCTTCATCCAGAGCGAAAGCTCGGAGTACTTCCACGCCGAGAACCCGCAGGCGATCAAGCCCGCCGAGATCATGAACTCGATGCGGTTCCTGTCGCTGGACCTGAACTACGGCCACCGGGTGGACTCGGAGATGTACGAGTACCTGATGGACGCCGGCATGACGAAGGAGGAGTACCACTTCTTCCTCGGCGCCAGCCTTCGCCACCACTGCATCCTCGGCAACGACTACTACTGGACGAACGAGCACCGGGTCGCCGCCGACGGCCACACCCGGGCCTCGGGCGAGATCTTCGGCTACAGCGAGATCACCCGGCAGTACTACGACCGCTACCGCCTGCCGGTGATGCACACCGAGACCAACATCGTCGAAGGTCCCAACGGGGACGAGGCGGTGAACTGGCTCTGGAAGGAATGGGCCAACGTGCTCCGCGTCCGCAACGCCGGCGTGCCGACGGTGGGCTTCACCTGGTACTCGTTGACCGACCAGACGGACTGGGACACCGCCCTTCGCGAGAAGAACAACCGCGTCCACCCGGTCGGCCTCTACGACCTGAACCGCGAGATTCGCGCCGTCGGCCGCTCCTACAAGCAGCTGATCCGCGACTGGCGCGACGTGCTGCCGACGCAGAGCATCTGCCTCAACGTGCCGGTGGTCCGCCCGTCCGAGTACCGCGACCCGATGGCCGAACGGCAGATCGAGGACGCGCGCCGCCTGATCCGCACCGAACTCGCCATGAGCGACAGCAACGGCTGACCGATGCGAGACTCTGGAGACATGTTCTCCGGAGACATCGGCGCCTTCTCGCCCCCAAACTCGTCATCCTCGGGCTTGTCCCGAGGACCCCTCTATCGGTCGCACGATGCGCGCCGGAGCACCCCCGATAGTGCAGCGGCCAGAGGGGTCCCAGGCACAAGGCCTGGGATGACGGAGCTTTGTGGTGGGTAATCCGCGTTCGCTCCACAAGCCCTATGCTGTCTCGGATGAACACCGCCGCTGCTATCCCCGCCCCCTCGTACGCACGCGCCTCCGCCCGCGCCTCCCTCCGCGTGCGCCTAGGCATTTCGCGCACCCGTGCGCCCCTCCGCGCGTTAGGCGCGAGATGACCCGCACCATCCAGATTTCCGCCGAAGGTTCAGGGCAGGGACCCGCCTTCCTCAACGCGACCGTCGCCCCCGAGCGCGGCATGCTCCTGCTGCAGGCTCAGGTGCGTTCGAGGGAAGGCGAGACATTCGACCTTCTGGCGACGCCTCCTCAGCCGAAATTCGGAGGCGAGGACGACTTCGCGGGCAACATCTCCTTCAGCCTCGGCGGCGCGATCTTGCTGCCCTACGCCAACCGCATCCGCGGCAAGCCGGTGGAGGGGCGCCAGATCGAGACGCAGGTGCTGGGCAAGAGCCTGCGCCTCCCGATGAACTGGGGCGGCAAGGCCGAAGGCGCCGAGCAGTACGCGATGCACGGCCTGCTGCTCGACAAGCCTTTCGGCCTGACCGCCATCGGCGCCGCGCGGGTCGAGGGCCGTTTGCAGGCCGGCGACTTCGGCGGCCACTGGCTGTCGTCCAGCGACATCCGGGTGGAGTACCGGCTGACCGCCACGACGCTGGAACTGGTGGTCGATGTGACCAACGCAGGCCCCGAGCCGCTGCCCATGGGGATCGGCTGGCATCCCTGGTTCAACTTGCCGAGCGGCGACCGCACCCAGGCCCTGCTGCGCATGCCGGCCCGCAGCCGCACGGCCGTCAACGACTACGACGAGGTGCTGCCGACAGGCGAGGTTCTGAGCGTCGCGGATACGCCCTACGACTTCTCCGAACCGCGCCCCCTGAAGGACCTCTATCTCGACGACTGCTTCACAGACCTCGCGGACCAAACCGCCGAGGTGATCGACCCGGCGGGCGGCCTCGGGCTGCGGATAAGCGGCGCTGCGCCCGTCAAAGCCTTCCAGGTCTACGCCCCGCCGGACCGGCCCATCGTCGTCGTCGAGCCGCAGTTCAATCTCGCCGACCCGTTCGGACCGGAGTGGAAGGGCAGGGACACCGGCATGGTCGTCCTCCAGCCCGGACAACACACCCGCTACGCCGCCCGCGTGGAAGTCTTCGCGCCTTGAGGCTCATTTTGAGGTCGGCCGATTGCTCAACCTGCTTGCAGGGATAAGGATTTTTGTCCGGCTGCAGGAGCGCTTCTGTGTCCAAGGTGGAGGCCATCGCCGACACTAAACGGGTGGCCCAGGAACTGGCCGAGACGAATGCGCGCCTGCGACTGGCGATGGACGCCGGCCGGATGGCGGTGTGGGACGTCGATGTCGTCACGGGCGACCTGGTCGCGTCTCCCGAACTGAACCGCCTGCTCGATTTTCCGGACGGCAAGCCGCTGAGCGTCCGCGAACTCCGCGCGCGCTACCTGCCCAATGAGGGCAACCGCGTGCGCGAAGGCGCCAATGCGGCGCTCGCCCGGGGCGAACGCTATTTCGAGGTGGAGTTCCGCTATCGCTGGCGGGACGGCTCCATCCACTGGATGCAGCTGCGGGCAGAGATCATCCACGCCGAGGGCCTGGCGCCGCTGCGCGTCCTCGGTGTCCTGCTCGACATCACCGACCGCAAGGAGGCCGAGGAGCGCCTGAAGCTGCTGGCTCGCGAAGTCGATCACCGCGCCAACAACCTGTTGGCCGTCGCCCAGGCGGCGGTCAGGCTCTCCGAGGCGGACACCGTCGGCGAACTGAAGGAGACCATCGAGGGCCGCATCCGCGCGCTCGCCCACGCTCACAACCTCCTGTCCCGCAGCCGCTGGACCGGCGCCAACCTGAAGCAGCTCGTGAGCGAGGAGCTGAAGCCCTACCTCGCTGAAGACAAGGTCGACATCCACGGCCCTAGCGTCGTGCTCCGGCCGGAGGCGGCGCAGTCGATCGCCATGGTCATCCACGAGCTCTGCACAAACGCCACCAAGTACGGAGCCTTCAAGGCGGCGGAGGGAAAGGTTTCCGTGGAGTGGCGCCTGGAGGATGGCGCACTGAAGCTCGTCTGGAGCGAGAGCGGGGCCTCGGACGTGAAGAAGCCGACCCGGCGCGGCTTCGGCGTGGGCATGGTCGTGCGGGCGATGGCGCAGCTGAAGGGACAAGCCAGCTTCGACTGGCGCCCCGAAGGGCTGGTCTGTGAGATCACCCTGCCGGCGGAGCGGCTCGCCTGATCACTGCCGCGTATAGAGGTAGGCTGCGATGTCCCGCGTCTCGCGGTCGCTCATGCCGAGCTCGGGCATGTCCGTGCCCGGCTCGACCAGCTGCGGGTGCTGGATCCAGAGCATCATGTTCGGCGGCGTGTTGTTGAGCCGTCCGGCCAGCATGATCCGCCCGCCGACGCCCTTCAGCGGCGGTCCCACACGCGCACGCGCGCCGGGGATGCCGGGGATTTCGTGGCAGGCGCCGCAGCCGTACTTGCCGATGGCCGCCTCGCCCCGGTCGGGATCGCCGCCTGTGAGACGATGGGCCTGGATGGCGGTCTCGTGGCGCTGCTGCACGACCTCGCGGGCGATGCCGTACGCGCCCCAGACCAGCAGGGCCAGCACGACCACGACAGCGGTCCAGGCGGGCGCGCTACGGATGCGCATGGCTGGCCTCCCGCTTGTCGCGCAGCATCGACCCGACGAAGGCCAGCGCGAAGAGCGCATGGAACATGCCGCCCGGAATCCACATGATCAGCCCCGCCATCTGCTGGTCCTCGGCGGGCGTCAGGCCGATAGGCGTCAGTCCCAGCGCGGCGTAGGGCGCGTACCAGGGGCTCTCCGAGACCGCCATGAAGGCGCCGAGCGCTCCACTGACCAGAGAGGTGACGAACAGGCAGACCGCCGTGACGCCGGGGCTGCTGCGCCGGTGGAACATGGCGCTCCAGAAGAACAGGGCGCTCACCAGGAAGGAGAGGTGCTGGGCGACGTGCCAGTCCTCGTGCTCCAGGGCGAGGTCGAACAGGGCAGGGGCGTGCCACAGCCAAAGCGCCGCCGCCTGCACGACGGTGGCGATCAGCGGGTCCGTCAGCGTGCGCCAGGCCAGCGCGACTGCGGGGCTCTTGCTGGCGCTCCCCAGGGCTCGCCGCCCCGCCGCCGGAAAAGCCCAGAGCATGATGGCCAGCGGCTCGCTCGCGACCAGCAGGGGCGCGGCCGCGAGCATCATCAGCTCATGCTCGATCATGTGGAAGGTGAAGGACCGCTCCCCCGCCTCATGCAGCGGCGAAACCAAGGCGGCGGCCAGCACGAGCCAGCCGAGCGCGAACAGAACGCCGCGCCGCTTCAGCGCCCGCGCGCCATGCTCCGAACGCGCAAAGAGGCGCCGAAACCCCACGGCGAACAGCGCCGCGCCGATCAGCAGCGGCAGGATCACCCAGGGCTCGAACGTCCACTCGGTCATTGCTGCAGACAGTCCGGAACGATGAGCGCCGCAAGCGTGCCGAAGAACACCGCCAGCCCCGTCAGAGCCGCGACGCCCGCGCTCACCAGCGCGATGAAGCGGCGGTTGTCGGCGGTCGCCTCATGGGTCGGCCAGCGGCGCCAGACGGTCAGCGACGTCCAGAAGGCCCAGGCCAGCACCGCGAGCAGGAGGAGGCTCCAGACGGTCCGGCCGGCGATGCCCATGTCGTGGCAGTCGATCGCCTGCCCGTCGGCCACCGTGCGCTGGTGGATCCACCAGACCAGCGGCCCCGCGATGAGCCCGGCCCACCGCTCGAACAGCTCCCGTCTTTCGCTCCGCTCGGCCATCACATCAGCCTCGGCGCGAAGTAGACCAGCAGCCAGATCGGAACCCAGCTCCAGACCACGAAAGTCCAGTAGCCGCAGTTGTCATAGACCTCCGAGAACTGCGTGGGCTCGATCTTGTGTGTACGCAGCCAGACCCCCAGCACCACGGTGTCCACCCAGTCGGTGATCACATGCAGGGTGTGCAGGAACATCAGCAGCCAGGTCACCGAGCCGTAGGCGTTGACGTCCCAGCGGGTGTGCAGGTTCGGCAGCTCAAAGAAGCGGGCGACGATAATGGCGACCCCGAACAGGATGATGCCCAGCACCCCCATCTTCACCGCCGCTTCGTCGTAGGCCCTGGCGCGGTTGGCCAGCCAGCGGTTGAGGACCTCGGACGCCGCGAACAGGATCGTCGTGATGATCCCGGGCAGCAGCAGCGGCGCCTGGTCGGGCGGGAAGGGCCAGGAGTCGTTGATGTTGCGGATGTAGAGGTAGGCCCCGATCGCCAGCGCAAAGCCGGTCATCTCAATGGCCATGAAGCCCAGCAGGCCCCACCAGACGGTGCTCTTCAGCCCGAACTCGTGGTCGGGCAGGCCGGAGATGTCGCCGACGATCCTCGTCTTCATTGCGGTTCTCCTCCGGCGCGGGGGCGCTTGGGCCAGAACCAGCCGGTCAGGACGATGATGATCGGGACCGCGCCCCAGACCAGCGCCCACTCGCTGAAGATCGTTCCGAGCAGGACGACGGTGGTCGCGATGGCCGACAAGAAGGGCCAGACCGACGGGTCGGGCGAGGCCTGCCGCGAGATCGGCTCCGCCTCGGACGGACTGGTCGTCAGCACCTCGCGCTTGGCGGTCGACAGGCCCTCGACCACGGGGAGCACGTCGCGGTGCTCCCAGAGGGGCTCGCGGCTGTCGACGACCGGCGTGAAGGCGAAGTTGTAGGGCCGCGGCGGCGAACTCGTCGCCCACTCCAGCGTGCCGCCGTCCCAAGGGTTGTCGCCGGCGGCCATGCCGCGCCTCAGGCTGGCCAGCACGTTGATCACGAAGATCAGCACGCTGATGAACAGCAGCAGCCCGCCCAACGTGGCCAGCTGGTTGTAGGGCTCCCAGCCCATCCCCGACGGGTAGGTGTAGACGCGCCTCGGCATCCCCATCAGGCCCAGGATGTGCATGGGGAAGAAGGTCAGCTGGAAGCCGACGAAGAACAGCCAGAACTGCCACTTGCCGGCGGTCTCATTCAGCATCCGGCCGGTGAACTTCGGGAACCAGTACTGGAACGCCCCGAACAGCGGGAAGACGGCGCCGCCGATCAGCACATAATGGAAGTGGGCGACGACGAAGTAGGTGTCGTGAAGCTGCAGGTCGAGCGGCACCGAGGCCACCATCACGCCCGTCAGTCCCCCGATCACGAAGGTGACGATGAAGCCGATCACCCACAGCAACGGCGTCTTCCAGACCGGCTTGCCCGCCCAGATGGTCGCGATCCAGCAGAAGATCTGGATGCCGCTGGGCAGGGCGATCGCCATGCTGGCGGCGGTGTAGAAGCTGTCGCCAAGATGCGGCAGGCCCGTCGCGAACATGTGGTGGACCCACAGACCGAAGGCGAGGAAGCCGATGGCGATCTGCGACAGCACCATCGGGATGTGACCCACCACCGGCCGGCGCGTGAAGGTCGCGGTGATCGAGGACACGAACGCCAGCCCGGGCAGGAAGATGATGTAGACCTCGGGGTGCCCGAAGAACCAAAAGAGGTGCTGGTAGAGGATGTGGTCCCCGCCCTCCGCCGGGTTGTAGAAGTGGGTCCCCAGCAGCCGGTCGCTCATCAGCAGCGACGACGCCAGCATCACCGCCGGCAGGGCGAAGATCGTCATGATGGCGGTGATCAGCATCGCCCAGACGAACAGCGGAATGCGCGATAGTGTCATCCCAGGCGCCCGCAGCTTGAAGATGGTCGTCGTCAGGTTCACTGCGACCGCCAGCGCCGCGATCTCCGTGAAGGTGATCATCTGAGCCCAGATGTCGGAGCGGTGGCCGGGCGAGTACTCAGGCCCCGACAGCGGCGTGTAGGCGAACCAGCCGACATCCGGCCCGATGTTGAGGACGAAACCGATCCAGAGCGTCAGCGCGCCCGCCAGATAGACCCAGTAGCTGTAGGCGTTCAGCCTCGGGAACGCGAGCGCACGGGCCCCGATCATCAGGGGCACGAGATAGACCGCCACCGCCTCCATGATCGGCACGGCGAAGAGGAACATCATCGTCGTGCCGTGCATCGTGAAAATCTCGTTGTAACGAGCCGCACTCAGCAGGGTGTTCTCGGCCTTCGACAGCTGCAGGCGCATGGCCACGGCGCCCAGACCCGCCAGCGCGAAGAACAGGAAGGCGGTGACGAGATAGCGCCGCGCGATCCGCTTGTGGTCGGTGGTCACCAGCCAGCCCCAGAAGCCCGGGGGGTCCTTCCAGGTCAGCTCCAGCTCTTCCACCGCGGCGGGCGCGAGGATGCGCTCGTCGATGACCGGCGAGGCCGCCTTCTTCGGCGTGCGAGGAGCCCGGCTCATTGCAGCGAACTCAGGTAGGCGACCACGGCCGAGCTCTCGGTCGCGGTCAGCGGCACATTCGGCATCTTGGTCCCGGGCTTCATGCCTTGCGGGTCGGAGATCCAGCCGGCCAGCGAGCCCTTGCTCATCGGCATGGTCCCGGCGGCGATGGTCGGCCGGCTGGCGATATGGCTCAGGTTCGGGCCCATCCGGCCGCCGGCGTCGGTACCCGAGATGGTGTGGCACATCCCGCAGGCGCGGCTCTGGAAGACCTGCTGCCCCAGCACCGCGTCCGGTGAGGAAGGCTGGCTCGCGGGCTGCAGCTGGTGCTTCTGCCACGCGTCGAACTTCGCCTGCGGCTCGACGATCACCGTCAGCGCCATGTGGGCATGCTGGAAGCCGCAGAACTCGGCGCACTGGCCGCGGTAGACGCCGACCCGCGTGGGTGTGACGTCGAGCACGTTATCGCGGCCCGGAATCAGGTCCATCTTGCCGCTCAGGTTCGGGACCCAGAAGCTGTGGATCACGTCGCCTGACGCGAGTTCGATCCGCGCGGTCTTGCCGACCGGCAGGTGGATTTCGTTGGCCGTCTCGAACCACGAGGGGTGCGGCCCCTGCTGGTACTCGACCTTCCACCACCACTGATACCCGGTGACGCGCAGGTGGAGCGCGTTCTCGTTGTGGGTAGAAGCGAGGCTGCGGTCGACGAAGAAGCTCCAGGTGACCAGCAGCGTCAGCCCGGCGAAGATCATCACCGCCCAGACGCCCAGGCCCCGCTCGATCAGCGGGTCGTGCGCACTCGCCTGCGGCTCCCCGCCCGTCACGCGCCGGCTGCGCCAGATGGCCCACACCAGTCCCGCGATGACGACGAGGTAGAAGAAGCCGCAGACCCACATCATCAGCACCCAGATCGTATGGATGCTGGCCGCCTGTTCTCCGGCGGGATCGAGGGGGGTCTGCACGCCGGTGCAACCACACAGCAGCAGCGCCGCCGCAGCGGACGCCCGGCCTCTCACGGGGCGGTCCCCGCGACGGAGGCCATGCCTTCGCCGGTCGGCTTGGGCGGGGTGACCTGGTTACGCGGCGGGACGTTCTTCATCGCCTCCGAGCGGCTGGACGAGGCCTGCGGCGTGAAGCCGCCGAGGCTGCGGACGTAGGCGGCGAGTTCCCAGATCTGCTCGTCGGTCGCCTTGCCGCGGAAGCTCGGCATGCCGTTAGGACGGCCCTCGGCGATGGTCCCGTAAATCTGCTCGATGGAGGAGCCGTAGCGCCACTCGTCGTCGATCAGCGCCGGCCCCATGCCCCCGCCGCCGTTCGCGTGGCATCCGCTGCAGTTGTAGGCCTTGAACAGCTCGCCGCCCTGCGAGACGTGGTAGGCGCTCTTCTCGTAGATTTGGCCGCGCGGGTCGGGCGGGAGCTGCCCGCCGGGACCAGGCGTGAACGAGGTAGTCTGGATCGCCGGACCGGCCTCCGGGACGGACGATCCAAAGTCACGGCGCTCGCGGTCGCAGGCGCTCACCAGCGCGGCGACCGCGATCAGGCCGACGAGGACCTTAGCGGCGGGGCGGAAGCGCGAAGACATAGAGCGTTCCTCCCGTGTTGGTTTTCTTCTTCAGGTCCTGGGTGGCGTTGGCGAAACCGAGCGCCGCCGTTGGATCGCGCGGGTCGAGATTGCCGCTGACCACCGCGCCCGCCCAGCCGCCGACGCCGGACAGCACGGCGATGTATTCGCGCCCGTCAGGACCCTTGTAGGCGACCGGCTGGCCGATGATCCCGGAGCCGGTCTTGAACTGCCACAGCAGCTGGCCGTTGCGCGCGTCCACGGCTTTGAACCAGCCGTCCATCGTCCCGTAGAAGACGAGGTCGCCCGCCGTCGCCAGCGCGCCTGACCACACCGGCAGGTCTTCCTTGATCTCCCAGGCCTTGGCGCGCTTGACCGGGTCCCAGGCGGTGAAGACGCCCCGGTTGCCCTCAGGCCCGCCGTACATGACGACGTTGGCGCCGACGTAGGGCGTGCCCGCGATGTAGCTGACCTCTGCGCTCTGCCAGTCCATGCACATGTTGACGTGCGGCAGATAGAGAAGGCGCGTGCGCGGCGACCACGCGGACGGGTTCCAGTCCTTGGCGCCGTTGGCGCTCGGGCAGATCTGGCGGATGGTCTTGCCGAGGTGTGGGACCTTGTCCGGGTTCACCTTCAGCTCGCCGGTCTTCAGGTCGACCCCGCTGCTGGAGTTCACATAGACGAACGGGTCGGCCGACAGCACCTGACCGTTGGTGCGGTCGATCACATAGACGTAGCCGTTGCGCTCGGGCCGCACGAGCACCTTGCGCACCTGGCCCCCGATCGGCAGGTCGAGCAGGACGATCTCGTTGATGCCGTCGTAGTCGTGCACGTCGTGCGGCGACAGCTGGTAGAACCACTTCGCCTGGCCGGTGTCCGGGTCGCGGGCGAAGATGCCGCTGGTCCACTTGTTGTCGCCCGGCCGCTGGTCGGAGTTCCACGGGCCGGGGTTGCCGGTGCCGTAGTAGATCAGGTTCAGCTCCGGGTCGTAGGATATCCAGCCCCACACCGTGCCGCCGCCGGTCTTCCAGGCGTCAGGCGGCCAGGTCTTCACGCCGAGGTCCGTCCCCTGGTCCATCTTGTAGAAGGGGTGGAAGTCCGGGCCGATCAGCACGTCCTTGTCGGGGCCGGTGTTATAGGCCTTCCAGACGACCCGGCCGGAGCCGGCGTCCAGCGCCTGGAGCCAGCCGCGCACGCCCATCTCGCCGCCGGAGTCGCCGACCAGCACTTTGCCCTTCACCACCAGCGGAGCCATGGTGATGGTCTCGCCGCGGTTGATGTCGCCGAGCTGGGTGCGCCAGACCTGCGCCCCGGAGTTGGCGTCGAGCGCGATCACGGCGCCGTCGAGGGTGGCGAAGATGATCTTGCCGTCCCAGTACATGGCGCCGCGGTTGACCACGTCGCAGCAGGCGACGCCCTGGGACGCGGGCTGGGGCTTGGGTTCGAAGGACCACTTCAGCGGCGCTCCGGCCTTCGTCAGGTCGAGCGCATAGACCTTGTTGGGGTAGGGGGTGACGATGAACATCGTCCCGCCGACCACGATCGGCGCCGCCTCGTGGCCCTTGTTGACGCCGGTCGAGAAGGTGAACTCGGGTCGCAGGTTGGCGACGTTGGAGACGTTGATCTCGTTCAGCCCGCTGAACCGCGTGCTCGCGTAGTCGTGTGCCGGCATGCCCCATTGGCCATCGTCGGCGATGGGCTGGCCGGGGTTGTAGGCGGCGGGCGTCGCCATCTTCGCCGGGGGCGGGGAGTAGCCGGTCCTCTGCGCCACAAAGAAGATCGCGAGCGCGGCGACGACCACTGCCGCGGCGAGCCACCACCAAGTCCGGCGCCGGTCGACTTCGGCCACTTAAGACCCCCTAGCTGAACCGTTCGCGCAACGTGGCAGCCGGGAGGAGAGTTCCAGAAGATGAAGGAAAAGATCGCCTTACGATCCTAAGTGTCGGGAGCTCGACATTTGCGGCAGATCACGGAACATCCGCGCCTGGGGGGACATTCTCTTTCCGAGCGAAGGAGAAGCAGCCATGCCCACCGACATGGAAGGCGACTGGGACGATCAGGATCAGTCGGAAGTCTTCGACGAGGACAACCAGAACCTCGACAGCCCCGGCGGCCGCCGCAACGACATGCGCACCCTGGAAGAGATGCCGGACGTCCTCGACGTGACCTCCGCGGTCGGCGACGCCGATGACGACGAAGCGCTGATCGCCGAAGAACTCGACGACGACGAGATCATCGAACTTGAAGCCGATGCGGAGCTGGCCGACTTCGAGGACGACGACCTGGCCGGACGCCTGCCCGAGGAGCTCTTCGAGGAGGACGTGCCCGGCGTGTCACGCGCCGATTCCGACGAGGTGGAGCTGGTCTACCGCGGCGACCTGGACGACCGCTCTGTCCGGGACGGCAAGCGCACGGCGGCCATGGAATCGCGCAGCCTGACCGACGAGGATCTCGAGGATCTCGGATACCCCGGCGACTACGAACCGGGCCAGGACAGCTCCGAAGCCGAGACTCAGCGGAAACGGTGATTCTACCTTTCGCCGCCCTGGCCGAGCTGTGGGTTGTTCGATAATGGGAAGCCAACCTTAAGGCAGGTACCTTAGGTAGTAACACTATCATTTAACCGTTTCGGGTAACATTCTTGTGGGCTGAAATAGGCCGTTCTCTCGACGGGCGAAGCTTGGAGTGGTACGCCCGATGTTAAGAAAGTTACATTTTTCAGGGGCGTCAAAATGGCAAAGCCTGGTCCCGGGCCGCTGGATCTGAACGTCGGCGCCCGTATTCGCCTTCGCCGCAAGGCGCTTGGCATCACCCAAAGCGAGCTGGCGCAGGCCCTCGGGCTCACCTTCCAGCAAGTGCAGAAGTACGAGCGCGGCGTGAACCGCGTCTCGGCCTCCGTGCTGGTGAAGATCGCCCAGCGGCTGGACTGCCCGGTCTCCTACCTGCTCGGCGAAGAAGGCGGCGGCGCGGCCGAGGCCATTGCTCCGTCGATCATGGTGACGCCCGGCGCGGTGGAGCTACTGGAGGTCTACTCCAAGATTCCCGACCGTCGCGCCCGCGCGGCCCTGCTCTCGGTTGCGAGGGCTCTGGCCTGTGACGACGTCGCCGAGGCGGAAGACGAGGCCGACGCGGCCTAGGTTCCGGTCGCGGCCTCAGCGGCGACGGCCTGACGCCGGCGCCGCTTCCGCGGCCTGGCGTCATCCAGCATTTCCCGGATACGCGCAGCGAGCGCCGCGGCCTCGTACGGCTTGTCGATCAGCGGGAACTGGTGCTCGGCCAGGCTGGCGCCGTCGCCGACGAACCCGGACGTCAGCAGGATCCGCATTTCGGGCCTGAGCACCTGCGCCTCCCGCGCGAGGCTGACGCCGCTGGCGCCGCCCGGCATCACGATATCCGAGAAGAGAAGGTCGATCGGCTCGTCGCCGCGCAGCACTTCAAGCGCCTCGGCGGCATGGGTCGCGGTGGTCACCTGGTAGCCGAGGCTCTTCAGCATCTCGACGGTCAGCTCCAGCACCGCCGCATCGTCCTCCACGACCAGCAGCCGCTCCGTGCCGCCGACGGTCTCCGGTGGAATCTGGGAAGTCCGCCGCTCCGGCGCCGCCTCGCTGGAGGCCGGCAGCAGCAGCCGTACCGTGGTGCCTTGCCCCGGCGTGCTTTCGACCTCGACATGGCCCTCCGACTGGCGAACGAAGCCATAGACCTGCGAAAGCCCGAGCCCAGAGCCCTTGCCGACGTCCTTGGTGGTGAAGAAGGGTTCGAAGACGCGTTCGCGAACCTCCGCCGACATGCCCACGCCGTTGTCGCGGACCTCGACAGCGACCTGCCCGCCGGCGGACCGCGTGCCGATGGTGAGCTGGCCGCCGTCGGGCATGGCGTCGCGTGCGTTGACGGCGAGGTTGAGAAGGGCGGTCTCCAGCTGCGTCGGGTCGACATTGGCGCAGAGCTGCTTCTTCGAAAGCGCGAGCTCCAGCGTCACCGCTTCGCCGACGGCCTGGCGCATGAGGGGGGCAAAGCTGTCAATCAGCTCGTTGACGTCCAGCGTGACGGGGGTGAGGTGCTGGCGGCGCGAGAAGGCCAGCAGCTGGCGGGTCAGGTCGCGGCCCTTCTCGGCCGCCTGCCGCATGGCGTCGATCCGGCGGGCGCGTTGAGCGGCGTCCTCCGCCTTGCGGCTCAGCATGTCGATGTTGCCGAGCACGACGGTCAGCAGGTTGTTGAAGTCGTGCGCCACGCCGCCCGTGAGCTGGCCCACGGCCTCCATCTTCCGCGCCTGGGCGAGCTGTTCCTCCAGCATGCGCCGGTCGGTGGAGTCGAGGATCACCCCGAACACCTCCTTGCGCTCGCCGTCCTCGCTCTGCGCCAGTACGCCCTGGTCGAAGAGGTAGCGGTACTGCCCGTCGGCGCAGAGCCAGCGGAACTCGCAGCTGTAGTGGCCCGTCTCCAGGGCGCCGCTCACCGACTCCACGACCTTCTGCAAGTCTTCCGGGTGAATGCGGGACGATCCGAAGTCTGGGCTCGACATCATCTCTTCGGGCGTGAACCCGGTGATCGCCTTGACGCCGTCGCTGATGAACACCGGCTCGAACGGCGGCTCGGCGATGCGCGAATGGAAGGTGATCGGCAGGGAGCGCATGATCTGCTCCTGCCGCTCGCGCGAGCGCTGCAGGGCCATTTCGGCCTTCGCCTTCTCGGCCTGGACCCGGCGGTTCTCCTCCAGCAGCCATTGGCTGTGCGCCATCTGGCGCTTCACCTCCTCGGTCTTGATGTGCAGGTCGACCAGCACCGAGACCTTGGATCGCAGGATGAAGGGATCGACGGGCTTGAAGACCATGTCCACGGCGCCCGCCGAGTAGGCCTGGAATATGTGCGCCTCGTCCCGGAAGATCGCCGTCAGGAAGACGATCGGGACGTTGCGCGTGCGCTTCCGCGCTCGGATCAGCTGGGCCGTCTCGTAGCCGTCCATGCCCGGCATGTGCAGGTCGAGCAGGATGACGGCGAAGTCGTTCACCAGCAGCCGCTTCAACGCCTCCTCGCCGGACCTGGCCACGATCAGCTCGTGGCCGAGGTCCTCGAGCGCCTGGATGGCGGCGAAGGCGTTCCGCTCGTCGTCATCGACGATGAGGATCTTGGCCTTGATCGGCGCGGTCAGGTCGGGGGGAGCGTCAAGCCCCGCCCGTGTCCGCGGGCCCGATGAGGAATAAGCGTTCACTTCAGCTCGCTTGCGGCATCAACGAAACGACGGTGTCGGAGGCGAGCCGCATCGCATCGGCTCTCTGGATGGAAACCCGCAGCACCGAGATCAGGTGATCTATGTCCACGGGCTTTGAGACGTAGTCCGAGGCGCCGGCCTGGATGCACTTCTGCCGGTCGCCCTTCATCGCCTTGGCGGTGACGGCTACGATGGGCAGCTCGGCGAAGCCCGGCCGCGAGCGGATTTCGCGGATCGTCTCGTAGCCATCCATGTCCGGCATCATGATGTCGACCAGCACCACGTCCACGTTCGGGTCGCCCTCCAGCAGCTGGAGGCCCGCCCGTCCGCTTTCGGCGTAGGAGAGATCCATTCCGTACTCTTCGAGCGCGCTCGCCAGCGAGAAGATGTTGCGGATGTCATCGTCGATGACGACCACCTTACGACCGGTTAGCAGCGCATCCTCGTGGCGCCCTTGGGCCAGCTTGGCGCGCGTGTCGTCCGACAGCTGGTCGAGACGCTCGTGCAGCAGCAGGGTCGCTTGGTCCATCAGCTGGTCGGGCGTCCGGGCGAGCCGCGCGAGGCCCGCGAAGACCGCCAGGCGCAGGCGCTTGTCGTCCTCCGGGTCCAGCTCGTGGGGTGCGTAGACCACGACCGGATTGCTCGGGCCGTCGACCATCTTCAGCATTTCAACCAGTTGCGCGATCGGGACTGCGGAAGCCTCAACCACGATGCCGTCCGGACGTTCCGCCGGTGGGGTGGCAAGGAGGGGCGCCAGGTCCTCGGCGGTATCCACCTGCGTCACGCATTCGCGCAGGGTGTCGGCTGCTTCGCCCTCGCCGCCGACGAGCGCCACACGGCGGTCGGCCTTGTCGACGAAGGTCTTCACGCCCTGCAGGGTCGAGACCACGACTTCCCGCTCCACCGGCTTGTGGGTGAAGCCGAAGGCGCCCATGGACAGGCCAAGGCCCCGCTGGTCGTCGGCCGAGATCAGGTGCACCGGGATGTGCCGCGTCTCCGGCGTGCGCTTCAGGAGGTCGAGCAGCGCCAGGCCGTCGATATCGGGCAGGCCGATGTCGAGCATGATGGCGTCCGGCCCAAAGCGGCGCGCCAGCGACGGCACGGCCGAACCTTCACCCGTCACCACCCCCTTGAACCCGCTGTCGCGGACCAGCGAGAGCAGGATCGAGGCGAAGCGCGGGTCGTCCTCCACGATCAGCACGACGGAGTCGCCCGGCTCGATCATGTCGCGGTCGTCGGCCACGGTCTCGGTCGGCGCCTCGTTGATGGAGGAGGGCATGAGCGCCCGCGCCGCCAGCGGCGGTCCGGCGCGGCCTTGCAGCGTCGGCTGGCTCACCTGCGGGCTGAAGTTCAGCGGCAGGTAGAGGGTGAAGGTCGAGCCTTCGCCCGGCTTCGACTCGACCCGCAGCTCGCCGCCCAGGAGCCGCGCGATCTCGCGGCTGATGGAGAGGCCAAGGCCCGTGCCGCCGTATTTGCGGCTGGTCGTGCCGTCGGCCTGCTGGAAGGCCTCGAAGATGATCCGCTGCTTGTCCTCGGGGATGCCGATGCCGGTGTCGCTGACCGAGATCGCCAGCACCTGGCCGGCGGTGTTGAGGTGGTCGTTGCTGGTGTTCCAGCCCGCTTCGGCCTTTGCGACCTTCAGCTTGACCTGGCCCTTCTCCGTGAACTTGAAGGCGTTGGAGAGCAGGTTCTTGATGATCTGCTGCAGGCGCTTGTCGTCGGTGTACATCGACCGCGGCAGTTCGCTCTCCAGCTCGATCTGGAAGTCCAGCTTCTTGGCCTGCGCCACTTGGGCGAAGGTCCGATCGACCTGGTCGCGCAGCGAGGCGAAGGACATCTCGCCGATGTCGAGCGTGACCGTGCCGGACTCGATCTTCGACAGGTCGAGGATGTCGTTGATCAGGCCGAGCAGGTCCGAACCCGCGTCGTGGATGTTGCGGGCGAACTCCACCTGCTTGTCGGTCAGGTTGCCCTGGGTGTTGTCGCTCAGCAGCTTGGACAGGATGAGCAGCGAGTTCAGCGGCGTGCGCAGCTCGTGGCTCATGTTGGCCAGGAACTCGGACTTGTACTTGGAGGTCAGCGCCAGCTGTTCCGCCTTCTCTTCGAGGGCGAGCTTGGCCTGTTCGACCTCCCGGTTCTTGGCTTCCACCTGCTTGTTCTGAGCGGAGAGCAGCTGGGCCTTCTCCTCCAGCTCGGCGTTGGTCTGTTGCAGCTCGTCCTGCTTGGCGCGGAGGAGTTCCTCGGACTGACGCAGCGACGCGGCCTGTTGCTCCAGCCGATCGTTGGTCTTCTTCAGCTCCTCCTGCTGCGCCTGCAGCTCGGCGGTCAGCAGCTGCGACTGCTTCAGCAGCCCCTCCGTCCGCATGTTGGCGGCGATGGTGTTCAACACGATGCCGATGGATTCCATCAGCTGGTCGAGGAAGCTTTGGTGCGTCTCGGAGAACTCGCCGAAGGTGGCAAGCTCGATGACCGCCTTCACCTCGCCTTCGAACAGCGCCGGCAGGACGATGATGTTCAGCGGCGGCGCTTCGCCCAGGCCCGAGTTGATCTGGACGTAGTCCTTCGGGACGTTGGTCAGCAGGATGCGCGACTTCTCGTGCGCGCACTGGCCGATCAGGCCTTCACGCAGCTTGAACTGGTTGGCGACGTGCTTCCTGTTGTTGAAGGCGTAGGAGGCCGCGAGGTTCAGGACCACCTGGCCGTCCTCGTCGCGGTCGGTGACGTAGAAGACGCCGTGCTGGGCGTTGATCAGCGGCGCGAGTTCCGACAGCACCAGGTTCGACACCGTCGAGAGGTCCCGCTCGCCCTGCAGCATCCGCGTGAAGCGAGCCAGGTTGGTCTTCAGCCAGTCCTGCTCGGTGTTCTTCAGCGTCTGATCCTTCAGGTTGCGGATCATCTCGTTGATGTTGTTCTTCAGCTCCTCCACCTCGCCGGACGCTTCGACGGTGATAGACCGCGTCAGGTCGCCCTTGGTCACTGCGGTGGACACCTCGGCGATGGCGCGGACCTGGGTGGTCAGGTTGGCCGCGAGCTCGTTCACGTTGTCCGTCAGGTCGCGCCACAGGCCGGCGGCCCCCGGCACCCGGGCCTGACCGCCGAGCTTGCCTTCGATACCCACTTCGCGGGCCACGTTGGTCACCTGGTCGGCGAACGTCGCCAGCGTCTCGATCATCCCGTTGATGGTGTCGGCGAGCGAGGCGATTTCGCCCTTGGCGTCGAGGGTCAGCGTCCGCTTCAGGTCGCCCTGCGCCACCGCGGTCACGACGTCGGCGATGCCACGCACCTGACCGGTCAGGTTGGCGGCCATCATGTTCACGTTGTCGGTGAGGTCCTTCCAGGTGCCGGCGACGCCGGGCACCTGCGCCTGACCGCCGAGCTTGCCTTCGGTACCCACTTCCCGCGCCACGCGGGTCACTTCGGAGGCGAAGGCGTTCAGCTGGTCCACCATGGTGTTGATGGTCGACTTCAGCTCGAGGATTTCACCGCGCACGTCCACGGTGATCTTTTTCGACAGGTCGCCCATGGCCACGGCGGTGGTCACTTCGGCGATGTTCCGCACCTGGCCGGTGAGGTTCGCCGCCATCAGGTTCACGTTGTCCGTGAGGTCTTTCCACGTACCGGCGACGCCCTTCACGTTCGCCTGACCGCCCAGCTTGCCTTCCGTACCCACTTCCCGGGCCACCCGGGTCACTTCGGAGGCGAAGGCGTTCAGCTGGTCCACCATGGTGTTGATGGTGTTCTTCAGCTCGAGGATTTCGCCCTTCACGTCCACGGTGATCTTCTTGGA
>JBLNCT010000050.1:0-4134 GCA_050260915.1 Parcubacteria group bacterium
GGGGGTGGTTGGCTCACCGCAACCCCTCCCCTATCCAGCAAATCCCGTACGCGTCTCCCCCCCCAACCCCGACCCTACCCCCCTCCAGGGGGAAGGGAGAGCGGTTAAGCCTTGATCTGCCCCCGCACATACCCTCTGAAGCCCTTCCCGAACGGCGGGCGCATTTGCACCAGCTGCGGGATGTCCTTGCTTAGCTGCCGGAACACCGACTTCCGGTGGCTGAACTCGCGGAAGCCGTCGTAGCCGTGGTAGCTGCCCATCCCTGAGGGCCCGACGCCGCCGAAGGGCATCTCCTCCTGGGTGATGTGCATGATCACGTCGTTGACAGTGACGCCCCCGGAGGTGGTGTTGCGCACCACCTTCTCCTCCTCCGCCTTGTCGGCGCCGAAGTAGTAGAGGCCGAGCGGCCGGTCGTGCTCGTTGATGTAGCTGACCGCCTCGTCCACGTGCTTGTAGGTCTTCACCGGCAGCACGGGCCCGAAGATCTCCTCCTGCATCACCTTCATGTCGTCGGTGGGGTTCAGGATCAGCGTCGGCGCGATCTTGCGGTGCGGCTGCTGGGTGAGGTTCTCGTCGGCCGGGTTGATCTCGACGACCTCGGCGCCCTTGGCGCGGGCGTCCTCGATGTAGCCCATGATGCGGTCATAGTGCCGCTGGGCGATCACGGAGGTGTAGTCGGGATTGTCCTTCAGGCCCGACGGGAACATGCGGTGCACCGCGCCCTTCGCCTGCTCGACGAACTCGCCGACGCGGTCCTCCGGCGCCAGCACGTAGTCGGGCGCGAGGCAGATCTGGCCGGCGTTCAGCGTTTTGCCGTTCATCACCCGCGCCGCGGCGACCTTCATGTCGGCCGACTTCGAGATGATCACGGGGCTCTTCCCGCCCAGCTCCAGCGTCACGGGCACCAGGTTCTCGGCGGCGGCCTTCATCACGTGCTTGGCGATCGAGGTCGCGCCGGTGAACAGCAGGTGATCGAACGGCAGGCCGGAGAAGGCCTGGCCGACTTCCGGGCCGCCCGTGAAGACCGCGATCTCCTCCTCGGAGAAGGCCTTCTCGAACATCTCCTTCATCAGCTCGGAAGTGGCCGGGGTGAATTCCGAAGGCTTGATCATCACCCGGTTGCCGGCCGCCAGGATTCCGCCCAGCGGCGAGAAGGTCAGGTTCACCGGGAAGTTCCACGGGCTGATCACGCCGACCACGCCCTTGGGCTGGTGATAGATCGTCGAACTCGCGCCCAGGTAGCCCAGGATCGCCGGCGTGGTCTTCACCTTCTCCGGCTTCATCCACTTGCGGACATTCTCGCGCGCGTGCTTCAGCGTGCCGATGGAACCGGCCACGTCGGTCAGCGACGAGGCGTCCTTCGACCGCGCGCCGAAGTCCTCGTTCAGCGCCTCGCAGATGCGTTCCTCGTAGTCGATCAGCAGGCGGATGCAGCGGTTGATCCGGTCGATCCGCAGCTCGGCCGAGGGCGCGCCCTCGTTGATGTTGGCCTGCTTCTGCCGGTTGAGCAGGTCCATCATGGCCGCGCGGTGGTCTTCGGCGGCGAGCTTGGCCGGAGCGTTCATCGGGTCTCTCCCATGGGGCCTCAAGGGGTTCGGCCCCCGATCTTATCGCTGTTCACAATGAACCGGAGGCGCTTCGGCGGCAAGCATGCCGCAGCGTCACGACATTTTGGGCTGGCGTTCCGCAACGTAGGGCGACTAACCCTCCGCCTCGAAAGCTCCGGGAGGACGGACGTGGACTATCAGAAGATCAAGCTGACGACCGAAGGCGGCGTCGCGACGCTTACCCTCAACGACCCTTCGACCATGAACGCCGCGAGCATCGAGCTCGCCGTTGAGATGGCCCATGCGCTGCGCGCTCTGGCCGCCGGCGTCGTCCAGGCCCGCGCCCTGGTCATCACCGGCGAGGGCCGCGGCTTCTGCTCGGGCGCCAAGCTGTCGGCCGACGGCTTGATGGCCCGCGAGCTGGACGTCGACGGCAAGCCCGACGCCGGCGGAGCGCTGGAGACCACCTACAACCCCCTGATGATGCTGCTGCGCGACCTTCCGATGCCCCTGGTCACCGCCGTGAACGGCGCGGCGGCGGGCATCGGCTGCTCCTTCGCGCTGATGGGCGACATGATTGTCGCGGGCGAGAGCGCCTACTTCCTCCAGGCCTTCCGCCGCATCGGCCTCGTCCCCGACGGCGGCTCGACCTACCTGCTGCCCCGCATGATCGGCCGCGCGCGCGCCATGGAGATGGCTCTGCTCGGCGACAAGCTGCCCGCGAAGACCGCGCTGGAATGGGGCTTGGTGAACCGCTGCGTCGCGGACGCCGAGCTGCTCCCGACCGCCACCGCGCTCGCCACCGAACTCGCCAATGGCCCAAAGTCCCTGACGCTGATCCGCCAGCTGATGTGGGGAAGCCTAGACAACGACTGGACCGGCCAACTCCACGCCGAACGCCAGGCGCAAAAGATCGCCGGCAAGACCGCGGACTTCATCGAGGGCGTCACGGCGTTCCTTCAGAAGCGGCCGGCCGAGTTCAAGGGAGCGTAGCTCTTCCCCCAGCTCGTCTGGGGGAAGTGGCCTGAGACGCGAAGCGGCGACGGTCGATGGGGGAGTTGTCCGCCGTTGTTTTCAGCCTCCCCCAACGAGCCTCGCCTTCGGCTTCGGCCCACTTCCCCCAGATGAACTGGGGGAAGGGCTTAAGCGTAAGGCCTGTAACTCTTCTCTTCGACGATATCCGACCCCGCGGCCTCGTTGATCGCCCGCTTGATCGCCGCCCGGCGGTCGTTCTCGATATAGACCGAGCGGGCGAGCGCAACGAAGCGGTCGCCGAAGTCCTGGCGCCGTTCGCAGTCACGCTTGCCGTCCTCGATGTCCCACAGCGCGGCGTTGACCTCGGCGAGCTCGCCGGTCAGCCGCTCGATCTCCGGGCTCGCCGGCAAGGCCTGGGCGGCGATGGCCTCCAGCATGGCGAGCTCCTTGCGGACGTTCGCCTCCTTCGCCGGATCGCCGATGCGCGCGGCCTTCACGCGCAGGATGGTGATCTTGTCGACCAGTTCGCCCGCCGAGATCGGGGCCATGATGCTCATGCAAGCAGCCTTTCAAGTGCTTCCGCTGCGGAATCAACCGGCAGGGCGTCCATGCCGCCCCCGTAGTCTTCCGCAACGACAAGCTCAAGCTTGGCGGCCGCCGGCCGGAACTTCACCGCCTTGCGCCGATCCTTCTGCAGGCTGAGCAGCGGCGCCCCGCCCGCCGCCAGCATGTGCCCGGGCCCCGCGTCGTTCGCCACCGCCGCCGCCAGCCTGGACGCCAGCGCGATCACCAGCAGTGGGCCCTTGATGTCGGTCGCGGCGGACTCCGGAAACAGCGCGTTGGGCATCGCGGCCCGCACGGTCGCGGCATCCTGCGCCTCGTCAGGCCCGAAGAAGAACACCGCCCTGCGCCCCCTCGCCTCCTGCATCTTCGCAAGCGTGACGTAGTTCGAAAGCGGCCACCGCTTCTCCTGCCCGCCAGCGCCCGGCGCAAAGCCCACATAGACCTCGCCGAACGGCAGCAGCGCATCGGCCGCCTCCAAGGCCTGCTCGTTCGTCAGCCTGAGCGGCCGAAGCGTCGCGCCGGGCTTCGCCTCCGCCAGCAGCGTCGCGAACCTATCGACCACCGCGTCGGGCCAGTTCTTCCCCCGCCCGGAAGCCGTAATGAACCGCCCCTTCGCCGCGCGCCTCACACAGGCGCTTCGCCGCACGTTTTCCTGTGTGTCGATGACCAGGTCGAACGTCCGGCCGCCGAACGGCCTCACCCACGGCAGGAAATCCAGCGCGCCCGCCCCCGTCGGCCCCTCGACGACGATCTCGTCGATGAACCCCTCGACGACCGTCTTCAGCGGCCCGGCATAGACCGTCGAGCCCTTCCCCGGGGCCCAGCTGATCCTCGCATCCGGAAACGCCGCCCGCAGCCCCGCGAGGAACGGCAGCTTGATCAGCCCATCGCCGATCACTTCGCCCATCGAATAGACGAGGATGCTCTCCATAGGCGAAGGCCTAAAGGTCTTCCCCCTCTGGGGGAAGTACCGGCGAAGCCGGGGATGGGGGCCCTGCTGACTCGGGGCCCCCGGCCGCCGGGCCCGCCCCCCCCCCCCCCGGGGGGC
>JBLNCT010000051.1:0-6514 GCA_050260915.1 Parcubacteria group bacterium
CCGACCTTCTCGATGAAGCGGCCGTCGCGGGGCGAATGGCTGTCGGCCACCACGATCGAGTAGTAGGGGCGCTTCTTGGCGCCGCCACGGGCCAGACGGATCTTCAGCATCTCAGTTAGTCCTTAGGTTCAGTTCTTCTTGAACGGGTTGAAGCCGGGAGGCAGGCCGCCGCCCAGGCCGGGAAGTTTGAAATCGCCGCTGCCGCCGAGGCCCGGCAGCTGGCCGTCCTTCGGCATCTCGGGCAGCTTGCCGCCGCCCATGGCCTTGAGCCGGGCCATGTCGCCGCCACCCATCGCCGCCGCCATCTTGGCGAGGCTCTTGCCGCCGTCGCGGCTCAGCGACTTCACGACATCGGCCATCTGGCGGTGCTGTTTCAGCAGCCGGTTGATCTCGGCGACGTCGACGCCCGCGCCCGCCGCGATGCGGCGCTTGCGCGAGGCCTGCAGTATCTCGGGCTTCTTGCGCTCGGCCTTGGTCATCGAGTTGATGATGGCGCGCTGGCGGGCGAGCATGGCGTCGCCGACGCCGGCCTCGGCCATCTGGTTCTTCACCTTCGCGACGCCGGGCAGCAGGCCCATGATGCCTTCCATGCCGCCCATCTTGCGCATCTGGTCGAGCTGGGCGGCGAGGTCGTTGAGGTCGAACTGGCCCTTGGCGAGCTTCTTCGCCATCCGCTCGGCTTCGGCCTGGTCGAGCTCGGTCGCGGCCTTCTCGACCAGCGCCACGACGTCGCCCTGGCCCAGGATACGGCCGGCCACGCGGCGGGCGTCGAAGACGTCGAGCGCATCGACCTTCTCGCCGGCGCCCAGGAACTTGATCGGCAGGCCGGTGACGTGGCGCATCGACAGCGCCGCGCCGCCCCGTCCGTCGCCGTCCGCGCGGGTGAGGATCAGGCCGGTAAGCGGCAGGCGCTCGTGGAAGGCTTTCGCGGTGCGCACCGCGTCCTGGCCGGTCAGGCTGTCGGCGACGAGGATGGTTTCGTTGGGGTGCGAAATGCGGGCGATCTCGGCCGCCTCGCTCATCATCGCCTCGTCCAGCGTCGTGCGGCCGGCGGTGTCGAGGATGAGGATGTCGTAGCCGCCGAGCTTCGCCGCGGTCATGGCGCGGCGGGCGATGTCGGGCGCCGATTGCCCCGCGATGATCGGCAGCGTCTCGACGCCGACCTGCTGGCCGAGCGTCGCCAGCTGCTCCATCGCGGCCGGACGGCGGGTGTCCAGCGAGGCCATCAGGACCTTCTTGCGCTCGGTCTTGGACAGGCGCAGAGCCAGCTTGGCCGAGGTGGTCGTCTTGCCCGAGCCCTGCAGGCCCGCCATCAGGATCACGGTCGGCGGGTTGAGCGACAGGTTCAGGGGCGCCGGCTCATCGCCGCCCAGCATCTCGACCAGGCCGTCATAGACGATCTTCACCACCTGGTCGGCCGGACGCACCGAACGGATCACGGACTCGCCGGTCGCCCGCTCCTTGGCGTGGGCGATGAAGTCCTTCACCACCGGCAGCGCCACGTCAGCCTCGAGCAGGGCCACGCGCACCTCGCGCAGCGCCTCGTCGACGTCCTTCTCGCCAAGGACGCCCCGCCCGCTCAGCCGGTCGAATACGCCGGTCAGCCGCTCAGAAAGGCCTTCGAACACGCACAATCTCCATAGACGCAAACGCAAGCGGCCCCCGTGGACGATCACGTCGACGGGGGTCCTCGCCGCCCTCGTCCGATATAGTGATCGGGGTCGTGGCGGTGGAGGGCGCTGCTCGCTGCTGCGCCGGAAAGCGGGCCTTATGCGCGCGGGCGTCCCCGAAAGCAAGCTTGGGCGGCCCGCCGGACTGTTTCCGCGACCCAAAATTGGGCGCAATCTGGGGTTCAGATCGTCGGGTGGCGGTTCAGGATCGGGGGAACACCATGCGCCAATTCTTACTGGGCATCGTCGCCGCGGCCGCCGTCTGCGGACCCGCCGCCGCGCAGTATGGGTCGACGCCCTACCAGACGGGCTACACGACCAGCACCACGCCGCTGGGCGAGCTGTCGAAAGCTGGCCAGAGCTGGCTGATCACGGAGACGATGAAGGAGGCGATGCAGGTGTTGAGCCTCGCCGACCTCGACAAGGACATCGAGGCTTCCGTCGCCAGCGAGCTGGACTCCATCGGCGCCCACCATCACGCCACTCACGACGATATGGTCGCCGCCGTCCGCTACACCATCGTCGCCAAGGCCCGCGAGATGATGATCGCCGAGGTGAAGCAGCGGCAGAAGGCCTATGACAAGGACAAGTCCGACGACAACATGCTCGGGCTGCAAGGCGCGATCAGCCGCAAGACCCGGCTCGATCAGCTGTATGACCGGTCCAGGCGTCGCCTGAGCCGCGCCGCCAGCCAGATCGCGGCCGACTAAGCCTCACAATTGAACTGACATCACCGTAAATTCGCCGCGATCCGGGCCAGAGTTCCCCTTGGGGAAACACGGGAGGGTCCGATGCGTGCAGTTGTGATTGGCGTGGGGTTGGCGTTCGCGCTGTCCGGAATGGCGGCGGCCCAACCGGCCGTCCTGGTTCCCTCGAAACCCATCCACGGCACGGCGCCGAGCTTCAAGGCCGACCTGCCGGGCAAGATCACCGAGTGGGAAAAGCAGCAGGTCGACGCGCAGTTCAACCAGCCGACCACGCTCTACGACCTGGAAGTGGCGATGCTGTTGGCCCTTGAGCCGGACCTGCAAAGCCTCGCCAAGCGCGAGCACCTCTCGTTCGAGGAAGTACGCGTGCTGGTCCTCTACGACGTGGTCACCGGCGCGGCGAAGAAGATGGACAAGGCGGTGCACGAGCGCCGCGCTTACGTCGAGAAGAACAACATCCCCGACCGCCAGGACGTCGAGCTGCGCTCGCTCGAGCGCCGCAAGGACGGGCTGCTGGCCGAGATCAAGGACCTCGGCCCGCGCATGACGCCGAACACCCGGCTGCTCAGCGAAGGCACGCCCGACAACGAGATGCTGAACCTGGGCGCCAAGGGTAAATAGCAGGCGTGGACGCAGCCTTCGGCGGAGTCTAAAGCCGAAGGCATGGTCATCGGCGTTTTCGACTCCGGCGTGGGCGGTCTTTCCGTCCATCGGGCGCTCACCGGGCGGATGCCGCAAGCCGACTTCATCTACCTCGCGGATCAGGCGAACGCGCCCTATGGCGGCCGGCCGGGCGAGGAGATCGTCACCCTCACCAAGGCGGGCTGCGAGCGACTGTTCGGCATGGGCGCGAGCGTCGTCGTCCTTGCCTGCAACACGGCATCGGCCATCGCGCTGCGCCGTCTGCAACAGACCTGGTTGCCGGGCTACCGGCGCGAGCTGGGCCGGCCGGTGAATGTGCTGGGCATCATCGTTCCCACCATCGAGGCGGCGACCGGCCTGCCCTGGGAGCACGAGGCCGAACGGCGCGGCGAGAAGATCGAGCAGCTCGATATCCTCGGCGTCTTCTCCACGCCGGGTACGGCCAACAGCCGCGTCTACGAGATCGAGATCGACAAGCGCCGGCAGGACGTCGCGGTCTTTTCCGAACCCTGTCCGAACCTCGCGCGTATGATCGAGGCAGGGGCGAGCCGTGAAGAGCTTGCCAACGAGATCAAGGACCACGTCGAGGCGCTGAAGAAGCGCATCGGCCGCTATCCGGACCGGGCGATCCTCGGCTGCACCCACTACGAACTCGCCGCCGACCTGTTCCGCGAGGCGCTGCCGCCCGGGACGCCGCTCATCCACCAGCCCGAAGCCACGGCGGACTCTCTGGAGCGCTACTTCGAGCGCCACCCGGAATACGAGACCGGCGTGAGCGGCCTGCGCCGCTTCCTCACCACGGGCGAGGCCGGACCGCAGAACCAGCTCGTCGCGAGCTTCTGGGGCGAGCCGCTCGTTTTCGAGAAGGCTTAGGGACTCAATTCCGATTGTCCCGGCGAAGGCGGGGATCCAGATGGAACTACGCTGAAGGCGGGCTCTAACAGCTCAGAGCCCTTCCAATCAGCGTTTGCGTGTCAGCCTGGGCCCCGGCCTTCGCCGGGGAAGCGGTAATTGTTTGAAGCTGTAGTGCTTTAATTGGGCACGGACTCTAGGAGGCCGCGGCCGCTTCGGCGGCGACCACGCGGCTGACGGCGTTCACCACCGACGCGATTCGCAGGGCCGCCTGGATTGACGTGTTGGCCATGCCGCGCTTCTTCAGCTCCTCCTCGTGGGAGTCGAGGCACGAGCCGCAGCCGTTGAGGGCCGAGACCGCCGTGCACCAGAGCTCGAAGTCAGTCTTCTCCACGCCTGGGGCGGCGATGATGTTCATCCGCAGCCTCGCCGGCAGGGTCCGGTACTCGTGGTTATGGAGCAGGTGCAGCGCTCGGTAGTAGACGTTGTTCATCCCCATGATCGCGGCGGCGGCTTTCGCGGCGTTCTTCGCCTCTTCCGAAAGGCCGGCCGCGTCGGCGGCGGCGTTCACCGCCTTCACTACCGCGGGCGTTCCCACCGCATAGGCGCAGGCGACGAAGCAGCCCCACTTCTGCTGGTCGGTCAGCAACGTTTCCGCCGACAGCGAGGAGAGGTTGAGGCTTAAATCCTTCGCGTACGGCGGCAGGGTCTCGCGGAGCTGGTCCAGCGACATGGGCGTCTCGAATGTCTGGGAAAGAGAGGTCTCCGGGAGCGCGCCCAATCAATGGGGGGAGAGCAGGCGCGCTCCCGGAGCAGCGGCGTAGAAAGGGGGGCTGACTACGCCGCGGTCTTGAGGGTCTCGCCGCCGACCGGACGGTTGCAAGCGCAAAGCTCGTCCGTCTGCAGGGCGTCGAGGACCCGAAGGGTATCCGCCGGCGCACGGCCGACGTTGAGATTCGTTACATACACGTGTTGCACCACGTTGTGAGGGTCAACAACGAAGGTTGCGCGAAGCGCCACACCTTCTTCTTCGTCGAGAACCCCCAAAGCGCGCGCGAACTTACCAGAGTTGTCGGCGAAGTTCCAGATTGGAAGATTCGCAAGGTCGGGGTGCTCTCGACGCCAGCCGAGTTTCGAATGTTCGTTATCGGTCGAGCCGCCCATCACGACGGTGTCGCGCTCCTCGAACTGCGGGTTCAGCTTGGCGAACTCGACGATCTCGGTCGGGCAGATGAAGGTGAAGTCCTTGGGGTAGAAGAAGATGACCTTCCACTTGCCCTTGAAGCTGTCCTGCGTGATGGGCTCGAACGCGCTTTCGCCGTTCTCCTCATGGCGCATGAATTTCGGCTTCACGCCGATGACCTTGAAGTCCGGAAGCTTCTCGCCAACGCCCAGCATCGCACATCTCCTGTGAGTTCAATCGGGGAGCCGCCTTGTGACCGGCGGCTGGAGCGGGTGGGATAAAGGCTCGCGAAGGCAAAATCCAATCGATTGTTTTTGGTTGATCGATAGAGCAGGCCTATATTGACCGCGTGCTCCCGACCCTTCGCCAACTGCACTATCTGAAGCTCCTCGCCGAGCACGGCTCCTTCAGCCGCGCGGCCGACGCGGCGCACGTCACCCAGCCAACGCTCTCGGCCGGCATCCAGGAGCTGGAGAAGGTGCTGGGCGCGCCGTTGGTTGATCGGGCGCGCTCAGGCGTGATCCTGACGGCGGCCGGCGAGGAGACGGTGCACCGGGCGCAAGCCATCCTCACCCAGGCGGATGACCTGGTGCAGGCGGCGCGCGCGGCGGGCGAACCGCTGGCGGGGAGGTTCCGGCTCGGCGTCATCCCGACGATCGCGCCCTTCCTGCTGCCCAAGGCGCTACCGGCCATCCGCACACGTTTCCCGAGGCTGCGGCTCTTCCTGCGCGAAGACCTCACCCAGCGCCTCGTCGCCGCCCTTCGCTCCGGCGCGCTGGACGCGGCGCTGATCGCGCTCCCCTACGACATGACGGGGTTGTCGTGGGAGCACGTCGAGGACGACGAACTGCTCGCCGCCTTCCCAGCCAACCACCCGGCGGCCGCTCACCGGCGCGTGCGGCCGGAGGAACTCGAGGGGGATCACCTGATCCTGCTGGAAGACGGCCACTGCCTGCGCGAACACGCGCTGGCCGCTTGTGGCCTCACCCCTCCGCGCGCCTCTGATGAGGAGACGTTCGCCGCCACCTCCCTGCCGACCCTGGTGCAGATGGTGGGGTCCGGACTGGGCGTCTCTTTCCTGCCCGCCATGGCGGTGGAGGCCGGCCTCACCGACCACGCCCCGGTCACCGTGCGTCCGCTGCTGGCCGACCACCCCAGCCGCGAGATCGTCGTCACCTGGCGGGCAGGTTCGAGCCGGGCGCGAGAGGCGCGGTTGTTGGCGGAGGTGATTAGACTACGAGGGTCTTCCCCCTTTGGGGGAAGTACCGGCGAAGCCGGGGATGGGGGCTCCCGCGCAGTGAGTCAGCGGGCTTGAGCCCCCTCAGTCCGCTTCGCGGATAGCTCCCCCAGAGGGGGAGCACCTTTAGGCCGAGCAACTCGCCCCGCCCAGCACGCAGAACTTGGCGCAATGCGGGTGGTTCAGCGGCACCTCCCCCAGCGCCTCCGCCAGCGTGGCTCCA
>JBLNCT010000052.1:0-10847 GCA_050260915.1 Parcubacteria group bacterium
GCAGCCCTCAAGGCTTAGGGTTCGACGGCCCCTCCACCGACAGTCCGCCTGGCGCTGCTAACGCCAGGCGGACGTCCCGGAAGACGCCCAAACCTAGCAGCCTTCGAACACACAAGGGGTCTCTCAGAAGTCGATGAAGCGGAACAGCTGAGTCGCGGCTGAAGCGGTCATCGACCCCTCATCCGTCAGCCTCCGGCTGACACCTTCTCCCGCAAGGGGAGAAGGGGCGAATTACGCCATCTCCCCCGCCAGCACCGCCTCCGCAAACGCGCAGTGCATGGCGATCCCGCGCGCCATCACCGCCTCCTCGATCACCATCCGGTTCGAGTGCAGGGCGCAGCAGCTGCGGAAGTCCGGAGCATCCACCGGCGCGCCGCCGATGAAGGCCATGGCGCCGGGGACCTTCTGCAGCACGTAGGAGAAGTCCTCCGCGCCCATCATCGGATTCGGCATGGTGATCCAGGCGTCTTCGCCGTAGAGCGCCTTGGCCGTCCGCTCGGCGAGATCGACGGCGCGGCCGTCACACGACGTGACGGGGAAGCCGTACTCGACCTCCACCTCCGCCGTCGCGCCATGAGCCTGAGCGATGCCCTGGGCGACCTGGTGGATGCCTTCGTGGGCGATGGCTCGGGTGCGTTCGGAGAGTGTGCGCAGCGTCCCCTTCAAGGTCACGTGCTCGGGGATGACGTTGTCGGCGTGGCCGGCCTGGATGACCGGGATGGTGATCACGGCCGGGTCGAACACCGACACCCGCCGCGTGATGAAGGTCTGCAGCGCGGTGACGATCTCGCAGGCGACCGGCACCGGATCGAGCGCGTCGTGCGGCATCGAGGCATGGCCGCCCCGCCCCACCACTCGGATGCGGATCTTGTCCGACGAGGCTAGCAGCGGCCCCTCGCGGCTCGCGAACACGCCGGTGGGCATGTTGGGGCTGATGTGGAGCGCAAACGCCGCGTCGGGCAGCGGATCGATCAGCCCGTCGTCGATCATGTAGCGGGCCCCGTGCCAGCCCTCCTCGCCCGGCTGGAACATGAACATCACCGTGCCGGCCAGCCGATCGCGCCGTTCGCAGAGCGCCTTCGCCGCGCCGGCCAGCATGGCGACGTGGGTGTCGTGGCCGCAGGCGTGCATGGCGCCGTGGACGCCGGAGGCGAACTCCAGCCCGGTGTCCTCGACCAGCGGCAGGGCGTCCATGTCGCCTCGCAGCAGCACCGTGCGCCCATTCGCCGAACCCCGTAGGATCGCCACGACGCCGGTGGTTGACGGCCCCTGCCGGATTTCCAGCGGCAGCCCCTCCAGCGCTTTCAACACCTTCTCGGTGGTCTTCGGCAGATGCAGGCCAAGCTCCGGCTCGGAGTGGATGGACCGGCGCAGCGCGATGGCGTCCGGCAGCTGCGCCTCACCGGCGCTCGTCCAGCCGTCGCGGTCGATGGAAAGCACGTTCATGGGGACTCCTTTGCCCCATCCTCGCCCGCCGTCGCGAGGTAGTCTAGGACTCCGCCCATGCCCCCCGTGACCTACGCCGACATCGAAGCCGCCGCCGGACGTCTCTACGGCAACGCGGTCAGGACGCCGCTGCTCGAAAGCCCTGCGCTCGATGACCTTCTTGCCGGACGAGTCCTGCTGAAGCCTGAGACCCTCCAGTTCGGCGGCTCGTTCAAGTTCCGCGGCGCCTACAACCGCATCTCGCAGCTGACGGCGGAGGAAAAGAAGCGCGGCGTGGTCGCCTTTTCCTCCGGCAACCACGCACAGGGCGTGGCGCTGGCGGCGCGGATCATGCGGACACCCGCGCTGATCGTCATGCCGTCGGACGCCCCGCGCCTGAAGATCGAGGCGACCAGGGCCTACGGCGCGGAGGTGCGCCTCTACGACCGCTACACGGAAGACCGCGAGGCCATCGCGCGAGCGATCGCCGCCGAGCGGGGCAGCGTCGTCGTGCCCTCCTACGACGATGTCCACATCATCGCGGGCCAGGGCACGGTCGGCCTTGAGTTGGCCGAGCAGGGGGACGATCTGGACGTGGTGCTGTGCCCGGTGGGCGGCGGCGGCCTGATCGCGGGCCTCTCGACGGCCGTGCTGCACGAATACCCGAACGCCGCCATCTACGGCGTCGAGCCCGCCGCCTTCGACGATACCCGGCGCTCGCTGGAGTCCGGCCGGCGCGAGCACATCGACCCCGCCGCCCGCTCCATCTGCGACGCGCTGCAGTCGCCCTCGCCCGGCGAGATCACCTTCGAGATCAACCGCCGCAACCTCGCGGGCGTCCTGACCGTCACCGACGCCGAGGTCGCGCAGGCCATGCGCTACGCCTTCGCCACCCTGAAGCTGGTGGTCGAGCCCGGCGGCGCGGTGGCGCTGGCGGCGGCGCTCGCGGAGAAGCTTGATCTTGCCGGAAGGACAACCGCTATCGTGCTGTCCGGCGGCAACGTCGATCCGGAGCTCTACGCCTCCATCCTCTCGGGAGCGCCTTGATGTTCGAGGGTTTCACCCCGCCGCAGACACCGCTGCTGGTTCTCGACCGAGCGAAGCTGGAGAAGAACCTCGCGACCATGCAGCGCCTCTGCGACGCCGCCGGCGTTCGACTGCGCGCGCACGGCAAGACGCACAAGTGCTCGCGGCTTGGACGGATGCAGGTGGCGCGCGGCGCCGTGGGCCTCTGCGCCCAGACGGTCGGCGAGGCCGAAGCTTTCGTCGCCGGCAGCATCGGCGACGTACTCGTCACCGCGCCCGTCGCGCCCTGGGCCGCGCCGAGGCTTGCGGCGCTGGCCAGGAAGGGCGCGAAGGTCGGCGTCGTCGCCGACACCGAGGAGCAGATCGCCCGTCTGGGCGCAGCAGCGCGCTCTGCGGGCGCCGTGCTGGATCTCGTCGTGGACCTCGACCTCGGCACCCATCGCACCGGCGCCTATCCGAACCAGGCGGTGAAGCTCGCCCGCGCGGCGGCCTCCACCGACGGCCTGAACTTCGCGGGCGTGCAGGCCTACCTCGGCCACCTCCAGCACGTGACCGAACAGGCCGCCCGCCGCGACGCCGACGAGGACGGAATCCGCGCGCTGGCGCAGGTCGTCGAGGAGCTGCGCGCCGCCAACCTCGCGCCCGGCGTCGTCACCGGCGGCGGCACGGGCACCCACGCCTTCGACCTGGCGTCCGGCGTGTTCAACGAACTGCAGGCGGGCTCCTACGCGGTGATGGACGTGGAGTACGAGGCGTGCGCCGCGCCGGGCGGCGAGGGCTGGCCGTTCGAGCCGGCGATGTTCGTGGCGAGCTCCATCGTCTCGGCCCACCATAAGACCCACGCCACCTGCGACGCCGGCTTCAAGGCGCTGGCCGTCGATGGGCCACCCGCGCGCGTGGTTGCGGGCGCGGCGGAGGGGTCGCTGTGGCGGCCGATGGGCGACGAGCATGGGGCAATCGTGCACCCCTTCTTCGTGCCTGCCCTGAAGGCCGGGGGCGCGGACCCGATCACGTCGGCCAAGGCGATCCAGCTGGCGGACGAGAACCTCGACTTCCCCTGGCCCGAGGACGCGCCGAAACCCGGCGACATCGTCTGGCTGCAGCCCGGCCACTGCGATCCGACCGTCAACCTCTACGACGCCTTCCACGTCGTAGCAGCGGACGGTTCGGTCGAGCGCTGGCCCATCGACGCCCGGAGAGTGAGCGCATGAACGACCTCGATTTCAGCGGCAAGACGGTGCTGGTCGTCGGCGGCTCCAGCGGTATCGGCAACGGCGTCGCGCAGGCGTTCAGGGTGCGCGGCGCGGAGGTCCACGTCTGGGGCACGCGGGCTTCAGCGGCGGATTACTCGGCAGACGAAGGCTCCGACCTGACGGGCCTCACCTATCAACAGGTCGATGTCTCCCACCCCGCCGCCGTCGACGCCGCGCCGGTCGCCTTCTCGAAACTGGACGTGCTGGTGCTGGCGCAGGGTACGGTCCTCTACCGGCGCGGCGAGTTCCAGATGGATGGCTTCCGCAAGGTGGTCGCGGTCAACCTCGACAGCCTGATGGCCTGCGCGCTGCGCTTCCACGACATGCTGAAGGAAAGCCGCGGCGCCCTGATCACCATCAGCTCGACGGCCGCCTACCACGCGACGCGCGGCAACCCGGCCTACAACGCCTCCAAGGCCGGCGCCGTGGCGCTGACCCGGACACTCGGCCAAGCCTGGGCCGCCGAGGGCATCCGGGTCAACGGCGTCGCGCCCGGCCTCGTCGACACCAAGCTCACCAAGGTCACCACCGAGAACCCAGAACGGCTGAAGGGCGCGCTGGCCGGCATACCGCTCGGGCGGCTCGGCACGCCGGAGGACATGGCCGGCGCGGTGCTGTTCCTCGCCTCTCCGCTCTCGGCCTACATCGTCGGTCAGACGATCCCCGTCGACGGCGGCCTGCTGCTCTAACCCTACTCCGTCATCCCCGGCCTTGTGCCGGGGAACCCTCTCGCCGCCGCACGGTCGATGGGTGAAACCGGCCACTGTCGTGCAGCGGATACAGGGGTCCTCGGGACAAGCCCGAGGATCACGGTGGAGAAGGTGGAAGGCCTTGGCGCAACCGACATCGAACGGTAACGGTTGCAGCTGGTACTTTCCCCCGCTCGCGAGTTCCCCCCATGAAGAAACTGCTGCTCGCCGCAGCCCTGGCCGCGCCGCTGATCGCGTCGTGCGCCACCACGGCGCCTGTAACCCCCACGCTCTCCGCCGAAGCCCAGCGTCTCTCCGACCGCGCCCGCATTCTGGGCTCCGATGAGTTCGAAGGCCGCGGCCCGAACACGCCGGGCGAGGAGAAGGCCGTCGCCTACATCGTGCAGCAGATGCGGGCCGAGCGCCTGCAGCCCGGCGGCCAGATCCGCAACGGCGCCCGCAGCTGGACGCAGGATGTGCCGCTCGGCCGGTTCGAGATCGCCGGGCCGTTGGCGGCGAGCTACTCAGTCGGCGGCCAGACCCGCACGCTCTCTCAGGGCGAAGAAGTCGCCATCCGCGCCGCCCAGACCAACGCCGACCGGGTGACGATCGCCAACGCCCCCATCGTCTTCATCGGCTATGGCGTGAAGGCGCCGGAGCGGAACTGGGACGATTTCAAGGGCGCGGACCTGCGCGGCAAGGTGGCTCTCGTGCTCGTCAACGACCCGGACTACGAGACCGGCGCCGGGGACTTCGGCGGCAAGGCGATGACCTATTACGGCCGCTGGACCTACAAGTACGAGGAGGCCGCGCGGCAAGGGCTGGCGGGCATCCTGGTGATCCACGAAACCGCGCCCGCTTCCTACGGCTGGGCGACGGTGAAGAACTCCAACACCAACGCCCAGTTCGACATCGTCCGCGATAACCCCTCGGCCGTCCATGTGCCCATGGAAGGCTGGGTCCAGCGCGACGTCGCCGTCGATATGCTGAAGAAGGCCGGGCTCGATTTCGACACCCTGAAGAAGCAGGCCCGGAGCCGCGACTTCCATCCCGTGGTCCTGCCGGGCGAGACCTTCTCCACCGACTTCGCGGTGAACCACAGCGTGATCACGTCGAAGAACGTGGTGGGCATCGTGCCGGGGACGCAGCGGCCGGACGAGACGGTGATCTACACTGCCCACTGGGACCACCTGGGCGTCGGGCAGCCGGACGCCAACGGCGACCGCATCTACAACGGCGCGGTGGACAACGGCACGGGCGTCGCCGCCCTGCTGGAGCTCGGACGGCTGTTCGCAGCCAGCCCCCCGCCGGCGCGCTCCGTCGTCTTCCTGGCGGTCACGGCCGAGGAGAAGGGACTGCTGGGCTCCGAATACTACGCGGCCAACCCGATCTACCCGCTGGAGAAGACGGTCGCGGACATCAACATGGATTCCATGGGCGTGTGGGGCCGCACGCACGACATGTTTGCGCCGGGCAACAGCGGCGTGAGCCTGCAGGACGAGCTCGCGGCGCGACTGACCGCCGCCGGCCGCGCCTTCAGCCCCGACCCGGCGCCGGAAGCCGGCATGTTCTACCGCTCCGACCACTTTTCGCTGGCCAAGCGCGGCGTGCCGGCGATCTCGGTGAAGGCGGGCGTGGACCTGCTGAAGGGCGGCGTGGCGGCGGGCAAGGCGGCCGCCGACGACTACACCGCCCACCGCTACCACCAGCCCGACGACGAATGGAGCCCGACCTGGGACCTGTCGGGCCAGGTGGAGGACGTGAACCTCCTGTGGCGCTGGGGCGAAGACCTGGCCAACTCCACCCGCTGGCCCGGCTGGAAGGCGGGCTCGGAGTTCAAGGCCGTGCGCGACGCGAGCACCGCTGCTAGAACCGGCGGATGACGGCGAAGGGCACAATCCGCGCAGGGATCGGAGGCTGGACGTTTGAGCCCTGGCGCGGGGTGTTCTATCCCGAGGGGCTGAAACAGGCCGACGAGCTCAGCTACGCCAGCCGCAAGCTGTCGGCCATCGAGATTAACTCGACCTATTACTCGACCCAGAAGCCGGAGAGCTTCGCCAAATGGGCGGCGTCCGCGCCGGACGGCTTCGTCTTCACGGTCAAGGCCTCACGCTACTGCACCAACCGCCGCGAGCTGGCGGGGATGGGCGAGGCGATGGACAGGTTCATCCACCAGGGCCTGACCGAACTGGGCGACAAGCTCGGGCCCATCCTGTGGCAGTTCATGGCCACCAAGAAGTTCGACCCCATCGACTTCGAAGCCTTCCTGAAGCTGCTGCCGAGCGAAGTCGACGGCCGGGCCTTGCGCCACTGCGTCGAGGTCCGCCACGCCAGCTTCGCGGTTCCCGAGTTCGTCCAGCTCTGCCGCCGCCACAACGTCGCCATCGTGCTGGCCGCCCACGCCGAGTATCCGATGATCCCGGACGTCACGGCGGACTTCGTCTACGCGCGGCTGATGACCGGCACGGACGAGTGCGACACCTGTTATCCGGCCAAGGAGCTCGACCTCTGGGCCGAGCGGTTCGCCACCTACGCCGAGGGCGGCGTGCCCGCCGACCTGCCCCTCATCGACCCCGATCACCCGGCGGAAAAGAAGCCGCGCGACTGCTTCGTCTTCTTCATCCACGAGGCGAAAGTGCGCGCTCCGGCGGGCGCGATGGCCTTCCTAGAACGCACCAATCGTTAAGCAACACGCCTATTGGCCTGTTAAGGGTCTCTGTTCATTGTGCCGCCCGAACGACTGTATGACGTCGGGGAGTAGGCATGGGTTTTCAGCGCATCCTGATCGCCAATCGCGGCGAGATCGCCATCCGGATCGCCCGCGCGGCGTTCGAGCTCGGCATCGCCACCGTCGCCATCTTCGCCGAGGACGACGCCAGGTCGCTGCACGTGAAGGCCGCCGACGAGGCCGTGGCGCTGACCGGCTCGGGCCCGAAGGCCTACCTCGACATCGAGCAGGTGGTCACGACGGCCCTGAAGAGCGGCTGCGACGCCGTTCACCCCGGCTACGGCTTCCTCTCGGAGAACGCGAAGTTCGCCAAGGCCTGCGCCGCCGCCGGCATCGCCTTCATCGGCCCGGCTCCCGACGTGCTCGAGACCTTCGGCGACAAGCACCAAGCCCGCGAGCTCGCCAAGAAGATCGACATCCCGCTGGTCCCGGGTACGGGCCCGCTCGACCTGAAGCAGGCGCAAGCCTTCCTCGCCAGGCAGGGCGCGATCATGCTCAAGGCCGTGGCCGGCGGCGGCGGGCGCGGCATGCGGATCGTGCGCAAGAAGGACGAGCTGGAAGCCGCCATCGCCTCCGCCGCCCGCGAGGCCGAGGCCGCCTTCGGCAACGGCGGCCTCTACGCCGAAAAGCTGGTCGAGAACGCCCGCCACATCGAGGTGCAGATCGCCGGCGACGGCACCCGCGTCTCGGCGGTCGGCGACCGCGACTGCTCCATCCAGCGCCGCCACCAGAAGGTGGTCGAGATCGCCCCCTCGCCCAACCTCCCCGACGACCTGCGCAAGAAGCTGCATCTGGCCGCCGTGCGCCTGGGCGAGGCGGTCCGCTATCGCACCATCGGCACCATCGAGTTCCTCATCGCCGATGGCGCCTTCTACTTCATCGAGGCCAACCCGCGCCTGCAGGTCGAGCACACCGTCACCGAGGAGGTCACCGGCGTCGATCTCGTCCAGGCGCAGATCGCGCTGCGCGATGGCCGATCCCTCGGCGACCTCGGCCTCAACGCCACGCCAGAGCCGCGCGGCTATGCGGTGCAGGCGCGCGTCGTTGTGCAGACAGCGGGCAAGCTCGGCGTCTACGAGCCGCCCAGCGGCTTTGGCGTGCGCGTCGATGGCTATGGCTACGCGGGCTACGAGAAGGGCCCCGCCTACGACCCACTGCTCGCCAAGGTGATCGCGCGGGGGCCCACCCTCGCCGACGCCATGAGCCGCACCGCCCGGGCGCTGTCGGAGTTCCGCGTCGACGGCGTCGAAACCAACATCCCCCTGCTGCGCACCCTGCTCGCCGACCCGCGCGTCATCGCGGGCGAGACGACCACCCGCTTCCTCGAAGACAACGAAAAGACGCTGACGAAGAAGGCCGCCGAGCTGCCGCAACGCGTCTTCGAGACCGAGAAACCGCCGGAGCCGGAACCCGAACCCACCCCGCCCCCTCAGCCCGAACCCGAGCCCATCCCCGAGCCCGAGCCGGTCATCACCGCCGCGCCGGAGCCTCAGCCCGAACCGGAACGGGAGCCGGAGCCGGAGTCCGAACCCGAGCCTCAGGTCGATCCGAGCTGGGTCGCCGCCACCGCCCCGCTGCAATCCACCGTCGGCCAGATCGAGGTGAAGGAGGGCGACGTCGTCTCCCCCGGCCAGACGCTCGCCATCCTCGAAGCCATGAAGATGGAGCACGTCGTCGAGGCCGAAACGGGCGGCAAGGTGGTGCGCATCGTCGCCGAGCGCGGCGAGACGCTGAACAAGGGCGCCCCCATCCTCTTCATCGACCCGATGGAGCTCTCCATCGCCCGGGCGAAGACGGAGGAGAAGGTCGACCTCGACGCGATCCGGCCCGACCTGCAGGAGGTCATCGACCGCCACCGCTTCACGCAGGACGAGGCCCGCCCCGAGGCCGTCGCCAAGCGCCGCAAGACCGGCCACCGCACGGCGCGCGAGAACATCGCCGACCTCGTCGATCCGGGCAGCTTCATCGAATACGGCGCGCTCACCATCGCCGCCCAGCGCCGCCGCCGCACCCTCGACGACCTGATCAAGAACACCCCCGCCGACGGCCTGATCGCGGGCGTCGGCACAGTCAACGCGGGCCTGTTCGGGCCGGAGAAGGCGCGCTGCGCGGCGCTCGCCTACGACTTCACGGTGCTGGCCGGCACGCAGGGCCACTTCAACCACAAGAAGACCGACCGCCTGCTCGGCGTCATCGACGACCAGAATCTCCCCATGGTCTGGTACGCGGAAGGCGGCGGGGGCCGTCCCGGCGACACCGATACGCCGGGTGTCGCGGGCCTCGACGTCACCACCTTCGCCAAGTTCGCCGCCCTTTCCGGGGAGGTCCCGAAGATCGCGGTGGTCGCCGGCCGCTGCTTCGCCGGCAACGCCGCCATCGCGGGCCTGTCGGAGATCATCATCGCGACGAAGGACTCCAACCTCGGCATGGGCGGACCGGCCATGATCGAGGGCGGGGGCCTCGGCGTCTTCGCGCCCGAGGAGATCGGCCCCTCGGCGACCCAGTGGGCCAACGGCGTCATCGACGTGCTGGCCGACGACGAGGCGCACGCCACGCGGCTCGCCAAGCAGGCGCTGTCGTACTTCCAGGGCCCGATCGGCGGCTGGACCGCCGGCGACCAGCGCCACCTGCGCCGCGCCGTCCCGGAGAACCGGCTGCGCGTCTATGAGGTGAGGAACGTCATCACCGCGCTGGTCGACGAGGGCTCGTTCCTAGAGCTGCGCGGCGGGTTCGCGCCCGGCATGGTCACCGGCTTCGTCCGGATCGAAGGCCGCCCCATGGGCCTCATCGCCAACGACCCGCGCCACCTCGGCGGCGCCATCGACGGCGATGCGGCGGAAAAGGCGGCGAGGTTCCTGCAGCTCTGCGACGCCTTCGACCTGCCGGTGCTGTCGCTCTGCGACACCCCCGGCTTCATGGTCGGCCCCGAAAGCGAAGACGCCGCCGCCGTGCGCCGCGTCTCGCGCCAGTTCATCGCCGGCGCCAAGCTCGGCGTGCCGATGTTCGTCGTCGTGCTGCGCAAGGGCTACGGCCTCGGCGCCCAGGCCATGGCCGGCGGCGGCTTCCACTCGCCGGTGTTCATCGCGAGTTGGCCCACCGGCGAGTTCGGCGGCATGGGCCTCGAAGGCGCCGTCCGCCTGGGTTACCGCAAGGAGCTGGAAGCCGAGACCGACCCCGACAAGCAGAAGGCCCTCTTCGACGAACTCGTCGGCCGCATGTACGAACGCGGCAAGGCCGTCAGCATGGCCGCGGCGCTGGAGATCGACGCGGTGATCGATCCCATCGATACGCGCCGCTGGATCATGGCGGGCCTGAACAGCTGCCCGCCCAGAAAGGCGCCATACCGCAAGCGGGTGGATGCGTGGTGACCTCTTTCCTTCTCCCCTTGCGGGAGAAGGTGGCGCCCGGAGGGCGTCGGATGAGGGGTTTCTCAGAACCGTCAGCTTCGTAGCAGCGGAGAAGCTTTCGCAGCGGATAGGGTGGTGCGACCCCTCATCCGGCCCTTCGGGCCACCTTCCCCCGCAAGGGGAGAAGGGGCGAGTTATCCCCGTCGCTGAAAACACCCCCACCATCCGGCGCACGGCATCGACAGGGTCCTCGGGACAAGCCCGAGCAACTGTGTTGTTGGGTGTCAAGCGGGATGGGTGTGGAAGGGCTGTTGCTGACGGATTGCGGCGTTGAGGGCGACGAGGAGTCTGCGGGCGATGGCGATGATGGCGAGCTTTG
>JBLNCT010000053.1:0-14206 GCA_050260915.1 Parcubacteria group bacterium
CGGACCAGCGCAACGCCGCCATCGGCCCCTGGACAGACAGCTACAACCTCATCCGACCCCACGCAGGCATCGGCGGCGCTTCACCCTGGCTCAGAGTGAACAACCTTCTTGGAAACGACACCTAGGCCGCCGCTGGTGTCAGCCGGGAGACCTGGTTTTCGAGGTCTTCGGCCATCGTACGGCCGGCCGGGTCGGCGTCGGTGCGCAGCTGGTCTCGGACGGCCTTGCCGATAGCGTCGATGTGGGCGTCCAGGACCGCCAACGGAGCGGAAAGGCGCGTCGCCGGATCGTGCAGCACGCGGCAGAGCGAGGCGGCCATGCGGGTCACCAGCGGGAACTCGTAGGTGGTCCCCAGGCCCTTCATGTCGTGGGCGCGGAAGTAGAGGTTCTCCGCCGTCTCGGCGTTGAAGCCCTCGGCGCGGATGCGCTCACGCGCGGCTTCGAGCTTGGCAAGCTCGTCGTTCATCCATTCGCCGAAGTTGGTCGACAGACTCTTCAGCGCCGCTTCGGCGCGGGCGATAGCGGCAGCGTCCAGGCCTCCGAACTTGAACCGGGGCGTCTGGGGCTTCGGGTTCATCGGATCGCTCACACGCTAGCTCCTGTTACAGAACATGGACCCAAGCGTTAGCGCCGAAGAGGTTAACAAGGGGTGAGATCGCGGTTTTACAAACCTGCGACAAATTAGGCGGAGAACTGCTCCGCCAGCACGCGCTCCTCCAGGCTGCGGCCGGCGTCGAACAGCATCGCCAGGCTGATGCTGCGGTCCTCCTGGATATGCACCTCGACTACGTCGCGGACTTCGAAGTTGTCCGCGACCGCGCTGACGGAGCGCTTGTCGGCCTCCAGCACTTCGATGGTTACACGGGCGGTGTGCGGCAGCAGGGCGCCGCGCCAGCGGCGGGGGCGGAAGGCGCTGATCGGGGTTAACGCCAGCACCTTGGCGTCGATCGGAATGATCGGGCCGTGGGCGGACAGGTTGTAGGCCGTGGAGCCGGCGGGCGTGGCCACCAGCACCCCGTCGCAGACCAGCTCCTCCATCCGCACCGTCCCGTCGATAGAGATGCGCAGCTTGGCCGTCTGGCGGCTCTGGCGGAGCAGGGACACCTCGTTGATGGCCAGCGCCCGGTGCTGCTGGCGGCGCGCGTCGATGGCGACCATGGCCAGCGGATGGATCACCGCCCGAACCGCCTTGTTGATCCGTTCCAGCAGGTCGTCGATGACGAACTCGTTCATCAAGAACCCGACCGAGCCGCGGTTCATCCCGTAGATCGGCTTTCCGCCCCCGATGTTCTTGTGCAGCGACTCCAGCATGAAGCCGTCGCCGCCGAGCGCCACGATGACCTGGGCGTCCTCTCCGGCGTCGCCGTAGATCTCGGCCAGCCGGGCCCGCGCCTCCTGCGCTTCAGGGCGGTCGCTGGCGGTGAACGTCAGGCGGCTGATGTGGTGGAGCTTGCTCATATTGGGCGCAGATGGGCGGAAGGCTTGGGCGATGTCAAACGGCCGCCACCGCGCGGTGGAAGGCGCGCGCGGCCATGGCCGGTTCAAAGGGCGCGAAGGCTCCCACCGCCTTGCGTGCGCCCTCGGCCCCGCCGCCCGGCAAGCCGCCGCTCAGCGCGCGCACGCCGGTGAGAATCGTCGGAAACACCTGCTGGTCGACGCCGACCGCGGCACAGGCCAGCGCCAGCAGCTCGGGCTGATCGCTCTCGATGGCGACGCGAACCTCCTCAGGCGTGAAACCGCCGAGCCGGGCCAGCGCAGCGATGAACAGGGTGAGCCGCCGCTCCTGCAGCGCTTCAAGCAGGTAGCCCAGCCGCAGCTGCCCGGCCTTCTCCAGCTTGTCGATCACCCGCTCGTCCGGCGTCTCTTCGGTCGGTTCGAGCCCGACCTGCTGCGGACGCAGCACGAAGCGCGCGGCCAGCAAGGCCTTCTGAGGCTCGCTCGCCCAGTCGCCGAGTTGGTGGGCCAGGTCCTGCGTCAGGCGCGGATGGCGGGCGAGCGGGGTGCGCAGCGCACAATGCTGCCGCGACGCGTCCACAAGCCGCCGCATGGCGTCATGCGAGATCTGGGCGCTGTCGTTCCCTGCCAGGGCGGTCAGCAGGGCCGGCTCGCCGGTCTGGATGACGGCTTCGACCAGCGCCGCGGGCAACCCGGGGCGCCGGGCGACCGCGATCTGCCGGTCGAGGTCGCCCTCCGTAAGGAGGCGCAGGAGGTCGTAATCCTTCAGGTGCGGGCTCTTCAGGATCACCGGCTCTGCGACCCTCAGCTCGTCCTGCGCCAGCGCTTGCGCAAGCGCCGGGGGCGCCCAGCGCGACCCGGCGAGCCTTGCCGCCAGCCGCGCGCGCGCATCGAGACAGGCTTCGATCACCAGCGTCTGGAGAAGCGCGTCGACCAGAGCGGCGATTTTGCCGCCGCGAGCATAGGCTTCGGCTCTCAGACTCATCAGGCCAAGCGCCAGCCGCTCCCGCTCTGCGGCGGGAAGCCGGCGGGCCAGGTCGAGCAGTTTCGTGGTTTCGGCGGCTGCTATCGGCCCTCTCCCGAATCCATGGTGAAGAATTGTGCTTAACAGCGTGACCTTGCAAACTTCTTTCAGCTTGGGCGTTGCTTGGCCGCAAGTCGCCACTCGGGAGGGACCTCATGGCCGAACCGTTGATCCTCGCGCTCGACCAGGGGACCACCTCCACCCGGGCGATCCTGTTCGAGGCGAACGGCAAGCCCGTTTGCGACGCTGGACGGCCCCTGCGGCAGGGCTATCCGGCCGACGGTTGGGTGGAGCATGATGCGGACGAGATTTACGCCGCCTCCGTCGCCGTCATCCGCGAGGCCGCCGAAAAGTGCGGTCGCCCCGTCTCCGACATCGCCGCCCTCGGCATCACCAACCAGCGCGAGACGGTGGTCATCTGGGACCGCCACACGGGCCGCCCGATCGGCCCCGCCATCGTCTGGCAGGACCGGCGCACTGCGGGCGCCTGCGAGAGCCTCCGCAACCACGGCCACGAGCCGCGCGTCACCGAAATCACGGGCCTGCTGCTCGACCCCTACTTCTCCGGCACCAAGATCGCCTGGCTGCTCGACAACACCCCCGGTGCTCGCGAGCGTGCCGAGAAGGGCGACCTCCTCTGCGGGACGATGGACGCGTGGGTGATCTGGAAGCTGACGGGCGGCAAGCGCCACGTGACCGACGCGACCAACGCCTCGCGCACGCTGCTCTACGACATCGGCGCGGAGCAGTGGTCGGAAGAGATGCTCGACCTGCTGAACGTGCCCAGACAGCTGCTCCCGGATGTGCTGGGCTGCGCAGACGACTTCGGGGAGATGGACGCCTCCATCCTCGGCCGCGCGATCCCGATCCGCGGCGTCGCGGGCGACCAGCAGGCGGCGCTGATGGGGCAGGGGTGCATCAACCCCGGCGAGATGAAGGCCACCTACGGCACCGGCTGCTTCATGCTGCTGAACACGGGCGAGGAGAAGCCGCTCTCCCGCGCCCGGCTGCTGACCACCATCGCCGCGCGGGTGGACGGGCGGACCACCTACGCGCTCGAAGGTTCCATCTTCATGGCCGGCGCCTCGATCCAGTGGCTGAACGATGAGCTCGGCGTGCAGGGCGGCCCGACCGGCGCCGAGAGCCTCGCCAAGGACGCCAAGTCCGATAGCGGGGTTGTCGTCGTGCCCGCCTTCACCGGCCTCGGGGCGCCCTGGTGGGACGCCAACGCCCGCGCCGCCATCTTCGGCCTGACCCGCGACGCCGGCCTTCCCGAAATCTGCGCCGCCACCTTCGACGCCTGCGCGCTCCAGACCCGCGACTTGATCGAAGCCATGCGGGCCGATGCTCCCCACGCGTTCGGAGAGTGCACGGAGCTGCGCATGGACGGCGGCATGTCGAAGAGCGCCTGGTTCTCCCAGCGCCTCGCCGACCTCACCGGCGTGCCGGTCAGCCGCGTCACCTACCAGGAGACCACCGCCCTCGGCGCCGCCCTGTTCGCGGGCCTCGCCGCAGGCGTCTACAACTCCGTCGAAGAAGCCGCCGCGCAACGCCCCAGCGCCGACCTCCTCACCCCCTCCACCGACACCCACGCCCGCGAAGGCGCCTACGCCCGCTGGCTGGACGCGGTGCCGAGGGTGAGAGGGTAAACCTCTTGCGTGTAGCTGCGTTGTAGCTACATAAGTGCTACAGGAGATTTTGCCATGGCTGTTGCTGATAGCGTTGTGCGCGCCCGTATCGAGCCCGGACTGAAGAAGAGGGCGACGGCCGTGCTGGCTGACATGGGCCTTTCGGTTTCGGACGCCATCCGCCTCTTGCTGACTCGCGTGGCGGCTGAGGAAGCGCTGCCTTTCGAGGTCAGAACGCCGAACGCGAAAACGCGGGCTGCGATGAAGGCGGCGGAAGCGGGCGAGACGCGTAGCTTCGACAGCATTGACGATCTGATGGCCGATCTGAATGCGGAAGATTGAGCAAATCAATGCATTCAAGCGCGACTACAAACGCGAAAAGAAATCAGCTCAAAACAGAGACCTCGACCAAAAGCTAATCCCGATCCTCAGCGCGCTCGCTAACGACGAGCCATTGCCCGATCGCAATCGAGACCATGCGCTCACCGGGGAGTGGAAGAATTTTCGCGACTGCCATGTGAAGCCGGATCTGGTGCTCATCTATCAAAAAGCTGACGATGTGCTGCGGCTCGTCCGACTTGGCTCTCATAGCGAACTGTTTGGGTAAACCTGACGCACCCGTCATTCACTTGACGCTGCGCCTGCGTGGCGCGAGGGTTTCGGCCACGTAGAGGAGGACCCCCCAATGGCCGACGGATCGATGGCGGCGACTGCATCGCTGAAGGGCAAGGTAAGCGCCGAGGAGTGGAAGGCGCGGGTCGATCTGGCCGCGCTGTACCGGCTGGTGGCGCTGCACGGGTGGGACGACATGATCTTCACCCATATCTCGGCCCGCATTCCGGGGCCGGAGCACCACTTCCTGATCAATCCGTACGGGATGTTCTTCGACGAGATCACCGCCTCGTCGCTGGTGAAGATCGACCTGGACGGCAACATCCTTCAGGAGACGCCCTACTTCATCAATCCGGCGGGCTTCACCATCCACTCGGCCATCCACGCCGCGCGCGAAGACGCCATGTTCGTGATGCACCTGCACTCGGACCAGGGCGTCGCGGTGGCCTCGCAGAAGGAAGGCCTCTTGCCGCTGAGCCAGCATGCGCTGGCCGTGCTGCCGGGGCTCGCCTACCACGACTATGAGGGCATCGCCCTGAACCTCGACGAGCGGGAGCGGCTGGTGGCGGACCTTGGCCCGACCAAGCGGCTGATGATGCTGCGCAACCACGGCACGCTGGCGGTGGGCTCGACGGCGGCCGAGTGCTGGACGGCGATGTTCTTCCTCGAACGCGCCTGCAAGCAGCAGGTGATGGCGCTGTCGGCCGGCCGCGAGAACGTGCTGCTGGCCCCCGAGGCCGCTCAGTCCGAGGTCGAGCGCCAGACCGGCGGCGGCAACGTGGGCATGTCGGGCAATCTCGCCTGGGCCGGCTGCCTGCGTAAGCTGGACCGTCATCTGCCGGGCTACGACGCCTAAACGCTGGAGCCGGGGGGCGCTTCATTCTGAATACGTGGGGACGACTGGCCGCCGCGGGCGTCGCCCTCGCGGCGGCTTCGCATGCGGGCCCGGCGCTCGCGTGGGCCTGGCCCATGGAGCCGGGCAAGACGCAGCTCATCCTCAAGTACGAGGCCGAGCGCGCCGATGAGATGTTCGACGAGAACGCCATCACCCAACCCGTCGCGGACCAGCATCAGGAATCCATCAGCCTGTTCTTTGAACGCGGCGTGACCGAGCGGCTCACCCTGCAGGGCAAGGTCGGCTGGACGAAGGGTGCGGACCTGTTCACTCGCTACGATGGCCGCGGTCCCATCGATCTTGGCGCCCGCTACGTCGTCTACCGCAACCCGCGGACGGTGATCACCGTCTATGGGGGCGGCGTGGTGGAAGGCGAGGGGCCCGACGCCTCCCACACCCTGCACAGGTCGGGCGCGCCCGGGTTCGAGGTGCGGCTGCTGGCGGGACGCAGCGGCAGGTTCCTGCGTCGCCACGTCTTCAGCGAGCTACAGCTCGCCGACCTGGAGCGGGGCAAGCTGCCGCGCGAGACGCGCATCGAGACGACGCTCGGCATCGAACCTCGCCGCGGCTGGCTGGTGCTGGCGCAGACCTACGCCGGGCGCGAGGACAAGCAGCCGCTCGCGCCGCTCTGGCTCAAGGCCGAGACCTCCGTCCTCCACGACCTTCCCAAAGGCTGGCGCGTGCAGGCGGGCTGGCGCTGGACCGAGCTTGGCGTCGAGATGCCCGTCGCCGACGGCCCGGTGCTCGCCCTCTGGCGCACCTTCTGATCGCGGCCTAGAAGAGCTGGAGGCAGGCTTCACCTGTTTTCTAGCGTGGCTGTGTGATGGACGACTCCGGTTTTTCGGTTCAGGGCAAGGATATCGCGCTTCTGCGCCTTCTTGAGGAACGGATTCTCTGGCTCGCCTGCTGGACGATCCATCACGCCAACCACATCCGCGAAAGCCGCGACGGGCTGAAGGTGGGCGGCCACCAGGCCTCCTGCGCCTCGATGACGACGCTGATGACGGCGCTCTATTTCAGGGCGCTGCGCCCGCAGGACCGGGTGGCGGTGAAGCCGCACGCCAGTCCCGTCTTCCACGCGATCCAGCACCTGTTCGGCCGCGAGCCGCTCGACCAGCTGCAGAGGTTTCGGGCGTTGGGCGGCGCGCAGTCCTATCCGTCGCGGACCAAGGACAAGGACGACGTCGACTTCTCGACCGGCTCGGTCGGGCTGGGCGTCGCCATGACCGCCTTTGCCTCGCTGACGCAGGACTATCTGGCGGCGCGCGGGGCGGTGAAGCCGACCGAAATGGGGCGGATGATCTCGCTGCTCGGCGACGCCGAACTCGACGAAGGCAACATCTACGAGGCCCTGATCGAGGCCTGCAAACACGACCTGCGCAACACCTGGTGGATCGTCGACTACAACCGCCAGAGCCTGGATGCGACGACCTCCGACCGCATGTTCACCCGCTACGGCGAGATCTTCGAGGCAGCCGGCTGGCAGGTCGAGACGCTGAAGTGGTCGCGCCGCCAGCGCGACGCGTTCGCGAAACCCGGCGGCGATGCGATCCGCGACTGGATCGACAGCGCCCCCAACGACCTCTACGCCGCGCTGACCTACCAGGGCGGCAAGGCCTGGCGCGAGCGGCTGAACGCCGACCTCGCCGAGGACAAGCCGGCCCTCGACCTGATCGCGTCGTACAGCGACGACGACCTCGCGCTGCTGATGACCGAACTCGGCGGTCACTGTCTCGAGACGGTGCTGGAAGCCTTCGACCACGCCGCGCAGGACGACGCGCCTCGGCTCTTCATCGCCTACACGGTCAAGGGCTGGCGCCTGCCGTTCCAGGGCCACAAGGACAACCATGCCGGCCTGATGAACCCCGGCCAGATCGCCGAGCTGCGCACGCGGCTGGGCGTGAAGGAAGGCGAGGAGTGGGACGCCTTCTCCGGCCTCTCGAAGCCCGACCAGACCGCGCTCCGGCGGCTGATCGACACCGCCCCGTTCGCCGCGCGGGACAGCGGCCTCAAGCAGGCGCCCGCGATCCCGACGCCCTCCGCCGAACAACTGCTGAAAGCCGTCGAGGGCGACGCCGAACAAGCCACACAGACCGCCTTCGGCAAGGTGATGTTCGAGATCGCCAAGACCACCGACGAGTTTGCCGGCCGGGTGGTGACGACCTCGCCGGACGTGACGGTCTCGACCAACCTCGGCGCCTTCGTGAACCGCCGCCAGGTCTTCCAGCGTCGCGCCCACGAGGACGTCTTCAAGGCCCGCCGCATCCCCTCGGCCCAGGTCTGGACCATGGGCGAGACCGGCCAGCACATCGAACTCGGCATCGCCGAGAACAACCTCTTCATCCTGCTGGCGGCGCTGGGGCTGTCGGCGCCGCTGTTCGGCGAGCGGTTGTTTCCGGTCGGCACCCTCTACGACCCCTTCATCGCGCGCGGGCTCGATGCCCTGAACTACGCCTGCTACCAGGACGCCCGCTTTCTGCTGGTCGCCACGCCGTCGGGGATCACGCTGGCGCCCGAAGGCGGCGCGCACCAGTCGATCGCGACGCCCCTGATCGGCATGGCCCAGCCCGGCCTCGAGTCCTACGAACCCGCCTTCGCCGACGAAACCGCCGTGCTGATGGCCCGCGCTTTCGAGCGGATGCAGCAGCCCGACGGCGGTTCGACCTATCTGCGCCTCTCCACCCGCGTGCTCGCACAGCCAGTCCGCGACAACACCGACTGGCAGGGCGGCGCGGTGCGCGGCGCCTACTGGCTGAAAAATCCATCCCCGGGCGCGCGTCTGGCCATAGCCTACTGCGGCGCGGTCGCTCCGGAGGCGATGGCGGCCTGGGAAGCGCTGATCGAGGACGAGCCGGGTGCGGGCCTGCTCGCCATCACATCGCCCGACCGCCTGCACGCCGACTGGACGGCGCGCGGCCGCGCCCGATGGACGAAAAGCGAGACAGGTGAAGTGGAGACAATCGAGGACATCCTGGCCCCTCTCGCCCCCGACGCGGGCCTGGTCACGGTGCTGGACGGCGCGCCCAACACCTTGAGTTGGCTAGGCTCCGTACGCGGCCACCGCGTCCGCGCGCTCGGCGTCGAGCAATTCGGCCAGTCAGGCGATATTCCCGACCTTTACGCCAAGCACCGCCTCGACCCCGACGCCATCCTGGACGCCTGCGCGGACCTGGTGGTCTAGCTCGCGTCGCCCGCGTTGACCTTCAGGTATCCGATGAGGTCCGCCCGATCCTTCGGGTCCTGAAGTCCCGCGAAGGACATCTTGGTGTCCGGCACGACATCGCGAGGCCCCGCGATCCACTTGTCGAGGGTGGCCGCGTCCCAGGTTATCCCCGAGTTCTTGAGGCCCTCGGAGTAGTTGAAGTCCGGATGCGTACCGGCCTTGCGTCCGAACAGGCCATGCAGGTTCGGGCCCGTCATGTTCGGACCGTCGGCCGTGATCGTGTGGCACGAGCGACAGATGGCGAACTTGCTCTCGCCGTTGGTCAGGTCGGCGGCGTTGTAGGGCGCCGGCAGGGAGGCCAGCAGCTTCTGCTGGTCGGCCGCGCTGGGCGCAGGCGCGGCCTGCGCGGAGGCTTCGACGTTGGCGGCCGATGTGCTCGTCTGCGTATCCCCGCTCTTGCTGCACGCCCCTAAACTGACGGCGCAGGCGAGGAGGAGGGCGGTCGAGGTCACGAGGCGCATGGCAAGGTCTCCGGTAACGAGGTTCGGCGGCGCGGAAGCTACTCCGCTCGGCTTGCGATGCAATCGCTTCGTGCTCAGTCCGGTTCCGGCCGGCCGCGCATCGCCTTGACGCTGGAGCGCCGGGTCTTGGCGGCGAGGCGGCGTTCCCTCGAGGCCTTGGTGGGGCGTGTGCGTTTGCGAGGCTTGGGCGCCTCGGCCGCCTTCTGGATGAGCGCGACGAGGCGGCCGATGGCGTCCTGCCGGTTCATCTCCTGCGAGCGGTGCGTCTGGGCGAAGATCAGCAGCTCGCCCTCCTGCGTCATCCGGCTGCCGGCGATCTTCGCCAGCCGCGCCTTCACGTCCTCCGCGAGGGAAGGGGAGTGCGCCACGTCGAAGCGGAGCTCGATGGCCGTGGAGGTCTTGTTCACGTGCTGGCCGCCCGGACCGCTCGCGCGGGCAGCCTTGATGTCGATCTCGCCCTCGTCGAGGCTGATGGCGTCGGTGACGAAGATCATCGCCGCCCCCGCACGGCCTTGGAGACGATCTCGTCCAGCGCTTGCAGGAACTTCGAGCGGGCGTTGCGGTCGAAGGCCTTCGGGCCGCCGGTGACTTCGCCCATGGAGCGCAGGTGCTCGCCGATGGCCCGCGCCGCCAGCGCCGAGCCGATGCTGTCGGGCGTGAAGCGCCGCCCGTTCGGCGCCAGCGCCGCCGCGCCCTTCTTCAGCGCCCGGTCGGCCAGCGGGATATCGTTGGTGACCACCACGTCGCCAGCTTCCGCCCGGTCCGCGATCCAGTCGTCGGCGATGTCGGGGCCGGCGTCGACGATCACCCGCTCGATCATCGCCGAGACGGGGACCTGCATGAAGGCGTTGGAGACCACGAAGGTCTTGAGGCCATACCGCGCGGCGACCTTGTACACCTCGTCCTTCACCGGACAGGCGTCGGCGTCGATGAAGATCTCCGGACGCCGGTTTGCGCTCATGGCTCCTGCCGTGTGGTGCCGGCTGAGGGACTCGAACCCCCGACCTTCGGTTTACAAAACCGCTGCTCTACCAACTGAGCTAAGCCGGCGCGGGCGGGTTTATGCCCCAGCGTGTGGCGCGGCGCTACCATGGCTTTCGCTCGCTCCGGGCCGCGTCTATATCCCCGCGCCATGGCCCGCATCCTCATCACCTCCGCCCTGCCGTACATCAACGGGATCAAGCACCTCGGCAACCTTGCCGGGTCGATGCTGCCGGCGGATGTCTATGCCCGCTTCCAGCGGGCGAGGGGGCACGAGACGCTTTATATCTGCGCGACCGATGAGCACGGCACGCCGGCCGAACTGGCCGCCGCTGAGGCCGGGCAGGACGTTGCGACCTATTGCGCCGAGCAGCATCAGCTGCAGCACGACGTGGGCCGCGCGTTCGGGCTGTCGTGGGACTGGTTCGGCCGCTCGTCCTCCCCGCAGAACCACCGCCTGACCCAGCACTTCGCAGAGGTTCTGGAGCAGAACGGCTACATCGAGGAGCGGACCGACGAGATGGTCTACTCCGTCGACGACCGCCGCTTCCTGCCGGATCGCTACGTGGAGGGGACCTGCCCCCGCTGCGGCTACGAGAAGGCGCGTGGGGACCAGTGCGACAACTGCGGCTCGCTGCTCGATCCGGTGGACTTGAAGGACCCGTACTCGGTGATCTCCGGCTCGCGGAACATCGAGGTGCGCCAGACGCGGCACCTTTATCTTCTGCAGACGAAGCTCGAGGGCCGCATCCGCGAGTGGGTCGACAGCCGCGAGAACTGGCCGCTGCTGGCGAAGTCCATTGCCTACAAGCACCTCGACGAGGGCCTGATCGACCGCGGCATCACCCGCGACCTCGCCTGGGGCGTGCCGGTGATGAAGGACGGCGTGCCGCGGTCCGGTTTCGAGGACAAGGTCTTCTACGTCTGGTTCGACGCGCCGATCGAATACATCGCCGCCACCGCCGAATGGGCGGACTCGAACGGCGGCGACTGGGAGCGCTGGTGGCGGACCGACAAGGGCGCGGATGACGTGCGCTACGTCGAGTTCATGGGCAAGGACAACGTCGCCTTCCACACTGTCAGCTTCCCCGCGACCATCCTCGGCTCCGGCGAGCCGTGGAAGATGGTCGACATGCTGAAGGCCTTCAACTGGCTCAACTGGTACGGCGGCAAGTTCTCGACCTCGCAGAAGCGCGGCGTCTTCATGGATGCGGCCATCGAGCTGCTGCCGGCGGACCTGTGGCGCTGGTACCTGACGGCTAATGCGCCGGAGGGGTCGGACACCGCCTTCACCTGGGAGCAGTTCGCCAGCGCCGTGAACCGCGACCTGGCCGACGTGCTCGGCAACTTCGTCAACCGCATCGTCAAGTTCTGCGAGAGCCGGTTCGAGGGCCGTGTGCCCGAGGGCGGGGAGCCTGGCCCGCTGGAGGAGAAGCTGTTCGCCGACGTCTCCGCCAAGCTGACCGAGCTGACCGACGAGATGGAAGCCATCGAGGTCCGCAAGTCGGCGCAGGCGCTCCGCGCGCTCTGGGTGCTCGGCAACGAGTACCTCCAGGAGGCCGCACCCTGGACGGCGATCAAGACCGATCAGGCCCGCGCCGCGGTGATCGTCCGCACGGCCCTGAACCTCGCCGGCCTCTACGCCCGCGTCTCCGCCCCCTTCATCCCGTTCGCCGCGGAGAAGATCACCGAGGCCCTCGGCGAGCCCTTCCCGCCCACGTGGCCGACCACCGACGCGGCCGCCGAACTCTCCCGCATCGAAGCGGGCCGCCCGGTGACGGCGCCGGAGGTGCTGTTCCGCAAGATCGAGGACGCCCAGATCGCCGAATGGACCGAGCGCTTCGGCGGGGCTGAGACTTAACGCAAGTCCTCAGCCTGCTCCTCCGGCCCGATGGGCGCGAAGGTCATCACCGCGTTGTAGTCGGCGGTCTTGTGCATCCGCACGACCACCTCGCGGTGGCCCTCCCAGATCATGTGCAGCGCCACGTAGAGCACGATCACCAGCCCGACGTAGCCCAGCCAGCGCCAACGGTGCAGCAGCTTGGCGATCCAGCTGGCGGCCAGGCCCATCAGGGTGATCGAGAGCAGCAGGCCGAAGACCAGCACGCCCGGGTGCTCCCGCGCCGCACCCGCCACCGCCAGCACGTTGTCGAGCGACATCGACACGTCCGCGAGCAGGATCTGCACCAGCGCCTGCACGAGCGTCTTGCGCTTGGTCGGCACGGCGGCTGCGCCTTCCGGATCGCCTTCGGTCACGGCGACGCCGGTCGCATCCTCCAGCGCGACCTCGCCGTGAGCCTCCTGGCTCTGCTCGCGAATGTCGCGGAACATCCGCCAGCACACCCACAGCAGCAGGATGCCGCCCGCAAGCAGCAGGCCGATGATGGAGAGGAGCTGCACCGCGATCAGCGCAAAGCAGATCAGCAGCACCACCGCCGCCGCCAGGCCCAGCACGATCGCGCGCCTGCGATCCTTCGGCGGCAGGCCGGCGGCGGCCATGCCGACAGCGACGGCGTTATCTCCGGCCAGCGTCAGGTCGATCATGACGACCTGCAGGAAGGCAAAGAACGGACCGCCGGCGACGAGAAGGCTCTGCATCGGGCCTCAATGCGTCAGCAAAGATGTTCGTTCAAGGCCGCGTGCGGCTCGCTTCATAGAGAGCGATGGCCGCGGCGTTCGACACATTGAGGCTCTCGAACCCGCCCGGCATGGGGATTTTCGCCAGCGTATCGCAGTGCTCGGCCACCAGCCTGCGGATGCCTTCGCCTTCCGAACCCAGCACCAGCACCGTCGGCCGTCCGTCGAGCGCCTCTTCCAGCGTGATCTCCGCCGAGCCGTCCAGCCCCACCGCCCGCCAGCCGAGATCGGCCAGCCGCTCCAGCGCCCGCGACAGGTTCACGGCCACCGCATGCGGGACCTTGTCGATGGCCCCCGCCGCCGCCTTCGCCAGTGCGCCGGAAAGGGCAGGGGCGTGGCGGTCCTGAAGGATCACGCCCTTCGCGCCGAACGCCGCCGCCGAGCGGAAGATGGCGCCGACGTTCTGCGGGTCGGTGATCTGGTCCAGCATGACCAGCACGCCTTCCGCCTGCTCGCCGATCTCGTCGACGGACAGGGCAGGGGGCGGGTCGATCTTCAGGGCGATTCCCTGATGGACCGCCCCGGCCGGCAGCTGACGGGCGATGTCCGGCGCGTCGAAAATCTCCAGCCCCGGACGGCCCTCATACTTCCGGGCGCGATCCGGCGTGACGAGCAGGCGCTTGGCCTCGCCGCGGTCCGGATTGGCGAGGGCCGCCTCCACCGCATGCACCCCCCACACCCAGTCCTTCGCGTCGGCGTCAGGGGCGCGGAAAGGCCGTCCGCGATGAGGTTTTCCACCGCCTGCGCGAGACGGATCCCAGCCCCGTTTGCGGTCGTTGCGTTCGCGGTTTGCCGACACTATAAGACGCGCTCCTTTTGGGGCCCCTCAGCTCTCCCTACCTATGGAGGGCCGAGCCGCCAAGGAAAGCCTTGTCGCGCGCGGGGGAATGTCCCGAGTGGCAAAGGGGGCGGACTGTAAATCCGCTGGCGTCAGCCTTCGTAGGTTCGAGTCCTACTTCCCCCACCACGCGCGGCGGAGCGAACCTTGAAGGATGAGGGGCCAGAAAGTGGGGAGACACGGGCGGCCCGCCCGCTAGGCGCGGGTATAGCACAATGGTAGTGCAGCAGCCTTCCAAGCTGAGGATGCGGGTTCGATTCCCGCTACCCGCTCCAGGCTCTTCCGAGTAATTCATCCGCCGGCGCAGAAATCGGGAAAGACGATGGCCAAGGAAAAATTCGAACGTAACAAGCCGCACTGCAACATCGGCACGATCGGTCACGTCGACCACGGCAAGACGACGCTGACGGCGGCGATCACGCTGACGCTGGCCAAGAAGGGCCAGGCCAAGG